>NZ_DATMFA010000092.1:0-55958 GCF_035556475.1 Paracoccus sp. (in: a-proteobacteria) | reverse complement strand
CGAAGACCCTTCGGTCAAGGCCGATGTCACGAAGCGGGCCGAGGCGGTGATCCCGCCGGATGCGATCTTCGCCACCAACACCTCGACCCTGCCGATCAGCGAGCTGGCAAAGGCCAGCGCCCGGCCCGACCAGTTCATCGGCATCCACTTCTTCTCACCCGTCGACAAGATGCTGCTGGTCGAGATCATCAAGGGCCGCGAGACCGGGCCGCGCGCGGTCGCCAAGGCGCTCGACTTCGTGCGCCAGATCCGCAAGACCCCGATCGTGGTCAATGATGCGCGCTTCTTCTACGCCAACCGCTGCATCATCCCCTATATCAACGAAGGCATCCGCATGGTGGCCGAGGGTGTCAGCCCGGTGCTGGTCGAGAATGCCGCCAAGCTGATGGGGATGCCGCTGGGCCCGCTGCAACTGGTGGACGAAACCTCGATCGACCTCGGCGTCAAGATCGCCAAGGCCACCCGCGCCGCGATGGGTGATGCCTATCCCGATGGTGCGGTGGACGAGGTGATCTTCAAGCTCGCCGACCAGGGGCGGCTGGGCAGAAAGACCAAGGCGGGCTTCTACGACTATGACGAGGCCGGCAAGCGCCAGGGCTTCTGGTCCGGCCTCGCAACGGAATGGCCGGAAAGCCCCGAGCAGCCGGAACTGACCGAGATCCAGCACCGCCTGATGTTCGCCCAATCCCTCGAAGCGGTCCGCGCGCTCGAGGAAGGCGTCCTCGAAGACATCCGCGAAGGCGATGTCGGCGCGGTCCTCGGCTGGGGCTTCGCACCCTGGTCCGGCGGTCCCTTCGGCTGGCTCGACATGCTCGGCGCCCCCCGCGCGGTCGAGATCGCCGATAGCCTCGCCGCGAAATTCGGCCCGCGCTTCGCCGCCCCGGCGCTGCTCAAGGACATGGCCGCCAAGGGCAAGAGCTTCTACGCAGGCTCCGGCTCCGCCGCCGCCTGATCCTTCAGGACCGGAAACGCAGGAAGGGCAGAGGCGCGAACCTCTGCCCTTTCACCGTTTTTCAAATACCCACGCTAACCCCTCAACCCTCGGTCAGATCAGCCCTTCCGCGCGGAAGCCTGCCCGCAGATCGCTTTCCGGCCGCGCGCCGACATGGCCGATCACCTCGGCCGCGGCGATGCAGCCCATGCGGCCGGCCACCGCCAGCGGCGCACCGATCGCCAGCCCATAGATCAGCCCGGCCGCGAACTGGTCGCCCGCCCCGGTCGCATCGACCGGCACCACGCGGTTGACCGGCGCGATCACGCGCTCCTCGCCCCGGATCAGGATGGCGTCGTCGCCCGAGCGGGTGCAGATCACCGTCCCGCAATCCGCCGCCGCAAGGCGCAGCGCCTCCTCAAGGTCGGTGACCTGATAGAGCGAGGTCCATTCATGGACATTCCCGATCACATAATCCATCGGCCCCGCGACCAGCCTGCGGAAGCCTTCGCGGTGCCGGTCGACGCAGAACGGATCCGAGAGCGCGATCCCGGCCTGCCCGCCCGCCTTGTGGCAAGCCTCCGCGGCCTTCAGGAAAGCCGCCTTGCCCATATCCTTGTCGAAAAGATAGCCCTCGAGGAACAGCCAGTCTGCCCCGCTGAAGGTGGCGGGGTTCACGTCCTCGGCCCCAAGTTCGGCCGAAATGCCCAGATAGGTATTCATCGACCGCTCGCCATCGGGGGTGACGAAAATGATTGAACGCGAGGTCGGCAGCACCTCGCCCGCGACCGGCGGGTTCACGAAGACCGTCCCCGCCGCCTCGGTCTGCTCGGCATAGGAAAGGCCCAGCGGATCGCCCGCCACGCGGCCGATAAAGGCCGTCCTCAGCCCCAGCATCCCCAGCCCCGCCAGCGTATTCGCGACCGAACCACCCGGAACCAACCGGGCTTTCGCGGCCTCGGCATCCGCCGATTGCGCTGCCATCAGGTATTCCGAGCGCTCGCGGTCGATCAACTGCATGATCCCCTTCTCGATGCCCAACCGGCCAAGGCTCGCATCCGAGGCGGGCGCGATCACATCCATGATCGCATTGCCGATCCCGATCACATAGGGGGTCGTCATTCGGTCTTCTCCTCATAGGGGCAGAGATCTTCGATCGGGCAGATCATGCAGCGCGGCCGCCGCGCCTGGCAGATATAGCGGCCATGCAGGATCAGCCAGTGATGCGCGTTCTGCTGGAACTCGACCGGGACATTGTCCTCGATCGCACGCTCGACCTCATCGACATCGCGGCCCGGCGCGATGCGGATGCGGTTGCCGACGCGGAAGATATGGGTGTCGACGGCTTGCGCGGGGAAATGAAACACGCTGTTCAGGACGACATTGGCGGTCTTGCGCCCGACACCGGGCAGCGTCATCAACGCGGCGCGGGATTGCGGCACCTCGCCGCCATATTCCTCGACCAGCCGGCGCGACAGGGCGATGACATTCTTCGCCTTCTGCCGGAAAAGCCCGATGGTCTTGATTTCCTCGGTCAGGGCTTCCAACCCGAACTCGACCATCTGCTGGGGCGTCGTGACCTTGCGAAACAGGTTTTTCGTGGCCTTGTTCACGCCCACATCGGTCGCCTGCGCCGAAAGCGCCACGGCCACCAGCAGCGTGAAGGCATTCACATATTCAAGCTCGGTCACCGGCGACGGATTGGCCTCGCGCAGGCGCGAGAAGATCTGCACTTGCGCGCCATAGTGCAAGGCCGGAGGGATGCGGGTGGAAACGGATCGGACCATGCAGAGCAGATGCAACGCCGCGCGACCCAGTGCAAGCCGTCAGTATTCCACCCCTCGTTGAGTGACACGAAGGCCTCACTCGAAATCGCCGGTTTGTGACGCCTGAACGCGCTTTTTCCCGGTATTCCAGTGGAGTTGGCCTGGAACCCATGCCATGTTGCCCACGTTTGGGCATCAGCGCCGGCCCGGCACGAAAACCAGCCGGCAGCGTCGTTAAGGACAGGCGACGGCGGATCGCCCCTGAAGAAAGGTATAACGAAAATGAAAACCCGTTTCTCGCTGCTGTTTGTGACGACCGGCGCACTGGCCCTCGCCGCCTGCGCACCGACCGACCAGTACGGAACCACCACCGGCACCGGTAACCTGAGCAAGACCCAGCAGGGCGCGATCGCCGGAGCCGTCGTCGGTGGCCTGATCGGCGCGGGCGAAAGCCGCTCGAACGCCATCAAGGGCGCGGTGATCGGCGCGACCGCCGGCGCGGTCGGTGGCTCGATCCTCGACCAGCAGCAAAGGGCGCTGCAGGATTCGCTGAACAATCCGAACATCCGCGTGGTGAACAACGGCAGCTACCTGACCGTGGTGATGCCGGAATCGACGCTCTTCGCAACGGATTCGGCGGCGGTCGGCGCACAGGGGCAGAACGACCTCTACACCATCGCCCGCAACCTGAACCAATATCCGAACAGCCGGATCCAGGTGATCGGCCATACCGACAGCACCGGCTCGGCCGCCTATAACCAGGATCTTTCCGAACGCCGCGCGCGCTCGGTCTCGGGCATCCTTTCGGCTGGTGGCGTCAACAGCGCGCGCATCGCGACCTCGGGCCGCGGTGCAAGCGCACCGGTCGCCTCGAACGACACTGCCGCTGGCCGCGCGCAAAACCGCCGGGTCGAGATCCTGATCACTCCCACCCGCTGATCGGAAACCACATCACGACACGAGGGCCGGCAATCGCCGGCCCTTTTCGTTTCTCGGGTTCCGAAAAAGAAAAAGCCCCGGATGTTTCCATCCGGGGCAGGAGCACTGTCCAAAGCCGTTGGGCCGGCCTTCGTTCTAAACTTGGTTCAGTTCAGACGCTTGGCGACGTCGTCGATCGCCTTGTCGATGCCTGCGCTGCGCTGAGCCGGGTTCGCCTGCTTGCCAAGGATCTCGGTCGCGGCCGAGATGGCAGTCTGGATCGCACTGTCACGGACGGCACGGACCGCATCGCCCTCGGCGCTGGCGATCTGCTCTTCGGCGGCCTTCAGGCGACGCTCGATCGAGACCTGCAGCGCCTTCTTGGCCTTATCCGCCTCAAGGACCGCCTCGCGCTTGGCGTTGGCGACGATATCGGCAGCCTGGTTTTTCACCTCACGCTGGCGACGCTCGTAGCTCGCATAGATCTCCTGCGCCTCGTCGCGCAAACGGCGCGCTTCGGCCAGATCGTTGCGGATGCCATCGGCCCGCTTGTCCAGCAACCCGCCGATCAGTTGCGGAACCCGGTAATAGATCAGGATCCCGACAAAGACCAGGAAGGCCAGCGTGACGATGAAATCGGTGTTCCGCAGCGAAAAGAACGGACCCGAGGCCGCAAAGGCCGGGCTGGCCAGCAGCGAGAAAAGAAGGCTCAGACGTTTCATTGCAGCGCCCCCTTCAGTCGCTGGTCGACCGCTTCGCTGATCAGGTTCTGATCCGCATTGCCGCCGAAAGTCTCGACCAGGGTACCGGTCACGTCGCGCGCGACGCTGCGGGCATCCTCGACCGCCGAGGCGCGGATCTCGGAGATGCGCTTCTCGGATTCGGCCGTGCGCGCTGCGATCTCCGCATCGGCATGAGCGATCGCGACGTTGAGTTCCTTCTGGATCTCGGCCTTGTTGGTGGCGACAATCTTGTTCGCTTCCGCCCGGGCATCCGCCAGCGCCTTGTCATAGGCCACTTCGGCTTCCCTGGCCTTCCGCTTGAATTCCTCGGCCGCCATCAGATCGCCGGTAATGGCGCCCTGACGGTCGCTGATGACCCCGCCGATGCGCGGCAGCGCCACGCGCGACAGAACCCAGTAGATCACGCCAAGCACGACCAGCAGCCAGAAGATCTGGTTGCCGAAGGTGCTGATATCCAACTGCGGCATTCCGGCGCTGCTTGCGCCATGCGCCACATCGGCAGCGGCATGGGCCACATCAGCACCGTGCGCCGCCGTTTCGGCGGTCTCGGTGTGGACCACCGTTTCTGAGTGTTCGACCACGACGGGCGCGGTCTGTTGCAACAGGCTGAACATTTCCTACCCCATGCCGGTCGTTTCACAATCGGGTGGGCGCGTGACGCCCCCACCCAACCGCAAGGATGGCAAAAGGATCAGACTGCGAACAGAAGCAGCAGCGCGACCAGGAACGAGAAGATGCCCAGGGCTTCGGCGAAGGCCATGCCGATGAACAGCGTGGCAGTTTGCGAAGCAGCGGCCGACGGGTTGCGCAGCGCACCGGCGAGGTAGTTGCCAGCAACGTTGCCCACACCCATGGCAGCACCGGCCATACCGATGCAAGCCAGACCGGCGCCGAGATACTGTCCCAGTTGACCCAGATTTTCCATATTCATGCTCCTTGAGGCTTTGGAAAGGGTTTCGAATTACCTGACCTTGCGGTCCCGGCGCTTAGTGCGACGGGTGCAGGGCGTCTTTCAGATAGACGCAGGTCAGGATGGTGAAGACATAGGCCTGGATGGTGGCGACAAGCACCTCCAGTGCGTAGACGCCAACGATCGCAAGCACCGAGACCGGGGCAAGGGCCGCAACGCCGGCGAATGCGGCGAACACCTTCATGACGGCGTGGCCGGCCATGATGTTGCCTGCAAGTCGGATGGAATGGCTGACGGGACGCACGAAATACGAGATCAGCTCGATGATCGCCAGCACCGGGCGCATCACCGCCGGGGCCGAGTTGACCCAGAAAAGGCCCAGGAAATGCGTACCGTTCTTGACGAAACCAAGCACCGTCACGCCGACAAAGACCATCACGGCCAGAACAGCGGTCACGGCGATCTGCGAGGTCGGCGAGAAGGATTTCGGCAGCAGCGCCAGGGCGTTGGCGAAGAAGATGAACGAGAACAGCGTCATGATGTACGGGAAGTACTTCAGACCTTCCTTGCCGGTGATGTCCTCGACCATCTTGTGGATCATGCCGTACATCAGTTCGGCGATCGACTGCGAGCGGTTCGGGACGATGGCGCGGCCACGGGTGCCGAAGACCAGGAGCGCGATGACGGCAAGCGCCGCAAGCGCCATCCACAGCGTCGCGTTGGTCAGGGTGTACCAATGCACTTCCGAGCCGCCGAACAGCGGCTTGACGATGAACTGGTCCATCGGGTGGAAAACCAGACCTTCACTGTGTTCTTCTGTCGCCATCGTCATTCACCCTCGTCGCCGCCGGGTTTCCCCGGTGCCTTGCCTATCTCATTTGCCGTCCGCATCATCGTCCTGACGCCCGCCGCGAGGCCGAGCAGCACGAAGATGACCATCAGGAACGGCGTCGTGCCGAACAGATAATCCAGCCCAAATCCGATCCCGAACCCGATGCCCAATCCGGCCACAAGTTCGGTCACCATGCGCCAGGCCATGTTGGCCTGACTGAAATGTTCCTCTCCGCGCGAGCCTTCGGCATCGACCGGCTTCTGGCCAAGACGGGCCTCAAGCTGGCGCAACCGCTCCGCGTCACGGGCCCGGGCGGCATCATGGTCCTCGTCTTCGGCCATGGCTCACACCCCCGTTATCGGTTGGCGCGGTGATAGGTGCTGCAGCCGTTCGAGTCAAGCAAGCGGGGTAATATCGTAATTCATTGTTATATATTCATTTATCGCTATCAATTTCTCCGTGCCGGTGCCTCTTGCAGGCATGATGTGCGATGACCCATATTCAACCCAGCAGTTAAGTAAGCGCATATGTCCGACCCGAAGCCCGATCTCGACACGATTTTCGCCGCGCTGTCCGATCCGACACGGCGGTCCATCCTGGGCATGCTGCTCGAGGATGACATGAGCGTTACCGATGTCGCGGCGCCGTTCGAGGTCAGCCTTGCCGCAATCTCGAAGCATCTGGCGGTGCTCGCCGCGGCGGGATTGATCCGGCAGGAGCGTCGGGGACGCATCATCTGGTGCAAGCTCGACCCCGCTGGGCTGCGCAGCGCATCGGTCTGGATGCAGGGCTTCGGCCAGTTCGAGCCGGTCGACCTCGACGATTTCGAACGCTTCCTCCTCGCCGAACTCGAAGGCGCCCCTCCCGCCGGGGAGGGGCAGCCGTAAGCGTCACTTGACGGTGATCCGCCCGTCCAGCACCGGCGCAAAGCCCGCGCCTTGTGCAGCAAGATACTCGGCCAGAACATCCGCAAGGTCCGGCCCGAAGTCATAGGCCTTGGTCCCGTTCGTCGCGAAGACCTTATAGCCATCGCCGCCCCCGCGCATGTAGTTGTTCGAGACGACGCCATATTCGGCGGCAGGATCAATCGGCTTCCAGCCCGCCCCCTCACGCACCTGCACGTCCGAGACCCGCTTGCCCGCCTCGGCCGAGGGATCGACGGTATATTTCAGCCCGGCCACCTGCGCGAAGCGCCCCGCGCCTTCCTCATACTGGCTCGCGCCGTTCTCCAGCGCCGCGACGACATCCTCGCCCTTCAGCCAGAATGTCGACAGCGTGTTCTGGAATGGCAGGACCGAGATCACCTCGCCCATCGTCACCGGCCCGGCATCGATCGAGGCGCGCAGACCACCGCCGTTCTGCACCGCAATGCTGACACCCTGATCCTTGACCCGCGCCAGCATGGCATCCGCCACCACGACGCCCATCTCGCATTCGCGCTGGCGGCAGCTCTCCCGCCCGCCGTCGATCGGGGCCTTGGTCTCGGCGACCAGCTTCGTCTTCAGCTCCTCGATCGGCGCGGCCATTTCCTTGACCCGCGCAGCAATCGCCTCATCGGGCTTCACGGATGCGTCCAGCAGGATCGGCTCTCCCCCGGCCGAAACGAGCTTGCCCTGATCGTCCCAGGTCAGCACCAGATGGCCCAGATACTTGCCATAAGCATAGGCGGTGGTGACCGGAACCTCGGTGCCATCCGCAGCCTTCACCATGGTGGGATAAGGCCCCTCCGCGCCTTCCATATTACCCAAAAGGGTGTGGCTGTGACCTCCGACCACGGCATCCACTCCGGCGATCTCGCCGGCGATCTCCTGATCGCGGTGATAGCCCTCATGCGTCAGCGCGATGATCTTCGAGACGCCGGCATCCGTCAGCTCCTCGACATCGGCGGCGAGGCTCTCCAGATCGTCCTGGAAAATGACCTTGGGTCCGGGCGACGAAGTCTCCGGCGTATCCATCGCCAGCGCCGAGACGATCCCGATCTTTTCGCCGCCGACGTCCAGCGTCACCGTGCCGCCGACCTTGCCTTTCAGCTCGGGCGATTGCGACAGGTCCAGATTGCCCGAGATCACAGGAAACTTCACCCCTTCGGCCAGAAGTTGCAATCCGGCCGGACCATCATCGAACTCATGGTTGCCGACCGCCATGGCATCGAAGCCGATCGCGTTCATGAACTCGACCGTGTCCTTGCCCTTGTAGGTCGTATAGAACAGGCTGCCCTGATACTGGTCGCCCGCGTCCAGAACGACGACGTTCTGCCCATCTGCCTTCAGCTTGTCGCGCAGCTCGTTGATCTTGGTCGCCAGCCGCGCCACGCCGCCGAAGCATTCGCCCTTCGCCTCGGTCTCGGCGTCGCAGGTGGCGTCGGATTTGTTGATCGGCTCGATCCGGCTGTGGAAGTCGTTAACATGCAGGACATGCAGCGTGAAATCCGCATGCGCCGCACCTGCGCCAAGCGCGAGCGTGGCTGCCGTCAGAAAGAACCAGCGTCTCATCTTTTCCCTCGCCACCGTATCTGGACGAGGGACAGCTTCGGGGACGAACCGATATGCGTCAACTGTCGTGAAGGCGCGATTCGCTTCGGGCTTGACGCGTCCCTGACCTCGACGCATGAACCCGCCATGCTTGCCTATAAAATCTTCAGAGCTTCCGAATACGACGCCTTCCGCCGGGACGGCCGCAGCCTTGGCGCGCCCGTCGATCTGGCCGACGGCTTCATCCATCTTTCGACCGCGCAACAAGTGCCCGGCACCCTCGCCAAGCATTTCGCCGGCGAGGACGGGTTGCGGCTGCTGGCCGTGGATACGGAAAAGCTCACCCCGCTGAAATGGGAGGTTTCGCGCGGCGGCGACCTCTTCCCGCATCTCTACCGCGAGTTGCGCGAGGCCGACCTGCTATGGACGCGCGAGATTGTCCTCGGCCCGGACGGGCACCTGACCGGAGAGCTGGAATGAAGCTGATCGAACGACTGGGCCTTGTCGCGCTGCACAGGCTCGACCCCGAACGCGCCCATGACCTCTCGATCACGGCGCTGGAGCGCGGCCTCGTCCCCCTGCCCGGCGCGGCCTTCACGTCCGAACGGCTGGCGTCGGAACTGGCCGGCCTCCGCCTGCCGAACCCGGTCGGCCTCGCGGCGGGATATGACAAGAACGCCCGCGTCGTTCCCGCGCTGATGCGCGCCGGGTTCGGCTTTGTCGAAGTCGGCGCGGCGACGCCTCGCCCGCAACCCGGCAATCCCAAGCCGCGGCTTTTCCGGCTGACCGAAGACCGCGCGATCATCAACCGTTTCGGCTTCAACAATCAGGGCGCCGAGGCCATTGCCGCGCGCCTGTCACGGCGTCCGGCCAATGGCATCCCCGTCGGCCTGAACATCGGCGCGAACAAGGACAGCACGGATAAAAGCGCCGATTTCGCCACCGTGGTCCGCATGGCGGGCGAGACGGCGGACTTCCTGACGGTGAACGTCTCCTCGCCCAATACCGAGAAGCTGCGCGACCTTCAGGGGCCCGAGGCGCTGGCTGCGCTGCTAGATGGCGTCATCACCGCGCGGGATAGCCTGTCCCGGCGCCCCCCGGTCTTCGTGAAGATTGCCCCGGATCTGGACGAGGCCGGCCTCGCCGATATCGCCTCGGTCGTCCTTGCGGGGCGGATCGACGGCATCATCGCCACCAACACCACCCTCTCGCGCGAGGGGATCGCCTCTCCCTTCGCGGACGAGGCAGGCGGCCTTTCCGGCGCGCCGCTCATGCAACGATCCACCCATGTGCTTGCACGACTCAGCGAGTTGACCGAAGGCCGACTACCGATCATCGGCGTCGGCGGCATCGCCTCCTCCGAGGATGCATGGCAAAAACTCCGGGCGGGTGCTTCTGCGGTCCAGATCTATTCGGCACTGATCTATCAGGGCTTCTCGCTGGCCGACCGGATCGCCCGCGAGTTGGACGACCGGCTTCGGCGCGAGAAAATCAGCCTGCCCGAACTGACCGGCAGCGGACTCAAGGACTGGCTCTAGCCTAGAAAAGCCCGTCGTGGCCCAAAAGCTGGTTCATCGTGTTCGAGGGATCGCTGCAACCGGCATCGCCGATGATCCGCGCCGGAACCCCGGCGACGGTCTTGCAGGGGGGAACCTCGCTCAGCACGACCGAGCCCGCGGCGATGCGCGAATGGTGGCCGACCTTGATATTGCCCAGCACCTTCGCGCCGGCGCCGATCATCACGCCATTGCCGATCTTCGGATGGCGGTCGCCGTCTTCCTTGCCGGTGCCGCCCAGCGTGACGGAATGCAGCATCGAGACGTCATTGCCCACCACGGCGGTTTCGCCAATGACGATTGAATGCGCATGGTCGATCATCACCCCGGTTCCGATCCGGGCAGCCGGGTGGATATCGACACCAAACACCTCCGAGCAGCGCATCTGCACGAAATAGGCCATGTCGCGACGGCCCTGCTGCCACAGCCAATGTCCGATCCGATAGGCCTGCAGCGCCTGATAGCCCTTGAAGAACAGGATCGGCTGCATCAGGCGATGCGTCGCCGGGTCGCGATCATAGACCGCCAGCAGATCCGCCTGCCCCGCCAGCGCAAGCTCGGGCGAACGCGCAAAGGCGTCATCCGCGATCTCGCGCAGGATCTGCTCGCTCATCTCGCGCGAGGCGAGCTTCAGCGAGAAGCGATAGGCAAGCGCCGCCTCGAAGGTCGCATGATGCAGCAGGCCCGCATGGATCAGCGCACCCAGCAGCGGCTCGTCCCGCACGGCAATGCGGGCCTCGCGCTGGATCCGCGCCCAGACCGAGACGCGGGTATTGTCGCGCGTCTCGTCGGCTTGCGGTTCGACCATGTCCTTGTGCAGGTTCATATCAAGGCATCCGTCAGCTTGCTTGTTCCAGAGTCTTACCCCAAACCGATGCTGGCCGAAAGACCCGCTCAGTTGGGAAGCCGCAACTCCCACCAATGGACGACCACGCGGACCTTTCCGCCGGCGAATTGCCCCCCCGCCGCGGTCAGCCTCAGGGGCGCGGCCTCCCAATAGGTCATCGGCGCGCCAAGGATACCGCGCGACCACGAGCCGGTCGCCTTGCCCAGCCCCTCGCCAAAGCGGTTGACCGCATCGGCATGGCCCAGCGACCATGAGGTCAGCGAGCCCGAGATCGCGCTCAGCACCCGCGCGGTGACGCCAATCACCATCACGCCCGCCGGAATCGCCATGGTCGAGGTCGCGGCAGTACCGGCGCCGATAGCGATGTCCTCGGTCGCCTGCCCGACCAGCATTCCCGATCCGTGCTGGCCAAGGCTCAGCGCGCCCACGGCCCAGTTCGTGCCGTCGTGAATCGCGACCGTGCCCCGATCGGCGATCAGCGCCCGCTGGCCAAAGCGCGGCTGGACGAAGATCCAGCCGCCATTGGCGCCGATCGCGACCTTGCCGCCCTGACCGGCCCATGCGTTGATGGCAGCCGCCGGCACGGCCCAGCACAGGCCATCGGGGGCCGGGTTCGGCGGCGTTGTCCGGGTGGTGCTTTGCAAAACAAGGTCCACCATCCCGTCAAGCCGCGTCAGCGCGTCATTGACCGTGACATGCTTCTGGGCCTGCGCCGGCATCAGCAGCGGCAGCCCGAGGTTCGAGGTCGCGTTCTCAGACATTGATCACCATCCTTGTATAGGGCCCTGGGCCGAAGATTTCGGACATCTGGGCAATCTCGACCGCAAAATCTCCGCCGGATCGCGCGGCGTTCCATTGCTCGGCGGGTACGGTCCATTGCGGCTCGCCAACCAGCGCCTCGGCCAGGACCGCCCCGTCCCGCGTCAGGCGTGCCGAATACTGCTCGCGTGCTTCGCCCAGCGGCACATCCGGCCCCTCCCAGCCATCGCCCTCGATCCGCGTGCGACGGATCCAGCTGATCCGGCTGCCCGACAAGGACAGATGGCACGGCGACAAGGGCCGCAACCCCGCGCCGCGAAATGCGGCCGAGACTGCGCGGTAACTCGGATCGTCGGGCGCGCGCATGGCCGGGCCGATCCGCCAGTGCCGCATCTGGTTCCTTGCGCCCGGCGGCAGATCGACTTGCTCGCCCGCGCCGTCCAGCAGGACCACCATGCTGCCCGAGGGCCAGACTTCGGGCATGAACGCTTCGGTTCCCGCCTGCCCGCGCAGCCTCGTCGCGATTTCCCAGATGCCGGGCGCGACCAGCCGCGCGTCGCGGAACTGCAAAAGCTCCCACCCCTCTGCCGATCCGTCCCCGATCGCCAGCAGGTTCGCGCCGCTCAACAAGGCAGCCTCGCCGACCGACTGGATCCCGCCGCCCTTGAGACGCAGTCGCAGCGGCGGGCCCAGATCCCACAGCCCCGGCCGCGCCCGGCTCAGCGGCTCCAGCGTCATCCCCATGATCGAGGGGCTGCGAACCGTTATGTTTCGCGCATAGCCTCCGCTCGCTTCCGGCGAAACCCAGACCGCGACACTGCCCGGCCATGGCGTGGCCGAGACCGCCAGATGCGGCGCATGGGGCACTTCGTCCCCGCTGAGCAAGGGCAGGTCCAGAAACACCGGCCAGACCGGAATGGGGGGAACGAAGCGGCGCGGCGTGCTGTCCTCCTCCGGGTCGGGCGCCGGGCGATAAATCCCCGGCTCGATGCGCACCGCCTCGACGTTCAGCGCGCCCGCGCGTTCGACCCGGTCGATCCGCCAGCGCCGCGCCGGACCATCCTGATCGGCCAGTTCCACGACATCCCCCGGTCCGATCCGGCCCAGCGACGGCGGCAGCGCAAAGCGCACGCTCTCGCGTGAGGTGAGTTGCTCGGACAGCCAGCGGTCAACCATCGCGCGCCCCTCTGCCGCCGTCAGCAGCATCGGCAGTTCGGTATCGGTGGCGGTCTGGAACTCGGCCCCTTCGGCAATGGTCTCGGCCGTGCGCGTCGCATAGTCGCCCCCCGCCTCGACATGATTGAGGCGGATCCGCCCGGCCAGTTCCGCCTCGGCTGCGCGGACGACCTCCACCCCCACGACCTCTCCCGAGATCGCCATGTCCTTGTCGCCGAGCCTTGCCCCGACTGCCCCGTCCCGCATGATGAAACGCAGCACCCCGTCACGCTCGACCGCGTCGAAGCCATGCGCCAGCATCAGGGGCTGCAAGGCCGCGCGCGCGCTCTCCGCGCCGCCGACCACATAGCCCCGGACGAGGCCCGAGAGGCCCTCGACATCGACCGCCTCCACACCCGCATCGCGGCAGATCTCGCCCACGACATCCGCCAGGGGTACGGCGGCCGCGCGGCCATTCAGCCAGTGCCCCCGCTCCCATGCCGGTCCGTCAGACCAGAGATCGCGCCGGGCGGGAAAGGCGGGATAGGGCCGGGCATCCCAGCACCAGACATGGGCGCGGTCCATCTCGACCATCCGGCCGGCAGCCATGCGCCCGGAAGCCTTGCGCGCCGGATTGTTGGCATTGTTGCCCCAATATTCCGTCATTGCCCGGACATAGGCCGCCTGCATCACGTCATCGCGCCGCCCCGTCGAATACCAGGGCAGCGCGGCTTCAGAACTGAACGCATCGAGGAACTTGTTCGGCTGGTTCGCCGCCTTGTCCAGCGCGGCGCAACCCATCTCGGTGAACCAGACCGGCTTCGAGCCCGGCACCCAGGCCGTCGCCTCCGCCATCCGCTCGCCGCCGATCCGCTCGTGATGGGCGCTCTGCCACCAGCCGCGAATATCCTTGTAGCGCCAGATCCAATGTTCGTGATGCAGGCCGTCGCGGATCGGACTGCGGCGCTGCGCATCACGATCCTCGTCGCTGGCATAATACCAGTCGTAGCCCTCGCCCCCGGCGACGTTACCGCGCAGATAGGCCGGGTTGTCGATCCGCTTCCAGCCCGCGTCGAGGTGATCGTCCCCCTCCCGCCAATCGGACAGCGGCATGTAATTGTCGATGCCGATGAAGTCGATATTCTCGTCAGCCCAGAGCGGGTCGAGATGGAAATACACATCACCGTTCCCCGGCTGATAGCCGAAATATTCCGACCAGTCGGCGGCATAGCCGATCTTGACCCCTTCCCCCAGAATGGCGCGCACATCCGCCGCCAGCCGCCGCAACTCGCCGACCGCCGGGAATTGTCGCCCAGCACCGCGGATCTGTGTCAGCCCCACCATCTCCGAGCCGATCAGGAAGGAATCGATCCCGCCCGCCGCCGCGCAAAGATGCGCGTAATGCAGGATGAACCGGCGATAGGACCACTCCTCCGGCCCGGAATAGCGGATGACCCCGCCTGATACGGAAAAATCCTCGGCCCGCGCCTTGCCAAAAAAGCGGGCGACCTCGGCCTCGACCTGCGCGGTGCCGACCGGGCTGCCGGTCCGCCCCGCCGCGATGCTGGCGGTGATGCGGCCACGCCAAGGCATGATCGGCTGATCCTTGGCATCACTTCGGGGGTCAGGCTTTCCATTGCCCGCCAACTGCTCCATCAGGATGAAAGGATAGAACACCGCCTTCCGCCCACTCGCGCCGATTTCCCGCAGCGCCTCGATGACGGAACCGTCCGAGGGCGTGCCGCCATAGACCGACCGACCGTCGATGCGCGCAACTTCGGCGGCCTCGTCCCGGCCGATGCCCCCCGCCCGCCAGGGCATTCCCTGCCCATCCCGCGTGACATCCTCGACCTTGGGGGAAATCCGGCACTCGCCCACGCGCAGATCGTCGCCAAACCAGGACACGACCAGCGAGACAGACCCGACGGCGGGCAACTCCCGCCCCAAGATCCGCATGGAGGCCTGAAAATCGCTCGCGGCCATCGGGGTGTTGCGGTTGACGACCTGCGTTTCCCCCAGACCGAAATCATAGCTGACCGGCGTTGTCGCGAGGGAATACTCCCCCGTTCCCGGTATCATCGCCACGGCCTTGACCTGCCGCGACAATCCCCGGCCGCTGCTGGCCCGCCGCGTCACCTCGAAGGTAAGCTGGGGCACCCGGTTTCCCCAGCGATCCAGCGCGAGATTCTCCAGGACGACATAGGCCAAGCCGCGATAGGCCGGGGCATCTTCGCCTTCCTCGGCGACGATTGCGGGATCGGGCAGTTGCTCCTCGCCCCCGGTATAGACGCGCATGTTCAGGTCGTCGGACGAGACTTCCTCGCCATCGGCCCAGACGCGTCCCACGCCAAGGATCGGGCCTTCGCACAGGGCCAGCGCGAAGCTCAGCCGATAGCCGATCTCGGTGACCGAGGGCTGGGCACCCTTGCCGCCGCCCTGTTTCCGTCGCGTCTCGACCAGCGGACCCGCCCAGATGACATGGCCGGGCAGACGCATCTGGCCCCAGAGGCGCGGAATGGCCGTGCCCTCGCCCGCCGTCTGCAGACGCAGGCGATCGACCCGCCCCGTCTCGACCGCCTTCGATCCTGACCCCAGAAGCCGCTGATCCAGCATCCGGCCGACCCCGGCCCCGACGGCGCGGCCAATGACCGCGCCCGACAGGCCAAGGACGGTGCCGCCAAAACCTGCGCCCAGAGATGCACCTGCCGCCGCAAGCAATATCGTCGCCATTCTGACAATCCTCGTTCAGCGCGTTATGGGGAAACGGAAGCGGCCCGCGATCCTCGCCCGCCACGGCAAAGACAGCGGGCTTTCGACCACGCCATGCCGGTCATAGGCATGGATGAAGCTCGCCCCTGCCCCGGTCCGTGCCTGTATGCCCATGTGCTTGGCGATCGCGCCGGGGCGCATCCGAAAAATCAGCACGTCACCCGCCGCCTCAACCTCGGCGGGGTGCAGATGGTGAAACGCCCCACCGATCAGCAACTCCACCGCCCCGGCCTCGCCCCAGTCAGGGGTATAGGCCGGCATCACCACGGGCTCATCGCCGCAGAACTCGCGCCAGAGCCCCCGAACGAGGCCGAGGCAATCCGTCCCAGCCCCCTTCACCGAGGCCTGATGTACATAGGGCGTCCCGATCCAGCCGCGTGCCGCCGCAACGATATGCTCGCTCATCGGCTCACCTGAGGTGCGATCAGCCAGTCCTCCGGCGGCAGATGCGGAAAACCCCTGAAATTCGGGAAGTTCAGGAATTTCAGCCGGCAGGTCTCGGCCCGCTTGTCGCAACCGGCAAGCAGGCGCACCTGGTCGCCCGCCACGGGATGCAGCGCCAGCCCCGACCAGAATTCGATGCGCCGCTGGTTCCCCGGCATGGCAAGATCGGCCTTGATCAGGGACCGCAACCCAGCTGCGGGACCGGACAGCACGACCAACTCGCCCCGCTCGAACCAGCGGTTGTCATGGCCGGCGATTCCGCCCAGTTGCAGGCGCTGGCCCTCGTCATGGGACTGGACCACGCCCTCGGCCCAATAGCCCGCCGCCTCGCGGTCAAAGCGGCATTTCGCGTCGCCCAGTTCGGCCGAGCAGCGGCGATGATAGACCCGCCCCTGCACGCGGTTCAGCGGCTCGGAAAGGCCGCGCAACTCGGCCCGAAAGGCGGCGCCGCGATGGCTGATCTCGCCCAGATGGCCGCGAAAGATCAGCGCCCGGCGGGCCGTATCGGTCCAGTCGACCTCCCACAGCCGCACCTCGGCCGCATCCCAGCGCCCAGCCAGCAGATCGGTTTCGGTGATCGCATCGTCCGACAACGCGCCCGCCACTTCGGAATTGTCCACCGACAGACCCGAGGCCTGAACGATGCTTCCCGCGACAAGGCCGCTCTCGGGCCGAAACGCGATGCCCTCGAACTCCAGAACGGCGTCGTGGTCCGTAAAGCCCAGCACCATCCCGTCGCGCCTGCTCACCGCCCAGGCGCGGGCAATCGTCTCGCCCTTCACAGCCGCACCTCGATCACCGGAACCTGCGGCAGCTCGCCCGCCTGAAAGGACGAGACGGAAACCGCGATCCGGTCGGTATCGAACCTGACCGGCACGTCAAACTCGAACCCCGCCGTCACATCGGCGCCGCCCGGCGGCGGGACCGCAAAGACGATCCGTCCCGCGGCGGTGTCCACGCTGAAATCCTGCTCCTCCCGCAACTCGACCTTGCCGACGGCGACGCAAACGGTTCCGGCGACGGGCTTCAGGATCGGACGCCAATAGCGGGCCGGACCGGATTGATAGGATTTGCGCAACTGAAACTCGGTGCGCTCGCCATCGCCCCGGCCAAGGCTCTGGTCCAGCGCCGCGACCTCGCGGCTCGGGGCCGATGTCTTGTAATCGGCCCAGTCCTTCCACCGGAACCCGTGCAACTGGCCCGCCCGCGCCTCGAAGAACGCGATCAGCCCCGCCACATCGTCCAGCGAGCGCAGGCCCATCCCGGCATCATAATGCCTCCGGGAATGCGCCCAGGGGCTGCTGCGCTCCTCGTGGCCATTGGTCATGGCGACGATTTCGGTCCGCCGCTCGGGTCCGCCGACCGCGCCGAACGAGAGGTTCGCGGGGAACCTCACCTCATGGAATGCCATGGCTCACCTGTTCCTTTCGCCCTGCGCCAGCACGCGCCCCAACTGGGCGGCGATCTGGCTTTGCGAGCGTTGGAAGCCCGCGACATCCGGCGTCGATACGTTGAAGGTCACGTTCACCGCGCGCCCGCCCCCGGCCGCCGCGACACCAAGGCGGCCATCCGCGCCGCGCGTCAGAGGCATGATCGCCTCCGGCCCCGCCTCTCCCATCAGCCCCGTCGCACCGCGCATCGGGAAATAGGTCGGCTGGCTCACGACACCCCCCTTGGCAAAGGGCATCACCCGCCCCTGCGCAAAGGCCCCGCCATCGGCAAAGGGCAGCGCGCCAGAGACGAGGCCGTTCACCCCTTGCGAAATCGCCCCGGACAAAGCCTGCTGCACCGGGCGCATCGCGATCGAAAAGGCGGTATCGACAAGGCCGCGACCCACGACCTTCAGCGCATCGCCAAGCTTCATGCCGTCCAGCGTCAGACCGGCGAATGCCCGGCGCAGCCCGCTGCCGATGCCGCTGTTCAGCGTCCCGACCTCGCGGCTGGTATAGAGCATCGATTCGCGCAGCTTGCTCAGCTCCGCGTCGAGGCTGGCCATGGCCGACCCGGCCCCGCCAGCACCGCTCTCATCCGGCCAGCCAATATCGTCCTCGCGCGCCACTGGCACCTCCTGTGATTTCCGTTCTCAGCCGCCCCCGCGCGGGGCGTCTGGATAGCGCGCGGCAAGTGCCGCAAGGCGGCTGCGGGTCATCCCGCCCGCGCCCGCCTCGATCCCCAGCATCATGGCCAGTTCGGCAGGGGTCAGGGTCCAGAACTGCGCGGGCGTCAGGCCCAGCCCGCCCAGTCGCGGCGGGCCGATCCCGACTTTCAGCAGGCCCGCCCAGTCCAGCCCCGGCCGCGTCATGTCCCCTCGATGCGGAAGGCGCGGGCCAGCAGGCGGGCGGCCAGTTCCGCCGCCTCGGCCGGGCTGGCCTCGATCCCGGCAAGGCATTCCGCGCTTTCGCCCCGCCACCCGCCGCCCCTCAGCCCCGCGACCAGAACCGCGCCGATGTCGCGGGCCGAGAAGCGCCCGCCCTCGAAGCGTTCGACAAGCGCGACCATGCTCTCGGCCCCCAGCTCGCCCTCGAGTTCCGCAAGCGCGGCCAGCGTCAGCCTGGCGGGATAGGCCCTGCCGCCCAGCCGGACCGCCACCTCTCCGGCCCAGGGATTGGCCCCGCGCTCACAGCGCGACGAAGCTGAGCGCACCGGCGCTTGCCAGGGAAATCTCATAGCTTGCCTCGCCATTATAGCTGCCGGAATATTCCAGGCTGGTGATCTGGAACGGACCCTCGACATTGCCGAAATCCGGGATCACCACCTGAAAGCGTGGCACCTCCCCATCGAAAAAGACCTGCCGCGCGCGCTCGTCGCTGGCCCCGTCGCGAAAGACCCCCGAGCCCGAGATCGTGGCCGAGCGCACGCCCGCGCCCCCCAGCAGCTCGCGCCAGCGGCCCTCGCTTTCAAGGCTGGTCACATCCACCGTCTCGGCGTTGAACGCGATCCGCGTCGCCCTCAGGCCGGCGATGGTCTCGAACTGGCCGTCTCCGGTCATGTCCAGCTTGATCAGAAGGTCGCGTCCCATCTGGACCGCCATATCCTAGCTCCTCATCCCAAGGTCGATGCGCGCGCGAAAGGTCAGATCGACCCGCCGCCGCGCGCCATTTTCAATCCGGCGTGCCCGCGAGCGCAGGAACCAGAGACCAACCAGCCCGCCCGGTTCAGGCGCCAGATCGGCCGCCTCCAGCGCCTCGCAGACCGCAGCGGCGGCAGCCTTCACCCCGGCGAATCCGCCATCCCCCGCACCCGAGATGACCGAGACGTCGAGGTCATGGACCGACCCGTCGCCGGTCATGTCGCCGGCATCGCGCACATCCTCCGCACCCAGCGCGACATGGACCCCAGCCGGAGGCGTCACCGGCGCCGCGTCGAAGATCGCATCCCCGACAAGCTGCGCCAGCATGTCGCTCTCCCTCAGCGCCGCATAGACCGCAGCCTGCAGGGCAAGCGCCGCTTTCATACCCATGGTGCCGCCTCCTCGCTTGCGAGGCACAGAAGGTAGCGCCCGGCAGGATCCATCTCGGCCACCGACCGGATCAGGAACCACCGCCCGCCCGCCATGCCCAATCTCTGGCCCGCGCGTGGGCGACGGGGATCGCCGAGGACGGCCGCCCTGACGACGATCCGCCAGGTCACGGTGCTTTGGACAGCCACCCCCGATACCCGCTCGCCGCCCACGCCGGACCGCATCTCGGCCCAGACCCGCCCGACCCGCCGCCAGGACTGCCGGAAACCGCCAGCGCCGTCGGCTTCCGACAGCGGCGCCTCCAGTTCCAGCGGCACGTCCAGCCGTGGCGGCCTCATGCCCGACCGCGACATGCGCCCCGCCCCCCAAGGATGCGGACCGCGCGCCAGCGCTCGATCAGTGCGCTGACGCCAAAGGGGATGGCCGCTTCGGTCCCCTCGAAACTGCGATCCTCGTGATAGCGCGCCGCAAGCAGCATGACCGCCTGCGCCAGATCAGCCGGCAGCGCCGACCAAGCCGGCCCGAACCCGGCCGAGAAGGTGATCACCGCAGCACCCCCCTCGGAGATTCCGGGCAGAAAGCCCGCCCTTCCCCGCAACAGCGGCCGGTGAAGGTCGGAAACCAGCCGCCATGACCTCGCTGCAAGCGCAGTGGCCGTGCCCGAGGCATCCTCGATCTCGACCGCCTCGACCGCGGCGACCGGCGCCAGCGGCAAGGGCTGGGCATCATCCTCGCGCCAGCGATCCAGCCGCAGCCGAAAGCGGCGCGTCAGCAGCACCTTGCCCGTCCGCGCCTCGATCGTCGCGATGGCGGCCCGCAGATAACCGGCGAGGGCCGCCGTCTCCGCCTCGTACTCGGCGATCTCGAAACCCGTCCCCAGCCGCAGATGGGCCCTCAGCCCCGCGACCGGCAGCGCCTCGGACAAAGGCGCCGTCAACTCCACAAGCATCATGCCAGATCCTTTCGTCGGCGCGTCGCCGCAAAACTCGTCGGCGCGTCGCCGCAAATGCTTCAGGTAAACCGGGGCCGCGCGGGCCGCCTTCGCGCGCGCGGACAGTGGCTGCCGGTCGGGCGGAATATGCCGCGCGGCCCCGCTTCGGCCCGGATCAGCCGAAGACCATCACCTTGATCGCGCGCGCATCGGTCACGCCGCCGCCGACGCGCTTGGTGGCATAGAACAGCACATGCGGCTTGGCCGAGAAGGGATCGCGCAGCACCCGCAGGTCGGGGCGCTCGACGATAGTATAGCCCGCCCTGAAATCCCCGAACGCGATCGAGGCCGAGCCATTGGCGATGTCGGGCATGTCCTCGCAGAGCAGCACCGGATAGCCCAGCAGTTGCGGCGGCTGCCCCATCGCCAGCGAATCCGACCACAGGAACCGCCCGTCGGTATCGCGCATCTTGCGCACCGCCGCCGCGGTTTTCGAGTTCATCACGAAGCTCGCATTGGCCCGGAACTGCGCGCTCAGCGCATAGACCAGATCAATCAGCGCATTCGCGGGGTTCGACGCCGCGAAGTCCCCCGTCGCACCCGAGGCGATCGTCCCGATCTGCATATTCGTCGCCGAGGCATTCGCAGCCCGCGCATGGGCAAGGAAGCCCTTCGGCTTGTTGACGCCATCGCCATTGATGAAGGCCGTTGCCTCGGCGCGGGCGAATTTCTCGGCGATGCAGCTCGAAAGCCAGGCCTCGACATCGAAGGCCGCATCGTCCAGCAGGCGTTGGCTGGCCTTCGGCATCGCCGAAAGCTCATGGACCGGGATCACCACCCGCTGCACGGTCGAGGTGCCGGTCTCGGCCTGCAGGCCCGTCTCGGTCGACCAGCCCGAGGCGATATCGCCCATGTCGACCAGCATCTCGAAGGTCGCCGACTCGACGGCCACCACATTCGCCACCCGCCGCAGCGAGGCGGTGACGTTCAGCGCCTCCTGCACCTGCAGCGCGACCGTCGGCGCGGCAAGGAAGCCGCCATCCGAAACGGTGCTCATCGCCTTGCCTTCCAGCGGCAGCCCGCGCAGCGCGTCGTCGTCGCCATGCCGGATATAGGCGTCGAACGCCTTCTGATGCGGCGCCGCGGCGTCGCTCTCGGCCGAAAGCGGCACGCGGCCGCGGATGATGGTCTTGCGGTCCAAGAGGGTCATGCGATCTTCCCGTGTTTCCAGTCGTTTCTGAATATCGGCGCGGAATGCCTTGAGTTCGCTGACGAAACCCAGCATCTCCTGCCTCAGTTCGCCGGGCAATTCCGTCCCGGCCGCGGCCTTCACCTCGGTCATGGCTTTCTCCGTTGTGGTGATCTCATTCGCCCCGCAGGGCCTCCTTGGCGGCCCGGAAGACGGCGGCCAATGCGGCATCCTCCGACTTCCGGCCCAACCGCGCCTCGGAGAGCATGGGGAAAGTGACCAGCGACACTTCCCACAACTCCACCTCGGTCAGCAGCCGCCGCCCCTTGGCGTCCCGCTCCGCCGAGACGGTGCGATAGCCGATCGACAGCCCGTCGATCGCCCCCGCCGCGACCAGCGCCGCCGCCTCGCGCGCAAGGCCCACCTCGGGCAGCAACCGCCCCGAAACCCAGAGGCCCTTCGCATCCTCGCGGATCTCGTCCCAGATCCCGATGGGCCGGGCGGGATCGTGCTGCCACAGCATCCTGACCCGCTCGCCGCGATCGGCCAACCGCTTCAGCCTCGCGGCATAGGCCCCCCGGACGACGACATCGCCGCCCTTGTCAGCCACACCGAACAGGCTCGCATAGCCCTCGATGACGTTGCCATCGGCCACCATCTCCGCGCCTTGCGCGTATTTCACTTCCAGCCCGCAATCGGTTGAACGCATCTCAGCCTCCCTTCGGGGCATATTCGAGGATTGACTGCACGGCCTGGGTCAGGATCACCGCGACGACACCATAGACGGTCATCCAGAGCCGCCGCTCCAGCCCCTCGATCAGAGCCTCGATCCGTTCCAGCCGGCGTTCCACCTGCGCGAATTGCAGCTCCATGATCCGGTCTTGGCTGTCGATGCGCTGATCGCGCCAGTCGAACGGCTCCTTGACGAAACGCGACCCCTCCATCCTCACCCCTCCGCCAAGGGCGGCAGGCCAAGGACGGCCCGCTTCTCGGCCTCGGTCAGGAACAGCGCCTCGCCGACCCGCCGCCATTGCTGGTCGCGCTCATCCGCCAGCGCCGGAACCTGATCGGGATCGGCGCGCAGGTCGATCTCCTCGCCCAGATGCTCCGACAGCCACCAGGCAAGGCCGCTCGCGACCCTCCCGACCAGCGGCAGCACCGTCAGGCGATAGAAGGCCCGGTTCGCCTCGGCGTAATTGGCATAGGTCGCCTCGCCCGGAATGCCGACCAGCATCGGCGGCACGCCAAAGGCCTGCGCGATCTCGCGCGCGGCGGCGCGCTTCGTCTCGTGAAACTCCATGTCGCTCGGGCTGAACCCCATCGGCTTCCAGTCAAGCCCGCCCTCCAGCAGCATCGGCCGCCCGGCATTGCGCGCGCCCTGATGATGGGTCTCCATCTCCATCACCAGCCGGTCATATTGCTCGGCCGACAGCGCGCCCTGCCCATCCGCCCCCTTGTAGATGATCGCGCCCGAAGGCCTGGCGGCATTGTCCAGCAGCGCCTTCGACCAGCTTGAGGCGCTGTTATGGACATCGACCGCCACCGCCGCCGCCTGCATCGGCGAAAGCCCGTAATGGTCATCCAGAGGATGAAAACTGCGGATATGGCAGATCGGATCCGGGCTGCCGCTCATGTCAAAGCGGACGCTCCGCCCGCCCAACCCATAGTCATAGGCGACGGGCCAGCCATCCGGCCCCGGCACCACCGCCATCCGGTCCGAGCGCAGGACATGCAATTCCGCCGGCAGGCCCTTCGCCCCCTCGCCCACCGCCTCGACATAGCCATTCCCGCTCAGCAGGATCTGCCCGATCAGCGCCTCGAACAGCTCCGCCCGGCCCTGCCCGGCATTCGGGCGCCGCAGCAGCTCCAGTACCGGATGCCGCTCATAGCGCCGCTCGCGATCCTGGCAGATCAGCGGCACGGCGGCGGCGGCCTCGGCGATCAGCCGCACGACCCGGAAGCCGACCGGATTGCCGACAAAGCCGGCCCGCGTCAGCGAAACCGTATCGCGCGCCGACCACACCACCCGGCCCGATCCCGCGGCCAGCGCCACCACCTTGCCGGTCGCGCTGGCCTTGACCTCGGCCGCGCCGGTCGCCTCGCCCCGTCCGAACCATCGAAAGCCCATGGGCTCCTCCTGTCATGCCATGAAAAAAGGGCCGCCACCGCGACCCTCCCGCAGCCCCTTCCGCGAGGCTTTCACTGTTTTCGAAATACCCCGGGGTCCGGGGCAGAGCCCCGGCTCAAAGGCCCCTGACCTGCGGCCGCAGGTGATGCTGCGCCGGCTCGACGATCAGCTCATGGATCGCCCAGACCAGCGCATCCAGCCGGTCGGGCGATCCCTTGCCGCGATAGCCGCCGACCGTCATGCGGCACATCTGGTCCTCCAGCGTGCCGAGGCCGCGCAGATGCCGGACGCGGCCCTGCTCGTAAAGCGCCGCGACCGGCTCGGCCCGCAGCCCCTTGCCGCGCCCGGCGCGCAGCGCGCGGAAGGGCACCAGCGGGTCGATCTGGCGGATCACGCTCTCGATCAGATCGCCGCCTTGATTCACCTCGGCGACCATGCGCTCGGCGCCGTGGCGCGCCATGGCCGCGATCGCGGCCCGCGCCCAGTCGGTCGGCCCGCCCCGGATACTCGCATCCTCCAGCACCACCGCCCGCCAGCTTGAGGGCGCGCCCTCGGCCACCACCCCGACGACGACGATCCCGCATTCGTCCGACGCGGCCCCCCCGGTCACCGAGGGATCGACCGAAACCACGATCCGCGTCAGCGCCGGAGCCGTCTCAATACGGCACCCCTCCAGCATCGCGGTGGTCCAGAGCGCGCCTTCCACATCCTCCAGCAGCACCCCCTCCAGTTCCTGCCGACCAAGGCGCGTCCCGCCATAGCGCGCCTCGACCTCGGCGAGGAAACTCTCGGCCAGATAGGCGCGGTTCGCCTCGGTCGGGGCATGAGTGGTCACGGTCGAGGCATTGCCGAGGATGCGCTTCAGCACCGCGACATTCTTAGGCGTCGTCGTGACCATCTGCTGGGGATGCTCGCCCAACCGCAGCGCGAATTGCAGCATGTCCCAGGTCTCCTCGGCCTTCTTCCACTTGGCGAGTTCGTCGACCCAGGCCGCGTCGAATTGCGGGCCGCGCAGCGCCTCCGGCTCATGGGCCGAGCAGACCTGCGCGGTCGCGCCATTCGCCCAGACCAGCCGCCTGCGCCCGGCCTCCCATTGCGGCCGCCGGTCGGGGGGCGAGCAGGCGAGGATGCCCGACTCGCCAAAGACCATGACATCACGCGCCTGATCGAAGGTCTCGCCGACCAGCGCCACCCTCCGCGCGTGGCCCGGCGCGTCGGGCGTCGCGCCCTCCACCTGCGCGCGCACCCATTCAGACCCGGCGCGGGTCTTGCCCGCGCCGCGCCCACCCATGACCACCCATGTCTTCCAGTCGCCCTCGGGTGGCAGCTGATGCGGCAGCGCCCAGAACTCGAACAGCCAGGGCAGGCTCGCCAGCGCATTGTCGCTCAGCCCCCCCAGAAACGCGTCAACCTCCTCCGGCTCGGCGCAGGCAAGCCAGCCGGCGCCCGACCTCATCCCGTGCCGCGACAAGGTCGAGTGCGCCTGCCCCGACCTGTCCGGCAGCATCCTTGCGAAGCTTGTCAACCTTGCTCCTTTCCTCCAGCACCATCTGGGCGGCGGCCCTCAGGTCGCGCACCAGCCTGCCGGATTCCTTCAGTTCCCCAGTCTCGCCGGTGCTGATCTGCTCCCTCAACCGGGTCAGATCAGCCGCATAGGACCGAAACAGCCCGTCCGCGATTTCCAGCACGTCCATGTCGGGCGCCATCCCGGCGCCGGGCACGAAAGGCCCTTCCGGGGCCTCGGGCCCCGGATCGAAACTCTTCGTCATTTGGTATCGCCCTGCCCTCGTGTGACTGTCCGCACGAGCGAGACATGAAAAAAGCGGCCTCGGGTCCATCGACCCGGCCGCTTGCCCATTTCTCCCAGCATGGATAATTTCTACTTCAGGGCGTTCGCTGAGTCAATGATAAACCGCAGGTTGTGTCCACTCGGAATTTTCCCGATGACAATCAACGACTTACCCACGCAACACCATTGCGCACGCTTCCCGCAACAGGGCCGGAATCACCCGGTCCCGTTGTGGGAAAATGCGCGCTCAGTCGCCCTGCACGGGCGAGATCGCCTCGCCGCGTTGCCGCTCGATCTCGCGCCAGCGGCGGACATTCTGGTTATGCTCCTCCAGCGTGCGCGCGAAGGCATGCCCGCCCGTCCCGTCAGCGACGAAAAAGACGAACTCACTGTCCTCGGGATCCATCGCGGCATCAATTGCGGCGCGGCCGGGATTGGCGATCGGCGTCGGCGGCAGGCCGGCGATCTGATAGGTGTTATAGGGCGTCCGGCGCCGCAGCTCGGATCCGCGGATGCCGCGATCCAGCACGCCCTCGCCCTTGGTGATGCCATAGATCACCGTCGGGTCGGTCTCCAGCCGCATCCCCCTGCGCATCCGGTTGACAAAGACGCTGGCCACCACGCGGCGCTCGGCGGCGACGGCGGTTTCCTTCTCGATGATCGAGGCCATGATCAGCGCCTCCTCGGGCGTGTCATAGGGCAGGTCCGCCTCGCGCTTCTCCCAGGCCTGAGCAAGATAGGCCGATTGCCGCGCCGCCATCTGGGCCAGCAGCTCGTCCCGGTCGTCGCCCTGCCGGATCTCGTAGGTGTCCGGCGCAAGGCTGCCCTCGGCCGGAACCTTGGCCACATTGCCGGCCATGAAGGGCACCTGCTTCAGCGCCTCGACGATCTGCCAGCTTGTCACCCCCTCGGCCACGGTGATGCGCAGCCGCGCATCGGCCGAGGTCTGGGCGGCGGCCAATGCCTCGGGCGCAGGCTCGGTCGCGGGATTGTATTTCGCCTGCTCGGCCATCTGCCCGGTCGTGGCGTCGATATCGCGCAGCACGACCGCATTCTCGCGCACGCCGACGCGCAGGATCACCTCGGTCCCGCAGGTCGAGGGGCCGCCCGCGGACAGCAGGTCGACCACCTCTTCCATGGTGGAATGCGGCGGCACCAGCCACGAGCCGAATTTCAGGTCGCGCGCCCGGCCGCGATAATCGGTCCCGGCGCGGAAGATATAGCCGTTCGACACGACGCCCTGCGCGACAAGCTGGTCGCTGACGGCGCCAAGCCCCGCGCCCGGCGCGATGCGCACGCATTGCGCCGAGGCGCTGGGGCCGGGCGCGACATATTGATGCTTGGCCCATGCAATCGCCGCGGCGGCTGCGACCAGAAGAACGATCAGCAGCGTCAGGAAATTCGCCGCGACGTGGCGCCACATCATTCCGTGACCCGTCCCATCACCAGGCTCGCATTGGTCCCGCCAAAGCCGAAGCTGTTCGACAGGACGTAATCCACCTTGCGGCGGACGGCGGCATTGGCGGCCAGATCAATCGGCGTCGCGCGCGCGGGATTGTCGAGGTTGATCGTCGGCGGGCAGATCTGGTCACGGATCGCGAGGATGCAGAAGATCGCCTCGACCGCCCCCGCCGCGCCCAGAAGGTGCCCGATCGAGGATTTGGTCGAGGACATGACCACATTCCCCGCCGCATCGCCCAACATGCGCTCGACCGCGCCCAGTTCGATCACATCGGCCATGGTCGAGGTGCCATGCGCATTGATATAGTCGATATCGGCCGGGCTCAGGTTCGCGCGCCGCAAGGCATTGGTCATGCTGCGGAAACCGCCATCGCCATCCTCGCTGGGCGCGGTGATGTGATAGGCGTCGCCCGACATGCCATAGCCGAGGATCTCGGCATAGATCTTGGCGCCCCGCGCCTTGGCATGTTCGTATTCCTCGAGGATGACGACCCCCGCGCCCTCGCCCATGACGAAGCCGTCGCGGTCCTCGTCCCAGGGGCGGCTCGCGGCCTTCGGGTTGTCCTCGCGCTTCGTGGACAGCGCCTTGCAAGCGTTGAAGCCCGCAACCCCGATCTCGCAGATCGGGCTTTCCGCACCGCCCGCGACCATGACATCGGCGTCCCCCAGCGCGATCAGCCGCGCCGCGTCGCCAATGGCATGCGCCCCGGTCGAGCAGGCGGTGACGACCGCATGGTTCGGCCCCTTGAAGCCGAAGCGGATCGAGACCTGACCCGAGACGAGATTGATCAGCGCGCCGGGGATGAAGAAGGGCGAGACCCGCTTCGGCCCGCGCTCCTTGATCAGCACCGCGGTTTCCGCGATCGAGGCCAGCCCGCCGATGCCCGAACCGATCATCACGCCGGTGCGCTCGAAATCCTCGGTGGTCTGCGGCTCCCAACCGCTGTCCCTGACCGCCTGCGTGGCGGCGGCCATGCCGTAAAGGATGAAGTCATCGATCTTGCGGCGATCCTTCGGCTCCATCCAGTCATCGGGATTGAAGGTGCCGTCCGTGCCATCGCCAAAGGGGATCTCGCAGGCGTATTTCGTCACCACGTCCTTGGTGTCGAAGCGGGTGATCGGCCCCGCCCCGGATTCTCCGGCCAGAAGGCGCTCCCAGGTCTCCTCGACCCCCGAGGCCAGCGGCGTGACCATACCAAGGCCCGTGACGACAACTCTGCGCATAGACGGCTCCTTCACCCTCACTTAATCGGTCAGGTTCTACACGCGGGCCGTCCCTCGCGCAACGCATGGCTGTCGCCGGGCACGGGCGCGGAACCGAACCCGCCACGGTTGAAGTGCAACAGGGTCGCAAAACCCTGCGAGCCTGTTTCGCGCGCCATTGAACAGGCCCCGAATCCGCCTATGCTTCGGCTGGTCCTGCATGGAACAGAAAAGGACGAAACCGGATGACGACCAAGACCAAGGCCAGTGCCGAAGCCGCAATGGACGAAATCAGAAGCGTAACCTCGGTGGTCCTGCCCGATCCCCCCCCAGAGGCGCCCCTGCTCTCACAGGCAGCCGGCCCGATGGCCGAGGAGATCCGCAAGCGCATCGCCGAGATCGACATCAAGGACACGGCCTCGATCGTGCATTTCGGCGCCCGCGCCCAGAACGAATTGCAAGAGATCAGCCAGGCCATGCTGGCCGATGTCAGGAACAAGGATGTGGGCCCCGCGGGCGAATCCCTGCGCAACATCGTGACCACGATCCGCGGCTTTTCGGTCAGCGAGCTTGACGTGCGGCGTGAGCGCAGCTGGTGGGAGCGCCTGACCGGACGCGCCGCGCCCTTCGCCAAATTCGTCGCGAATTACGAAGAAGTGCAGTCCCAGATCGACCGCATCTCCTCGGAACTCGACAGCCACCAGCACCGGCTCTTGAAGGACATCCGCTCGCTCGACCTGCTCTATGACCGGACGCTGGCCTTCTATGACGAGCTTGCGCTTTATATCGCCGCGGGCGACGAAAAGCTGGTCCAGCTCGCGGCCGAAGACATTCCCGCCAAGGAAAAGGCCATCGAGGCCGCGGCCGAGGATGACAAGGTCATGGCCGCGCAGGAATTGCGCGACCTGCGCGCCGCGCGCGACGACCTTGAACGCCGGGTCCATGATCTGAAGCTGACGCGGCAGGTGACGATGCAGTCCCTGCCCTCGATCCGGCTGGTTCAGGAAAACGACAAGTCCCTGATTACCAAGATCAATTCTACCCTCGTCAACACCGTCCCCTTGTGGGAGACGCAGCTTGCCCAGGCCGTGACCATCCAGCGCAGCGCCGAGGCGGCGCGGGCGGTGAAGGAGGCGAACGACCTGACCAACGACCTGCTGACCGCGAACGCCAAGAACCTGCGTCAGGCCAATGCGACCATCCGCAGCCAGGTCGAGCGCGGCGTTTTCGACATCGAGTCGGTGCGCTCCGCCAATGCCGAGCTGATCGCCACGATCGAGGACAGCCTGCGCATCGCCGACGAAGGCAAGGCCCGCCGCGCCGCCGCCGAGGAGGAGCTGACCGCGATGGAAGGCCAGCTTCGCCAGACGCTTGCCTCAGCCAGCGCAACCCAGACCCAGACGACCGCCCCGACAGGAAAATCGTGATCCCAAGCCTCTCCCCCGCCTGCCCGCCGATCGGCGGCGCGGGCCTGTTCGGCGCCAGCCGCCGCCTTGCCGCCATCCTTGCGCTGGCGGCGCTCTCGGCCTGTTCCGAAACCGCGCCCCCGCCCGAGGCGCGCCCCTCGATCGACGCGGCGGCACCCCTGCCGCGCCCCGACCGGGCCGAGGCGACGCAGGCTTCGCTGAGGCGCGAGCGGGCGGAACGCGCGCGCGCCGCCGCCGACGCCGCCGCCGCTGCCGCCGATACCCCGGCCAGCCGCAACATGCGCAACTACCTCGCCGGGATCGAGGAGACGCTGATTTCGCGCGGGCTGCTGCGGACCGATGGCGGCGAGGAAATCCAGCTCACGCCCGAGCGGCTGACCGACGATTTCGTCCAGATCGCGCTCCATGACGAATATGTCAGGAACGGCAACACCCTCATCTCGCGCAGCACGCCCGCGCCGCTGCGCCGCTGGGTCCAGCCGGTGCGGCTCAGGATCGAGTTCGGGGATTCCGTCGCCCCCGCCCAGCGCAGCCGCGACCGGGCCGAGATCGCGGCCTATGCCGCGCGCCTCCAGGACGCCAGCGGCCACCGCATCGGCCTTGGCACGGTCGAGGGGAATTTCACCGTCCTGATCGTCAGCGAGGACGAGCGGCAGAATATCGGCCCCCGCCTCGCCGCGCTGGTTCCCGGCATCCCCGAGGGCGACATCCATGCCCTGCGCGAACTGGCGCCGCAGAATTACTGCACCGTATTCGCCTATTCGCGCGGCAATTCGACCACCTACGATCAGGCCGTGGCGCTGATCAGGACCGAGACGCCGCCGCGCCTGCGCCGGTCCTGCATCCATGAGGAACTCGCCCAAGGGCTGGGCCTTGCCAATGACAGCCGCATCGTCCGCCCCTCGATCTTCAACGATGACGAGGAATTTGCCTATCTCACCCCGCATGACGAATTGCTGCTGAAGATCCTCTACGATTCCCGCCTGCGCCCCGGCATGACCGAGGCCGAGGCGCGGCCCATCGTCCTGCAGATCGCGCGCGAACTGCTGGGCACCGATGTCTGAACCGGCCCGAAGGGCTTGACGCTGGCCCTTCGCGGGGCAGTATCCTTCGATGACGCATCCGCGCGAAGGGAGAAGGTCATGTCTCTGCTGAACATCCTCGGCGGCGAGTTCATCGAGATCATCGAATGGACCGACGACACCCGCGACACCATGGTCTATCGCTTCCCCACCGTGGGCCGCGCGATCAAATACGGCGCCAAGCTGACCGTGCGCGAGGGGCAGGCCGCGGTCTTCATCCATGAGGGCCAGCTTGCCGACGTGTTTGCCCCCGGCCTCTATATGCTGGAAACCAACAACCTGCCGATCCTGACCCGGCTCCAGCATTGGGACCACGGCTTCCGCTCGCCCTTCAAGTCCGAGATTTATTTCGTCAACACCACGCGCTTCAACGACCTGAAATGGGGCACCCGGAACCCGGTCATCGCGCGCGACCCGGAATTCGGCCCGGTCCGCATCCGCGCCTTCGGCACCTACTCCATGCGCGTGACCGATCCCGGCCGCTTCATGACCGAGATCGTCGGCACGGATGGCGAGTTCACCAAGGACGAGATCAGCTTCCAGCTGCGCAATATCATCGTGCAGGAATTTTCGCGCATGATCGCGGCCTCGGGCATTCCGGTCCTCGACATGGCGGCGAACACTGCCGAGTTCGGCAAGATGGTCGCCAAGGCGATCAGCCCCACGGTCGCCGAATATGGCCTGACCATTCCCGAATTCTATGTCGAGAATATCAGCCTGCCCGACGAGGTCGAGAAGATGCTCGACAAGCGCACCTCCATGGGGATCGTGGGCGACCTGAACCGCTTCGGCCAATATGCCGCGTCCGAGGCGATGCTCAACGCCTCGAACCAGCCCGGCGGCATGGGCGCGGGCCTTGGCGCAGGGCTTGGCGCCGGCATGAGCGCGGCCATGGCGGGAATGCAGCGCGGTCCATGGGGCGCCGTGCCCGCCGCCCCTGCCCCGCAGGCCCCGCCCCCGCTCCACCCCGAGACGGTCTGGCACATCGCCGTCAATGGCGAGGCCGACGGGCCATATGGCCGCGCCCATCTTGGCCGCCTCGTGCGCGAGGGGAAATTCAGCCGTGACACGCTGGTCTGGACCCCCGGACAGGAAGGCTGGAAACCCGCCGAGGAGGTGAACGAGCTTGCCCAGCTCTTCACCATCGCGCCGCCTCCGCCGCCGCCCCTTCCCAAGCAGGACGGCTAAGCGCAGGTTCGATGCCGACCCCTCCCTCCGAATACCGCTATCCTTGCGAGAATTGCGGCGCGAGCCTCGAATTCTCGCCCGGACAGCAACGCCTCACCTGTCCCTATTGCGGGCATGAGCAGGAAATCGGCCCCGGCCCCGCCCGCGCGCCCAGCCGTCAGGTTCAGGACGGGCCATGGGGCGATCAGGCCATCCTGCGCGACCCGGCGACCGGGCGCGCGCTGCAATGGGACGCCAGCCACAAGGCGCCGGGCCTGCAGGAACTGCCGCTTGAACAGGGCCTGCGCCGCGATCAGGGCAGCGACCTGACCGAAAGCGTGCGCACGCTCTCCTGCCCGAATTGCGGCGCGAAGATCGAGGTGACGACCGGCAGCCACGCCTCGACCTGCCCTTTCTGCGCAACCGCCGTCGTGACCGATACCGGCACCACGCGGCTCTTGAAGCCGCAGGGCGTCCTGCCCTTCGTCATCACCGAGGATCAGGCCAAGGCCGCGCTGGAAAGCTGGCTCGGCAACCTCTGGTTCGCGCCCTCGGGCCTGACCGCCTATGCCCGCCGCGGCCGCAAGATGAGCGGGATCTACTCGCCCTTCTGGACCTTCGACGCCGCGACCCGCTCGGCCTATTCCGGCGCGCGGGGCGACTGGTATTACGAAACCGTCTGGGTCACGCAGCAGGTGAACGGCCGCAGCCAGCGCGTCGCCCAGCAGGTCCGGCGCACCCGCTGGACCCCGGTTTCAGGACAGGTCGCGCGCGATTTCAACGATGTGCTGGTCCTTGCCGCCAGTTCTCTGCCGCGCCGGATCACCGATGCGCTGACGCCTTGGGATCTCTCGCATCTCGTGCCCTACCAGCCCGGATACCTCGCGGGCTTTCTGGCCGAGGGCTATACGATCCCCCTCGCCGCCGGCCATGACATCGCCCGGCAGGAGATGGCGGGGGTCATCGCCATGGACGTGCGCCGCGCGATCGGCGGCAATGAACAGCAGATCGGCTCGATCCAGACCCGGCATGAGGCCGAGACCTTCAAGCATATCCTGCTGCCGGTCTGGACCGCCGCCTATCGCTATGGCGGCAAAAGCTACCGCTTCGTCGTCAACGGCCAGTCGGGCCGCGTCCAGGGCGAGCGGCCGTGGTCGGTCTGGAAAATCGCATTCGCCGCGATCCTCGCCCTTGCCCTCGCCGCGGCGCTCCTGTGGCTGAACGAGGGCGGAAAGATCCGCCTCGGCTCCCTCAATGCCGTGGAAGCTGTTCACACCACCGATGCAAGGCTCTATCAAGGCCAGAATGGCGATCCACCCGGCGGCCCGGCGGATCCAGCAAAGGGAGAAGTCGCATGATCCTCTGCGCGGGGGAATCCCTCATCGACATGGTGCCCGAGGGCGGGGCCTTCCGCCCCCTCGTGGGCGGCGCGGTCTATAATACCGCGATCGCGCTCGGCCGCCTCGGCGTGCCCTCGGCCTATCTCTGGCCGATCTCGCGCGACCCGTTCGGAGAGATGCTCCTGCGCCCGCTGGCCGAGGCCGGGGTCGATACCGGCCTCTGCCCGCGCTCGGACCGGCCGACCACCCTCGCCTTTGTCACGCTGACCGGGGGCGAGGCGCGCTATTCCTTCTATGACGAGGGCTCGGCCGGCCGGATGCTCGCGCCCGCCGACCTGCCCCGGATCCCCGATACCGTCTCGGCCCTCTTCATCGGCGGCATCAGCCTCGTCCCCGACCCCTGCGGCGCCGCGGTCGAGGCGCTGGTCGACCGGCTGCGGAACCGTGTCCCGGTGATGATCGACCCGAATATCCGCCCCTTCTTCATCGCCGATCCCGAAGCCTATCGCGCCCGGCTCGACCGGCTGATCGGCAAGGCCGACCTCCTGAAGCTCTCGGCCGACGATCTCGAATGGCTGATGCCCGGCAAAACCTTCGCCGAGGCGGCGGCGCATTACCTCTCCCACGGCGTCCGCGCCGTGTTCCAGACCGGCGGGGCCGAGGGCGCGACCGCGCATTGGCGGGACGCCCCGGTCAGCGCCCCGGCGCTCAGGGTCGAGGTTGCGGATACGATCGGCGCGGGCGATACCTTCAACGCCGGCGTCCTTGCCTCGCTCCATCAAAGCGGCGCGCTCAGCCGCGAGGGCCTTGCCCGGCTGACACCGGACCAACTCGCCGCCGCGCTCGCCATGGGAACCCGCACGGCCGCGATCACCGTCTCGCGTCCCGGCGCGAACCCGCCCTGGGCACATGAACTCGCAGCACTCCCCGCCTGACGGCCGGGGCGCTCCCTTTTGATTTTCACCGTTTTTCAAATACCCATCGCGGCGGCGCAAATATCGCGCCCGCCGCCGATAGGTCAGATCGCCTCGAACATGGCCCGCTGGCGCCCGGTCCAGCGCACGGTGATCCGCGCGCCCTGCTCGTCAATCTCCTCGCCCTGAACGATGCCCTGCTGATGCAGCCATGCCCGACGGCGGCCATCCTCCAGCCCAAGCCGAAGCACGGCCTCCTCGCGCGGCTCGTCCAGCGCCTCGGCAAGCCGCGCCTCGACGGCGGCCAGCAGATCGTCCAGCCCCTCGCCCGAAAGCGCGCTGATCGCCTGCACGCCCTCGGTCCGCGCATCGGTGCGGCGCAGCGCGTCGCGGATCTCCGGCGAAAGCGCGTCGATCTTGTTCCAGACCTCGATCAGCGGCACGTCATCCTCGACGCCGAGGCTTTCGAGGATCTCGCCCACATCGCCCGCCTGTTCCTCGGTTTCGGGATGGCTGATGTCGCGGACATGCAGGATCAGGTCGGCGGCCAGCACCTCCTCCAGCGTGGCGCGGAAGGCCGCGACCAGCTCATGGGGCAATTCGCTGATGAACCCCACGGTATCCGACAGGATCACCCGCCGCCCGCCCGGCAGCACCATCTGCCGCATGGTCGGGTCGAGCGTCGCGAAAAGCTGGTCGGCGGCCATGACCTCGGCCCCGGTCAGCTTGTTGAACAATGTGGATTTTCCCGCGTTGGTATAGCCGACCAGCGCGACAATCGGATAGGGCACCTTGGCGCGCGCCTTGCGATGCAGCTCGCGCGTCTTGACCACACGCTCAAGCTGGCGGCGCAGGCGAACCACCTGCTCGTCGATGGCGCGGCGGTCGGCCTCGATCTGGGTCTCGCCCGGACCGCCGACGAATCCCAGCCCGCCCCGCTGGCGCTCGAGGTGGGTCCAGGCCCGCACCAGCCGCGTCCGCTGATAGGCGAGCGCGGCCAGCTCAACCTGCAACACGCCCTCGCGGGTCTGGGCACGGTCGGCGAAAATCTCGAGGATCAGCCCGGTCCGGTCAAGGATCTTGACCCCCCAGTCCTTTTCCAGATTGCGCTGCTGGACCGGCGTGACCGGCCCGTCGATCAGCACCAGCTCCGCCCCCTCGCCCTCGGCGGCGGCCTTCAGGTGCTGGCCGATCTCCTCGCGCTTGCCCTTGGAAAACAGCATGCCCGCATCGGGATTGCGCAGCTTCGCGACCTCGGCGCCCACGACCTCGATCGCGGGCAGCGCATGGGCCAGCGCCACCGCCTCCTCCAGAGCCAGATCAGGGGACCGGCGCGTCCGCGAATTTCCCAGATCCGGGTGGATCACATAGGCGCGCGTGGGACGTTCGCGGGTTTCGGTCGGTTCGGCCAATCAGTCCTCGCCGTCGTAGAGGCTGATCGGCTGCCCCGGCATGATGGTCGAGATCGCGTGCTTATAGACCAGTTGCGACTGGCCGTCGCGGCGCAGCAGCACGCAGAAATTGTCGAACCAGGTGATCACACCCTGCAGTTTGACGCCATTGATAAGGAAGATGGTCACCGGAACCTTGCCCTTGCGGACATGGTTCAGAAAAGCATCCTGGAGATTCTGTTTATCACCGGCCATTGGAGCACCTTGTTCTTATCGCTGGGTTTTAGACTTAGGCGAGGCTTTCGGCGCTTGCAAGCACGCGTTCCGACAACGCGCCAGGGCGTTGCAAGTTCGCAATCCGGCGCTACCTTCGCCAATATTCCGGCGAGAGCAGCGCCAGAAGCGCCAGCGTCTCGATCCGCCCGACGATCATCGCGCCGCCCAACACCGCCTTGGTCAGGCCGGGCAGTCCCGCCCAGCCCTGCCATGGCGCGCCCGCAACCCCGGCCGAACCAAGAAAGGTCGGGTTCAGCGGGATCACCCCGGCCAGCGGTCCGGTATTCGTCAAGGCAGCGATCGACAGGATCGTCGCGCTGTCGAACTCGATCTGCTGGAGCGAGATCAGCATGACGATTGCCGCAAGCGAGGTCGCGAAGAGCATGAAGAAGATGAAGGCCAGATAGGCGCCCTCGCGGCGCAACCTTCGCGCGATCAGCCCGCCACCGCCGACGGATGCGGGGTGGACGATCTTTTCCAGCTCGCGCTCGCTGTGGCGGGCAAGGGCATAGACCCGCAAAAGCTTGACCCCGCCCGCCGTGGTCGCGACCCCGCCGCCCATGATGGCAAGGCCCGCGAGCATCAGGCCCGGCGATGTCAGCCCCGACCAGTTCCGCGCCCCCTGCCAGGCGATCGAATTCCAGCCGGTCGTGGTCAGATAGCTCAGCGCGCTGAAAAGCCCGCCCCAGGCGGCCGAGACGGCGCTGCCGAAATCCTCAAACATCCCGCGCGCGCCCCCGGTCGAAACATCGAGCGCACCGATGAAATGGCGCAGGAACAGCACGACCGCGACGGCCCCGACCACGATCCCGGCAAGGCGCAGTTCCGGGTCGCCCGCCCAGCTCTCCGAGGCCCGCAACTCCGCCCCTCCGGGCCAGAAGCGGCGCGAGAGCGCGGGGATCAGGAACAGGAAGATCACGAACTCGCCGCCCAGGCCACTCGCCTGCGCGGCGGGGCCGTCGACCGGGCTGATGCCGCTGGTCGAAAGCGTGCCCATCGCATGGCAGAGCGCGACCAGCCCCGTCTCGCCAAAGATCATCAGCAAGGCCCACATGGCGAGCGTCAGCCCCAGATAGATCGGAAAGACCTCGCGGAACGAGCGGATGAACCGGCTCGCGGGATCCGCCATCTCGGTGCGAAACACCGGGGCCGAGAGATGCGTCACGACCCGGCGCCCGCCGGCCGAGCGCGGCAGCCGCTCGAAATGCTCGTCCCGGCCATAGGGCGATGCCAGGATCTCGAACCCGCCGACATGCAGCGGGGCCAGCAGCGCTACCGCCGCCACCAGCATGAACAGCCCGCCCATCCAGCCGACCATCGCCCGCCACAGATGCAAAGGCGCGGGCAGCAGGTCTGCGGCATAAAGCGTCGCCCCGGTGGTGGTCAGGCAGGAGATCATCTCCCACCAGGCGTTGAAGAAACCGGTATCGGGCACCGCCAACAGAAAGGGCACCGCCATCATCGCCGGCAGCAGCAGCATCGCCCCCAGCATGGTCAGAAGCACGCGGCGCGCAATCTCCGCCCGCGGCCGGTCCGCGGTCGCGATGCCGACAAGCGCGGTCAGGATCAGGAAGATACCCCCGCAACTCAGGAAGGCCGAGCCGAGGTGATGCTGGTCCAGCACATGCGCATAAAGCCCCGGCACGATCATGGCGAGCGAGACCGCCCCTGCCAGGATCACCATCAACGGCAGCCGCATCAGCACAGACATCGCCGCCGCCTCAGAAGAAGTCGATCGAGACCTGCAACAGGCGCTCGACCTCGGGGACGTCCTTGGCGAGGGCGAAGATCACCACCAGATCGCCCTCCTCGATGCGCAGGTCGCCCGAGGGCTTGACCACCCGATCTCCCTTCATCACCGCGCCCAGCAGCGCCCCTTCGGGAAACCCGACATCGCGCAGGGGCCGCCCGGCAATGGTCGAGGTCGAAAGCACCTGCGCCTCGATCACCTCGGCCTCGGCATCGCCGACGGAATAGATGTCGCGCACCCGCCCGTGCCGGATATGGCGCAGAATGGTCGAGACGGTGCTGGCACGCGGGTTGATGAAGGCGTCGATGTCCAAAGGCTCCATCAGCGACATCAGCGTCGGATCGTTGACGAGCGAGATCGCCAGCTTCGCGCCGGCCTGCTTGGCCCTGACGGCGGCAAGGATATTGGTCTTGTCGTCCTCGGTGACGGCAAGGACGGCACTCGCGCGCGCGACCGCCGCCTCCTCCAGCAACTCGGCCGAGAGGCCGTCGCCATTGAGGACGATGGTGCGGTTGAGCGAATCCGCTGCATCCTCGGCCCGCGCGCGGTCGCGCTCGATCACCTTGACGCGGATGCGCTCGGGCCTGGCCTCCAGCGCCTGCGCCACGGCCAGCCCGACATTGCCCGCGCCGATGATCAGCACGCTGTCCTGCTTGTCGGCCGGCTTGCCAAAGACCTCGAGCGTGCGGGGCACGTCCTCGGCAAGCGTGAAGACATAGATCTGATCGCCCTCGAAAAGCTGGTCCCCCGGCTCGGGCGCGAAAAGCTTGCCCTTGCGCCGGACGCCCGCGACGATGACGCTGAGGCTCGAGAACATCTCGTTCAACTGCCTGAGCGAAGTATTCAGGACCGGGCTGTCCGGCTCGAGCGAGATCCCGAGGAGCTGCAACCGCCCGTTCAGGAAGGTCTCGGCATCGAAGGTCGAAGGCGCCCAGAGCCGCTGCAACGCCGCCTGGGCCACCTCGCGTTCGGGGCTGATCACCACGTCGATCGGCAGGTGGTCGGTGCGGTAGAGATCGGACCAGATCGCATCGAGATAGGCCGAGGAGCGCAGCCGAGCGATCGTGCGCGGCACCTGAAAGACGGAATGCGCGACCTGGCACGTCACCATGTTGACCTCATCCGAATAGGTCGCGGCGATGATCAGGTCGGCATCCCTCGCGCCGGCGCGCTCCAGCACATCGGGATGACTCGCAAAGCCGGTGACGCCCTGCACGTCCAGCGCGTCGGTCGCGCGGCGGATCAGCTCGGCATTGGTGTCGATGATGGTGACGTCGTTGCGCTCTCCGGCCAGATGCCGCGCGACGTGCCAGCCAACCTGCCCTGCCCCGCAAATGATGATCTTCATCTCGGCCCCGGTTCATGCCCTTCGTGAAGCGCGATCCTAACGCGGCGAGCTTGCGACCGATACAGCGAAAACACCGGGGCAAAACCGGCCACCCGCAGCATCGGTGGAACCGCCGCATGAGTATTTGGGGAACGAAGAAGCCGTTAAGCGTCTCTTAGTCTTTCCCGATTAGCCTGCCCGGGCGGTACAGGCTGGAGAGCCGATGACCGCGAACGGAGAAGTCGCCCCGGTCATTTGGCCAAAACCTGTCCTGCCTGAACAGCGGGGGTGGCCGGGGCGCGCAGCTTCGGCTTCTTCGTTCCACAAATACTCAAAAAAGACGCAGCGACCCCCGCGCAGTTATTTCCCGATCAACTCCTCCTCGACCCGCATCCCGCCGACGACGCCCAGGGACTTGAGCTTGCGATGCAGGGCCGAGCGCTCCATGCCGACGAATTGCGCGGTGCGGCTGATATTGCCGCCGAAGCGGTTGATCTGCGCGATCAGGTATTCGCGCTCGAAAAGCTCGCGCGCCTCGCGCAGAGCGAGGCTGGTGATCTGCGGGCCGAGCGCCAGCGCATCGCCCGAGCCGTTGCTCGCCCCCTGACTTTCCAGTTCCGAGGGCAAGATCGGGCCCGCGCCGTCGCCGAGGATCAGCACGCGTTCGATCACGTTGCGGAGCTGGCGGATATTGCCGGGCCAGGACATGGCCTGCAGCGCCGCCAGCGTCTCCTCGGCCAGTTCGCGCTGGGGCAGGCCCTGATGGTTGTGGAACTGCTCGATGAAATGCTCGGCGAGGGTCAGGATGTCGTCGCGCCGCTCGGCCAGCGAGGGAACCGCGACCGGCACCACATTCAGGCGATCGAAGAGTTCCTGGCGGAAGCGGCCGGCGCCGATCTCGACGCCAAGGTCGCGATTGGTCGAGGAGATGACCCGCAGATCGACCCGGACCTTGTCGGTTCCGCCGGCGCGCTGGAACTGCTGTTCGGTCAGCACGCGCAGGATCTTGGTCTGGGTCCCGAGCGGCATGTCCGCGACCTCGTCGAAATAGACCACGCCGCCATGCGCCTGTTCGAGAAGGCCCGGCTCGACCCCGCGCTCGGCGGTTTCGCGGCCGAAAAGCACCTCCTCCATGCGCTCGGGTTCGATCGTGGCGCAGGGCACCGGGATGAAGGGCGCCCGGGCGCGCGGGCTGTGGGCGTGGATATAGCGCGCGGCCATTTCCTTGCCGGCCCCCGGCTCGCCCGAGAGCATGACCCGGCCGTTCGATTTCGACACCTTGTCGAGTTGCTCGCGCAGGCGGCGGAAGGCGGCGGAGTGGCCCAGCATCTCGGTCGCGCGTGCCTCGCCCCGGCGGAGCGTGCTGTTCTCGCGCCTCAGGCGCGCGGTTTCCATCGCGCGGCGGATCACCACCAGAAGCTGGTCGATGTTGAAGGGCTTCTCGATGAAGTCATAGGCGCCCTGCTTGATCGCGGCGACCGCGATCTCGATATTGCCATGCCCCGAGATGATCACCACGGGCACGTCGGGATTGTTGCGCTTGACCTGCTTCAGGATGTCGATCCCGTCCATCTTGCTGTCCTTCAGCCAGATGTCGAGGATCATCAGCGCGGGTTCGGCCAGGTTCAGTTCCGCGACTGCCTGATCCGAATTGGCGGCCAGACGGGTCGCGTAACCCTCGTCCCGCAGAATGTCCGAGATCAGTTCGCGAATGTCCTTTTCGTCGTCAACGATGAGAATGTCAGTCATTTCACGTGGTCCTGCTCTTGTTTCTGGCGCCGCGCCGTGAGGCGCACGGGCTGTCTTTCGCGGGGGAGCCTGATCTCGGCCATCGCGCCTTGATGGCCGGGGGCGTCCGTCAGGCTGAAACGGCCGCCATGCTCCTCCACGATCTTCTTGACGATGGGCAGCCCCAACCCGGTGCCGCCCTTCTTCATGGTCACATAGGGCTCGAAGAGCCGCGAGCGGTCCTCGGGCAGGCCGGGGCCGTTGTCGATGATGCGGATCGTCACCGCGTCGGGCGCGGCATCCATCTCGACATCGACCCTCGGCCGCCAGTCCGCGGGCGGATCGGCGCGCAATTCGTCCAGTGCCTCGCCTGCATTCTTCAAGAGGTTGGTAAAGACCTGCCGCATCATCCCGGCATCCGCATCGACGATCACCGGTTCCTCGGGGATGCGCGAGACGAGCGCGCCCTGCAGGGCGTCGCGCTGCATCAGCTCGCTGTCGCGCAACAGCTTCGCGAGATCGGTTTCCTTGCGGTCCGGCTCGGGCATCCGGGCAAAACGCGAGAATTCGTCGACGATCCGGCGCAGGTCGTTCGTCTGGCGGATGATGACCTCGGTATATTGCTCAAGCACCTCGCGGTCCTCGCCGGCGATCGGGGCGAATTTGCGCTTGAGCCGCTCGGCCGAAAGCTGGATCGGGGTCAGGGGGTTCTTGATCTCATGCGCGACGCGGCGCGCGACATCGCCCCATGCCGCCATGCGCTGCGCCGAGACGAGGTCGGTCACGTCATCAAGCGCCACGACATAGCCTTCCAGCCCGCCGGCCGCGCCGCGGCGGATCGCCATGCGGACCAGCAGGCTCTCGACCCGGCCGTCGCGGTTCAGGCGGATCTCGTCCTGCACGCTTTCATTGACCGATTGAGCGAGCTTTTCGAACAGCGGCGCGAATTCCGGCACCGCCTCGGACAGCAGCCGGTCATGCGCATTCATCGGGTCAAGCCCGAGAAGCCGGCTGGCCGAGCGGTTCAGGAAGTCGATCTCGCCCGCCGCATCAAGCCCGATCACCCCGGCCGTGACCGAGGAGAGGACCGAGTCGAAAAGCCGCCGCTGGTCATCGGCCGCGCGATAGCTCTCGACCAGTTCCTCGCGCTGCGTCTTGAGCTGGCGGGTCATGCGGTTGAAGCTTTGCCCGAGGGTCTGGATCTCGTCCCCGGTATCGGGCTCGGGGATCTGGAGGTCGAGATTGCCCTTGCCGACCTGCTCGGATGCCTCGGCCAGCCGTCCGATCGGGCGCGAAAGCCGGTCGGCGAACCACAGGCCCAGCCACATCGCCCCGGCGATCAGCAGCAGCGCGAAGCCGAGATAGAAGAGCGAGAAGTTCAGCAGCACCCGCCCGCGCTCCTGCTCGAGCAACTGGTATTCGCCGACGCTCTGCCTTGTCTCGTCCAGCAGGCCCAGAAGCTTCCCGTCCACGTCGCGGGTGACATAGAGATAGCGGTCCGCGAGCGGCGTCAGCGGGACGAGGGCGCGAAATTCGTTGTTCTGCCAGTCCTGGATCAGCACGAGGCCCTGCGCCTGCGCCTCGTCGAATTCCTGCGGCGAGGGCTGTTCATACCAGAACTGATAGCTGCGCTCGCCCCGCGCGCGGATGGTGCCGCGGCCGTCGACCACATAGGCCTCGCGCAGGCCGCGCTGGATCAGCGCCTGCCCCTGCCCCAGAAGCAGCCGCAGCTGCCCGTCATCCAGCATCGGGTTCTGACGCGCCGCCTGCGTCAACGCACCGGCCAGCAGCTTCGCGTCATTGGTGAGGTCGCGCCGGTGTTCGTCCTGATAGGCCTCGGCGGCAGAGAGCGAACTGCTGACCACCTGCTGGACCCGGCTGGAGAACCAGCCTTCGAGGCCGATGCTGACGGTCAGGCCCGCAAAGAGCGCGACAAGCACCGTCGGGACCAGCGCCACGGTCGCGAATACGCCGACAAGGCGCATATGCAGACGCGAGCCCGCCGCCGAATTGCGCCGCTCGGCCACGATCCGGGTCATGCGGGCGGCGACAAGGCCGGTCAGCAGGATGACATAGATGAGGTCGGCCAGCAGCACGAGCCGGAGCAGCGTTCCGCCCGGAACGACATGCGCAAACGGCCCCATGACCGCAAAGGTCAGTGCGGCGAGGAGCGGACCGAGAACGGCAAGGCCGAGCGTGGAGACATTCCTGACAAGGCGCTTGCGCCGCAATCTTGCGACGCGTTCCCATGTGCCCCTGGAGAGCGTTCCGGCCACCTGCCAACCTCACGGCTTCGTCGCTGTATCGCGACTGTTCTGTGGCCGCTGCGCGACTCCGGCACGGCCATCTGTGGCCGTTTTACATCAGCTTGCGGCGCCGTGTCACCTCGATATTCAGGTCTGTCAGCTTCTTGCGCAGCGTATTGCGGTTGATTCCCAGTAAATCGGCACATCTGAGCTGATTTCCGCCGGTCGCGTCCAGCGCGATCTCCAGCAGGGGCTTCTCGATCTCGCGCAGGATGCGGTCGTATAGGCCGGGCGGCGGGAGCTGGTCGCCGTGAAGGTCGAAATAGCGTTGCAGGTGCATCTCGACCGATTGGGCAAGGCGGGCATTGCTGGCCTCGGCCACCGGCGCGGCCGGAATGCCCGGCGCGGGGCTGTTTGCCGCAGGGGCCGCAGCGGCCGCCACCGGGCGGGTCATCGGGATCGGCGCCGCGGCGGCCATGCCCGCCCCCGGCGGCATCGGCATCGACTCGGAGAGGGCGGTCCGCGTCTCGGCCTCGGTGATCTCGGCCCCGGCGGCGGTCAAGGCAAGGCGGCGCATCAGGTTCTCAAGCTCGCGCACATTGCCGGGGAAGGCATAGGAGCGCACCAGCGCCGTCGCCCCCTCGGAGAGCGCGCGCTGCGGCAGGCCTTGCGACGCGGCGCGCGCCAGCAGGTGGCGGGCCAGCGGCGGAATGTCATCGACGCGCGAGCGCAGCGGCGGCACGGTGACCGTCACCCCCGCCAGCCGGTAATAAAGGTCGGCGCGCAGCAGGCCAGCGGCCACGTCCGCCTGCGGCTCCGGCCCGGTGGTCGAGACGAGGCGCGGCATCTGGTTGCGGCCGGGACCGGCCTCCCACGCCTCGATCAGCCCGATCAGCCGGGCCTGCGCGGCGGCGCCGAAACTGGCCGGATCCTCGATCAGCAACGTCCCGCCGCTCGCCCTTTCGCTGGCGCGGTGGATCGCCTCCTCGGAGAGATCGGCCGAGGTCAGGACGGCAAGCCCCGCCTCGCGCCGGTCCGAGAGGTCGTGGAAGGACCGCGCCACCACGGTCTTGCCCACCCCCGCCTCGCCCGCGATCATCACCGGCAGGTCGGCATTCAGGACGCGGGCGACCATGCGAAACAGGTTCTGCATCGCGGGCGCGTGGCCGATCAGCGGCAGCGTCGGATCGGCCCCCGTCTCGGGCGAGGGGGTCGCCACCGGCGCCGCATCGGACTTGCGGGCGCGGCGCGACAAAGCCTGACCCGCGCGCAGCATCAGGTCGGGCAGGTCGAAGGGCTTGGGCAGATAGTCGAAGGCCGCGGCTTCGGTCGCGCGGATCGCGGTCACGATGGTATTCTGCGCCGAGATCACGATCACCGGCAGGTCGGGCCGCGCCTTGCGGATCGCCGGGATCATGTCGATGCCGTTGCCATCGGGCATCATCACATCGGTGATGACCAGATCGCCCCGCCCCTCCTCGACCCAGCGTTGAAGCTGCGCGAGCGAGCCGGTGGCATGGACCCGGCAGCCGGCGCGGGTCAGGGCCTGGGTCAAAACGGTGCGGATGGTGCGGTCGTCATCAGCGATCAGAACGGTGCCGTCCATGGGGAACCTCAGGCTTTGGGAAGGGAGATGCGGAAAACGGTGCGACCGGGCCGGGACTCGAGATTGATCCAGGCCCCGTGGTCGGTGATGATCTTCGAGACCAGCGCCAGGCCCAGCCCGGTGCCGTTCTCGCGCCCCGAGACGAAGGGCTCGAACACCTCGTCGGCGATGGCTTCGGGGATGCCGGGGCCGTCATCCTCGATCTCGACCTGAAGGGGCAGGCTGCGGCCCTGCGGCTCGGCCTCGGTTGGCGCAAGGCGCAGGGTGCCGTCATAGAAGCTGCGGATGCGGATGGTCCCGGTCTCGCGCCCGTCGCGGTGGATCGCCTCGGCGGCGTTCTTGACGAGGTTCAGGCAGACCTGCACGAGCTGGTCGTTATCGGCCAGCGCGGTCGGCAGCGAGGGGTCGTAATCGGGCACGATCTTCAGCCCCTTGCCGAAGCCCACCATGGCCGAGCGGCGCACCCGCTCCAGCACGTCATGGATGTTCACTTCGGTCAGCTTGGGGGCCGAGGTGTCGCCGAAACGCTCGACCTGATCCAGCAATTCGACGATGCGGCGCGATTCCACGACGATCAGGTCGGCAAGATCGCGATCCTCGGGCGCAAGGCTCATCCCGATCAGCTGCGCGGCGCCCCGGATGCCGGCCAGTGGATTCTTGATCTCATGCGCCAGCATCTCGGACATGCCGATGGCCGAGCGCGCGGCCGAGCGCACCGCCCGCCCCTGCCCCAGCCGGGTCGAGCCGTCATTGGGCGCGATCAGCATCACGATGCCGCCCTCGGGGCTGGGCACCGGCCCGGCATGGATGGTGGCGACGCGGTCGGCATGGCCGCCCACGCGGTCGCCGATCTCGAAGCGCACGCCCGAGCGGTTCAGCGCCTCATGCCCCTCGCGCACGCGGTCGAGGATCTCGGCCACCGGCGGCACGATCCGAAGGCGCTTTTGCATGTCAGGCCCTTCCAGCGCGACACCCATGGCCGAGCGGCGCGAGACGTTCAGGAAGGCTTCGGCAAGGTCGTTCATGCCGGCGACCCGCCCTTCCCGGTCAAGGATCACCGCCGGCAAGGGCAGCGCGGACCAGTTCGGCCCCACCTCGGCCGGGACGAAGGCCCCCTGTGGCTCGCCATTCCCGGTCGCCGTTCTGCTGCCCGTCGACCCGATGCGGAACCTCATTCACCTTGCTCCGATATCTGCAATGCCGCCGCATCGGTGAAACCGGCGCGGATCGCCGCCAGCGCGGCCTCGGGCGAGGGTGCGCGCAAAAGCTCGGCCCGGTTCGGCGCGCCATTCGCCTCGGCATACCAGCCAAGGTGCTTGCGCGAGACGCGCAGGCCCAGTTCCGTGCCGTAAAGCGACAGGATGTCCTCGTAATGCTCGGCCACCGCATCGGCCAGAGCCGCGCCGCGCGGCACGACCGGCGCGGGCGTCCCCCACAACTCATGCGCGATCAGGGCCAGTTTCCACGGCGCGCCCTGCGCGCCCCTCCCGACCATGACCGCATCGGCGCCTGACTGCGCCAGCGCGAGCCGCGCCGAGGCCGCATCGACCACATCGCCATTCGCGACCAGCGGCGGGCGGCCAGGCAGGTTCGCGACCTTCCTGATGCGGTGCCAATCAGCCTTGCCGGTATAGAACTGCGCGCGCGTCCGGCCATGGACGGTCAGCATCCTGATCCCGGCGGCGGCGGCGCGGGCGGCAAGCTCGGGCGCGTTCAGGCAATCCTCGTCCCAGCCAAGGCGCATCTTCAGCGTCACCGGCAGGTCCGGGACCGCGCCCACCACCGCCTCGACCAGTTCCAGCGCGTGGTCGAGGTCGCGCATCAAGGCCGCGCCCGACAGGCCGCCCGTAACCTTCTTGGCCGGGCAGCCCATGTTGATGTCGATGATCCGCGCGCCCATCCCGGCGACGATGCGCGCGGTCTCGGCCATTGCCGCGGCCTCGCGGCCGGCGATCTGGACGCTGACCGGCAGCACCCCCTCGGTCATCGCTTTGGCGCGGACGGCCATCCGGGTCGAGGGGCGCGGCGTCACCATCTCGGTCGAGGCGACCATCTCGCTGACCATCAGCCCCGCCCCACCGTGGCGCGCAACCGCGCGGCGAAACGGCAGATCGGTGATGCCCGCCATGGGCGCCAGAAAGACGGGCGGGCCAAGCGGCAGATCTCCGAGAAGGATCGGGTCGGGCAGGTTCATGGGCAACTCGTATGACGCGGGACGGATATGCGAAAGAATAGGGCGACTGCCTTTTCGACGGGCTTCCGCGTTCCGCCCGCTTTTGCTTAATTTAACGGCTCAGTGATCAATTATCGCGCAGAAACCGTCCCGTCAAATGTCGCGGCGCTGCCGGGCCGCCGTCGCAGCCATACTGGAAGGAAGCGTCCCGAGGCGCTAACTGAAAGACAGCCAGAGCCGGAAGGGGTCGCGCGATGTTTCTGTCTGTCTTCGACATCTTCAAGATCGGGGTCGGGCCGTCCTCGTCGCATACGATGGGGCCGATGGTGGCGGGCGGACGCTTTCTCGACGCGCTGCGCCGCCAGCCTTTCCGCGCCCACGGCCTTCGGGCCAGCCTGCATGGCAGCCTCGCCTTTACCGGCAAGGGCCATGCGACCGACCGCGCCACCATCCTCGGACTGGCGGGTTTTCTGCCCGAGACGCTGGATGCCGAGCGGGCCGAGGCGACGCTGGCCCTGAACCGCGAGACGCGCCGCCTTGCCCCCGAAGGTCTGGGCGACATGGCCTTCGACCCCGAGCGCGATCTGGTCTTCGACTTCGACCACCCGCTGCCGGGCCATGCCAATGGCATGATCCTGATGGCCACCGATGCCGAGGGCGACGTCATCTTCCGCGAGGTCTATTACTCCATCGGCGGCGGCTTCGTCCTGACCGAGGCCGAGCTTGCCGCGCGTGGCGACGAAAGCCGCAGCGACGACGCGCCGCGCGTCCCCTTTCCCTTCGCGAAAGCGGATGAAATGCTGGAGATGGCCGAAAAATCAGGCAAGAGCATCGCCCGCATGAAGCGCGAGAACGAGCGCGTCCACAGGACCGATGCCGAGATTTCGGCAGGAATCGCCCGGATCTGGCAGGTGATGCGCGACTGCATGGACCGCGGCCTCTCGACCGGCGGCACGCTGCCCGGCGGGCTGTCGATCCGGCGCCGCGCGGCGGGGATCCATGCCGCCCTGCTGGCCGAGCGCGGCATGAACCTGACCGCGCCCCATGTCATCAACGACTGGATGTCGGCCTATGCCATGGCCGTGAACGAGGAAAACGCCGCCGGAGGACAGGTCGTCACCGCGCCGACCAATGGCGCGGCGGGCGTGGTGCCGGCGGTGATCCGCTATTGGCTCGACCATGTTCCCGGCGCGTCCGAGCGCCAGCTTGACGAGTTTCTGCTGACCGCCGCCGCGATCGGCGGGCTGGTCAAGCACAATGCCTCGATCTCGGGGGCGGAATGCGGCTGTCAGGCCGAGGTCGGCTCGGCCAGCGCCATGGCGGCGGCGGGGCTTTGCGCCGTCCTCGGCGGCACGCCCGGTCAGGTCGAGAACGCGGCCGAAATCGCGCTGGAGCACCACCTCGGCATGACCTGCGACCCGGTGCGCGGGCTGGTGCAGGTGCCCTGCATCGAAAGAAACGGGCTTGGCGCGATCAAGGCGGTCTCGGCGGCCAGCCTCGCGCTGCGCGGCGACGGCAAGCATTTCGTTCCCCTCGATGCCGCGATCGAGACCATGCGCCAGACCGGTCAGGACATGAGCGAGAAATACAAGGAAACCTCGCTGGGCGGCCTTGCCGTCAATGTCCCGAACTGCTGAAGTCACATTTCGCGCGAAACTTTGCGCAGGAAGGCACGGCGCGGGCCTTGCCCGGCTCAGGACTCTTGCCGAAATCAGGGGGTTCCTGTAGCCATTGGAATAACAAAACTCCAAGGAACCGGGACAGAGCAGATGAATTTCCGTTCGGCTTTTGCCGTGCTGTCGATGACGGTAGCCGTGACCGCTTGTGGCGAGCTGCCCTTCCAGAAATCAGCGACCGAAGAACCGGCCGGCCATTCCGGCCCTCCCGGCGTCTCGCCGCTTGACCAGCCGATCGAGACCGGGGCCGATGGCGTCGCCGTCGCCACGGGCGAGGCGAGCACGATGAATACCGCGATGTTCCGCGCCTCGGGCGCCGGCTGGACCGTCACCGCCGGGGACAAGCGCGCCGTCCTCGAACGCTCGGGGGCGAAATCGACCGCCGTGACCGTGCGCCGGATGACCTATGCCCGCGGGGTCGAATTCGTCGGCACGATGAACGGCTCGGTCTTTTCGCTGAACGTGCAGGCCGCGGAATGCAAGGCGGGCGACCAGCGCACGCCCTTCACCGCCAAGCTGCGGCTTGGCAGCCAGAACCTGAGCGGCTGCGCGGTGGCGACCGACACCATGCCCAAGGCGCAGGTGACGGCCTCCTCGGCCGCGCCGAAGCCCAAGACGGCGGCGAAGCCCGCAGCACCGGCGGCGAAGCCCGCCGAACCGGCAGCGGCAGCGACGACCCCGGCCGCGGACACCGTGACGACGCCCGCCACGACCCCGGCGACCACGACCCCGGCGGTCACCGAACCGGCCAACCCCGCACCCGCGACGACGGCCCCCGCGCCTGCGACGACCGCGCCCGCAACCCCCGCTCCGACGACCAGCCCGGCCCCGGCCGAGACGCCGGCCGCCCCGGCGGCAAGCGAGCCTGCGGCGACGACCGGCACCCACGCCGTCCCCGCGCCCGAACTTGTTCTGCCGCCGACGCCGCCCGCCCCGAGCGAGTAAGCCATCGCCGGACCGGCGCGCGACGTGCCGGTCCTGACGCCCGCAGGCCAGCGCCGCGGGTAGCCATCTGAGAGGACACGCCGATGCGCGCCCATTCGACTCTAACCCGCCGGTTGCTGGCCTCGACGCTGCCCGCGGCCCTGCTTCTCGGCCTCGGCGCATCCGCTGCCTCAGCCGACCCGCTGATCGGCAACAAGCTGAACGGCCGCGGCCTGCCCGGCGGGATCGACACCCCTTCGGCCGAGATGCTGCCCGACGCGACGCTTGGCGCGACGCTGAGCTATTCCGATCTTGGCCGCCGCAATACGCTGGTCTTCCAGATCCTGCCGCGACTGACCGCCTCGCTGAGCTATGGCCGCTTCGACAGTCTCGAGGAAAGCCGGGGCTATGTCTGGGACCGCAGCTTCGACCTGCGCTATCAGTTCCTGGACGAGGATCCCGACGGCTGGCGCCCGGCCGTGGCCATCGGCCTGCAGGACTTCATGGGCACGGGCTTCTACAGCGCCGAATACATCGTCGCGACCAAGACCATCAACCCGCGCCTGCGGGTCAGCGCCGGTCTTGGCTGGGGACGGCTGGCGCAATCGGGCGGCATCGGCAGCCCCTTCGGCGACCGCCCCGGCCCGGATGAGGAAGAAGGCGGCAAGCCGAATGCCGACCAATGGTTCAAGGGCGAAGTCGCGCCCTTCATCAACGCCACCTGGCAGGCGACCGACAAGCTGGCGCTGACGGCGGAATATTCCGGCGACGATTATGCCTGCGAGACCGGCGACGCCGACAAATGCGAGCGTCGTGTCTGGCTCAGCGACCATGATGAGCTGAAGAACAACATCAACCTCGGCGCCAGCTACAATTTCGGCCAGAACTACCAGGTCTCCGGCTACCTTCTGGGCGGCCAGACGCTGGGCGTGCAGTTCAGCGTGGCCATGGGTCCGAACCAGGCGCCGTTCCCCTCGGGGATCGAGAAGGCGCCGGCGCCGGTCCGGCCGCGCCCCTCGCCCGCCGCCGATCCCGAAGGCTGGTCGGGCGCATGGTCGGCCGATCCGACCGCGCAGCCCGCGATCCAGAAGGCGCTGCAAACGGCGCTGAACAAGGAAGGCCAGACGCTCGAGTCGATGGCGCTCGACGCCAACCGCGCCGAGGTCCGCATCCGCAACCGCCGCTATATGCAACATGCCGAGGCGATTGGCCGCACGGCGCGCCTGATGACGCGGGCGCTGCCGCCCTCGGTCGAAACCATGGTCATCACCTTCTCGGAGGACGGGCTGCCGACCACCTCGGTCACGCTGCGCCGTTCGGATGTCGAGCGGCTCGAGAATACCGAGGCGAGCCAGATCGCCAATGTCGCGGTCCTGAGCGATGCCGTGCCGCGGCCGGGCAACCTGACCTATTCCGAAGGCATGTTCCCGCGCTTCCGCTGGGTGCTGAAGCCTTACGCCTCGACCTCCCTCTTCGACCCGGACGAGCCCTTCCGCTATGAGATCGGCGCCGAGGCGGGGGTGGAATACGAGCCGACCCCCGGCCTCGTCCTTGCCGGCAGCCTGCGCCAGCGCGTCCTCGGCAGCATGGAGCAGGACGGCCCCGGCGGCATGACGCCCGAGGAATACGAGGATCTGGATACCGATTACGATGAGGAGACCGGCGTGCCGCGCGTGCGCTCGGACGGCCGGATGTATTCCGGCAACAAGAGTCCGACCATCCCGCGCCTGACGCTGGCCTGGTATGCCAAGGCGACGCCCACGGTCTATACCCGCATCACCGGCGGCCTGATCGAACGCGCCTTCGGCGGCATCTCGGCAGAGGCGCTGTGGTGGCCCACCAACTCGCCCCTCGCACTCGGGGCCGAGATCAGCCGGGTGAAGAAGCGCGACTTCCGCGACGTCTTCGGCTTCCGCGACTATGAGGTCACGACCGGCTTCGTGTCGGCCTATTACACCTGGGACAACGGCATTCGCGCCCAGCTTGACGTCGGGCAATATCTGGCCGGCGACAAGGGTGCGACGCTCACGCTGGAACGCCAGTTCGCCAATGGCTGGCGCGTCGGCGCCTGGGCCAGCAAGACCGACATCAGCTCGGAGGACTTCGGCGAGGGATCGTTCGACAAGGGCGTGAGCATCTCGATCCCGCTGGCCTGGGGCACGGGCGAGCCCTCGATGCGCCGCGTCGGTGGCGATATCCGCTCGCTCTCGCGCGATGGCGGCAGCAAGCTGCGCGTGCAGGACCGGCTCTATGACAGAATCCGCGACAGCCAGTCCGGGGAAATTTACCAAGGTTGGGGGAAATTCTGGCGATGACCGGGACCAAGATGCGTTTCATGCTGGCCGCCGCGACTCTCGCCATGCTCGGCGCCTGCGGCAATGTGGACAGCGAAGAGGGGTCGATCCCCGGCATGCTGGCCGAAGCCGCGCGACAGACCGTCGGGCAGCGCGACCGCGACGAGGTCACCGAGAAGGTCGATCCGAGCGAGATGGCCGCGACCGCGCTGCGCGTGAACAAGGGTCCGCTGATCCTCGTCGGGCTGGAAAGCAAGAACACCACGCAGGTTCTGGCCCTTGTCGGCCAGAATGCCGGCCAGCGCACCTACATGACCGCGAACGAGCAGGGGCTGATCCTGCGCGACGGAATGCTCGCCGGGACGCGCGGGCTGGGCGATGACCTCTCGGTGGCCGAGATGGCGCAATCCTCGGCGCTGATCCGCTCGGGTCAGGGCGGGCAGGCGCGGCGCGTCATGCGCTACTGGACGGGCGACGGGCTGGAAAGCCCGCTGACCCTCGACTGCACGGTAGGACGCGGCCCGAAGCCCGGCGTGATGATCGAGAGCTGCCGCAAGGGCGCGCTGGAGTTCCAGAACAACTATCTGGTTCAGGGCGGGCGGATCACCGTCTCTCGCCAATGGATCGGCCCGGATCTGGGCTATGTCACCATTCAGGAACTTCGCCCCTAAGATCGCCGGACATGAACGGAAAAGCCCGCCTTCTGGCGGGCTTTTTTCATGGCTCGGAAGGGTCTGCCCGGCCGCCGAGGGCCTGCGCCGGTCGTGTCAGGCATCCGCGGTAAATCGAAGAAGATACCCGTCGGGATCCAGCACAAGAAACTCCCGGCAGATCGACCAGCCGTCGCCGACACGGTAATGCTTCTCCTCCAGCGGCCGATAAAGCGGCCAGCCGGCCTCCGTCAGGCGCTGCACGAGAGGTTCGAGGCGATCCACCTGCATCTGCAGATTGATGCCCCGACCCAAAGGCCGCTCCAATGACGCGGTTTCCCACTCGCCATTCATTCTGCAAAGCATGATCTGTAACGGGCCACGTTGCAGATAGGCAAAGCCCGCCGCTTCGCGCCGGTAGGCGATCTCGAACCTGAGGACGTCGCACCAGAACGCGAGGCTCTGATCCAGATCGGTAACGCTGAGTTCGGGCACCATCGCCGCGAAGCCCGCGGACGGAGCCTCCCCGCGGGACTCCGTGCTGTTTCTGGCAATCTGATCCATGCGTTCTCTGGATACCTTAAAGGTATTTCCAGGGCAGATCCCGCTGACCGAGCCTGGGACAGGGACGCCCCCTCACACCACTACCCCCAAATGGAAATGGGCTGACCCTTAGGCCAGCCCATTAAGCAACCTTCCCTGAGGAAGATCAGTTGGTGTCGTCGTCGTCGTCGTCGTCATCCGAAGCGACAGCGGCGATAACGCCGAGCAGCAGCAGAGCCGGGACAACGAGGCCAGCGTTGGTCGACGCGGGCTTCTCGTCAACGACGACCGGCTCGACATCGACGACGGGGGCGACATAGCCGCCGGCAAGGGCCGACGATGCCGTCAGGCCAAGGGCCAAGGCAAAGGTAGCAACTTTGGTCATGATCATGCTCCGTTCAGTACTTTGAAGGCTGCCGTTTCCAGCAACATCGTTGCGACAGTCGCATATTGCCAATAGCTTGGAAAGCGGTCTTGAAGGACGTGGTTTCCATGGCAGATTCGACTGTTGCATATTAGCCAACACCTGTAGGTCTAGGCGGCAAGCTGCATGGCGGCTGGCCGGTTCCCGCCAATTCGGGAACCAGCACATGACAACATTATTTCCGATAAAAGACTAGAGACAAAGCATAAAACAGGGCTGAAATCGCAACTATCGACGGCCCTGCGGGGGTATCGAGCGCAAGACTGCTCCAAAGTCCGCCGAGAACCGCCAGAACTCCGATCAAAGTGGCGGAACCGGCCATCGTTTCGGGCGTTCTGGAGAGTCCACGGGCTGCCGCAGCCGGAATGATCAGCATGGCCGAGATCAGCAGCGCGCCCACGATCCGAATCGCGATCGCCACGACAATGGCCAGCGCAAGCGACAGGATCAGCCGCTCATGCGCGGGGTTGATGCCCGAGGCCATGGCCAGTTCCTCGTTGACCGAGGCCGTCACCAGCCGCTGCCAGCGCCAGACCAGCACCCCCAGCACGATTGCCGCCCCGCCCCAGATCCAGACCAGATCGGCGCGCGTCACCGCGAGGATATCGCCGAACAGGAAGGATTCGAGGTTCACCCGCAGTGAGGGCACGAAGCTTGCCGCCAGAAGCCCCAGCGCCAGCCCGGAATGGGCGATCACGCCAAGGACCGTATCCATCCCCTGCCCGCGCGCCGTCAGCCATGCGACCAGCAGCGCCATCGCCACCGCGACCGCGAGCGTGCCGACATAAAAGGGCAAGGCCAGCGCGAAGCTGAGCGCCACGCCAAGGATCGCGGCATGCGAGGTCGAGTCGCCGAAATAGGCCATCCGCCGCCAGACCACGAAACAGCCCAGCGTGCCGGTCGCCAGCACCAGACCCAGCCCCGCCAGCAGGGCCCGCACCAGAAAATCGTCAAGCATGGTCTATCCCCGCAGATGGTCGTGGCCATGGCCGCAATCCGGGCCGTGGACATGGGCATGGGAGTGACCATCCTGCGCGACCTGATCGTGGTCGTGGTCGTGATGGTGGCGGTAAAGCGCCAGCGTGCCCTGCGCCTCGGCCCCAAAGAGCGCCCGATAGGCCGGGGCGGCGCTGACCGCCTGCGGCGTCCCCTCGCAGCAGACATGGCCGTTGAGGCAGACCACCCGGTCCGAGGCGCGCATGACCACCAGAAGGTCGTGGCTGACCATCAGGATCGCGGCCCCGGTCTCGGCCCGGACCTCCTCGATCAGCTTGTAGAAGGCGACGATGCCGGGCTGGTCCAACCCCTGCGTCGGCTCGTCCAGCACCAGAAGCTGCGGGTGGTTCAGCAGCGCGCGAGCCAGCAGGACGCGCTGGAACTGCCCGCCGGACAGCGCCGCGATCTGGCGCCCCTCAAGCCCCGGCACGCCGGTCCGCTCCAAAACGCGCGCGGCCTCGGCATCGCTCACGCGGATCGGCAGCGACAGGAAGCGGCGGACGGTCATCGGCATCGCCCGCTCGATATGGACGCGCTGCGGCACATAGCCGATCCGCAACCCACCCAGCCGCTCGACCCGCCCCGAATCGAGAGCAATCTGGCCGAGAAGCGCGCGCACCAGCGTCGATTTGCCCGAACCGTTCGGGCCGACCACGGTGACGATCTCGGCCGGATCAATGTGCATGTCGACATGGGAAAGGACGGGCCGGTCGCTACCCGGATGGCCGACCGTCAGATCCCGCGCCGTGATCAGGGCCGCCCCGCTCATGCCACGCCTTCCCGCGCGCAGCGCCCGCAAAGGCCCAGAAGCTCGACCGTGCCGCGCTCGACCGTGAAGTCATGCGCGGCGCCAAGGCCGAGGATCGCTGCGTGCAATTCGGGGCTTTCGGCCTCGGCCACCTGCTCGCAGCCGCGGCAGATCAGGAAGGCCGGCGCATGGTCGCGCTTGTCCGAAAGGCAGGCGGCATAGGCGTTGAGGCGCCGCACGCGATGGGCAAAGCCCTGTTCGACCAGAAAATCCAGCGCGCGATAGGCGACCGGGGGCTGCTTGCCGAATCCCTCGGCCGCGAGGCGGTCCAGCACCTCATAGGCGCCCATGGCCTTGTGCGATTCCAGCAGGATCTCCAGCACGCGGCGGCGCACCGGGGTCAGGCGGACGCCGGCCTCCTGCGCCTGTTCCTCGGCGCGGCGCAGGACGGTCTCGGCGCAATGGGAGTGGTCATGGGTGTCGAAAGGATCGGCGGGACCGGGGGAATGCTTCGCCATGTTACATTATCACAATTCTACTTGACGCGTTACGGTATAACATAAATAAAAGTCACGTTTCCGCAAGAGAGCCCGCCATGACCCATCCCCTTCGCCCCACCCTCCTCGCCTCTGCCGCCGTGCTGGGGCTTGCCCTGCCTGTCCGCGCTGAAGTCCCGACCGTCGTTGCCGACATCCCGATCATCGGCGCGATGGTCGATCAGGTGATGGGCGATCTGGGCGCATCGGTCGTGCTGATGGATCAGGGCGGCGACCCGCACAGCTATCAGATGCGGCCGAGCCAGGCCCGCGCGCTGAACGGCGCGGGCCTGTTGATCTGGGTCGGACCGGAGCTTTCGCCTTGGCTTGCCCGCCCGGCGGCGGCATTGCCCCCCGAGGACAGCCTGCCCCTGCTGGCACAGCCCGAAACGCATCTGCGCGCCTATGCCGAGGCGGGAGGAGCGCATGACCACGACCACGAGCATGACCACGAGCACGACCACGAGCATGGCGAGGA
>NZ_DATMFA010000091.1:0-91047 GCF_035556475.1 Paracoccus sp. (in: a-proteobacteria) | reverse complement strand
CGATGCTCGGCGGCGACATCGCCCGAAAGCGCGATCCCGCTTCTGAGGCCCGAGACCTCCATGTCGCCGGTCAGCCGGAACTGGTCGCCATTGATGTTCATGCCCCAAAGCTTCAGCGCATTGCCCGGCGTAAAGGCAAAGTTCAGCCCGCCGTTCAGCGTATCGCCGACCGCATCCGCGAGGCCCGGCCCCGTCGGCTCCAGATCATCCATCCCGAAGGCGACCCAGCCGCGCACCTCCTGCAAGGCCTGCTCGGGGGTCAGAACCACGCGGCCGCGACCGTCGAGCCGGACTTCCGACAGGCTGACATCCGGGCGCGACAGATCGCCGATCCGCCCGACCAGCGACCAGCCCGACCCCTGTGCCGCGTCATATTGCAGCCGGACGCTGCCGGACCGGACCGTCGCCGGCACCGCCCCGAAGGGCACGGCGACGGGCAATTGGGTCGCGCCCGCATCCTGTCCCAGCAGCAGCGTCAGGTTCGCGCTTTGCGGCGCGTTCTGGGCATTCGTCTCGACCGAGCCGGAAAGGTCCAGCCCGCCGGTCGTCACCTTCAGTTCCGGGATGACCAGCGCGCCGTCCTGCCCGCGCCAGCCATTGGCGCGGATCTCGGATTTCCCGGCGAAGAATTCCTGCCGGTCCGGCTTGATCAGCGGCGCGATGTCGCCATCCAGACTGACGCGGAAGGCGGTGCCGGGCGCGTTGTCGCGCGTCTCGGCGGTGACGGCGACGGTCCCCGCCACCCGCGGCTGGCCGTCGGTCGCAAGCTGGATCTGGGCGTTGAAATCCGAAAGCGGTCCTGCGCCCTTGATCTCGGCCTTGACGGCGGGGCGCCCGTTCATCTTGACCAGATTGGTGAAAAGGCCGTTCCGATCCTCGTCCAGCGTCAGGTCGAGGTTCAGGACGCGGGTTTCGTTCGAGAAGGAGGTGACAAGGCCGAACTGGCCGCGCGGCCCGTCGACCCGGTCGATGGTCAGGTTGGTCGTGCCCTCGCCATTGGCAAGGTTCATCGACCCCTGCACGGCCAGAACCGCCTCGATCCCCATGACGGGCGCGCCAAGCTCGACCCGGCCGATGGAGATCTTGTCGATATTGACCGAGACAGGCAGTTGCGGCAGGCCAAACTCCCTCGCTTCGGCTTGCGGGGCGGACTTGCCGGCACCGGGCCGGCGCGGCAGGATCACGCGCTCGGCCGAAAGCTCCTCGATCTGGACGCGCCGGCCCAGCAAGGCGGTACGCTGCCATTGCATCGCGCCGTTTTCCAGCGTGATCCAGACCCCCTCGTCATCCGCGATCGTCAGCCGCCGGAAGGTCGCGCGCGAGGACAGCGCACCCTGAAATCCCTCCAGCACCACCTGACGGCCCGCACCCGAGAGCTTTTCCTCAAGGAAACGGGTGACGAAGCCCCGGTCATCCTCGACCTCCTGCGAGATTTCGGCGGCGCTGTCAGGCGCAGTTTCCGGGGTGCTTTCGGGGGCAGGCTCCTGCGCAGTCACTCCGATCGGGACCAGAACCGCGAGCCAGAGCATCAGAAGGATACGGGAGGTCAGATCATGCAGTTTCATCAGAATGCCTGTCCCAGACCGATATAGACCTGAACGCCGGAATCGTCGTCATCATCGGTGTAGCCACCGCCCACCGGCACGGCGAGGTCGAAGCGCAAGGGTCCGATCGGCGTCGCATAGCGGATGCCCGCGCCCGCCCCGGCCTGCCAGTCGCTCGCCCCCTCGAAGCCGCCTTCCTCCCAGACCCGGCCGGCATCGGTGAAGAGGGCAAGGCCGATTTTCTCGCGGATCTGGATGCGGGTTTCGGCGGTCAGGGTGACGACGCTCATGCCGCCGGTCTTGACCGTGCCGTCCGGCCCGCGAATGACATTGACGCCGAGCGATTCAAAGGAATGGCCCCGCACGGTGCCGCCGCCGCCCGAATAGAACAGATAGTCGCGCGGCACCTCCTCGATATCGGGGCCAAGGACGGTGCCAAGCCGGGCGCGGCCGGCCAGCGTGAAGCGGTCATTGGCGCCAAAGCTGAAATAGCTCCGGCCCTCGCCGATCAGCCGGGCACCCGATCCGGTCTCGTCCTGAAGCCCCACGAAAGGCGTCACCGAGCCAAAAAGCCAGTAGCCGCGCTTGGCATCGGTCGGCTCGTCGCGCTTGTCCCATGTCACCGAGGTCGGCAATGCGAACAGGCGGAAATTGGTCTTTCCAGAATCGTCCTCGACCCGCAGGGCGCGGAATTGCAGCGCGATATCGGCGGTCAGCTCGTCGCTATGCATATAGGTGAAGCCAAGGCCGAAGGTTCCGGCCTCCTGGTCGTAGTCCTCCTCCTGCTCGCTGCTGATCTCGGACATGACATAGCCGGTCACATCGGGATGCAGCGTCGCGGGACGGTCGATCCGCACGCCCAGCCGATAATCCGTCCCCGAAGTGTCGGACCCGACATCCTCGATGCTGGCGTCGACGCGCAGCCGCTCGCCCCCGCCCAGCAGGTTGCGGTGCATCCAGTAACCCTGAAGCGAAAAGCCTTCGATGCTGGAATATTCGAAGCCCCCGCCGAAGCGGCGCAGCTTCTGCTCGGCCACCAGCAGGTCGACGTCCAGCGTGTTGTTGGGGCTGATGTAATCGGCCTCGCTGAGGGTGATGGCCGAAAAGACGCCCGACCGGCGCAGGCGCTTGCGCACATCCTCGAGCTTTTCGGGGTCGTATCGCTCTCCCTCGGGAAAGCCCGCGATCTTTTCGAGCCGGCGCAGGCTCATCCTCTGGTTGCCCCGGATGGTCAGGTGACCGAAGCGCAGCGTGGGGCCGGGCGCAAGCAGGATGTTGCTGTCGACGAGGTTGGTGGCATGGTCGGCGATAATGTCGGTCTGGGCCACGGCGGCCTTGGCATGGCCGACATTGCGCCAACCCTCGACCGCGCTGGTCGCGGCGTTCTTCATGTCGCCGGTCCGGGCAACCTCGCCCCGGCGATAGCTGGAGGGCAGTTCCGTGCCGGGTGCGACCGGGGCGATATCGGCGCGGCTGTAGCGAAAGCGCGGCCCCGGCTCGACCGAGACGACGACCTTGCGGACGGTCCGCGGCGCATCGAGCGGCGCGATCGAGGCCGCCTCGACCCCGTCCAGCGTGATGTTGATCAGCCCGGAATAATAACCCTCGTCATAAAGCACGCCGAGGATGCGGGCATAATCGCCCCGCGCCGCGGCCAGAATGTCCTGCCCGGTGACGCGCCCCTCCTTCTGGGCGGCCAGCAGCAGCGAGGTATTGCGGACCGCGGGCAGGATGTCGTCATCGCGCCCGCCGACGGTAAAGTTCAGATCGACCGGCGACGCCTCCTTGTCCTTGCCGCCGCCGAAAAGGCCCGAGAAGCCGGAAAAGGGCGAGGATGACGCTGAGGAGGGCGATCGCGAGGACTGCGCGAAGCCTGTCTCCGCAACCGTTCCCAGCACGAATGCGGCGGCAAAGCCTGCCGTCAATGCTCGTCTCATCCCACCTGCCCTGCTCTGGTCTTTGCCGGCAGTCTCGCAGGAGGACGGGCCGGAATCCAGCGTCAAGCCCCCTAGATAGGCGAAAGTTCACGCAACTGCGGCAAGACAGCCATGCAGCGCCGCCATATCGTCCCGTATCACCCCGATCGGCACGCGCGCCGGGATCTGCGCCATCAGCGGGTCCGAGAGGAATGCCGTCTCGAACAGATCGAAGCGGCGCGTCGCGCTGCGGGCCACGCTGCCGGCAAGAAACATCCCGTCCATCGGCATGAAGCGCAGGGCGAGTTCGCGGCAGACAAGACCGAAAAGCCGGGCATAAAGATCGCAGGTCGCCTGCGCTTCGGCGTCCCCTGCCTCGGCGGCGGCGACCACCGCCTCGGCCCGTTCCGGGGCGCGGTCATAGAGAAGCGCGTGCAGCCGCGCAAGCCCGCGTCCCGCGAACAGCTCCTCGACCGAATCGAAGGCGGCGGCCTTTTCTCCCAACGCCTCGCCCAGCGGGACCGAGACCGAGACCGGCAGGCGGGTATGTCCCTCCTCGGCCTCGAGGCAGGCGATGCCGCCGTCCGGCAATACCTTGACCGCGCAGACATTGAAGCCCGTCCCGGCATTGACGACCAGCCGCTGCCCGTTCCGGGCGCCACCCTCCACCGGCCCGCGCAGGAAACCCGCCGCCTCGCCGCTGAGGGCGGGGGTCGCATAGCCAAGCGCGGTCAGGTCGTTGATCAGCCGCGCGCGCGCGCCCGTCAGTTCGGAAAGCCGCTCCTCGCTGAAATGCCAATCGCGATTGGTCAGCCGCGCCCGCCCCTGCGAGACGGGGCCGGCAACCGCGACGCAGACCGCCTCGATCGCCGGATTGCCGCGGCTTTCCAGAAACAGGCGCACGACCTGGTCAAAGTCGGCGTGATCGTCGCCGCGAAAGCGCGCGATGCTGCCCGGATCGACGCCGCCCGCCTGCGCAAGGGCCAGTCGGGCATTGGTGCCGCCCACATCCGCCAGCAAAATCGCCATCGCCCTGTCCTTTCCGCTTGGTTCCCGCCGTTGTAGGGGATCGTGGTCCATCCTGCCAGCCGCGCGCGGCCCGCCCCGGAAAGAAGCCGGAACTTCCACCGCCCGAATCGCATTGAGTTCAAGATCGAACGCGCAAGCGAAAGGTTGAGAAGATGCCGATGACCCTGACCCGGAAAGCCCTTGCAGCCAGCCTCGTCGCGATGATGGCGCTGCCCGCAGGTCAGGCCGCCTCCGCGACCCTCACGCGCGAGGAGAATGCCGCCAGCCCGCGCGGCTGGTCCGCCGTCGCCGGAATGGCCCCGGAGGCCGTGCGCGAGATGGCGCGAAGCCTTCCCGTCTCGCCCGATGCGGCGCCGGACCGCCCGTGGTGCGACCGCGATGCCGAGGTCGAGGCCGCGTTGAGACAGGAGTTCGGCGAGGAGAAGATCGCGACCAATGCCCAGGACACCGCCCTCTGGGGGTCTGAGCTGATGGGCACCTGGACCATGGTGCTGGAGCGTCCCGACGCGACAAGCTGCGTCATCGCCTCGGGCATCGGCTTCAGCGATGGCGAAAGCCCGCAGGCCTATTTCGTCAAGGTCGGCCTCGGCGGCTGACGCGCGGTTTGCAGCGAATGCCGGCAAATGCTATGGCGCGGCAACTTCCCATTCCCGAGGCATAGCCGTGACCCAATACATTATCCGAGACATCGCCCTGGCCGAGTTCGGCCGCAAGGAACTCGACATCGCCGAAACCGAGATGCCCGGCCTGATGGCGCTGCGCGCCGAATACGGGGAATCGAAGCCGCTGAAGGGCGCGCGCATCGCTGGTTCGCTGCACATGACCGTGCAGACCGCCGTGCTGATCGAAACCCTCGTCGCGCTGGGGGCCGAGGTTCGCTGGGCGTCCTGCAACATCTATTCGACCCAAGACCATGCCGCCGCCGCGATCGCCAAGGCGGGCGTCCCCGTCTTTGCCATCAAGGGCGAGACGCTGGCGGAATATTGGTCCTATACCGACCAGATCTTCCAATTCGCGGAAGGCACGGCGAACATGATCCTCGACGATGGCGGCGATGCCACCATGTATGTCCTGATGGGCGCGCGGGTCGAGGCGGGCGAAACCGACCTGATCGCCGTCCCGACCAGCGAGGAGGAGGAGGCGCTTTTCGCGCAGATCCGCACCCGTCTGGCCCAGTCGCCCGGCTGGTTCACCCAGCAACGCGCCGCGCTGCAAGGCGTGTCCGAGGAAACCACCACCGGCGTCCACCGCCTCTACGACCTGCACAAGAAGGGCCTGCTGCCCTTCCCGGCAATCAACGTCAATGACAGCGTCACCAAGTCGAAATTCGACAACAAATATGGCTGCAAGGAATCGCTCGTCGACGGCATCCGCCGCGCGACCGACGTGATGATGGCGGGTAAGGTCGCCGTCGTCTGCGGCTATGGCGATGTCGGCAAGGGCTCGGCCGCCAGCCTGCGCGGCGCGGGCGCTCGCGTGAAGGTCACCGAGGTCGACCCGATCTGCGCGCTTCAGGCCGCCATGGACGGGTTCGAGGTCGTGCTGCTGGAGGATGTGGCCGCCACCGCCGACATCTTCGTCACCACCACCGGCAACAAGGACATCATCCGCATCGAGCATATGCGCGAGATGAAGGACATGGCCATCGTCGGCAATATCGGCCATTTCGACAATGAAATTCAGGTCGCCGCGCTGAAGAACCACAAATGGACCAACATCAAGGATCAGGTGGACATGATCGAGATGCCCTCGGGCAATCGCATCATCCTGCTGTCGCAGGGCCGTCTGCTGAACCTTGGCAACGCGACCGGCCACCCGAGCTTTGTCATGTCGGCGAGTTTCACCAACCAGGTTCTGGCCCAGATCGAGCTGTGGACCAAGGGTGATGAATACCAGCCCGGCGTCTATATCCTGCCCAAGCATCTGGACGAGCAGGTCGCCCGCCTGCATCTGGACCGGATCGGCGTCAAGCTGACCACGCTTTCCAAGGAGCAGGCCGATTATATCGGCGTGACCCCCGAAGGCCCCTTCAAGGCCGACCATTACCGCTACTGAGCGGGAGTCGGCCAGAAACCGTGGTTTCGGTTGATATTTCATGTCGCACAGCTACGCTTCCCCCGGGAGTTCACATTTCGGGGGAAGCCAGATGAGCAAACGTGACGACCTGATCGCGAAATATGCCGCCGACATCAAGGACAAGCTGGGCCTTTCGCCCGACGCCGCGCTGCTGACCAAGGTGGTGATCGGCTGCGGGCCTTCGATCTACAATGCCGATGCGGAAACCGTCGCCGCCTCCGACCCGGAGGAGCTGGAGCGCATCAAGCAGAACTACCTGATCAAGAAGCTGGGGCTCAAAGACGGGCCGGAGCTGATGGAGGCGATCAACGCGGTCGTCCAGAAATACGGCAGCGCCAACCGCAACAAGTATCGCGCGGTCGTCTATTACATGCTCTGCACCCATTTCGGCCGGCAATCCGCCTACGCCTGAGAAGCGGCGGATCAGGCCAGCGCGGCCTTCAGCGCCGCCGCATGACCGGCCGGTGCCTTGCACGCATCGGCCGCCAGCGCCTCGGCCTCGGCGATCAACCGGTCCGCCGGATGGAGCCGGTCGACAAGGCCCCATGCCAGCGCCTCCTCGGCCCCGATCCGCTGACCCGCCAGCAGGATCATCCGCGCCCGTGAGGGGCCGACCAGCGCCGCCAGACGCCGGGGATCGCTGGGCGGGGGCAGGAAGCCAAGTCGCATGACCGGATAGAAATACGTCGCCTCGGGCACGCAAAGGCGGATGTCGCAGGCCAGGACCATGCCCGACGCGCCGCCCGCCAGCGTGCCATTGAGCGCCGCGATGGTCAGGCAGGGCATCGCCGCGACCTGCGCCGAAAGCCGCTCCCACGCGGGCGAGGTAGCAAGGCCCGCCCGCGCCTCGTCCAGATCGGCCCCGGCGGAGAAGACCCTGCCCGCGCCGGTCAGGATCACCGCGCGAAGGTCGGGACGCCCTGCCAGATCGGCAAAGGCCCGCGTCAGATCGGCCAGCATTTCGCCGGTCAGCGAATTGGCTTTTTCGGGCCGAGAGATGGTGATCCTGCCGAGCCCCCCGGAGAATTCGTTCAAGATCATGGTATCTCTCCTTGGACCGCTGTCCCGGCTGTGGCAAAACGTGGACGATTGCTTTTTTATTGATAGTCGACCCATGAAAGGTAGTGAAATGTTCCGCAGACTGACAAGCTCGGCCCTGGCCCTTGCAGCCATCGGCACCCCGGCTTTCGCCGATGTGACACCGGAACAGGTCTGGCAGTCCTGGGTCGATTACTACCAATCCATGGGCTACACCGTGACCGAAGGCGGGCGCGACGCGGCCGGCAGCACGCTGACCGTGCGCGACATCCAGATCGCCGGCGGGCCGGAAACCGGCAAGGTCACGCTGAGCCTGCCGCAGGCCGTCCTGACCGACACCGGCGACGGCAAGGTCAAGACGGTCTTTGCCGACAGCATGGACATCCTGCTGGACGGGACCGAGCCCGAGGGGGCGAGCTATTCCGTCCCGGTCAAGGTCGCGATCCCCGGCAACAGCATGGTGACGTCGGGCGCGCCCGAGGACATGGTCCATGCCATCGACTATCCGACGGTCGAGCTTGAGCTGACCACCATGACCAGCGACGGGACCGAGAGCCCGCTGCCGATGAATTTCGCGCTGAAGAACTCGACCGGCAGCTTCCATGTCGTCTCGGGCCAGCCGGCGCAATATGACTATGACCTCAAGACCGAGCAGATGACCTTCGCCGGCGATGTCCCCGATGAGACGGACGGCAGGCTCAAGTTCGCGGGCAGCCTCGACGGCATCATGGGCGAGGGCAGCATGACCGCGCCGACCGCGATCTCGAACCTCGAGGAGGAGATGAGCGCGGCGCTGAAGGCCGGCCTCGCGATCGGCGGCAAGATGCAGGTCGGCGCCATCGCCGCGACCTTCGAATTCTCGGGCACGGACGAGGATGGCCAGCCGAGCAGCGGCGCGGGCAAATATGACGGCAAGGGTTTCGACGGCAACTTCACCCTGTCCCGCGACGGCATGGGCTATCAGCTTGGCTCGGACGCGATGGCCTTCGAGATGACCTCGCCGCAGGTGCCCTTCCCGATCAGCTATGCGGTGGAAAGCGGCAGCTTCAACATGCAGCTGCCGGTCACCCAATCCGAGGAGGCTCAGCCGTTCAAGTTCGCCTATGCGCTGAACGGCGTGTCGCTGGGCGATGCGGTCTGGAACATGTTCGACCCGACGGCCACCCTGCCGCGCGACCCGGCCTCGCTGGAGATCGACCTGACCGGCCTGCTGAAAGTCACCAAGGATCTCTTTGCCCTGCCCGCGCCGGATGAAACCGCGCCCGCCGACGCGACAGACGATGCGACGGCCGAGGGCGTCAGCCCCGATGCCCCCGCCGACATGGCCGAGGCCGAGGCGGAAACCGCCGAGCAGGACGACGAAATGGCCGATGAGCCCACCGGGTTCGAGCCGGTCGAGCTGAACATCAATCAGGTCGCGCTGAACCTGCTTGGGGCCAAGGCCAATGCCAGCGGCAACCTGAAGGCCGTGGACGAGGGGTCGATGGAGGCTCCGGTCGGCGAGATCCATGCCGAGTTCGAGGGCGTGAACGGCCTCATCGAAAAGCTGGGCAATATGGGCCTGATCCCGCAGGATCAGATGATGGGCGTGCGCATGATGCTGGCCATGTTCGCCAAGCCGGTGGACGGGGCCGAGGACAAGCTGACCACCGACCTTGAGTTCAAGGAAGGCGGCACCATCTTTGCCAACGGCCAGCAGATCAGGTAATTCGCGCGCCGAAGCGCCGCGATCCAGCGCCACGGCCGACCCGTGGCGCAAGGATTGCCGCCCTTGCCCCCAGTTGCCACCCGAGGAGAAGCCATGACCGAATTCGCGCGCCTGCAATCCCTGACCGAGCAGCTTCTGGCTGCCGCGCGCCGGGCGGGGGCAGAGCAGGCCGATGCCGTCGCGGTCGAGGCCGCGGCCGTCTCGGTCGATGTCCGGGGCGGCAAGCTGGAACATGCCGAGCGCGCCGAAGGCGTCGAGATCGGGCTGCGCGTGCTTCTGGGCGGCAGGCAGGCCTGCGTCTCGGCCTCGGACGAATCGCCGCGCACGATCGAGGACATGGCGCTGCGCGCCGTCGCCATGGCGCGCGAGGCGCCGGTCGACGATACGCTGGGGCTGGCCGAGCCGGGCGAACTCAGCCGTGACACGGACAGCGCGCGGCTGGAGCTTTTCGATTCCGCGCCCGAGCCCCAGCCGATGGAATTGCAGGAGGCGGCGCTGCGCGCGGAAGCCGCCGCGCTGGCCGTCGATGGCGTCTCGAAGATCGAATCCGCCTCGGCCTCGGCCTCGCACCGGCGGATGTGGCTGGCGGCGACGAACGGCTTTTCCGCCGGCCTCGCCCGTAGTGGCCACGGCCTCTCGACCATCGCGATCACCGGCGAGGGCACCGGGATGGAGCGGGACTGGGCCGGCGAAAGCCGCGTCCATCGCGCCGACATGCCCGCACCGGAAGAGATCGGACGCCTCGCCGCCGAACGCACGGTCGAGCGGCGGGGCGCCCGCAAGCCGCCGACCGGAACCTTCCCGATCCTCTATGACGAGCGCGTCTCCTCGGGCCTAATCGGCCATCTCGTCTCGGCCGCGAATGGCGCGGCGGTGGCGCGGGGCGCAAGCTGGCTCCGGGACGCGATGGGAGAGGCGGTGCTGCCGCCCGGCTTCGACCTGATCGAACTGCCGCATCTGCCGCGCATGGGCGCGTCGCGGGTCTTTGATGCCGAGGGGCTCAAGACCGCCGACCGCCACCTTGTCCGGGGCGGCGTGCTGCAGGGCTGGACCCTCGACCTCGCGACCGGGCGCAAGCTTGGCATGGCCTCGACCGCGAATGCCATGCGGGGGGCCGGCAGCCCGCCCTCGCCCGGCGTGACGAACCTTGTCCTGACGCCCGGCGAGAAAAGCCGCGACGAACTGATCCGGGACATGGGGCGCGGCCTTCTCGTGACCTCGATGATCGGCTCCTCGATCAACCCGACGACCGGTGATTACTCGCGCGGGGCCAGCGGCTTCTGGGTCGAGAACGGCGAGATCACCCATGCCGTCAACGAATGCACCATCGCCGGAAACCTGCGCGAGATGCTGATGCGCCTGATCGCGGCCAATGACGCCCGCGACTGGCGCGGAATGCGGGTGCCGAGCCTGCTGGTCGAAGGAATGACTGTTGCCGGCGAGTGACCTGAACCTGCTGATCGAGGCCGCCCGGGAGGCGGGAGAGATCGCGCTGCGTTACTGGCGCAACGACCCGCAGGCCTGGGAGAAAAGCGACGGCGCCGGCCCGGTCAGCGAGGCCGACCTTGCCATCAACCGCCATCTCGAACAGGTGCTGCGCCCCGCCCGACCGCATTACGGCTGGCTCAGCGAGGAATCCGCCGACGAGCCCGCGCGGCTTGATGCCGATCATTGCTTCATCCTCGACCCCATCGACGGCACGCGGGCCTTTCTGGCCGGACAGGACGGGTTCTCGCATTCGCTGGCCATCGCCACCGGCAACCGGATCACGGCGGCGGTGGTCCACCTGCCCGCGCGCGACCTGACCTATACCGCGACCGAGGACGGCCCGGCGCTTCTGAATGGCAGCCCGCTGGAACCGGCCGAACACGACATTTCGGGGGCGCGGGTGCTGACCAGCAAGCCCAGCCTCGACCCGACCTTCTGGCAGGGCGCTCCGCCCCCGATCCGGCGTGAGTTCCGCCCCTCGCTGGCATGGCGGCTGTGCCTTGTCGCCGAGGGCCGGTTCAACGCCGCGCTTTCGACCCGCGCCGCCTGGGAATGGGACATCGCCGCCGGCAGCCTGATCGCCGAGCGCGCGGGCTGCGTCGCGACCGGTCTTTCGGGAAGCGCGCTGCGATTCAATACCCCGCGCGCGCTCTGCGACGGGCTGGTGGTTGCCCCGCCCGGCCTGCATGGCCAGATGATGGCGGCGCTGACGCCCCTACCCGCGACCGGATACTCCGCCTCGGCTTGATGAGGCCGGGGGTCGAGGCTATGAATGGGCGACCGCAGATGACAGGGCCCGCGTATGCGCCGCATTCCCCCAGCGACCCGCGACAGGCTCGCCGACGAGATCACCTTTCATCCCGCCACCGCCGAGGCGAGGTTGCTGCGCGAGGCGCTTGGCCGCTTTGCCACCGGGGTCACGGTCATCACCGCCATGGGCGATGCCGGCCCGATCGGCATGACGGTCAACAGCTTCAGCAGCGTCTCGCTGGAACCGCCGCTGGTACTCTGGTGCCCGGCCAAGTCCTCGACCCGGCATCGCGGTTTCCTCGAGGCGCCGCATTGGTCGGTGCATGTGCTGGGCGCCGAGCAGCTTGAGGTCTGCCTGCGCTTCACCCGTGGCGGGCGCCAGTTCGAGGGGTTGGAGGAAGTGTTGTCCGAGGAAGGCGTGCCGCTGCTGCCGGGTGTCGCCGCGCGCTTCGACTGCAAGAGCCATGCCATCCACGATGCAGGCGACCACACGGTTCTGGTCGGCCGCGTCCTGCGCGTCACCGTCGCGGGGCCGGGCGATCACCCGCTGGTCTTTGCGGCGGGCCGCTTCGGCCAGTTCGACCCAGAGGACGGCTGAGCCTCAGCTGCCGTCAAGCGGCGGCAGCGGTTGCGAGAAAATGTCATCCATGCGCGTCGGCGCGGGCGACGAGGTGCGCAGCGCGTTCCCCGCCCCGCCGAGACTTGCGATCTGCTGCGCCAGCTGCGCAATCGCCGCCGATTGCGCGCGGGCAATGGTCGCGGGACCGGCTTTGCCGCCCTCGGCACCCATCGGCACGGAGATATCGAAGCTGCGGGCATGGTTCGTCCCGCCCGCCCCGGAATCGGCGATGAAATAGCGCCCGGTCAGGCGATAGGTTCCGTTGGCCTGCGCCAAGGCCTTCTCGACCCGGACCTCCAGCGTCCGGCGCGGCGGCTCGGCCAGCGGCCATGGCTCGGCAATCACCGTCGCGCCCGAAATGTCCGAGATTGCGCGGGCAAGCGTCAGCGTGAAGGCGCGCTGCGGCTCGTCCGCCCAGAGCTGCCGGGTGTTCGACCGAACGGCGCCACCCGCGTCCTGCCAGCTTATCTCTCCGGCCGAGGCATATTCCGGCAGCGACACGTCCTTGAGTTCCGCCGTCCCCAGCCGGTTCGGCAGCCGCGTGCCGGTTTCCGGTGGGTCGATCAGGAAGCGGGCGGTCTTTTCGCCGTTCGAACAGGCGGCCAGCGCGGCCAGCAAAGCAGAGGCGAGCAGGAGGTGGCGCATCTTATCGTCCCAGGATGAAGGCTTGCGGATTGCGTTCGATCGTGCGGGCGAGGTTGCCGAAGGCATTGGCCGCGCGCCGCATCTCGCGCATCAGGTTGATCGTCTCGGTATTGAAGGTCGAGCGGTCGCCATAGGCGGCGATCACGCTCTCTGCCCGGCTGGCCAGCGATTCAAGCCGCGCACTGAGCTGCGGCAACCGCTGGGCCGAGGCCGAGATATTGTCCGCCGCGAGCTTTGCCGAACCCAGCGCCTCGTTCAGGCTGCCCGCCGCATTGCCGTCGCGCAGGTCGTTGAGCAAGCCGGAGGCCGCCTCCAGCGTGTCCGACAGGTTGCGCGGCAGCTTCTCGGCATCTTCCGAGCCGATCATGGCGCGGATATCCTTCAGGATACCCTCGGCCTCGGTCGAAAGGGCGGCGAAATCCACCTCGCCGACCTTGGCGGCGGCCTTGTCGATCTCCTCGACCATGGCGGGCACGTCGGCGGCAGCAAGCTTCACTGCCTCGGCTGCGGCGCTGGCCTCGTCCACCATCTTGCGGATCTGGCCCGCCGCGCCGGATTCGCGCAGTTCCGTCGCGATCTGGCGCATCTCGCCGCTGGTCGCCTTGGCGTCGTCCAGCGTGCCGCGCAGCGCGGCCGGAATGGCGCGGGTATCGTCGCTGCTCGCGATCGCGGTGATCGAGTTCATCATGTCGGTGACGGATTTCAGCGCCTCCTCGATCGGCAGGTTGCCCACGCGCGACAGGAAGCCCTGCGCCGTCTCGGTGAAGTCCGAGACCTCGCCCGGAAGCGAGGGGATGACCGGATAGGGCTTGGCCGCGCGATCGAGCGAGGCGGTCGCGGCATCGGGTCGCTCGACCAATTCGACCTCCAGCGAGGTGCCGAAAAAGCCCGCGCTGGTGATCCGCGCACGCAAACCCTGATCGACCTGTCGGGCGATGAAATCCAGCGCCTCCTCGGGCGTCGCATCCACGGGAAGGCCCAGCCGCTCAGGCGTCACCGCCAACGTGATCTCCTGCTCGACCCGGTCGCCATCGGGGCCGGAGACCAGTCGCGAGGCGAGGTTCGTCACCCGCCCGACCGTCAGGCCCATATATTGGACATTCGCCCCGGTCTCGAGCCCCTTGACGGATTCGCCCACCAGCATGGTCAGCCGCAGCGCATTGCCATCGTCAGTGAAAAGATTGGCGCGGGCCGATTGCTCGTCGGGTTGGAGGACGAATTTGTGGCCGTTCTCGACCGGCTCGCCACCCGAGGTCAGCGTGGCGAATTCAGCGCCGCCCTGCAGCACCGAGGCGAGCGAGCCCACGTTCAGCGCAAGGCCCTGCGCACCCAGCGAGATCGAGAAACCCGACGTGTCCCAGAAGACGGTATTCGTCGTCAGCCGCGCGTCATGGGGCGCGGCGATGAAGACATCGGCGACCACTCCCTCGCCGTTTTCGTCCAGCCGCAGGTTCTGCATCTGCCCGACCTGCACGCCCCGGAACATGACGGGCGCACCATCGCTCATCCCGCGCGAGCGTTCCGCCGAAAGTTCGATCAGCGTTCCCTTCTGGCCCAAGCTGGTCAGCGGCGGCTTTTCGAGGCCGGTGAATTCGGTATGCGGCTCGGCCGCCTTGTCGTCCCAATAACCCTCGACGAAAGAGCCGGTCAGCACCGTGTCGAGCCGCGAGATCCCCTGCGCCGAGACCTGCGGCCGCACGATCCAGAACTTCGCGTCGCTGTCGATGAAGGGCGCAAGATCCTTGTCCACGCGCATGTTCACCTCGACCTGCTGGAGGTCGTCGGTGAAGCGGACGGATTCGACCTTGCCCACAGTGATCTCACGGAATTTCAGCGCGGTTTCGCCCGGCGTGATGCCGGTCGCGTCCTTGAATTTCACCGAAATCAGGGTGCCCCGACTTGCGATGGCGTTCCAGCCGACGCCCAGCGTCACGATCAGCGCGATGATCGGCACCAGCCAGATCAGCGACGATCCGGCGCGCGCGGCGCGGGCCGCCACCTTGCGGACGGGTTCGGCGGGTTTCAGTCCGGGGCCCTGCTCGGACGGGGGGGTGTCGGTCATGGGTCGGTTCGGTCCTTGCGGCTTCTGAGCGGCAGCCCCCGCCAGATCAGTCTGGGATCGAAACTTTGCGCAGAAAGCATGGTGAAGGCAACAGAGAGCGCGAAGGCGACCGCCGCCGGCCCCGGATGGATCGAGGCGACGAAGCCAAGCTGGACCAGCGCCGAAAGGATCGCGACGACAAAGACGTCGATCATCGACCAGCGGCCGATGAACTCGACCACCTCATAGAGCATCAGGCGGTTATGCGCGTCCCTGACCGTGGCCGGGCGGCCCGCCACGGTGGCAAGCCAGCCGATCGCGATGAACTTGCCGATCGGCACGATGATCGAGGCGGTGAAGACCACCGCCGCGACGAACCAGTTGCCATAGTGCAAAAGCTCCAGCACGCCGCCGAGGATGGTGGATTCGGTATTCCCCGCCAGCCCCCCGAATGTCGTCGTCCTGAGCATCGGGAAAAGGTTTGCGGGGATATAGAAGATGAACCCGGCCAGAAGCCACGCCCAGACCGCGTTGAGCGAGCGCCGGTCCGGTGGCGACAGGGTCGCGCCGCAGCGGTGGCAGCTCTCCTCGCTGTCGGGCCAGACCCGCCCGCAGCCGCGGCAGCCGATCAGCCCCGCGCGATGGGCGGTCAGGATCGGCGCGTCATGCGTGGGCAGGCCGGTCATTTCGCCGGCTCCCGCCGGATCTCGCGTCCGTCGGTCCTTGCCCCGCCATCCTCGATCGCGTCCCAGATGGTCGTGGCGCTGGTAAAGACATTGCTGGCGGCATTGACGAGGATCAGCGCGCAGAAGGCCCAGAAGGCCGGGCCGAAGCTGATGGCGGCAAGCCCGCCCACCTTGATCAGCGCAAGCGTCGTCCCGATCACGAAGATCTCGGCCATGGACCAGGGCCGCAGCGCCTCGGACAGGCGGAAGGCGCCGACGGCATGGGCATAGGGCGCCCGCCCCGCCGAAAGCGGCACCAGCGTATAGACCAGCAGCACCGACCTGAGCACCGGCAGGCCGATGATCGTCGCCAGCAGCGCCACGGTCAGCGGCATCAGCGCCCCGTGCGAGAAAGCCAGCGCGACATCGAAAAGCGAGGTCTCGTTCCCGAACCCCGCGCGCGAGATGCGCAGGAAGGGAAAGAAGACAGCCGCGATCATCAGGACGATCGACGTGAAGGAGAGCGCGATGATCCGGGTGAAAGCCCCGGCGCGCGGACTGGCAAGGACGGCGTTGCAGCGCACGCAGCGCGCCGTCTCTCCGGCCTGAAGGTCGTGTTCGACATGCAGCGCGTCGCAGCGCGGACAGGCGACCAGCCCGCTTCCCGTTGAGAGGTCATATGTGCCTTCGATCAGCATCGGGCCAGAATAGGCGCTGGCCCCGGCCATGCAAGGCAATGCCGTGCGGCAGCGGCCCCGGCGACGACCGGCAGAGGCCGAAATGTCGCGCATTTGATCCGTTAACCCGATCTTATCGCCCGATCCCCTAGACCGGTCCCGACGGGAATCGAGAGGACAGGTCATGGCTGCGGATCGCGGCGGCGCGCCGATCATCATTCGGAAGGTTCAGGGTGGCACGGCCCCCGGCCATCATGGCGGCGCGTGGAAGGTGGCCTATGCGGATTTCGTGACCGCGATGATGGCCTTCTTCCTGCTCATGTGGCTCCTGAACGCCACGACCGAGAAGCAGCGGCAGGGACTGGCTGATTACTTCAACCCGACGATCGTGCAGACGAACAAGGGCGGCGCGCAGGGCCCTTTCGGGGGCGAATTGCAGGATGCCGACAGCAACTCCGGCAAGGGGATCGGCTCCTCGCGCGACACCTTGGGCGGCACTCCCGCCTCGACCGAGTTCGAGGAGCTTGCGCGGCATGTGCAGGACCAGCTTTCGGGGCGCGGCGCGGAATCGATGCAGCGCCAGAACATCCTGAAGCATGTCGTGACCCGCATGACGGATGAGGGGCTGGTCATCGAGCTGACCGACCTGCTGGACGAGCCGCTTTTCGTCGACGACACCGCCCAGCCCAGCCCCGCGATGCGCGAACTTGCGAGCGTCCTTTCGGGCGTGCTTGGCCGGGTCAGGAACCAGCTTGCGATTGCGGGCCATGTGCGGACCTATCCCGAGCTTCTGATCCATTCGCCCGTCTGGGCGCTGTCGGACGCGCGCGCCCATACCGTCCGCAACCTCCTCGAAGGGGCGGGAACCGGCGCCACGCGCATCCAGCGCGTCACCGCCTATGCCGACCGCCGCAACCGCGCGGTCAACCCGATGGACCCGAACAACAACCGGATCGAGGTGATCCTGCTCAGATGACGCGCGAATTTCCTCTGCCGGTTAGGGCGATCTTAACCGGACGGGGACGAGACTGCCCCAGTTCGACTCACACAGGATGACATGGAATGTCGATCTCCTCTGCCCTCAGCGCCGGCGTCTCCGGCCTTACCGCAAACTCGGCCCGGCTTGCGGGCATCTCGGACAATATCGCCAATTCCGGCACCTATGGATACCGCCGCGTCTCGACCGAGTTCGAAAGCGTCGTGATCGGCAATTCGCGCGGCGGCGGGCAATATACCGCGGGTGGCGTCCTGGCCCAGTCGGGACGCGTGGTCGATCAGCGCGGCAGCCTTGTCGGGACCAGCAATGCGCTCGACATCGCGATCACCGGCCGGGGCATGCTGCCGGTCATCAACTATTCGGAATTGAGCGGCCTCGGCACCGGCAACCCGTCGCTGTCGCTGACCCGGACGGGCGCGTTCCGCACCGATGCCGAAGGGGTGCTGCGGACCTCCTCGGGCCTCGTGCTGATGGGCTGGCCCGCGAACCGGGACGGCACCATCCCGACGATGCCGCGCGACTCCTCCGCCGGGCTGCAACCTATCGTCCTGAATGCGAACGATATGTATGCCGAGCCGACCACCGCGATCTCGGTCGGGTTCAACCTGCCGGCAGAGGCGACGGTCGGCGGCACCACGCCCGCGAATTCCACGACCTCGATCGAATATTACGACAATCTCGGCGCCTCGCGCAGGCTGACCATGACCTTCGTGCCGACCGTCGGCGCGGACGCGACGGGCAGATCGAACAGCTGGACCATGGAGATCCGCGATTCCGCGACCTTTGACGATCCGGCGACGCCGGGTGATGAATCGCTGGTCGGCTCCTATACGCTCGACTTCAACGACGCGCCGGGCGGCCCGCTCGGGGCGGTGACGACCCTCTCGGGCGGGGCCTATGATCCGGTCACCGGACAGCTGACGGTCAACGCGGCGCATGGCCCGATAGCGATCACCATCGGCCAGCCGGGGGGCACATCGGGCATGACCCAGATCAGCGCCGATTTCTCGCCGACCAACATCACCAAGAACGGTACGGCCGCCGGGGTGCTCACTGCGGTCGAGATCGACGATAACGGCTTCATCCACGGCACCTATGACAATGGCGTCACCCGCCTCCTCTATCAGGTGCCGCTGGTCGACGTGCCCAATCCGAACGGGTTGGTCGCGCTGGACAACCAGACCTACAAGATCTCGCAGGATTCGGGGGCCTTCTTCCTCTGGGACGCGGGCGACGGGCCGACGGGGGCGATCGCCGGCTATGCGCGCGAAAGCTCGACCACCGATGTCGCGGCGGAACTGACCGACCTGATCCAGACCCAGCGCGCCTATTCGTCGAACGCCAAGATCATCCAGACCGTCGACGAGATGCTGCAGGAAACCACCAACATCAAGCGCTGACCGGCCCCCTGACAGAGGAGTGAGGACATGAGCCTTTCATCGGCGATATCGAACGCCCTCTCCGGCCTGACCGCAACCACGCGGGGGACCGAGATCGTCTCGACCAACGTTTCGAACAAGACGGTCTCGGGCTATGCGCGGCGCGAGGTCGAGCTGTCCTCGCGCCTTTACGCGGCGAATGGCGGCGGGGTCGCGATCGACGGGGTGCGGCGCATGGTGAATGCGGGCCTGCTGGCCGAGAACCGCCTTGCCATGGCCCGCGCCACCAATTCCGGCACCATCGCCACGTTCCACGGCGCGATGGAGACGAGCTTCGGCACCGCCAATGACGCGACCTCGCTCAGCAGCATCCTGACCGCCTTCGACGCCGCGATTGCCTCGGCCACGGCGCGGCCGGACAGCGACGTGCGCTTGCAGGACGTGCTCGACTCGGCCCAGGCCCTGACCGCGAAGATCTCGGCCATTTCGACCTCGATCGAGGACGCCCGGACCGCGGCCGAGAAGGCCATCGCGACGGATGTGGGCAAGCTCAACACCGCGCTGGAGCGCGTGGCAGAGCTGAACCGGCAGATCACCGTGACCAGCGCGCAGGGGGGCGATGCCTCCTCGCTGATGGACGCCCGGCAGGCCGCGATCGACGAGATCTGCACCATCGTCCCGGTGGTCGAGGTGAGCCGCGAGAACGGGCGGATCGCGCTTTTCACCAAGGGCGGCGCTACCCTTCTCGACGGCACGATCCCGGCGACGCTCGGCTTCACCGCCGCAGGCCGCGTGAGCGCGGACATGAATGTCGCGAACGGCGCCCTCGCCACCATCAGCCTGAACGGAAAACCCCTGTCGGCGGCCGAGATGTCGGTCTTTTCCGGCGGGTCCATCGCCGCGAATTTCCAGATCCGGGACGAACTTGCGCCCGCCTATCAGGCGCGGATCGACGGCTTCGCGCGCGAGGTTTATGCCCGCTTCGCCGATCCGGCGGTCGATCCGACGCTGGCGGCGGGCCAGCACGGGCTGTTCACCGACCTGCAAGGAAACCTCGATCCTGCGAATGAGGCGGGCTTTGCCAACCGGATCGCCGTCGCCTCCGCCTTTGATCCCGCCAAGGGCGGCGCCCTCTGGCGCATCCGCGCCGGGCTGAACGCGACCGGCCCCGGCGATCTGGGGGAAAGCGGGTTGCTCATGCGCATGGCGGCGGCGCTTTCGGACAATCGCCCGCCCGCATCCGCCGCCCTTTCCGACATTCCGCGCACGATGCTGACCATGTCCTCGGACCTTGCTTCCGGCGCGGCGACGGCACGGCTCGGCAGCGAAGCCGCCGCATATCAGGACCAGGTCCATTCGCAGGGGCTGCGCGGCGCGCTGCTGGCCGAAGGCGTCGATACCGATGCCGAGATGGAGGCGCTGCTGGCGCTCGAGAAAGCCTATGCCGCCAATGCCAGGGTCCTCCAGACCGTCCACGACATGCTCGACGAAATCCTGAGGCTGACATGACCAATTTCAACTCCATCAGCGACCTCGCACGGTCCTATCAGCTTCGCCTGTCGCAATCGGCGCTGAAGACCCGGCTCAACACCCTCTCCGAGGAAGTGGCGACGGGGATCAGGTCCGACATCCCCAAGGCGCTTGGCGGCGATCTTGGCCAGATCAGCCAGATCGAGGCGCGGCTCGTCACGCTCGACACCTATGCGCGCAATCTGGCCGAGGCGAAGAGCTTTCTGAACACCTCGCAAACCGCGCTCGACAACATCCAGTCGCTCGCGAATGCCACCGGGACGGTGCTGCTTTCGGATGCGCTGGTCTCGTCGGCGGCGTCGCTTGACGTCTATCTGAACAAGGCGCCTGCGGACCTGAAATCGGTCATCGAATCCCTGAACAGCGCGGTCGCCGGCCGCTTCGTCTTTGCCGGCAGCCGCAGCGGGCAGGCCCCCGTCGCCGGTTATGACGACCTGATGGCGCAGATCACCACCGCCGTTGGCGGCGCGACGGGCGCGGACGCGATCCTTGCCGCGATCGAGGGGTATTTCGACGCGCCCGCCGGCAGCGGCGGCTTCGCGGATGATGGTTTCCTTGGCAATGACCAAGGAACCGCCGCCATCGCCATATCGCCCGAGAAAAGCATCACCCCGCCGATCACCGCCAATTCCGCGGAGTTGCGCGCCGCCCTCAAAGGCTTCGCGATCATGGCCTATACCAGCGCAGCGACCGGGCTGGACGCCCAGACCCGGCGCGAATTGTCGCGTGGTGCCGGGTCGCTGCTGGTTCAGGGCGAAATGGGCCTGACCGAGGCCCGCACCCTGATCGGCGTGCAGGAGGAGCGGGCCGCGCTGGCCATCACGGCGAATTCGGCCGAAACCTCGGCGCTCAACATTGCCCGGAACGGCCTGATCGCCGCCGACCCCTATGAGACCGCCGCCGCGCTGGAGGATGCCGAGGCCCGGATCGAGACGCTTTATGCCATCACCGCGCGCCTCTCGCGGCTCAGCCTGACGGACTATCTGTGATGCGGCACCTCTGGCGCCTTCTCGTCCTGCTGCTTTGGGCCGGGTTCGCCCAGGCTGCGCCGGTTCGGATCAAGGATCTGGCCAATGTGGACGGCGTGCGCGGCAATGATCTGGTCGGCTACGGCCTTGTCGTCGGGCTCAGCGGCTCGGGCGACAGCCTGCGCAATGCGCCCTTCACCGAGGAGATCATGGCCAGCCTGCTGGAACGGCTGGGGGTGAACGTCACCGAGGACGCGTTCCGGCCCAAGAACGTCGCCGCCGTGATCGTGACGGCGACGCTGCCGCCCTTTGCCCGCGCCGGATCGCAGATCGACGTCAATGTGGCGGCGATTGGCGATGCGAAAAGCCTGCTCGGCGGTACGCTGGTGATGACGCCCCTGAACGCCGCCGATGGCGAGATCTATGCCGTCGCGCAGGGATCGGTCCTTGCCGGCGGCGTCGAGGCATCGGGGCAGGCCGCCTCGGTCGTGCAGGGGGTGCCGACGACGGGAACCGTCCCATCCGGCGCGCGAGTCGAGCGCGAGGTGGACTTCGACTTTTCCCAGATGACCAGCCTGCGCCTTGCCCTGCGCAACCCGGATTTCACCACTGCGGCGCGGGTCGAGGCGGCGATCAACCGCGCGCTGGGGAGCGGGCTGGCGAACCTTCTCGATTCCGGGACGATCGCGATCGATTCCACCGTGCTTGGCACAGTGAACCCGGCGCGGCTGATCGGGCGGATCGAAAACATCACCGTCGAGCCGGAGATCGCGGCGCGGGTCGTCATCGACCACCGCTCGGGCACCATCGTCATGGGCGAGGATGTGCGCATCTCGCGCGTGGCAGTGTCGCAGGGCAACCTGACCCTGCGCGTGCGCGAGGCGCCGATCGCCTCACAGCCCAATCCCTTCGCGCCGGGCGAGACGGTGGTGCTGCCCCGCAGCCAGGCCGACATCACGCAGGAACCGGGGATCGGATTCGCCGAGATCAGCGGGGAATCCTCGCTGTCCGAGGTGGTCGCGGGGCTGAATGCCCTTGGCATCCGCCCGCGCGACATGATCGACATTCTGAAGGCGGTCCACGCCGCCGGCGCGCTTCACGCCGAGTTCATCGTGAACTGAGGGGTTTCAATCCTCGGATGACAACGGCCACCCGAGGCAGCCGCCCCCCGGTGGTCAGGCGGATTTCGCGCGCTGCGCCATCGTGGCCTCGGCCCACCAGTGCAGGTCGTCGAGCATCCCCTTCAGCGAGGGTTGCAGGACGCCGTCCACCTCGGACATCTCGCCATTGCCGCCAAGGGGCGAGACCTTGAAGAACTCGGTGCCGCCCAGATGGACGCCACTGCGGACCGGGACCATCTGCAGCTCGATCGCGATGGTGCGCAGGTTTTCCGCCGCCCGCGCCCCGCCCATGGAGCCATAGGCCATGACGGCGGCGGGCTTGCGGTTCCATTCCTTGTAGGCTTGATCCAGCGCGTTCTTCAGCGCACCGGGAACCGCGCGGTTATACTCGGCGGTCAGGAAGATATAGCCGTCGAATTCGGCCAGCTTTTCCTGCCACCTGACCGCGCGCGGATCCTGCGAGGGCACCCAGGCGTTCGAGGCGACCTCGTTGAAGAACGGCAGGTCGTAATCCCGCAGATCGACCAGTTCGAAGCTCATGTCCTCGCGTTTCGAGACATTCTCGAAAAGCCAGGCCGCAGGCTTGTCGGCAAAGCGCGAGTCGCGGGTCGAACCGATGATGACTGCGATATGCGGCTTACTCATCTTCCTACTCCTCTTTCATGTCAGCGGACCTGCCGGGCAGTGCCCGCGACGTGGAGATTGACCGCAGCCCGGCATTCCCGCAAGCCACCGGGCGCGGAATGCGGTGTTCGGATGCGGGAAACATCCCCCGTTTGCGATGCCCCCGGATTGCGCCCGGGGACATCGGGAAGGGTCAGCCAAGCCAGCCCTGCGCCTCGGTCAGATCCTGCGGCGAAAGCTCATGCCCCGCCGCGAGGGTGCGGCTGTCCACATGTGCCCCACCACCGGCAAGTGCTGCCTCGAGCGCGGGGGCCATCCGCCCGAACATGTCGCGCGCGCCGTTCAGCATCAGGACCTCCTGCCCGGCAAAGGCATCCGGCGCCGCTGCGGGCGGCTGTTCCAGCGCCTGAATGCCGCGCAGCAGGACCGCGCGCCGGATCGCCTGCGGATAAAGCTGCAGGATCGCGCCGATCAGGTTCGCGCCGTTGGAATAGCCAAGGAAGGTCATCCGCGCGGGATCGAGGCCATAGGCCTTGGCGGCATCCTCGACAAAGGCCACAAAGGCCTCGGCCTCGGCGCGAATATCGGCCTGATCATAGGTCACGGCGTCGAAGCGGCGGAACCAGCGGTTGATCCCCTCCTCGGTCGAGCGGCCGCGCACACCCAGCAGCGTGGCATTGGGCGCCAGCCGATGGGCCAAGGGCATGAGGTCGGTCTCATTCCCGCCGGTGCCGTGCAGCAGGACGATAGTGCTGCCGTCGGGGGTATCCGGCTGGTGCAGGCGATGAATGAAATGCAGATCACGCATAGGCATCCTTTCCTCGCCCGGCAGGGCGAATTGCGGCAGGATCACGCGCAGATCGTCTGCGCGGGCCGCGTCATGGGGCGGGACGAACAGCGTCCGGCCCAGATCCTCCGGCGCCTCGTCAATGGTGAAGCCCGGCGCGTCGGTGGCATATTCCAGCAACGTGCCCGCAGGCTCGCGCACATAGAGGGACAGGAAATATTTCCGGTCATGCACGCTGGTCGCGTCCGTGTCCTTCAACTCCAGCCGCATGGCGCGCACCTGATCGGCACCCGCCGCGCGAAAGGCGACATGGTCCAGAATCCCGGTGCCGGGAATGCCCGGAAAGAAGCCGGTCGCATCGCGGATGTCGATGACATCCGTGTCCGAGACCAGCCGCCGGATCGCGCCCTCGGTCGTGCCGGAGCGATAGCCGAAGCGGGCGATGAACTCGGCCGTCGCGACGGGGCTTTCGGTGAACACGGTGACGCCGCGCAGCCGCGTGGGCGCAATCGGGTCCGGCAGGGGTGCGGCGGCTGGCAGGTCCACACCGACCAGCTTGACGATCACCCCATCGGGATCCTTCAGGCGCAGCACGGTTTCGCCATGCTCGCGCACCGGCCCCTCGACGGGAACCCGCGCGGTCATGGCGCGGGTCAGCCAGTCGCCGATGCTGGCGGGCGGAACGGCCAGCGCGATCTCTGCCACCTGCCCATGCCCGACCCGGCCCGGCGCGCCGTCCTCCCACACAAGGAAGGTGACCAGCGAACCGGGCGAGCCGAGTGCATCGCCATAGAACAGGTGCAACTGCTCGGCATCCTCGAACCCGCCCGTGCGCTTGACGAGACGCAGGCCAAGGAAACCCGCGTAGAAATCGACATTGGCCTGAACCCGGCGGGTGATGCCGGTGACGTGGTGGATGCCGGTGGGCATGGTTTCCCCCTTACTTGCCCGTCTCGCGGGCCAGAACACGTTGCACGGCGGGGTCCGCCGCGATGCGGTCATGCAGGGCCTGGATATTGGCCCAGCCCTTGATCCCTTCGGGCAGAAGCTTCGCGGCCCAGCGGATCATCGGAAAGGCATAGGCGTCGATGATCGAGCGTTTGCCCAAGATCCACTCCCTGCCCGCCAGATGGTCGTCGAGCAGCCCCAGCCGCTTGCGCACCAGATCGCGGCAGGCGTCCTGCACCTTCTCCAATGCGGCGGGGTCGGGATCGGTCGTATAGCGCGCGGGCAAGAACAGCGGAAAGAACGCGGGATGCAGGTCGCCGGTGAAGAAGGAGGACCAGCGGTTCAGCTCTGCCGCGCCGCGCGGACCGGGTTCAGCGCCAAGCCCCGCCTCGGGATGCTTGTCCGCGAGATAGTGCAGGACCGCGCCACATTGGGTCAGGATCCAGCCGTCATCCTCGATCAGCGCCGGGACCGCGCCGGCCGGATTCACCGCCAGCAGCTCCGGCGCGCCGAATTCGACATTCTGCTCCTCATAGGGCGCGCCGATCCATTCCAGCACGATATGGGGCGCCAGAGAGCACGCGCCGGTGTGATAAAACAGCTTGGTCATGGGATCCTCCATCCGTTACGGGATGGAAGATAACGTGGCGGCGCGTTCTGCCAACCGCAATCGGTCGGAACGCGGTGTTTCCCCCGGCCGAACGGCGGCGCGCCTCAGCCCCGATGCGCGCCCTGGGCCAACTCGGCCACGAAGTCGAGGATCTCGGGCACCGGGCGCCCCTCTCCGATGCGCTTGACGATGGCCGAGCCGACGACGCAGCCATCGGCGACGCCCGCCACCGCGCCTGCGGCCTCGGGGGTGGAGATGCCGAAGCCCACCACCACCGGCAGGCCGGCGGCGGCGCGGATCCGGGCAACTTCCGGCGCGACCTCGGCCGCATTCGCGGCGGGACCGCCGGTGATCCCGGTGACCGAGACGTAATAGACGAAGCCCGAAGTGTTCCGAACCACCGCCGGCAGCCGCGCGTCATCCGTGGTCGGCGTCGCGAGCCGGATGAAATTCAGCCCCGCCGCATTCGCGGGCAGGCACAATTCGGCATCCTCCTCGGGCGGCAGGTCCACGACGATCAGACCATCGACCCCGGCCTCGACCGCCTCGGCGATGAAGCGGTCGACCCCGCCCGCGCGTGCATAGATCGGGTTGTAATAGCCCATCAGCACGATCGGCGTCCGGTCGTCGCCGGCACGGAAGGCGCGCACCATCTCCAGCACGCGGGTCACGCTGCCGCCTGCCTCCAGCGCGCGCTGTCCTGCGGCCTGGATCGTCGCACCATCCGCCATGGGATCGGTAAAGGGCATCCCAAGCTCGATGATGTCGACGCCCGCGCCGGGCAGGCCGCGCATAATCTCGACCGAGGAGTCGAAATCGGGATCGCAGCCCATCATATAGGCCACGAAGGCCTTGCCGCCGGTTTCGCCAAGCCGTGCGAAAGTATCGTCGATTCTGCTCATGCGCTCCGGTCCCTGTCCGCCAATTCGTTCCGACGCCCAGCGTTATCCCCTCTGCCGGGTAAAGATCAACGGTCCCGCACTGGACTTGGCCCGCGTCCGCCCATAAAAGGCGCGAGATTTCCGGGAAAAGGGGTGCATCATGGGCTTTCGCATGGGGATCGTCGGTCTGCCGAACGTCGGCAAGTCGACGCTGTTCAACGCGCTGACGAAGACCGCTGCCGCGCAGGCCGCGAACTTCCCCTTCTGCACGATCGAGCCGAATGTGGGCGAGGTCGCGGTGCCCGATCCGCGTCTGGACAAGCTGGCAGCGATTGCCGGGTCCAAGCAGATCATCCCCACCCGCATCACCTTCGTCGATATCGCGGGCCTCGTGAAGGGCGCCTCCAAGGGCGAAGGTCTGGGCAACCAGTTCCTTGCGAACATCCGCGAGGTTGACGCCATCGCCCATGTCCTGCGCTGCTTCGAGGATGGCGACGTCACCCATGTCGAGGGCCGCGTCGATCCGATCGAGGATGCCGAGACGATCGAGACCGAGCTGATGATCGCCGACCTCGAATCCGTCGAGCGGCGGCTGGCCAATATCCAGCGCAAGCTGAAGGGCGGCGACAAGGAGGCCGTGGCGCAGGAAAAGCTGCTGAAGGCCGCGCAAGCCGCGCTGGAAGCCGGCAAGCCCGCCCGCACCGTCGCCGTGGCCGATGACGAGCGCAAGGCCTGGGACATGCTGCAGCTTCTGACCGCGAAGCCGGTGCTTTATGTCTGCAACGTCGAGGAAGACAAGGCCGCAACCGGCAACAGCCAGTCCGACCGCGTGGCCGAGATGGCCAAGGCGCAGGGCGCGGGCCATGTGGTGATCTCGGCCAAGATCGAGGAGGAGATCAGCCAGCTTCCCGCCGAGGAAGCGACCATGTTCCTCGAGGAGATGGGCCTCCACGAAGCCGGCCTCGACCGGCTGATCCGCGAGGGCTACAAGCTGCTGGGTCTGGAAACCTATTTCACCGTCGGCCCCAAGGAAGCCCGCGCCTGGACCATCCACAAGGGCACGCTGGCCCCGCAGGCCGCGGGCGTCATCCACGGCGATTTCGAGCGCGGCTTCATCCGGGCCGAGACCGTCGCCTATGACGATTACGTCACCTACAAGGGCGAGGCGGGCGCACGCGAGGCCGGAAAATTCCGGGTCGAGGGCAAGTCCTACGAGGTGAAGGACGGCGACGTCCTGCATTTCCTCTTCAACGCCTGACGCAGCCCCCCGACGGCCAGCCCCGGCTGGCCGTTGGCCGATTAGCCTTGATTTTGCCCGTATCTGGTTCAGGCTGAGATTCATCTCTCGGATCGGAGGCGGGAAATCACATGACTTGCACGCACCTGAACCAAATCACGCTGACTGTCCCGCCTGATTCTGAAAAGGCCGGGGCGGTCTGCCCGGAATGCGTGGCGATGGGGTCGCGCTGGGTGCATCTGCGGATCTGCCTGACTTGCGGGCATATCGGCTGCTGCGACAGTTCGCCCAACCGGCATGCACGGCAGCACTGGCAGACCTCGGGCCATCCCATCATCGGTTCGATGGAACCGCGCGAGGACTGGACCTATTGTTTCGCGGATGACGAGTTCCTCTGACCAGCGGGAGCATGGGCCATGGAAGCCATCGGCCACGACCTTCGGCAGATGCAGCGCACCCCTCTCCATGCCGCGCATGTCGAGGGCCTGCGCCGGATCGGGCGCGAGGCGCATTTCGGCGAGGGCGAGCTGATCGCCGATATCGGGCAGCCGATGGACACCTTCCTCTATGTCGAGGAGGGCGAGATCGAGATGCTGCACCCCTATTCGCGGCAAAGGGCGATGGCCTCGACCATCGGCCCGGCGCAATTCACCGGCGAGATCGCCTTTCTGGCCGGCGGCGTCCACGCCCTGCCGATGCGCGCCGCGCGCGAGACGCGGGCGATCGCGGTGGACCGCACGGCGATGCTGCGCCTGATGTCGCAGGTGCCCGAGCTTTCCGATATCGTCATCACCGTCTTTGCCGCCCGCCGCCGCCTGCAGCTTGAGGAACGCGCGACCGGCCTTACGCTCATCGGCGCGGATCAGGACGGCGGCGTGCGCCGGATCGAGGAATTCGCGGGCCGGAACCGGATCCCCGTGCGCTCCTTCGATCTGGTCTGCCCGCAGGCGCGGGCCGTCGCCGAGGAATGCGGCATCGCGCCGGGCGAGCCTGCGGTGATCTTCGGTCAGGGCCGCGTGATCGAGGCGGCGACGCCCCTGAAGGTCGCCCAGCGCCTCGGGATGGACCTGCGGGCCGAGCCGGGCGCGATCTTCGACGTCATCATCGTCGGCGGCGGTCCCGCTGGCGTCGCTGCCGGGGTCTATGCCGGGGCCGAGGGCCTTTCCGCGCTGGTGATCGAGGATCTTGCCATCGGGGGGCAGGCCGGCACCTCCAGCCGGATCGAGAATTACATGGGCTTTCCGACCGGCATTTCCGGCGCCGACCTCGTCTGGCGCGGCGAGGTGCAGGCGATGAAGTTCGGCACCAGCTTTGCCATGCCGCGCCGGGTGATCCGGCTTGCGCGGCGGCAGGACCGGCTGTTCTGCGTGACGCTGGACTGCACCAATGAAATCTGCGCCCGGGCGCTGGTGGTCGCGACCGGGGTGCAATACCGGCGGCTGGCGATTCCGGGGCTGGACCGGTTTCTGGGCAATGGCGTCTACCATGCCGCCACCGAGCTTGAGGCGCGGCAATGCCGGGGCGCCGCCACCATCGTCGTGGGCGGCGGTAATTCCGCCGGGCAGGCCGCGATGTTCCTGTCGCGCAGCGCAAGCCATGTGCATCTGCTGGTCCGGGGCGACTCGCTTGCCGCCTCCATGTCGGAATATCTGTCGAGCAGGCTGGAGGCCGATCCGAAGATCACCATCCATTACAACAGCTCGATCGCGGCGCTCGAAGGCGACGGATCGCTCCGCTCGGCCGAGGTTCGGGATGCGGATGGCGCGACCCGCCACCTCGACTGCTGCGCGGTCTTCGTCATGGCGGGCGCCGCCCCGAATTGCGACTGGCTGGCCGGTCTGGTCGATCTGGACGATGCGGGCTTCATCCTGACCGGCGCGGCGGCCGGGCGCGCGGCGTCCTTCGAGACCTCGCATCCCGGCATCTTCGCGGTCGGCGACATCCGCGCCGGATCGGTCAAGCGCGTCGCTTCGGCGGTGGGCGAGGGATCGGTCGTGATCTCGGAGGTCTGGCACTATCTCTCTGGCGCCGCGGCAATGCAGGCCCCTGCCCCCCTGGTCGCGGCGGAAATTCCGGCGGTCGGCGGAACACGTTGACCGGCGATCCCGCTTGTCCCAAGATCGACGAACGGGGCGGAGTGAGATCAAGCGATGTGCCAGATCTTTGCGGGACAGGATCCCGAACGATACGAGACCATCACCCGCAGGCTGAGGCTGAACGGGCAATCCACCTCGATCCGGCTTGAACGGGCCTTCTGGGAAATCCTCGACCAGATCGCGGCCCGTCAGGGCGTCACGACCTCGGCCTTCATCTCCAAGCTGCATGCCGAGGTGCTTGTATTGCATGGCGAGGTCAGGAATTTCACCTCGCTTCTGCGCTGCGCCTGCACGATCAACCTGGCCGACGAGCATCACCTGACCGCCATCGCCGCCGAATAGCGAAATTCGCGCCTGTAGTATTCCATTACTACCCGCCCCCGATCCGCGCCCCTTAGCCTCGGATCCATACAGGGGGGAAAGGTGGCATGGCGAAATACATTCACTCGATGATCCGGGTATTGGACGAGGCACGTTCGGTCGCGTTCTATGACCGCTGCTTTGGCCTCAAGATCGCTGACCGGCTGGATTTCGACGATTTCACGCTGGTCTACCTCTCGAACGACGAGAGCGGGACCGAGCTGGAGCTGACCGTCAACAAGGGCCGGACCGAACCCTATGATCTGGGCGATGGCTACGGCCATGTCGCCTTTTCCGTGGATGACGTTGATGCGCTGCACGCCCGCCTCGAGGCCGAGGGATTCCAGCCGCGCAAGCTGGTCGATTTCGCCCCCGGCGGCGAGGTGATCGCCCGGTTCTTCTTCATCGCCGACCCGGACGGCTACCAGATCGAGGTTCTGAGGCGCGGCGGGCGTTTCAGGTAATCCCCTGTGCCGACCGGGGGAGCGGGCGGCGCAGCGGGAAGTTAGGGAGGAGGAAAACAATATGTCTCAACTCAGCAAGCAGGGTCTGACCCGGCGGGCGCTTCTGTCGCGCGCCGTGGCCGCGGGCGCGCTGGCGGTCGCGGGCGCGGGCTTCATCGCCGCGCCCGATGCCGCCTGGGCCGTCGAAGTCACCCATGTCAGCGAACACGAGATGGCGACGCTTCTGCAGATGGCGCGCGACATCTATCCCCATGACAAGGTCGGCGACCGTTTCTATGCGATCGCCGTCAAGGGCTATGACAGCGAGGAACAGAAGGCCGCCGTGGCCGAGGGGATCGCGGCCCTCGACAAGGCGGCGAAGGATGCGGGCTTCGACACCTACCTCGCGGCCGGGTGGGAGGACGAGCGCGTCGCCATCCTGCGCGGCATTCAGGAGACGCCGTTCTTCCAGACCGTGCGCGGCGGGCTGGTGACGGGCCTCTACAACCAGAAGGAAATCTGGCCGATCTTCGGCTATGAGGGCGAGTCCTACTCGCAAGGCGGCTACATCAACCGCGGCTTCGACGCCATTGACTGGCTGTAAGGGGGAGGACACGTCATGGCAAATGCAGCCAAATTCGATCTGACCGACGACAGCGTCGTGGTCATCGTGGGAACCGGCTCCGGCGGCGGGGTTCTGGCCAATGAACTGGCGCAGAAGGGCGTCAAGGTGGTCTCGCTGGAGGCTGGAGGGCGCTACCTGCCCGAAGATTACGTCAATGACGAATGAGAAAGCTTCGGCCAGCTTGCCTGGACCGACCCGCGCACCACATCCGGCGACTGGCGTGTCGCCAAGGATTTCGCCGGCCTGCCGGCATGGATCGTGAAGGCGGTCGGCGGCACCTCGATCCATTGGGCGGGCGCCTCGCTGCGCTTTCAGGAGCATGAGTGGAAGCCCAGGACCAATTACGGCGCGGTCGAGGGGGCGAACCTTCTTGACTGGCCGATCGACCCGGCCGAGATGCAGCCATGGTATGACAAGGCCGAGGCCAAGCTGGGCGTCACCGGCGTCAATGGCCGTCCGCGCCTGCCCGGCAACAGCAATTTCAAGGTCTTCGAGAAGGGCGCGAAGGCGCTTGGCTACAAGGAAGTCCATACCGGCAATATGGCCATCAACAGCGTCGAATATGACGAGCGGATGTCCTGCCAGCAGACCGGATTCTGTTTTCAGGGCTGCAAATGGGGCGCGAAATGGTCGGCGGCCTATACCGACATCCCGCGCGGCGAGGCGACCGGCAACCTTGAGGTCCGCGACCGCTGCCATGCCGCCCGTATCCTCCACGACGACAAAGGGAAGGTCACGGGGGTCGAGTATTTCGACAAGGACGGCAACCTGCAGATGCAGAAGGCCCGGCTGGTCTGCGTGGCGGGCAACAGTTTCGAAAGCCCGCGGCTGCTGCTGAACTCGCACAGTTCGATGTTCCCGAAGGGGCTGGCGAACAGCTCGGATCAGGTCGGGCGCAACTACATGCGCCACACCACCGGCTCGGTCTATGGCGTCTTCGAGAAGCCGGTGCATATGTGGCGCGGCACGACCATGGCCGGGATCATCCGCGACGAGGCCCGCCACGACCCCTCGCGCGGGTTCGTGGGCGGCTATGAGCTTGAGACGCTGAGCCTTGGCCTGCCCTTCATGGCCGCCTTCCTCGATCCCGGCGCCTGGGGGCGCGCGTTCACGACCGCGCTGGACAGCTATGAGAACATGGCCGGCATGTGGATCGTGGGCGAGGACATGCCGCAAGCCGACAATCGCGTGACGCTCTCCGACACCGAGGACCAGTTCGGCCTGAAGGTGGCGAATGTCAATTTCAGCGACCACCCGAACGACATCGCCATGCGCAACCATGCCTATGCGGTCGGGCAGGCCATCTACAAGGAGGTCGGGGCGACGCGGACATTGCCCACGCCGCCCTATCCTTCGACCCACAACCTTGGCACGAACCGGATGTCGGAAAAACCCGAGGACGGCGTCGTCAACAAGCACGGGCAATCGCATGACGTGGCGAACCTGTTCGTCAGCGACGGCAGCCAGTTCACCAGCGGCGCGGCCGAGAACCCGACGCTGACCATCGTGGCCCTCGCCATCCGTCAGGCCGACCACATCGCCAGCGAAATGGCGGCGGGGAATGTCTGAGGGACGATTGACCTAGGGATAGGGCAGCAGGCCCGGCCCCCATCTCCCGTGGGGTTGCCGGGCCTGACGGGCACCGCGATAGGGCATCTGTCCCCCTCACGGAAAGGGTTCGGGAGTATTCTCCCCGAACCTGCCTGCATCCCAGTGGAGCAAGGCGGGTCCTGGCACTGCGAGGGGGTCAGCCCGACCCCGATCCGGGGACGACCAACAGCCGCCTATTCGGAAACCTTCTTCACGAACTGGGACTTCAGGCCCATCTGGCCGATGCCGGGGATCTTGCAGTCGATGTCGTGGTCGCCATCGACCAGCCGGATCCCGCGCACCTTCGTTCCGACCTTCACGACCAGAGAAGAGCCCTTGACCTTCAGATCCTTGATCACCGTCACGGTGTCGCCATCGCTAAGGAGGTTGCCGACGCTGTCGCGGACCTCCGACGTGGTCTCAGCAGCCTCTCCGGGTTGCCATTCATGGCCGCATTCCGGGCAGATCAGCAGCGCATCCATCTGATAGGCATAGGCAGAGGCGCATTTCGGGCAGGGCGGCAGGGTCTCGGTCATCGGCTTTCCTTTGGTGGTCTCGGAGGGCGGCTGCGCGCCCTCAGGTCTTGGGGTTCCGGCATCCGGGCGCGGGTCGCCTTTCCCAGATGCGCGTGTGGCTGACGCGCTCGGCGGGGGTCACCAGCCCGCCCCGCTCCATCCGGCGCAGAAGGCTCAGGATACCGCTATTGGTCATCCCCAGCAGATCGCGCAGTTCTGCCTGCGTGCGGGGCCGGGACAGCGCGTCGTAAAGCCGTTCCTGCCGCAGATCGGCGGGCCGCAGCGCGTGACCGGCGGCCCTTTGTCTGGCCCATCTGTCAGCCATGTCCGGGCTCGGACGCGGTCTTCTGCGCGTGGCGCTGCCTCGCAATCGCCTTTTCCACGGTCGAGGCATGCCGGCACAGGGGCGCGCGCAGACCATGCAGCAGCAGCGACCTGCGGATCGCGGGATCCGCCCCGGCCACCCAGAGCGCGACACCCTGTTTGCGCGCCTTGGCGGCAAGGTCGGCGATCATGTTGCTGCCCGTCGCGTCCAGCACCGGCACGCCGGTCAAATCGAGGATCAGCGCCGTCTGGCTGTCATGGATGCGTTCGAGCGCCGAGCCGATCGACCCCGCCGCCCCGAAGAAGATCGGGCCGTTGATGCGGTAGATCAGGATATCCTCTGGCAGCGCCCCCTCCCCGACCACCTCGGCGGCGTCGCCCGAGGCACGGCGGCTCTCGACCGAGGTGGTCCGCACGACCCTGTGGATGAAGATCACGCCGCCAAGGGCGATGCCGACCACGATCGCCTCGATCAGGTCGCGGAACATGGTCAGAAGCAGCGTCGAGGCCAGCACGATGCCTTCGCCCAGACCCGAGCGCGCGAGGATCCCGATCGCGGCCCGGTCGATCATGTTCCAGGCGACGACGGCCAGAACGCCGGCCAGCGCCGCGAGCGGGATGAAGGCCGCAAGCGGCGCGGCGACAAGGATGAACAGCAGCAGGAACAGCGCGTGAAGGATCCCGGCCACCGGCCCATATGCGCCGGCGCGCACATTGGTCGCGGTCCGCGCCACCGTTCCGGTCACGCAGAACCCGCCGAACAGTGCCGATCCGACATTCGCGAGCCCCTGCGCCACCAATTCGCAATTCGACCTGTGCCTGCGCCCCGTCATCCCGTCCGCGACCACGGCCGAGAGCAGCGATTCGATCGCCCCGAGCAGGGTGAAGGACAGGGCGGCGGGCAGGATGGCCACGAGCTTTTCGGGCGAAAGATCCGGCAAGGCCGGTCGCGGAAGGGTCGAGGGGATGCCTCCGAAGCGGGTTCCGATCGTCTCGACCGGCAGGTTCAGCGCCGCCGCCGCCAGCGCCGCGACCGCTATCGCGACCAGCATCCCCGGCCAATGTGGACGCCACCGGCGTAGGGTCAGGATCACGGCAATGGTCAGGCAAGCCAGTCCGAATGCCGCGGGCGAGAAGCTGCCCCGCACCGCGTAAAGCGCCGAGAGCTTGCCGATCAGATCGCCCGGCTCATTCGTCAGCGACAGGCCCAGAAGATCCTTGATCTGGCTGGCAAAGATGATGACCGCGATCCCCGCCGTGAACCCGACCGTCACCGGAAACGGCACGAACTGGACGAAGCTGCCCAGCCGCAGCACCCCCATCAGGGTCAGCAGCAGACCCGAGAGAGCCGTGGCGAGGATCAACCCCTCCATGCCATGCTGGGCAACGGTCGCGGCGACGAGAATGATGAACGCGCCCGCCGGCCCGCCGATCTGGAAGCGCGAGCCGCCGAGCGCCGAGACGAGAAACCCGCCGAAGATCGAAGTATAAAGCCCCTGCGCAGGGCTTGCCCCGGAGGCAATTGCGATCGCCATCGAGAGGGGCAGCGCCACGATCGCCACCGTCATCCCGGCGACGGCATCGGCCCGAAACTCCCGCATGCCGTAGCCTTCGCGCAGCACGGTCAGCAGCTTTGGGGTATAGGACAGCAGCAGGTTCGCGCCCGGTTGCTGGATGGGATCGCTTCGGTTCATGGCTGGCAGCGCGCTCTCAGGATGGGATTGCGGGTCTATTTCCCGGTTTCGGCGGGCGCTTTCAGTCTTACGCCGCGCCCGCCCTCGACGCTGATCGAGCCTTCCCCGATAAGTTCGATCCCCGCCTTGTTCAGCGCGTCGACGACTTTGTTCAGGCTGTCGATCACCCCCCGGACATTGCCCGGCCCAGCCTCCATCCGCTGGATCGTGGGAACCGAGAGGCCCGAAAGCTCGGCGAGCGCCTTCTGGTCGATCCCGAGCAGGGCACGCGCGGCGCGCATCTGGGCTGAAGTGATCATCACATTCCGAAATTTCTGGGTTTATGGAAGGTTCATACCAGACTGTTGATATATAAACAATCAGTATTGATTCAATACATCTGGAGGAGGGGAGATCTCGGGGGACCATTAACGGCGACGCTCCCTCGCGAACTCCAGACAGGAAACCCCTGGGCGTGACGACGCGAGGCCGAAGATCGGGCAGCGTCATCCCGGAGCGTGAGGTTCCGGCCTGGCCGAATGTTACAGCAGCCCAGCGCACGGTATGAACGGGACCGTGACGACAAACCCGGATGGCTTGCAAGTGCGGGATCGCGACGGTGGCCGGCGGCTGCCGCCCTCATTGAACATGCAGATCAATCGCGAGGCCTTGAGGCCGATCAGGCTGACCGGGCAGGTTCGAGCCCAAATTTTTCAATGAATATGTAATGCATGGCGGAGACGAAGGGATGGGATGATCCTAAGCCCTAACCCATTATTTTCCTTGATCTCCACAAGGTTAAAGTGGTCCACGTGTGTGGTTAGCGTGTGTGGTTAACCACTGAAAGGCCCGATCGTGCCCCAATACCTACAGAAGCGCCGTCAGGGCTGGTACTGCGTTGTGGAGGTCCCAAGACCCCTCAGGGTCAAGCTAGGCAAGCCCAGGTTCATTCAGAGCCTACAAACGGACTCCCTGAAGGTGGCAGAGGTCAGGAAACATGCCTTTGTAGCCCAGTGGAAGGCTGAGATTGAAGCCGCTCGGGGTAGCTCCACAAACTTGGATAGGGTCGTTCTGGTCAGACAGAAGATGACCGCCAAGGTCAAACCTGATCCTACTGAACTTGCCTTGATCCTGTCGCCTCAGTCGAAGGAAGATTTCAAGGAACTGGAACAGAACCGGCACGAACTGTCGGCTGTACTGCATGGCAAGAACTTCCCCCTCAAGTATCACCTTTCAGATTATGAAAAGACCCTGAACCATCTTGAGGCGAAGTCTAAAGACATGAGAATGTCGGACATTAAACGCTTCTTGAAGAAATTCAAATATGCCGAAGATGCTACAAATCGAGAAGTTAAGGATTGGGTGGAACAAACCCTTATTGCTGAGGATGGTCTATCCGTTGCCACATGTAGGCGGATCGTTTCGAATCTCAGGCAATACTGGAAATACCTTGTAGACAAGAAGGACTTGAATCTACCCGAACCCTTTAGAGATGTAGTTCCTGCAAGGACAATGACCAGAAAGCAGGAGGTAGCGCAGCGAAGAAGGCATTTCGAACCTGACGACTACCAGAACCTTCTTAAAGCAGCATATGCCAAAGAGGATACCCAACCTTCTAGCTTGATCCAGCTTGGAGCGTTCACGGGTTGTAGGATTGAAGAACTTTGCAGCCTGAAACTTGAATCCGTTAAGGATGATAGAATCCTGATTGAAGATGCCAAGACCGAAACAGGTTGGAGAACTGTTCCCCTGCACAATGATCTTGTTGATTTAGTAGCTACAATGAAGAAGGAAAGCACTGACGGCTATCTGATTTATGGATTGAGCTACAACAAGTACGGTGACAGGTCCAACGCCATTGGCAAGAGGTTCGGAAAGCTCAAACTTAAGCTGGGCTATGGCAAGAACCTTGTCTTTCACTCATTCAGGAAGGGTGTGACTACCCAGTGGGAAAAGCTAGGTATTGCTGAGAATGTGTCCGCCAACCTACTTGGTCACGATATTCCAACCATGACTTATGGCTTATATAGCGGAAACACTCTTGACTTTAAATTGCTAAAAGAGACGATCAACAAGCTTAAGTGGGCTGATCAAAAGTAAAAGAACCTCAAACACCTTTATCAAAAAGCACATCATCAGGATCATCAATGGCAATACCATCACCAGTAAACGAAACCAGGCGGACGATCTTTCCTTTATGATAGGGAGAACCATTAAGGCTTCCCGTAATATCATCATACGACCATTCGATTATCATTTCCATTTCACCGACGTCATCCGGCCTTTCTTCTAGAGAAAATAGAGCAGTAAAGGTTCGCTCTCCGCCCGGAATAAGGTAGTCATCTACCGCTCCGCCACCAAACCAATTTCCCACAACATTCTTATCGACGCCATCCTCGTCAAGCTCAATATTCTCTTCTTCCGAAAAGCCATAGCACTTTATAAAAACCCCATATTGAAGAAATGTAGCGGGTGTATTCCCGTAATTTTTGAATTCAAGAACAACCTCCGGCCCAAATCTACCATCTACAAGAGTAAATTTCTTCATAAACACCCACGGCCTGACCTGAGAGTCCCCTATTCGCCTTTGATCATCCGCCATCTGTCGGGTAGCATCTAGCGTCTCACGGGTGGCCTCCAAAGTTCTTGCGACTAAATACACCGCATAAGCACTAATAGTCGCAGCAACCACCGATGTAAGTGCAGATACCCACGGCGGAATTTCTTTGAACTCAGTTTTACTGAATGCGCCGAGGTAGAGTGCAACTACAAAAGCTACCAGAACGGCAGCGATAACCGCCGTAATTATCTGATTGCGATGCAGTTGCTCCCTTAGGCGTTGCGCCTCATCGTCAGGCTTAGTCATGTGGTTCGTTGGCTCCGGCAAAACCATTCTTTCATGTACGCTAATCTGTCCTGATGCGCTGAGGCAACTACCAGTTAGGTTCTTCGATCAGCTTACGCCGCACCACCCCAAGTTTCGCCTGAACGTCCATACCTGTCTTTGTATTCTACAGAGAAGTTCATTCCAGAACGACCAATGATCCGGCTTGTAGCAATCCTCAAAGATCGAATGGCAAAATCAGGATCGAGGCAGAGAATAGTATCATTTCGGTATTGAGCTAAGGTCCTACGGTTGTCCTCAATTGCCCTATCTCTGATTTCCCACCACTCAAGAACCAAACAGTAATCTTCACCTTCCATGCCCTTCCATCTGTGAGTAGGTGCCTGCCCTTCATAAATCCACTTAGTCTGCTGGTAGGGATTAGGAACTTTAATGTATCCGCAACGCTGATAATTCAGAGCTACAATTTGGTCCAAAGGAACATCGTGGTAACCGTTATCAGTGATAACTGAACCATAGCTGGTTTCGATACGGGGATTATTTGGAGAGTATGTTAATGTCTCAGCTTTGTAGATGTTGTACCACTGAGGCTTTAGCTTATACCCTACACGCCCCTTAGTCCTTTGCAGTACCTCCCCTACGAAAGTGTCTCTACAGGCACTCAGTAGCTCTCTGTCAGCGTCAGGAACCTTATCCAGAAGCACTTGGTACTCATTGTTGCCGTAGCTAAAAAGCTCGTGACAATACGGTTCAGGGTACTGTCAGAAGCGTCCTTTACTGCTTTAATCCTGCCATCAAGTAATGTCTTTGCCTTTTCTACTACCTTCTTTGTAGCATCGTCTCTAGTTGTCCAGTTTGTATTCAGGCAGATCCGTGAATTACCGTTCAGATTTGCTGAACTAGTGTTTAGTGTGATTGTCATTTATGTTTCCTTTGAATATCTGTAGTCCAAAATAATGTTGAGTAATCATTCTTCTTATGAATCCTCTTTCTGAACGGTCCGAGGTCATTCCGCTCTAGGCACTCCCTACAACAGGAATAGTGAATACCCTTATGCTCTAGGGGTTTGTTCTTGCAGTTCTTGCTTATGCACTGTGGAGAGAATGGCTTATGCCAAGGGTGAACCTTCTCCCACAGCTTGTAGTTGGAGGTAAAGGTTGCTAGGTTCATGCTTCCACCTCCACATCGTCAACTGTCTGTAGAAGCTGGTATAGAGGTGCTAGAGCCTTATCTGTATCTTCTGGGTAGGTCGGCACTCGAAAACCTTTAAAGCTTCTCAATGACTCCAATACCGCGCTCTCTGAACGTTTCTTTAGTGCGTGGAGCCTCTTGATCTCATTTTTGATCCCTTGTCGGGCAAACGTAATGAGTTGTGTGGGTTCAAAAGAGTCGTAGTTCTTCCCTACATGTCGGAATGTGATTAGCTGTTCTGGCTTCCAGCCCCATTCAAGTAGTAAGGTTGTAGCTGTGTCCCTGACCGCGTTTGCAGAACTAGCTACAATAATCTCGCCTGTAGATGTGGTGGTTTTCCACTTAAGAGAAGCCTTTTCGCCCTTACGCCAAGGCAAAATGTGTAGGTAAATTGTCTCGATTTCTTCTTTTAAACTGTGTTCAAACTCCATAATTGTTTCCTGAAATGTGCCAAACCTTACAGGGTGCTGATTCTGCTTGGTTGGTCTGTATAACGTGTTTATTTTCAATACTTTAGCTTGATGTAGCCTCATTTTAGTGTTTGGAGGAAAGGGTAGGTATTAAGTTACCTTACCGCTTAGTGATTGAAATATAATAATTTTTTATCTTTTTTAGTTGTTTCGGCTATTAATTCGAGCGCAACCGGGACAGGTCCCCTTGACTCAGGCTTTCGCCTTAGGAGCTACAAATTAAGCAAAGCTAATGAACCGTTCTTGTCCTGCGGACTGAACTGACTTAGGGTTTCCCTAATACGATAGTCTCAAATACTGATTTTATATTTGTTAAAACCAATATCAGATTTAACTACGCTATCGCTATTATCTGTAACTATAGTTATTTCTAGTCGATCTACGAAGTATCCAAGATACGTAGTAGTGAAGTGCTACATCTAATTCTTGAAATAATCGTACATCGCAATGACAATGAAGATAGATTATTGAATATTCGAGATGGAACATCGAGAACTAGGGAGGTCTCGCCCTCCCGAAGCCGTAGACAAGACTTTTAGGCTGTTGGCCCTAAAGGCCGTGAAGCCGTTAAGAAAGGTGAAGGCGGAGGGTGATCTGTTAATACTTAAGTTACTTCACTACACATTTTATTATTCTATCTCATAGTTAATAAATAAACTGATAGAATATCGCACTGTAAGTAGTCTACGCTTAAGTATTGGAGAGTCTTACTTGATTATTATTCTTATTTTGTAGCTTAGAGAGAACGATAGTGACCGTGAGTCAAGGGGTACTCTCCGTAGGAGAGGTAGAGAGCAGCGATAGCTGTGATCTGACCCGCTGCGCTCGAATTACCGTTTCGTCTTGTTACTTACGTATATATATGCGGAGAGGCGGATTGTACTCACTACATCAATCAGGAAGCAATCAAACGCTCTCACAAATGTTTCATACTATATTATATGCGGAGAGGCGGATTACGCTGCCAACAGTACCGCTGCAGGACCGCTTACTATTTCCGCCATTTTCGAGATCAGTAACAGCTTGTAAGCGCGCTCTCTCAATCCAGATGTGCTATTTTCAAGCTTTAATTCACCTAGCGTTCTTAGATTTTTCAGCATTCTAGTACTCAGTGGAACTTCTTCCTTGTGCTTAGACAAAGTTTGACTTGAGGTGTCACCCAGAAATTTGCGGTAAGCTGGTTTACCGTCGTCTAAGATTGCGTCTCTTGTGCTGCATCCGTATTGTTCCTGACAGAACCAGTAGGCTTGCTTTGAAATGTTCGGGATACCCAATTTTCTATCATATTCGAAACGTCCCTCCTGGCTATTCCAGCTTGCCGCAAGTAGTTTTGGATCAAGAAGAATGTTCCTAAGCTTTGCATCCTCACCCGAAGCAGCCTCTACAATCTGTTGAATCATGAGGTCTCTTTCCTGCCCTGGGAGACGGTAAACATCGTATGTCAGCCAGCAGCTTCTTGTGTAGTGATCTTCATTGCGCTTTTTGTTTTCAATGAACCTGCATCGCGGCGCGGAAACTACCCTATTTCGCCTCGAACTGTTCTTTTGACACTTTCGTCCACAGTACTTCTGATTTGATCTTTTCTTTTCAAATATCTCCCCACAAACGGAACATGAATTTGAACAATCTAACATGAATAACTTCCTTTTAATCGTTACAATGCTTATTTTAATGCTGCATTGGGGTCATACAGCGCCCTTAAGGATTTTGGCTACCTGACTACCTAAAATTGGCTAACGCCTCTCCACGACCCCTATGCAAGCCTCTCAGAGCTTATCTAGAGAGTGAGTGAGCCTTTCCCGGCTGCTACAACCAGAACTGAGCTACAAAGCAAGTAGAGGAATGTACTAACCATCATTCAATGGCATTGATTTCTTCTAGAACGCCTAGAACTTCTTTAACATTGTACTGATCTACAACTTCCTCATTTTCATTGAAGCAGGTAGCGATAAAATCAGTGTCAATTTCTACCCGATGGTAGTCTAGGTAAATCTTAGCTTTGGGATATTTTGTTGGACTTTGTTTAGTGTTGTTCATAATATTTCCTTTCTGATCTCTGAACATGAAAAAATCCCCTCAGGCTTTTGGTGCCTAGGGGTAATTTTGATAAATTTTATGGAAGTGTGATCTTCGATCTACACGAAACAGATTTTCAATCTGCGAAGAATTGGCGTAGCCCCAACCTAAGCGATTGGTATTCCTAGGCAGGAGCTACACCGATTTTGTCTGCTCCTAAACCGTGTCTCACGACGGGGTGTAAGGATATTTTAACGCATTTGGATTACTCTGTATTTCGAGAATGTCTGTTCTCTAGGGCGCTTAGAGCTAGCGCATAAATAGAATTTCGGTATCAGCTTAATTCCGCAACCCCGTTTTTCGTTGGAGGGGATCACGCTGTGCAAAGCCGTTGAAGCGCATTACTTCCGGCAAGCCATAGCTTAACCGAATCAATTAAGACAATATTATACACCTATTTTACGATCTTGTCAAGATATAAATACGAAATATTCGTTGTAACGTTGCGTCACACCGATTAATTCCGTCGCAGGTGTCCAGTCATTCGGACTTGGACTGTAGGTGCCCCCTCTCGGGGCATGGTCCTTCTATCATCACCGCCCTATCGGATCAAGGAAGGTGGGTTCCCGTCTCACGTTAAGTCACGCCTTAACAGTCGCCACGGCTTTGCCGTGTCTCAATAGCCCCTGCTTGTGTGATCGTCTCAGCCCCTACCCGATTACGTCTCACATAGATCCATTTTACATTTTGAGAAAGATTAGCTACAACATTTAAGAACCTATTGAGACTGATTCGAGGATTTGAGACATGCTGATCGGCTATGCCCGTACCTCTACGTTAGACCAGAAGGCAGGACTTGAGGCCCAGGAACGCGACCTACGGCAAGCAGGCTGTGAAAAGCTCTTTGTAGAGCAAGTATCCTCTGTAGATATGAGAAGCCGTCAGAAGCTCGCTGACGCTCTAGACTTCATCCGTGAGGATGACACGTTGATCGTCACTAAGCTTGATCGTCTCGCCCGCTCCGTTGCTCACCTACATGAAATACTGGCAACCATCCAAGCCAAGGGTGCTGCACTCCGTATCCTGAACATGGGGATAGACACTGGTACCCCTACCGGGAAGCTCATGCTCACTCTGTTGGGTGGTGTAGCTGAGTTCGAACGGGAGATTATGCTAGAGCGTCAAAGAGAAGGCATCGCTAAGGCTAAGGCAGAGGGTAAGTACAAGGGCCGGAAGCCTACCGCCATGGGTCACGCCCAGCGCGTCCAGCAGCTACACAGTGAAGGAATGAAGCCCAACGCTATCGCTGAGACAATCGGTATCAGTCGCGCTAGTGTCTATCGTTGCCTTCAAGAGTAAGCGCCTATGAGTCAATGATTTCACTTGACGCAGTTGTAGATTTTTGAGCGGGGGATTCGTCTAGGGTCCCCCCTAATTATTTCAGAACGATTCGCTTCGGTCCGGGTACCCCTACCGATTTCCAAAATAAAAAAATTTCTATCCGTTAGGAGTTCATTCTCCAAGGCTCTCTCGGAATATACAGGACCTGCAAAAACCCTCAGCACATGATCGAGAGACTATCTCCTTAGAGGAATGTTGGAAGCCCTTACTTTCATTGCCGCATCAGGAACCCCCGCTTCGTCAAGCTTCTGCACGATAGCCTCCCTAATTGGTTCTGGATTATCAGTAGGCCCAATGATTATTTCATAGAGAAGTTCATGCAGTTCAGAGTTAATGTGCCCTTGCTCAGGATAATTCTGTAGCGGGATTTTATGAATCACCTGCGGAACTCCCCCGATAACCTCTATTGATGAAACTATCTTATCCGACTTCCAGACGGTAGGGGAATAGAGCACCCTCCACTCACGTTCCTCTGCAAATCCCGGATGCTTGGTCGAAAGGGCGGTAAAATGCATCAGATTGAAGATCAATTTACGGACACCAACAACGCCAATTTGTTTAGCTAATTCAATATTTTGCTCGAATGAGTCCACCATGCGGGAGAACTCCCGAAGGAATTTTTCTCGTCCTGCGTAGAGAACCGGACTGGTAAAAGCGTTAAGGGCATTAGTCTCGTTCAAAAACGGGTCATTATTGAACACAAAAGCAACGTTCGGATTTCCGCCGTACGCCCTCCACATAGACAACCTACCATATTCATCCTCCTCACGCTCCGCGTCACCATGTTCACTAATAGATACCATATACGTTTGAGCCGCTCGATCTTCGTAGAATGAATCGATTCTTCCTAAAACTTCGTCGTAGAGACTATTCCCGACTTGATTCAGAAGAAAGTCAAGCCTTCCTCCTACAGATTTCTCGCTTATGGCCTCACGAATTCTTTCATGCCCATATTCAACCTCTGAAAAATCGTTCATCAGCACGGCATTTCGCATCCAGACAGATTTTTTTCGATTATCTGAAGGGCCGCATAAGCACTGGTGTAGTGAGAAAATTTGGTGTTTTGCTTTCTTGCATTATCTACTCTCTCCCTCGAATATAGAAATATCTGTTTGGAGAAAGTCTCAAACGCCGATGCCGTCAAGTTCATGCTAGACACCCGAAAATCCACTGATTGCGAGAGAATACCGCACGGTTGCGGCAACGGGCAAATTCATTCATTTCAGTGAGAGCCATTGTTCACCGCAACCTACCGGCATCGCACCTCCCCCTTGTTGTAGGAAGAAGGCACACCCCTGCTAAGGGTGCAGACGGGGAACCGTTTCGAGGAACTGGCTAACGTCTCAACGTGTGTGGTGTGAACGTGTGTGGTTAGCGTGTGTGGTCAATGCTGTGTAAACCACTGATATATATAGCTTAAGTGTGGCTGGCGGAGACGAAGGGATTCGAACCCTCGAGACGGTTCCCCGTCTGCACCCTTAGCAGGGGTGTGCCTTCGACCACTCGGCCACGTCTCCGTCGCCCCGTATATGGGGCAGGGATCGAGGAAACAAGGGCTTTTTCGGTCAGCGGATTCAGGCAGGCAGCAACCGAAAATTTCCGGGAAACATGCAGAACCCGGCACGGACTTCCCCGCGCCCGTCGGGGCGCGAAAGCGTTAGATCTCAGCGCGCAATGCGTTTTTCGGACGCTTTTCCGGCGCCGCATCGCGGCCAAGGTGAGCATTCCTGCCGCATCCCTCGTCCCCGGATGCAAGGCGATGCCGTGGGGCTTGCCCTTTGGGCCGCATCGGCGTCCCATGGGGAAGAATCGGCAGAACGGAGCAAGGCGGCAAGCCCGAAAGGCATGAAATGAAGCAATCCGGCGATCGCAACGCGCCCCTGTCCCGGCCAATGTCGCTGACGCAGGAGCATGTGACCCTGACCATCAGGCCCGAACCCGATCTGGGGCCGGAGCCGGGATGGCGGCCAATGACGCCGGAGGAGATCGACACGCTTGCCCGCGAATATCATGAGGAACTGGGCGACGATCCGCTCTGGGTCTTTGCCTATGGCTCGCTGATCTGGAAGCCGGATTTCGACGCGGTCGACCATTGCCGGGCCAGCGCTTATGGCTGGCACCGCTCGTTCTGCCTCAAGATGCACCGCTGGCGCGGTTCGCCCACGCAGCTTGGCCTGATGATGGCGCTGGAACGCGGCGGGCGCTGCGACGGGGTGATCTATCAGGTCCGTAACGGCGACCGCCTCGCCCAGATCCGCCGGATGATGACGCGCGAGATCCGGTTTCACGACAATATCGACATGGTGCGCTGGATCCCGGTCCATACCGCGCGCGGCAGGATGCGGGCGATGGTTTTCTGGGCCGGCCCGAGGGGAGAGCGGATCCTGAGCCGCCTGCCCCTCCACGAGGTCGCGCATATCCTTGCCCGTGCCTGCGGACCTGCGGGATCCTGCGCGGAATACCTGTTCAACACGGTCCTGCATCTGAAGGAATTCGGCATCCATGACCGGAACCTGTGGACCCTGCAAAAGCTGGTCGCCGACGAGATCGAGGCCCTGCATTCGGACACCTCCCGGCAGGCCGCGGAATAGGAAACGGGCCGCCTTGCGGGCGGCCCGTTCCGGTCAGTCGAGAGGCTTCAGCCCGGCCTCGATCCGGGCGCGGCTGCCCTCGAGGAAGGGCGGCAGCGACAGGCTTTCGCCCAGCGTCTCCATCGGCTCGTCCACGGCAAAGCCCGGATCGTCCGAGGCCAGCTCGAACAGGTTGCCACCCGGCTCGCGGAAATAGAGCGAGCGGAAGTAATAGCGCTCGACCTCGCCCGAACTGGGGATGCGCAGCTCGTTCAGCCGCTTGGCCCATTCGTGGATCGCGGGCTTGTCGGGCACGCGGAAGGCGACGTGATGAACCCCGCCTGCCCCCTGCCGTGCCACCGGCAGATCCGGCTGGACCGCGACATGCAACTCGGCCGAGGGGCCGCCGGCGCCCATCTCGAAGACATGCACGCTGCCCTGCCCGTCCGGGCTGGCATATTCGCGCAGCTTGCGCATGTTCAGCACATGGGTCAGCACGATCCCGGTCGGCGCAAGGTCGGGGACCGAAATGGTGATCGGACCAAGCCCATGGATCTGGTGCTGGGCCGCGACGGGGCTTTTCGCCCAAGGATTGCCGGTGCTACCCTCGGCGTCAGCCGTCAGGCGAAAGCGCTGCCCCTCGGGATCCTCGAAATCGAGGGTGGTGCGGCCGTCGAATTCCGCGATCTTTCCGACCGTCAGGCCATGATCTCCGAGGCGGCCGGCCCAGAAATCGAAGCTGTCCTTGCCGATGCGCAGCCCGGTGCGGCTGATCGAATGCGTGCCGCGGCGTTCGGGCGCGGCGGGCCAGTCGAAGAAGGTCAGGTCGGTGCCGGGCTGGGCAAGCCCGTCCGCGTAAAACAGGTGATAGGCGCTGGTGTCGTCCTGATTGACGGTCTTCTTCACCAGCCGCATCCCCAGCGTCTCGGTGTAGAAACGCTTGTTCTCGCGGGCCTGGGCGGTGATGGCCGTCAGGTGGTGAATTCCAGTGAGATCCATGGCGGGCCTCCTTTCTCTGACACCGAATATCGGGTGGGTCCGGCGTTTCCGCCACAAGGGCGAATGCGAACCTTGCGTTCGCGCAGAGCGAACGGCAAAGGCTTGCGCCGCGTCGCCTGCGGTCTATCTTCGGGATCATGCGCTATGATCTCGACGACCTCCAGACCTTCCTGACCGTGATGGAGCTTGGCACCGTGACCGCGGCCGCCGCGCGCCTGAACTTGTCGAAATCCGTGGTCAGCAAGCGCATCACCGACCTCGAGGCGACGCTGGGGGCGGCGCTTTTCCGTCGCAACGCCGGCCGCATCACCCCGACCGAGGCAGCGTTGCGGCTGGCCGAACGCCTGCGCCCCGCCCTGCAAGAGTTGGTGGCGGCGGCGGAAAGCACGGCATGGGACATGGACGGGATCGCGCCGCTACGCGGCACACTCTCGATCTCGGCGCCGATGAGTTTTGGCGTCCTGCATCTTGGCCCGATCATCGCCAGCTTCGCCGCGCGGAACCCCGAACTTGAGATCACCGTCGATTACGACGACCGCACGCGCGATCTGGCGCGCGAGGGTCAGGACATCGGCATCCGCGTCGGAAAGACGCGCGACAAGGCGCTGATGCAGCGCAAGCTCTGCGAGGATGAAAGCGTCGCCTGCGCCAGCCCCGCCTATCTTGCCGCGCATGGCGAGCCTCAGACGCTGACAGACCTGCGCAACCATCAGGTCATCGGCTACAGCCACATGCCGAACAGCCAGCTCTGGCAATTTCAGGAACGCGACCGCTTCGTTTCGCCGCTGGTCGAGGGGCGCATCTCGCTGAACAATGGCGAGGCGATCCGCGACATGGCGATTGCCGGGCTGGGGCTGGCGATGCTGCCGGGCTTCATCGTCTCCGCCGCCATCGCTGATGGACGCCTGAAGCGCGTCCTGACCCGTTTCCCGACCAGACGGCTGCCCATCGTCGCCGTCTGGCCCCCCGTCACCCCGATGCCGGCCAAGCTGCGCCGGTTCATCGACCACGTCGCGGCCGAGCTGAAGGAACCGCCATGGCAACCGGCCGCCGACACATCCCCGAGGACATCATGAAGAAGATCGGCTTCCTTTCATTCGGCCATTGGTCGCCCGAGGCCCCGTCGGGCACGCGCACCGCGCAGGACGTCCTGCTGCAATCCATCGACCTTGCCGTCGCGGCCGAGGAGCTGGGCGCGGATGGCGCCTATTTCCGCGTCCACCATTTCGCGCGGCAACTGGGCAGTCCGTTTCCGCTGCTGGCCGCTGTGGGCGCACGGACGAAAACCATCGAGATCGGCACCGCCGTCATCGACATGCGCTATGAAAACCCGCTTTACATGGCCGAGGACGCGGGCGCGGCCGACCTGATCTCGCAGGGGCGGCTGCAACTGGGGATCAGCCGCGGCTCGCCCGAGCAGGTGATCGACGGCTGGCGCTATTTCGGCTATCAACCTGCCGAGGGCGAAAGCGATGCCGACATGGCGCGCCGCCATGCAGAGGTGTTCCTCGACGTGATCCAGGGCCACGGCTTCGCGCAGCCGAACCCGCGCCCGATGTTTCCGAACCCGCCCGGCCTTTTGCGGCTGGAGCCGCATTCCCCCGGATTGCGCGACCGGATCTGGTGGGGCGCCGGATCGAACGCGACCGCCAGATGGGCCGCGACGCTGGGCATGAACCTGCAAAGCTCGACCCTGAAGGATGACGAGAACGGCAAGCCCTTCCACGTCCAGCAGGCCGAGCAGATCCGCGCCTATCGCGAGGCCTGGGCCGAGGTCGGGCATGAGCGCGCGCCGCGCAGCTCGGTCAGCCGCTCGATCTTTCCGATCATGGACGATCGCGACCGGATGTATTTCGGGGGTGGCGGCAAGGAAAGCGACCAGATCGGCATGATCGACCAGACCCGGTCCATCTTCGGGCGCGGCTATGCGGGCGAGCCGGACAAGCTGATCGAGGAGCTGCGCGGGGATGAAGGCATCGCCGAGGCCGATACGCTGCTGCTGACCGTCCCGAACCAGCTTGGGGTCGACTACAACGCCCATGTGATCGAGGCGATCCTGCAACATGTCGCCCCGGCGCTTGGCTGGCGCTGAGCCCCTGATCGCGCCCCTTGCGTTCATAGGCTATGCAAGGGGCTTCGCTGCGCTAGTCTGGCGGTGAAAAGCATGAGCGGGGAATCCCAGGCATGGCAGTAACCGAGGCCGCGGCGGATGCCGCACATTATTCCGGCACCAGCATCGACAGCGTCGTCATCCTGCTTGCCGCCGCGGTGATCGCCGTCCCGATCTTTCGCAAGCTCGGCCTCGGCTCGGTGCTGGGCTATCTGGCGGCGGGGCTCGCCGTCGGGCCTTTCGGCCTCGGCCTCTTTCACGATCCGCAATCGGTCATCCATGTCGCCGAGCTGGGGGTCGTGCTCTTCCTGTTCATCATCGGGCTCGAGATGCAGCCCTCGCGCCTCTGGGCGATGCGGGGCGAGATCTTCGGCCTCGGCTTCGCGCAGGTGCTTTGCGCAATGGGGCTTCTGACCTTCGTGGGCCTCGCCCTCGGGTTTCCCATCGCGGCAAGCTTCGTCTCAGGCACCGGGTTCGTCCTGACCTCGACCGCGATCGTCATGCAGGTTCTGCAGGAGCGGAATGAGATCTCGCTGCCCGGCGGGCGGAGGATCATCTCGATCCTGCTCTTCGAGGATCTGGCCATCGTCCCCCTGCTGGCACTGGTCGCCTTCCTCGCGCCGGGCGGCGAGGAGGTGACGCTTTCCGCGCGCTTCCTCAGCATCGCGATCGGCCTTGGCTGCATCGCCGCGCTGGTGGTGGCGGGGCGCTATCTGCTGAACCCGATGTTCGGAATGCTCGCGCGCTTCGGCGGACGCGAGGTGATGACGGCGGCTGCCCTGCTGGTCGTGCTGGGCGCGGCGGTGCTGATGGAGGCGGGCGGGCTTTCGATGGCGATGGGGGCCTTCCTCGCCGGGGTGCTGCTGTCCGAAAGCCATTTCCGCCACCAGCTCGAGGCCGATATCGAGCCGTTCCGCGGCCTTCTGCTGGGCCTGTTCTTCCTTGGCGTCGGCATGGCGCTGGACCTCAATATCATCGCGTCGAACTGGGGCCTGATCGCGATCTGCGTCCCGGCCTACATGCTCCTCAAGATGCTGGTCATCTATGTCGTGGCGCGGCTCTGGAAGGCCGATACGCGCGAGGCGCTGGAGCGCGCGGTCCTGATGGCGCAGGGGGGCGAGTTCGCCTTCGTCCTCTATGCCAGCGCCATGTCCGCCGGGATCATCTCGGCCAAGGACAATGCCGTCCTGACCGCCATCGTCATCGTCTCAATGGTGCTGACGCCGCTGATGATGATCCTCCACGACCGGCTCACGCCCGAACTGGTGCCCTCGCTCGACGGGGTCGAGGCGGCGGACGGCCTCAGCGCCCGCATCCTGATGATCGGCTTCGGCCGGATGGGGCAGATCATCAGCCAGCCGCTGATCGCGCGGGGCCATTCCATCTCGATCATCGAGAAGGATCCCGACACGATCCGCAATGCCGACGAATTCGGCTTCAAGATCTGGTATGGCGACGGCGCACGGCTGGACGTCCTTCATGCCGCAGGCGCGGCCGAGGCGAGCCTGATCATCGCCGTGGCCGGGGACAAGCACGCGGTCACGCGCATCACCGAGTTGGTGAAAGAGGAGTTTCCCCTCATCCCCGTCCTTGCCCGCGCCTTCGACCGCGAACATGCGCTGGAACTGGTCAAGGCGGGCGCGGACTACCAGATGCGCGAGACGCTGGAGAGCGCCTTCGCCATGGGGCGGGAGGCGCTGCTGCAACTGGGCGAGACGCCCGAGGAGGCCGACGAGGTCATCGAGCAGATCCGGGGCCGCGACCTGACCCGGTTCCAGATGGAATGCGTCGGCGGCCTTTTTGCGGGTCGCGACCTGATCCTCGGCAACCGCCCGTCAAACTAGGCGCGCCCGATATCAATCACCCAGATCGGGGCGGTGGCCGTGATCGGCAGGCCGACATCCCTGCCCTGAACAAGGATCGCGTCGAGGGCGGAGAGCGAGAAATCCTCGCGCCCGAGGCTCAGATCGGTCGCCTCGGTCGCAAGCAGCAACCGCCAGTCCGCCATCCCCGGCCCGGCTTCGCGTTGGCGGGACACGCAATGGCCGAAGGCACCGCGACGGGTCATCACGTTCAGGTCGGTGATCGGACTGCCGGGCAGACGCGCCGTGACCGCCACATCCGCCGGAAAGGACAGCGGCGCGCCCTCGGGGGTCAGGTGCCGGGGCGTGCCCTCGGCAATGCTCAACTCGATCCCGTCGCCGCCCAGCACGGCCAGCGTCCGGTCGATGCCGGGAAAGATCGAGAAGGCGCCGTCTTCGACCACGGCCGCCATGCTGACCCGCCAGCCGAAATCGCCAAGGTCGGCACCCTTGGGGTAGATCGCAACCTCGGTCGTCTCGCCCCGGCCGTTCTTCCAGGGCATCCGGCGATGATCGCCGGCGCGCAGGACTGTAATACTCATGTCTTTCCACTCTCCGGTTGTGCCCAGCGATAGCCGATGCCGGGCTCGGTCAGGATCAGGGACGGTCGCGCCGGGTCCGCTTCCAGCTTCTGGCGCAACTGTCCGATAAAGACCCGCAGATAGGGCACATCATCCACATGTGCCGGTCCCCAGACCTGTTGCAGCAGGCGGCGATGCGTCATCACCCGCCCCGCGTTCGAGGCCAGCACCGCCAGCAGGTCGAATTCCTTTGGCGTCAGGCGCAGCTGTTCGCCGTCGCGGGTGACCTGATGTGCGTCGAGGTCGATGACCACGCCATCCTGGCTGATCACCTCGACCCGCGAGGAGCGGCGCGGCCGCAGGCCGACGCGCAGCCGGGCCAGAAGCTCGCCGATGGCGAAGGGCTTGGCGACGAAATCATCGGCGCCGAGGTCCAGCGCCATGATCTTCTCCATCTCCTGATCATGGGCCGAAAGCACGATGACCGGCAGGTCCGAGCGCAGGCGCAATCGCTCGATCACCTCCTTGCCGTTCATGTCCGGCAGGCCAAGGTCGAGGATCATCAGGTCAGGCTCCTGCGCGGCGATGCTGGCCAATGCCTCGCTGCCATTGCCGGCCAGCCGCGTCTCATATCCCGCCGCCATCAGCGCATGGCCCAGGAAGCGCTGGATCTGCGGTTCGTCATCGACGATCAGGATGGTCTGCCGCGTGGTCATGCCCCTTGCTCCTTCGGAACCGGCAGCCGGATCTCCAGCACGGCGCCGCCAAGGGCCGAATGGCTGGCCGCGATCGTGCCGCCGAAGGCCAGCGCGATCCCCTTGCTGATCTGAAGCCCGAGGCCGGTCAGTTGCGGCCCCACCGTCATGCTGTCCGACGCGAGCCATTCGCCGATCGGGCCGGGCAGACCGCGGCCCCGATCCGTGACCGACAGGACCAGCACCCGGCCGGTGCCCGGCTCTGCCCCTGCCGGCGCTGCCTCGACGGTGCCGGCGACGCGGATCACGCCGGGCGCGTATTTCACCGCGTTCTCGATCAGGTTGAAGACCGCCTGCTCCAGCAGCCCGGCCTCGGCATGGATCATCGGCAAGGGCGGGATCGCATCCTCGATCCGGGCATCCGGCCATGCCCGCCGCGCCCTGTTGACGGCGGCCAGCGCCGCGTCGCCCGCATCGACCCAGGTGCTATGGACCTCGACCCCGGCCTGAAGCCGGGTCAGTTGCAGCAGCTTCTCGACATAGCGGGCAAGGCGCTCGGCCTCCTCCTCGATCGCGGCCAGCAGGTCGTCTTGCGCCTCGGGCGACAGCGTCCCGCCAAGCTGGCGAAGCGTGGTGACCGATCCGAGGATGGTCGCAAGCGGCGTGCGCAGATCATGCGAGAGGGAGGCCAGCAGGGCCGCGCGCAACTCCTCGCTGGTGGCGCGACGCCGCTCGGCCGCGGCCCGCTCGGTCAGGGCGAGGCGCTGCAGCGCCTGCGTTATCTGCCGCATGATCACGGCAATGACCTGATCGCGCCAGCCATGATTGCGCCGGTCGGCTGGAATGCGTGCGTGGCCAAGCACGATCGCGTCCTTCCGTTCGGTCCCGCCATTGACCGGATAGAAGGTCAGGCGCGATCCGCTCCATCCCTGGGCCGAGGCGAATTCGGGCCTCCCGCGCCGCCAGGCATTGTCCGCGGCCTCAAGCTCGCTCGCTTCGGGCAGGTAGCCTTCGGGAACCGCGGCCAGAAGGCGCAATTGCCCGTCGACCGGGCCAAGGGCCAGCGCCGGTCCCATCGACAGCGCGTTCAGGTGCCGCACCGCGATTCGGGTCACATCGGAGGGGGTCGCGGCCCCCGCCAGTTCGGTCGAGACCTGCGACAGCACCTCCAGCGCCGCGGCGCGAGCCTCGGCCGCATCGACCTGCTCGCGCAGCCGGCCCGAGATCAGCCCGGTGATCGAGGCCGCCAGCAGAAACACCGCCAGCGTGATCAGATCCTGCGGCTGGGCGATGTGCAGGGTGAAATGCGGCTCGACATACATGAAGTTGAAGCCTGCAAGCGCGCCAAAGGCGCTGGCAATGCCGATCCAGAAGCCGAAACCCGCCGCATTGATCAGAACCGCGGTCAGAAACAGCAGGATGGCGATGGATTCCGGCAAGACCTGCCGCGCCGATCCGACCGTCACCGCGATCACCACCAGAATGCTCGCCGCACCCAGAAAGCCGCCAAGGCTGGGGGCGGTCATCCAGCGGCGGTCATCCCTGAACTGGGCATCCTTGAATTGGGCGGTATCCACTTGGTTCATAAAAGGATTCTGGGTTCATGCCGTGGCGGTTGTCCATCGCCTTTATGGAAACTTTACGCACAGGTCCGAAATCGCAGGCGAACCTTTATGCTGCTCTGCGGCAATGTCCCGGCTCGGCGGCGACTCGCCCTTGGACAGGAAGCATGAAATGGCAGCTCTGGATACTCACATTTCCGAGGCCGAACCACGACGCGCGGGAATGCTCTCGCTTTCCCTCGCGGCGATCGGGGTGGTTTACGGGGATATCGGGACCTCGCCGCTTTATGCCTTCCGCGAGGCGATGCTGGCCGCCGGCGCCAGTCACGGGGGCGTCACCCGCGCCGATGTGCTGGGCGTGCTGTCGCTGATCGTCTGGGCGCTCATTCTGGTCGTGACGGTGAAATACGTCCTGATCCTGATGCGCGCCGATAACGAGGGCGAGGGCGGCACGCTCTCGCTGCTTGCGCTGGCGCAGCGGGCGATGGGGCGACCCAACATGACGATCATGGTCCTCGGCATGATCGGGGCCGCGCTGTTCTACGGCGATGCCGCGATCACGCCCGCGATCTCGGTCCTTTCGGCGATCGAGGGGCTGAAGCTGGTCACGGACGGGGTCGATCCCTTCATCGAGCCGCTGGCAATCGTCATCATCATCTGCCTTTTCCTTGTCCAGAACCGGGGCACCGACGCGGTCGCGCGCTATTTCGGCCCGGTCACCCTTGTCTGGTTCATCGTCATGGCGGCGGGCGGTTGCCGCTGGCTTGCACAAGATCCCGAAGTGCTGGCGGCGCTGAACCCCGTCCATGCGCTGAGCTTCGTGGTCGGGAACGGCCAGCTTGGGCTGATCGTGCTGGGGGCCGTCTTTCTTGCCGTCACCGGGGCCGAGGCGCTTTATGCCGATATGGGCCATTTCGGGCGGAAGCCGATCCAGATGGCGTGGATCTTTGTCGCCTTCCCCGCCTTGCTGCTGACCTATTTCGGTCAGGGCGCCTTGCTGCTTTCGAACCCCGGTGCCATCGCCAACCCGTTCTATCTGCTTTTTCCCGGCTGGGCGCTGCTGCCGGTCGTGATCCTTGCGACGCTGGCCACGATCATCGCCAGTCAGGCGGTCATCACCGGGGCCTATTCGCTGACCCAGCAGGCCGTGCAACTGCATCTGCTGCCGCGAATGAAGATCCGCCACACCTCGGACGAGCATCAGGGCCAGATCTACATGCCCGGCGTCAATCGCTGGCTGATGTATGCGGTTCTCGCGCTGGTGGTGATCTTCGGCTCGTCCTCCAGCCTCGCCTCGGCCTACGGGATCAGCGTGACCGGCACCATGGTCGTGACCGCGACGCTGGCGATGATCGTCGCGCATAAGCATTGGAAGCTGCCGCTCTGGCTGTCGATCGCGATGATGCTGCCCTTCCTTTTGCTGGACCTCGTCTTTCTGGGTGCGAACCTGATGAAAATTGCCGATGGCGGCTATGTGCCCCTCGGGATCGCGGCGGCCGCTCTGGTGGTGATGCGAAGCTGGATGCGCGGCACCGCAATCGTCGCCGCCAAGGACCACGAGGCCGAACTGCCCCTCGACACGCTGCTCCGGCAGATCCAGAAATCCGGCTCGATCAGCACGGTGCCGGGGACGGCGGTGTTCCTGACCTCGACCCCCGACCTGACGCCCGGCGCGCTTTTGCACAGCCTCAAGCACTTCAAGTCCCTGCACGAGCAGAACGTGATCCTGACCATCACCACCGCCGATGTCCCGCGCGTGCCCCCAAGCCGGCGTGTGCATATGGAGGAGCTGAACGACCGCTTCCGCCGGGTCGAGCTGCGCTATGGCTATGCCGAGGATCCCGACGTGCCGCAGGCACTTCTGGAATGCCGGCGTCAGGGGTGGAAGTTCGATATCATGGCGACCTCGTTCATCCTGTCGCGCCGCCGCATCCGCATCTCGACCCATAGCCGCGTGCCGGTCTGGCAGGCCAACCTGTTCATCGCGCTGTCCCGGAACGCCGCCGCGGCCTCCGACTATTTCCGCATCCCGGCCGGTCGCGTGGTCGAGATCGGAAGCCAGATGAACATCTAGCGGAAGAAGCGCGCCACCACCGGCGCAAGCAGGATCACCAGCACGACTCTCAGCAGATGGTGGCTGACGACATAGGCCAGATCGGCCCCGGCGATGATGGCGATGACGATCATCTCGGCCTGACCGCCGGGCAGGAAGGCAAGGAAGGCGTCGAGGCCGGGGGCAAGGCCAAGCTGGACGATGACCTCGATGAAGGCGAGGCTGATCGCCGCCAGCACCAGCGAATAGACCAGCCCCGCCGTGACATGCAGCCGCAACTCGCGCGGGGTGATGCCGACATATTTCGCGCCGATCGAGATACCGATGAAATATTGTGCCGCCTGGATCATCTCGGCCGGGGGCCGGTGCTGGATCAGTCCCGAAAGCGACAGGGCCGCGGTCAGGACCATCGGACCAAGGATCGAGGCCCCGAAGAGGTTGAGGCGCTCGGCCAGTTTCCAGCCGGCGATGCCGCAGAAGATCATCAGCACCAGCTCACGCAGCGCGACCGAGGCCATGGGCTGGCCCGGCGGCTGTGACAGATCCACCGACCAATAGGTCGACATGATCAGCGGCGCGACCGTGACGATGACCAGAACCCGCGTGGCATGGATCAGCGACAGCGCGCGGATGTCCCCACCCGCCTCCTCGCCAAAGACCAGCATGTCCTGAAGCCCGCCCGGCATCGCGCCATACCAGGCCGTCGCGTGGTCGAAGCCGAAGGCGCGGCGCAGCAGCGGATAGCCGACCAGCGCGATCACAAGAATGAAGATCGGGACGAACACCAGCGACAGGGCGATGTCGGGCAAACCACCAATGACCTCGGGAGTGATCGAGGAACCGACCGCGACGCCGAGGACCGTGCGCATCAGCACCCCGAACCAGCCCATGTCGGCCAGCGGCGCCCCGGCCAGGGCCGCGATCAGGCAAGCGAGCATCGGTCCCAGCAGCAAGGGCAGCGGCAGGCCGAGGGTCAGGAACAGCGCGCCTCCGGCAGCGGCAAGGGCGAAAGTCAGCAGACGTCGGGTGGTGAGGGTCATCGGCAATCCAGCAGAAGGCGCGCCGCCTTGTCCCGTGGCAGGCCGGCGATGTCAAATCCGCCCCTCGACGCCGCCACCATGAGAAATTATCTATGATTCATGGCCGATGAAACGCTGACCTCCCGAATTGCCCGCGCGCTTGCCGATCGTATCATCCAGGGACAGATCGCCCCCGGTGAAAAGCTGCGTCAGGACCATATCGCCGCCGAGTTCGGTGCAAGCCACGTCCCCGTGCGCGAGGCGCTCCTGCGGCTGGAAGCGCAGGGCCTGACGGTCAGCGAGCCGCGCCGGGGGATGCGCGTGACCAGCTTCTCGATCGACGAGCTGCGCGAGGTGGCCGAGATGCGCTCGGCGCTGGAATCGCTGGCGCTGCGCCATGCCGCGCCGCATATGACTCCGGTGATTTTGGCCGAGGCCGAGACTGCGGCCCGTGAGGTCGATGATGCCGGCAGCGTCCGCGAATGGGAGGCGGCGAACCGCCGCTTTCACCGCCTGATCCTCGCCCCCTGCGGGATGACCCGGCTGATGTCGACGATCGACGACCTGCACGCCGCCTCGGCGCGGTTCCTGTTCGCCGCCTGGCGTTCGGATTGGGAATCGCGGACCGATCACGACCACCGGGCCATTCTGGCCGCGCTGAGGCGCGGGAACGTCACCTCGGCCTGCGCGACGCTCGCCCGCCATGTCGGCTGGATCGGAACCCGGCGGATCCCGACCCAGAACGGCACGATGCGCGAGGCCTATTCGATCTCGGGCTAGATGATCTTGGGCTAGGCGATCCGGGCGACCGGTGCGCCAAAGCCCAGCACCTTGCCCGCCTCGGCCAGTTGCTCCAGCCGGCCGGCGCGATGCGCCTCGATGCGGGTTTCCATCTTCATCGCCTCGATGACGGCGATGACCTGCCCGGCCTCGACCTCGGCCCCGTCCTCGGCCTGCCAAAGCGTCAGCGTGCCGGCGACCGGAGCGCCGATCACCGCCTCATCCGCTTCGGGGGCTGCATCCTCGGGCAGCGCAGCCCCGCCCGCAGGCAGCGCCGCAAGCAGGTTCGCCGGCAGGCCCAGCTCATGCCGCTTGCCGTCGATCTCGACCGCAAGGCGCAGCATCCGCGCCGGGGCGGCAGGGGTGACACGGGCATGGGGTTCCATCGCGGCGGCCAGCGCCTCGGCGAAATCGGTCTCGATCCAACGGGTATGGACGCGGAAATCGCCATTTTCGGCGCGGAAATCGGGCTCATCCAGCACCGCCTGATCGAAGGGCAGGACCGAGGCCACGCCTTCGATCCTGAACTCGCGCAAGGCGCGCGCGGCACGGGCCAGCGCCTCCTCGCGCGTCGCGCCGGTCACGATCAGCTTCGCCATCATGGAATCGAAGCTGCCCGGCACGACCGAGCCGGAAACCACGCCGCTATCGAGGCGGATGCCCGGCCCCGAAGGCGCGTCAAAGACCTCGACCGGCCCGGGAGTGGGGAGGAACCCCCGGGCCGGGTCTTCCGCATTGATGCGGAACTCGATCGAATGGCCGCGCGGCTCGGGCACGGTCTCATCCGCCAGCCGCGCGCCCTGCGCCACGCGGATCATGCCGCGAACAAGGTCGATGCCGGTGGTTTCCTCAGTCACGGGATGCTCGACCTGAAGCCGGGTATTCACCTCGAGGAACGAGATCGTGCCATTCCCGGACAGCAGAAACTCGACCGTTCCCGCGCCGGAATAGCCGGCATGGGCGCAGATCGCGCGCGCGGCCTCGTGGATGCGGGCGCGCTGCTCATCGGTCAGGAAGGGGGCGGGGGCCTCCTCGACCAGCTTCTGGTTGCGGCGTTGCAGCGAACAGTCGCGCGTGCCGATCACCTTGACGGTGCCGTGGCGGTCGGCCAGCACCTGCGCCTCGATATGGCGGGGGCGGTCAAGGAATTGCTCGATGAAGCATTCGCCGCGGCCGAAGGCGGTCAGGGCCTCACGCGTGGCGGATTCGAACAGCTCCTCAACCTCTTCCAGCCGCCATGCCACCTTCATGCCGCGACCGCCGCCGCCAAAGGCGGCCTTGATGGCGATGGGCAGGCCGTGTTCCTTGGCGAAGGCCAGCGCCTCGGCCGGGGTTTCGACCGGGCCGGGCGTGCCCGCGACCAGCGGCGCGCCGACGGCCTCGGCGATGCGCCGCGCCTCGATCTTGTCGCCCAAAGCCTCGATGACCGATGGGTCGGGGCCGATCCAGATCAGCCCGGCCTCCTGCACCGCGGCGGCGAAATCGGCGCGTTCCGACAGGAACCCATAGCCCGGATGGATGGCATCCGCCCCGGCCTCACGCGCGATGGCGATGATCTTTTCGGCGTTCAGGTAGCTTTCGGCGGGCTTCTCGCCGCCAAGGGCATGGGCTTCGTCCGCCATACGCACGAACAGGGCGTCGCGGTCGCTGTCGGCATAGATGGCGATCGCGGCAATCCCCTCATCCCGGCAGGCGCGGATGATGCGGACGGCGATCTCGCCGCGATTGGCGATCAGCAGGCGGGTGATGGGGCGGTCGGGACCGGTGGCGAAAAGGGTCATGCGGACCTCGCAGGGGTAATCGGGGCAAAATCTTGGGCGGCGGTAAAGCGGATGCGCGCGCCGGGCGGGATCTGGCCTGCCAGATCCAAAGCCTGCGGCAACAGGGTCGCAATCACCGGATAGCCGCCGGTCAGGGGATGGTCGGCCAGAAACAGCACCGGCTGGCCGGAATGCGGGATCTGGATCGCGCCGGTCTCGGTCCCTTCCGAGGGCAGTTCCAGCGCATCCTCGCGCGTCATCGGCTGCGCCCCTTCAAGGCGGATGCCCACGCGCGAGCTTTGCGGCGTGACCAGCCATTCCTGCGTCAGGAAATGCGTGATCATCTCGGGCGTAAACCAGTCGGCGCGCGGGCCAAGCGTCACGGGCAGCTCGACCAGATCGCCCGGCTTCGGCAGCGTGGGCTGGTCCTGCACCTCGGCCACCGCCACCGCCGGGCGATACGCGCAGGCCAGCGCCGCGCCGGCTTTCAGCGGATCGGGGCCGACAAAGGCCAGCGTATCGGTCGCGGCAGAACCCAGCACCGGGGCGACATCGAAACCGCCCCGCAAAGCCAGATAGCTGCGCATCCCCGCTTCGGGCGGCAGGATCGTGACCTCCTCGCCCGCATCCAGCGCAAAGGCCGGACCGGCGGGTTGGGGGATGCCCGCGATGCTGGCCGTGGCTGCGCCACTCAGCGCCAGCGTCACCGGCTGGTCGGCGCGCAGCTTGACCGGGCCAAGGGTGATCTCCAGCACCGGCGCATCGGAAGGATTGCCAACAGCGCGGTTCGCGCGATGCAGCGCGCCCATGTCCAGCGCGCCCGAGGCCGAAACCCCCTGCCCGCCCTGACCCGGCCGCCCCTCGTCCTGAAAGACGATAGGAAAGGCCGAGGAGAGGATCGTCAGCGCGGGTTCGGCAACCGGCGCGGGAATGGCGGTCGAAGGATGGATCTCCGCCTCCCCCTCGACAAAGCGGGCGCGCACGCCCGGGCGCAGCAGCGCGGGCGGATCTCGGCTCAGATCCCACATCGGAACCTTCGTCGTGCCGATCAGCTGCCAGCCGCCGGGCGTCTCTTGCGGATAGATGCCGCAGAAACGCCCCGCCAGCGCGACCGAGCCCGCCGGGATGCGCGTGCGCGGCGCAGGACGGCGCGGCAGGTCGAAACGTGCATCGTCGCAGGTCATATAGGCAAAGCCCGGCGCGAAGCCGCAGAAGGCCACCTGCCACGTCGTCGCCTGATGGGCCGCGATGACCTCGGCCACGGTCAGGCCCATATGACGGGCCACATCGTCCAGATCCTCGCCCGAATAGGTCACGGGGATTTCGACCGTCTCGACCGGGCCTTCCTCGCGCCGGGTGCCGGGCGCGGGTTGGCGCGCCATTACCTGCCCGGCCAGCCCGGCATCGGCGGCAAAGCCCGCAGCCATGCGGATCATCAGCGTCCGGGCGGCGGGCACGATCTCGGCCACGCCTTCGATCGGCTCGGCCAGCAGCGCATCGAAGAGCGCGAGCGTCTCGTCCAGATCGGCGAGTTCGACCAGAACCGTGCGCGGACCGACGGGCAGGAACCTCATGCTCATACCTGCCACTGCGTATCGGGCACGTCGGTGATGAACATGTGGCCCGGCGCATGGGTGATGGCAAAAGGCGGTTTCGAGGCCATGACCGCCGCCTGCGGCGTCACCCCGCAGGCCCAGAAGACCGGAACCTCACCCTCATTGATCTGGACCGGGTCGCCGAAATCGGGCTTGCCGAGATCGGCGATGCCCAGAGTCTCGGGCGATCCGATATGGACCGGCGCGCCGTGGACGGCGGGAAAACGCGCGGTGATGGTCGCGGCCTCGGCCACGCGGTCGGCGGGAACCGGGCGCATCGAGACGACCATCTGCCCGTGCAGACGTCCCGCTGGGCGGCAGGGGCGATTGGTCAGATACATCGGCACGTTGCAGCCCTGCGCGACATGACGCACCTCGATCCCGGCCTGCATCAGCGGCGTCTCGAAGGTGAAGGAGCAGCCGATCAGGAAGGTCACGAGGTCGGAATGCTCGGCCCAGGCTTCGGTCGCGTCGGCCAGTTCCTCGGTCAGCACCCCGTCGCGCCAGACGCGGTAGAGCGGCAGGTCGCTGCGCAGATCGGCCTCGGGCGCAAGCGCGGTGCGGTGGCTGCCGGGATCGGTCACGTCAAGGACCGGGCAGGGCTTCGGGTTCCGCTGGCCGTAAAGCAGAAAATCCCATGCCCAGTCGCGCGGCAGCGAGATCATGTTGCATTGGGTAAAGCCCGGGGCCATCCCCGCGGTGGGCGCGACAAGACCCTTGCGGCATTCGAGGCGGGCGGCGGCAGCAGCGGCGGGATCGGGACGCAGCATCAGCGGGCCTCCACGAAGGAGGTGATCGCGACGCCGGCCTTGACCAGCTCCTCGCGGATGCGGCGGGCCATCCCGACCGCGCCGGCGCTATCGCCATGGACGCAAATGCTGTCGGCGGCGAGCTTCAGGGTCGAGCCGTCGATGGCCTCGATCACGCCCTCGGTCGCGAGGCGGACCATGCGGGCGGCAACCAGTTCCGGGTCATGCAGCACCGCACCCTTTTCGCGGCGCGAGACAAGCTGCCCCTCGGGCGTATAGGCGCGGTCGCCGAAGGCTTCCGCCACGGTGCGCAGGCCCGCGGCCTCGGCGCGGGCAAGGATCGGCGCCCCGGCCAGTCCCATCAGCACCAGCGATGGGTCGATGGCCTTGATGCCCTCGATCACCGCATCGGCCTGCCGGGCGTCATTGGCGATGGTGTTGTAGAGCGCGCCGTGGGGTTTGACATAGGTGACGCGCGTTCCGACCGAGGCGGCAAGACCCTGCAATGCCCCGATCTGATAGATCACGTCGGCGGTCAGCTCGGCCGAGGTCACGTCCATCGGACGCCGCCCGAAACCCACGCGGTCGGGATAGGACACATGCGCGCCCACCGCCACGCCCCCGGCCACGGCACCGCGCAGCGTCGCAAGGATCGTCAGCGGATCGCCGGCATGAAAGCCGCAGGCGACATTGGCCGAGCTGACGATCGCGAGCATTGCCGCGTCGTCGCCCATCTGCCAGGCGCCATAGCCTTCGCCAAGATCGCTGTTGAGGTCGATGGATCGGGTCATGCTGTCCTCCGTAATATCAGGAAGGCGGCGACCGGGACCGGTCGCCGCCATTGTGTCATCAGGCGCCGAGGAAGGCAAAGATCGGGCCGACCGACTTGATGCCCATATACCAGGTCAGCGCACAGACGATGGCCGAGAGCGTCAGCAGCACCCGGTTATAGACATGGCCGCCCATCAGGTCGGGCCGGGCAAAGCCGACATAGGTAAAGATGGTCAGGCCGATGGGCAGGATCAGCCCGTTGAAGCCGCCGACAAAGACCAGGATCGCGGCGGGCGCCGTGCCGATCAGCATGTAGACCACCAGCGAGAAGGCGATGAAGATCACCGTCGCGATGTTGCGGGTCCGCTCGCTCAGCGTCGAAAAGACGTTGAGGAAGCTGACCGAAGTATAGGCCGCCCCGATGACCGAGGTGATGGCCGCGGCCCAGAGGACCACGCCGAAGATGCGCATGCCGGTATCACCCAGCGCGGCGGCGAATGCCTGCGCGGCGGGGTTGGCGGCCTGGCTCGACAGGTCCAGCGTCACGCCCGAGGCGACGACGCCCAGGATGGCCAGGAACAGGATGAAGCGCATGAGGCCGGTCACCGCGATCCCGGTCAGCGAGGCGCGGGTGACGGCGGCAAGGTTCTGCTCGCCCACGAGGCCCTTGTCCAGCAGGCGGTGCGCGCCGGAATAGGTGATATAACCGCCCACGGTGCCGCCGACGATGGTGGTGATGGTCGGGAAGTCGATCACGTCGGGCATGACGGTCTGGCGCAGCGCGTCGCCCACCGGCGGGTTCGAAGTGATGGCGACCACCAGCGTCATCAGGATCATCAGGATGCCAAGCCCGATCAGCGAGCGGTCGAGCAGCAGCCCCGCGCGTTTCGACAGAAAGACGCCGATCGCCAGCAGGGCCGAGATCCCGCCACCGATCTTGGGATCAAGGCCGAACATCGCGTTCATGCCAAGGCCCGCGCCCGCGATATTGCCGATATTGAAGGCAAGGCCGCCGATCAGGATCAGCACCGCCAGCAGGTAGCCCGAGCCGGGGATCGCCGCATTGGCCGTCTCGGACGCATTGCGGCGCGTCAGGGCGGTGATGCGCCAGATGTTCAATTGCACCACGAAGTCGATCACGATCGAGGCGAGGATGGCAAAGGCGAAGGCCGCGCCCAGCTTCTGGGTGAAGGTGGCGGTCTGGGTGATGAAGCCGGGGCCGATGGCCGAGGTGGCCATCAGGAAGATCGCTGCAAGGAAGCCGCCGCGAAGGCTGGCATTGGCAGCGGTTGGAGCGGAATCGCTCATCTGACATGCTCCTGCTGGAATGGTCTGGATGACGGAAGTTTGATTTTCGCATGACGGTCAGTCAACGATTATCTTACATTCATACATAGACTGTTGAACAATTCAATATTTCGAATTGGACAATCTGCGCGGTTGATAGGCAGGATATGTAGGTTTGCACCCTGCATCGGCAGGTCATCAACCTGATTTCATTGCACGGGCGTGGCTTGCCTGCGCCCCGCCGCTCGGACAAGATACACCCCACCTGAACGGAAACCTACATGTCTGCAGAACCCAGCCTGACCGAAGAAATCGCCTCGCGGCTGCGCGATCAGGTGACGGGGGGCAAGCTGATTCCCGGCCAGCGGCTGTCCGAGGCGCGGCTTGCGGCCGATCTCGACATCTCGCGCAATACCCTGCGCGAGGTCTTTCGCCTGCTCACGCGCGAGGGGTTGCTGCGGCATGAGCCCAATCGCGGCGTTTTCGTGGCCGTGCCTTCGATGGCGTCGATCCTCGACATCTATCGCGTCCGCCGCCTGATCGAGGTTCCGGCGCTGGCGCAGGCCTGGCCGCGGCATGAGGGGGTCGGCCGGATGCGCGCCGCGGTCGAGGAGGCGCAGCGCCTGCGCGAGGTCCGCGACTGGCGCGGCGTCGGCAGCGCCAATATGGAATTCCACGCAGCGATCGTCTCGCTCAGCGACAGCCCGCGCCTCAATGATTTCTTTGCCCAGATCATCGCCGAATTGCGGCTGGCCTTCGGGCTGCTCGACAGTCCCGAACTGCTGCACGAGCCCTATATCGACCGCAACGACATGATCCTTGCCCGGCTGGAATCGGGCGATGCCGCCGGCTCCTCGGCGATGCTGGACGAATATCTGACGCAATCCGAGCGCGTGGTGCTGCAGGCCTTCGCCCGCCTCGGGTAAGGCTCAGCCCGTCAGGCTGCGGCAGGTCCGGGCGATGCGCCTGATCCCCTCCTCGATCTCGCGCGCCGCGATCGAGGAATAGGCGAGGCGATAGAAGCCGGCCCCAGCCTCGCGCCGGCGAAAGAACGGGCGGCCCGGCTCGATCAGCACGCCCTGCGGTTTCAGCGCACGCGCCAGCACGTCGCTGTCCAGCCCCGGCGGCACCTTCAGCCAGAAGCTTGAGCCGCCGCCGCAGCCATCCATCCCGATATCGAGCCCGTTCAGCGCCAGCGCCGCCGCCGCGACCTGCCGCCGCTCGGCATAGGCTTCGCGCATCCGCTTCAACTGGCGGTCGTAGTGACCCAGCGACAGGAAATAGGCCATGGTGCGCTGCACATGGCCAGGCGGGTGGCGCAGCATCATCCCGCGCCGCGCCCGCGCCTCGGCCACGAAGGCGGGATCGGCGACGATATAACCCAGCCGCAGCCCCGGAAACACGGATTTCGAGAAGGAGCCGATATAGATCACCGAGCCGCTGCGATCCATCGCCTTCAGCGCGGGCGAGGTCGCGCCCTCGAAGCTGATCTCGAACTCATAATCATCCTCGACGACGCAGAAACCCCGCCCCTCGGCCAGCCGCAGCAGCGCTTCGCGCCGCGCGCGGGGCATGGTGCGGCTGGTCGGGCATTGATGGCTGGGCGAGGCGAAGACGACCGAGATGCCCGGCGGAATCGCCTCGGGCGGCAGGCCGCCCGCGTCGATGGGCACCGGCAGCGCCTCGGCATCATGGGTCGCAAGGATCTCGTGCAGGCCGGGATAGCCCGGCTCCTCCATCGCGCAGGAGACGCCGCGCTTCAGGAGGATGTCGCAGATCAGCCACAGCGCGTTCTGCGCCCCCATTGTCAGCAGGATCTCCTCAGGCCGGGCCCTTATGCCGCGCCGGGGCAGAAGGTGGCGGATGATGAAGTCGATCAGCTCGGGGTCATCGCCGTCATACTGGTCATCCGAAAGCGCGCCCAGATCGCGGCGACCCAGCGCCCGGAGCGCGCATTCCCGCCACGCCGCGTGGTCGATCAGCCGGTCATCGGTCTGCCCGTAAAGGAAGGGATAGGGATAGCTGCGCCAGTCGGCCGGGCGATCCTTGCGCCGCGCCGCAAGGCTGCGCCCGTCGAGCAGCCTGGCCCAGTCGAAGCGCGGGGCATCGGGGGCGGGATCGGGGCTGTCCGCCAGATCCTCGACCCGGACCGAGATGAAGAAGCCCGACCGCCCCCGCGCCGAAAGATAGTCGGTCGCCACCAGATCGCCGTAAGCCTGCGTGACCGTGATCCGCCCCACCCCCAGATGCGCGGCCAGCGCCCGGCTTGACGGCATCCGCTCGCCCGGTCGCAAGCGCCCCTCATGCACCGCCAGAACGATCTGCCGCCGCAATTGCAATTGCAGCGGCAGGTGTGAGCTGCGGTCGATCAGGAACGTCTCGGGCGGGATCTGCATGGGGGCCTTTCGTATCGGCCCCCATCCTGCCCTATCCAAAGACCCGAGTCAGCGCCCCGTCGATCGCATTGGTCAGCGCGTCGATGTCATCGGCGGTCGAGATCAGCGCCGGCGACAGGCACAGCGTATTGTTGAACCCCGGCACCGAGCGGTTGGTCGCCCCGATGATCACGCCCTGCGCCATGCAGTCGGCGACAACGGCCTGCACCTTCTTCTCGTCCGCGGGCTCCTTGGTGGCGCGGTCGGCGACCAGTTCGGCGCCGCAGAACAGCCCCTTGCCGCGCACGTCGCCGATCACGCCATGTTGGTCCATCAGCGTGGTCAGGTTGTCCATCAGCCGGTTACCCATGGCGATGGTGTTTTCCAAGAGCTTCTCGTCCTCGATGATGCGCATGTTCTCAAGCGCGGCGGCCGGACCCGAGGTGCAGCCCCCGAAGGTCGAGATGTCGCGGAAATAGCCCATCGGGTCGCTGGCATCGTCCTTGAACATGTCAAAGACACGCTCGGTCGTGACCGTGCAGGAGATCGCGGCATAGCCCGAGGCGACGCCCTTGGCCATGGTGACGAAATCCGGCTCGATCCCGTAATGCTGATAGCCGAACCAGGTGCCAGTGCGGCCGACGCCGCAGACGACCTCGTCGATATGCAGCAGGATGTCGTATTTGCGGCAGATCTCCTGCACGCGCTGCCAATAGCCCTCGGGGGGGGTGATGACGCCGCCGCCTGCCGTCACCGGCTCCAGCACGATGGCGCCGATGGTGTCGGGGCCTTCGCGCAGGATGACTTCCTCGATCGCGTCGGCCGCGCGTTCGCCGTAATTCTCGACATCCCATTGCTTGCGGTATTCAAGGCAATGCGGCACGCGGACGAAGCCGTCGGGATAGGGGCCGTATTGCATCGCGCGCTGGTCCTGACCCGAGGTGGCGAGCGTGCCGATCGTGGTGCCGTGATAGTCGCGGTCGCGATACAGGATCTTCCACTTCTTGCCGCCATAATGGCGCGCGGCGATCTGGCGCACCATCTTGTAGACCTTCTCGTTCGCTTCCGATCCCGAGTTAGAATAGTAAACCCGCGTCATGCCCGGCATCTTGGTGATCAGCTTTTCGGCGAAGAGCGCACCCGGCACGGTCCCGGCCGCGCCCGCGTAATAGTTCAGCTTCACCAGCTGGTCGCGCACGGCATTGGCGATGCTTTCGCGGCCATAGCCCACATTGACCGTCCAGACCCCGCCCGAGACGCCGTCCAGGAACTCGCGTCCCGTGGCGTCCCAAAGACGCATGCCCTTGCCCTCGACAAAGACGCGCGGGTCGATGGTTTCATATTGCTTGTGCTGGCTCAGGTGGTGCCAGACATGGGCCTTGTCCGCGGCGATGACCGGGCTGAGGTCGTTCATTTTGGGCCTCTGACGATAGGAGGGGAGGGAATCCTTTGCCCGCCGACATTACGTCCGCGCGCGCCGCCGCAATAGAGCCAGTCTTGCCACATCTATGGATCCAGTTTGTCGCACTGGACAGGATGGCCGGGCTGGGACTAGACCCGAAGGAGGGTATTCAGGGGACCAGATGGCGGACGAGGGCCAGAAGCTCGAACAGGCGGCGCGCGCGGCTTGGCTCGCGCATGTCGCGGGCATGACGCAGGACGAGATCGCGGGCATCATGGGCGTCTCGCGCCAGACCGCGCAGCGTCTTGTTGCGCAGGCCATGGCCGAGGGGCTGGTCAAGATCCGCATCGACCATCCCTTCGCGCAATGCCTGGAACTCGCCCGGGATCTGCGCGCGAAATGGAACCTGCAATTCTGCGAGATCGCCCCCGCCGACGCGCCCGAGGCGGGCGTCGCCCATCACCTCTCGGCCACGATGGAGCGTTGGCTGCGGCGGGCCGAGCCGGTGACGCTGGCCATCGGCACCGGCCGGACGCTGCGGGCCGGGGTCGCGCAATTGCCCCATATCGACTGCCCGCAGCACCGCATCGTCTCGCTGACCGGGAATATCGCGACCGACGGGTCGACCGCCTATTACAACGTCCTCTTCTCGCTCTCCGAACTGGTCTCGGCCCGCAGCTTTCCGCTGCCGCTTTCGGTCATCCTGCCCACGGTCGAGGAGCAGCGCGCGATGATGCGCCAACCCGGCATCCAGCGCGTGATCGAGATGTCGGGACAAGCCGAGGTGGCCTTTGTTGGCGTCGGCACGATGAATGACAGCGCCGCCCTGATGCAGGACGGGTTCCTGACTCGGCCCGATCTCGACCGCATGATCGCGGCGGGCGCGGTGGGCGAGATCACCGGCTGGGCCTATGACGCAGAGGGCCGGCTGATCGAGGGGCTGAGCAATGACCGCGTCGCCTCGGCCCCGATCCCCCCGCGCGCGACCACGCTGGTGATCGGCGCGGCCCATGGCGCGGAAAAGCTGCCCGCATTGCGCGGCGCGCTCAGCGGTGGATTGCTGGGCGGGCTGATCACCGACGCGGCGACCGGGGCCGCGCTGATGCGCGACTAGCCGCCGCTGGCCGGGTAAAGGGCGCGGAACCTGCCCCGCGCCTCGACGAAGGCCGGCACAAGGCTGCGGTCGGGCAGGATCTCGGCCGCGATGCCGGGCATGGTGCAGACCTCCTCGGCCGAGGCGCCACTTGCCGCCATCATCGCAAGCCGCGCCGCACCGAAGGCCGCGCCATAATCGCCGCCCACCGGCACCAGCACCGGCAGGTCCAGAACGGTCGCGATCAGCTTCAGCCAATATTCCGACCGCGCGCCCCCGCCCAGCGCCAGCAGCGGCCCCAGCTCCGCCCCCGCCGCACGCAGCGCGGTCAGGTTGTCGGCAAGGGCGAAGGTCACGCCCTCCAGCACCGCCCGGGTCAGCGCCGCGCGATCCGTCACCGGGGTCAGCCCGGCGAGAACCCCTTTCGCGGACGCATCATTATGCGGCGTCCGCTCGCCCGAAAGATAGGGCAGGAACATCACCGTCCCCGGCGGTTGCAGATCGCCAAGGCCCGCCGTCAGCGCCGCGGGGCTGGCCTCCAGCACCCCCGCCAGCCATTCCAGCGCCGCCGAGGCCGAGAGGATCACCCCCATCTGGTGCCAGCGCCCCGGCAATGCGTGGCAAAAGGCATGGACCGCCGTTTCCGGCGCGGGCAGGAAACGGTCGGAGGCGGCAAAGACCACGCCCGAGGTGCCAAGGCTGACAAAGCCCTGCCCCGCCGCCACCGTCCCCGCGCCAACGGCTGTCGCGGCATTGTCCCCGGCGCCCCCGGCAACCACCGGGCTGCCTTCGATCCCCCATTCGCGGCAAAGCTCGGGGCGCAACCGGCCCGAGGGCGCCGCCCCCTCGACCAGCGCGGGCATCTGCGCCCGGCTCATGCCGCTGGCGTCGAGCAGCACCTCCGACCAGTCGCGCCCCGCCACGTCCAGCCAGCTTGTCCCCGAGGCGTCCGACATCTCGCTGACCCGCTCTCCGGTCAGCCAGAGCCGCAGGTAGTCCTTGGGCAGCAGCACCGTCGCGACGCGCGCGAAAAGATCGGGCTCGTTTCTGGCCATCCAGACCAGCTTGGGCGCGGTGAAGCCGGGAAAGACGATATTGCCGGAAAGCCGCCGCACCTCGGGCATGGCGTCCAGTTCCGCCGCCTCGGCATGGGCGCGGGTGTCGTTCCAGAGGATCGCGGGGCGCAGCACATTGCCCCCCGCATCCAGCGTGACGGCCCCGTGCATCTGCCCCGAGAGGCCGATCCCCTGCACGCGCCCGAGGTCATGCTGACGCGCCAGCGCCCCGACAACCGCCTGCACCGCCCGGATCCAGTCCGCCGGGTCCTGCTCGGCCCAGTTCGGATGCGGGCGCTGCACCGAAAGCGGCGCGGTTTCCGAGCCGATGACCCGCTGCGCCTCGTCGATCAGCGTCGCCTTGACCCCGGACGTGCCCAGATCGATTCCCAGATACATGTTCAACCCCCAGTGGTAAGCGTGCGGATCTCGGCGCGATGCGCCTGCATCCGAAGAAAGACGGCCCAGTCCCGTTCCCGCCGGGCCGCGGCGACGGGATCGGGCCGCGTGACCTCGACCTCGCGCGCGAAGCGGGCGCGGGCGGCGCGGATGCCGCCGGCGGCGGGCGCGGCGGCGGCGATGGCGGTGCCGCGCAGGACGGCATCCTCGGGCTGCCAGTGGATCTCGGCCCCGGTCGCATCGGCGTAAAGCTGGCGCAGCAGCGGCGCACGCGCCTGCCCGCCCGCCATGGCGATGCGGTCGGGTCTCAGCCCCATATGGGCGATCACCTGCCGCGTCCCCAGCGCGATCCCGACCGAGGCCCGCCAGTAAAGCGCGTCCATCGCCTCGGTCCCGCGATCCAGCGACATGCCGTGGACGACCCCGCGCACCAGGGGATCGGCAAGCGGCGCGCGGTTTCCCTTGAAGTCGGGCAGGACATGCATCCCCTCGCCCGGCTCCTGCCCCGGATCGATGCGAGCAAGGATGTCGTCATGGCTCTCCTCCCCGGCATATTGCCGGCGTATCCATTCGAGGAGCGCCCCGGTCGCGGATTGCCCACCCTCGCTGACGGCCTCGCCGGGCAGGATGGCGCCCGGATATGGCCCCCAAAGGGCGGGCGTCACCGCAACCTCGGTCGCCATGACGCAATTCGATGTCCCCGCGATCAGCGCGGGCATTCCCGGCGCAGCGCCCAGCGCGCCCGCAAAGGCATCGACCAGCCCAGCGGCCACCATGCATTCGCGGTCCAGCCCCAGCTCCGCCGCGCCCTGCGCCGACAGATGGCCGATCGGCGCGCCGGGGGGCAGGACCGGCTGGTCATGTGGAAAATCCGCGATCCCCAGCGCGGCCAGCAGATCCTCGGCCCAGCCGCCGCGATCGGGCAGATAGGCCCATTTCGCCGCCATGGCACAAAGCGAGCGGGCGGGACGGCCTGTCGCGCGAAAGGCGAGGTGGTCGCAAAGATCATGGACCGAGCGCAGCCCCGCCCATACATCGGGCCGGTTCCGGGCAAGCCAGATCAGCTTTGGCGTCTGCATCTCGGGCGAGACCGAGCCGCCGGCGCGTGCTACGACCTCATGGTCGATCCGACCAAGCTCCTCAGCCTCGGCCACGGCGCGGTGGTCGTGCCAGGCGATGACGTCGGGCGCGAATCCGGGCGCATCGACGACCAGCGAGCAGGTGGCATCGAAAGCGAGCGCCCGCACCTCGGCCGGGCTTGCCCCCGCCATGCGCCGCGCCTCGGCCAGCGCATCGGCGACGGCCTGCCAGATCTCGGCAAAGTCGAAGCCCGCCTGCCCTCCGTCCGCGGGCAGCGTCGCGAAACCGCGGCTGGCGCGCGCCACGAGTTTCCCATCGGTCGTGAACAGCCCCGCACGCGCCCGCGCCGAGCCCACATCAACGGCAGCAATCAGCACGGATTCCCCCTATCCCATCCGTGCCAGAGTGTTGGGCAAATCCCGCGCATGTTCAATCAGCGCGTCGGGGCGAAGCGCGCCCAGCCTTTCGCGTAATCCGGCGGGGCCGGCATGGCTGCCACCCAGAAACCCCACCACCCGCATGCCCGCGGCCTGCGCGGCAAGGATGCCGGCAGGGCTGTCCTCGACCACCACGCAGCCGGAAGGATCGACGCCAAGGTTCCGCGCGGCCAGCAGGAACAGGTCCGGCGCGGGTTTGCCATGCGCCACCTGCGTCGCGGAATAGACATGCGCGCCGAAAAGCGGCGCAAGCCCGGTCAGTCCCAGCGAAAGGTTGAGCCGCTCGGGCGCGCTGGATGAGGCGACAGCGCGCAGCCCGCCTATTGCGGCAATCGCCTCGGCCATGCCGGGGACCGGACGCAACTCACGCCGAAAGCGGTCGGCCAGCGCGCCGCGATACCCCTCCAGCGCGGGGTGCAGGTCGACCCCGAAATCACGCGCCACCGCCTCGATGATGGTCTGGAGCGAGCGGCCCAGGAACTCGTCATAGATCCGGGCCGCGTCGACTGGCGCGCCAAGGCCGGCCAGCATCGCGACCAGTTCGACCACCGCCAGCGGCTCGGAATCGACCAGAACCCCGTCGCAGTCGAAGATCAGCGCCCCCGACATGTCAGCCCTGAAGATAGCGGGTCAGGGTCGCCGCCGTCCCCTCGCGCCAGAGCAGGTCGAGCCAGCGCGCGAAGGGTTCGGCAAACCGCTGGTCCTGCCCGGTTTCGCCATAGATCTCGGACATGGCGAGCCATGCGGAGGGGTCATGCCTCGCCTTTTGCGCAACCTGCGTCAGGCGGTCCCAGTTCGGGTCGTTCGGCGGGATCACCGCGCCGCTGTCGGTCGTCCCGGCGCAGTAGCGACACCAGAGCGCGGATTCCAGCGCCAGCCCCTCGACCCCCAACCCCTGCGCCAGCCGGTCGGCGATGGTCGGGATGATGAATTTCGGCTGCCGGTTCGACCCGTCGAGGCAAAGGCGGCGGATCGTGTCGCCGATCTTGGGATTGGCGCAGCGTTCCGCGACCTTCTGGTAATAGCCATGCAGGTCGGTGCCGGGCACCGGCGGCACGACGGGAATGATCTCCTCGGCCTCGATCTTGTCGAGGAAGGCGCGGACCAGCGGGTTCTCCATCCCCTCATGGACGAAATGAATGTCCATGAGGCCCGAGGGATAGGCGATGACCGCGTGCCCGCCGTTCAGGATGCGGATCTTCATCAGCTCCCACGGGGTCACGTCCTCGACGAACTCGACGCCGACCTCCTCCAGCGCGGGGCGGCCTTGCGGGAAATTATCCTCGAGCACCCATTGGATGAAATCCTCGGCAAAGATCGGGCTTTCATCCTCGACCCCGAAATCCTCGCGGATCATCCGACGTTCGCGGTCGCTGGTCGCGGGGGTGATGCGATCGACCATGCCGTTCGGAAAGGCGACGTTGGCTGCGATCCATTCCGCCAGTTCGGGGTCGGAAAGACGGGCAGTTTCCACCACCGCCTCGCGCGTGACATGGCCGTTATGGGGGATGTTGTCGCAGCACATGACGGTAAAGGGCGGGATGCCCGCCCTGCGCCGCGCGCGAAGCCCGGCGACCAGCATCCCGAAAACCGTGCGGGGCGCGTCGGGATTGCGCCCGTCCTCGGCAATGGCGGGATGGGTGGGGTCGAAATGGCCGGTCTGGGCGTCGATGAAATAGCCGCCCTCGGTGATGGTCAGGCTGGCGATGCGGATGGCGGGATCGGCAAGCCGCGCCACGATGGCTGTGGCATCGGCGGCAGGGGGATAGTCGATCATCGCGCCGATCACGCGGGCCTGCGAGGCACCCGCCGATTGCTCGACCACCGTATAAAGCCAATCCTGCGCGGCCAGCACCTCGCGCATCTTCGCGTCCGAGGGCATCACCCCCGCCCCGATAATGGCGAAGTCATGGCCCTTGCCGAGATTCATCAGCCGGTCGAGATAGACCGCCTGATGCGCGCGGTGGAAATTGCCGAGGCCGAAATGCACGATCCCGCCCTTCAGCGCCTTGCGATCATATTCCGGCCCCGGAACCGGCAGGCTGGAGAGGTTGGCTTGGGTCAACTTGGTCATGTCAGCTCATCCAGTTCCCGCCATCGACATTGTAGGTCTGGGCGACGATGTAATCGGCCTCGGGCGTGGCGAGGAAAATCGCCATGCCGGTCAGGTCGGCGGCGGTCCCCATGCGGCCGAAAGGCACTGAGGCTCCGACCTCGGCCTTTTTCTGGCCGCGCGGCTTGCCCTCATATTCGGCGAATTTCGCGTCGACCCCGTCCCAATGCTCGCCATCGACGACGCCCGGCGCGATGGCGTTCACGTTGATGCCGTGCTGGATCAGGTTCAGCCCGGCCGATTGGGTCAGGCTGATGACGGCGGCCTTGGTCGCGCAATAAACACCGACCAGCGCCTCGCCCCGCCTGCCCGCCTGACTGGCCATGTTGATGATCTTGCCGCGCCGCCCGGTCTCGATCATGTGGCGCGCCACGGCCTGCATGACGAAAAGCGTGCCGCCGACATTGATCGCGAAAAGCGTGTCATAGCTTTTCCGGGTGATCCCGGTGATCGGGGCAAGGTCGAAGAGGGCCGCATTGTTGATCAGGATGTCGATGCCGCCCATCAGGCGCACCGCCTCGGCCACGCCGGCGTCGATGCTGTCCTGTTTCGTCACGTCCATGACGATCGGATGCGCGCCGATCTCGGAGGCGGTCTGGTGCACGGCGGCTTCGTTGATATCGGCGATGGCGACGCTCGCGCCTTCGCGGATATAGGCCTCGGCAAAGGCGCGACCGATGCCGCGCGCCGCGCCGGTGATGATGGCGGTCTTGCCCGACAACCTCATATCGCCAACCCCTGCTGATCGAAGCGATAGATCCGCCCCTCCTGCGGGGTCAGCCAGATCCGGTCGCCATGGCTGACCGGAAACTCGCCCGCCGCGCGCGCGATGACATGCGTTCCGCCGTCAAGCTGGACATGCAGGAAGGTGTCGGAGCCCAGATGCTCGGCCACGCCCACGGTTCCGGCAAGCTGCCCCTCGGTCTTGGACATCTGGAAATGTTCGGGGCGCACGCCGATGGCATGGGCGCCTTGCCTTGCCGCCGCCTCGCCTTCGAGGAAATTCATGTTCGGGCTGCCGATGAAGCCCGCGACGAAGCGGTTGGCGGGCTTGCGATAGAGGTCCAGCGGAGAGCCGACCTGCTCGACCCGACCGGCGCGCAGGACGACGATCTTGTCGGCCATGGTCATCGCCTCGACCTGGTCATGGGTGACATAGACCATCGTGGTCGCCAGCTTCTTGTGCAGTTCGGAAATCTCGACCCGCATGTTCACCCGCAGCGCCGCGTCAAGGTTCGACAGCGGCTCGTCAAACAGGAACGCGACCGGCTCGCGCACGATGGCGCGGCCGATGGCGACGCGCTGGCGCTGACCGCCCGAAAGCTGGCCGGGCCTGCGTTCCAGGTAATCGGTCAGGTTCAGGATGCCCGCCGCATGTTCGACCCGCCGGGCCTGCTCATCCGCGGGCATTCCCGCCATCTTCAGCGGAAAGGCGATGTTCTTGCGCACGGACATATGCGGATAAAGCGCATAGGACTGGAACACCATCGCGAGCTTCCGCCGCGCCGGTGCGGCCTGCGTCACGTCCTGCCCGTCGATCAGGATCGAGCCGGAGCTGACATCCTCAAGCCCCGCGATCAGGCGCAGCAGCGTCGACTTGCCGCAACCCGAAGGGCCGACGAAGACGACGAATTCGCCGTGATCGACCTCCAGATCGACGCCGGGAATGACCTCGACATCGCCGAAGGTCTTACGGACCTGTTTCAAGGTGATGCTGCCCATCATTCCCCCCTTATTTCACTGCGCCGAAGGTCAGGCCGCGCACGAGTTGCTTCTGGCTGAACCAGCCGAGGATCAGGATCGGGGCGATGGCCATGGTGCTTGCCGCCGAGAGTTTCGCGTAGAAAAGCCCCTCCGGGCTGGAATAGCTGGCGATGAAGGTCGTCAGCGGCGCTGCCTTGGAGGTGGTCAGGTTCAGGGTCCAGAACGCCTCGTTCCACGCGAGGATCACGTTCAAGAGCATGGTCGAGGCGATGCCCGGCACCGCCATCGGGGTCAGGACGTGGACGATCTCGTTCTTGAGGCTGGCCCCGTCCATCCGCGCGGCTTCGAGGATCTCGGACGGGATCTCGCGGAAATAGGTGTAGAGCATCCAGATGATGATCGGCAGGTTGATCAGCATCAGGACGAAGGTGATCCCGAAGCGCGTATCCAGCAGTCCTGAGGAGCGGAACAGCAGATACATCGGGATCAGCACGCCCGCTGCTGGCATCATCTTGGTCGAGAGCATCCACATCAACAGATCCTTGGTCCGCTTGCCGGGCTGGAAGGCCATCGACCATGCCGCCGGAATGGCGATCAGCAGCCCCAGCAGCGTCGAGCCGATCGAGATGACGACCGAGTTGGTGAAATGCCGGAAATAGGGCGAACGCGCCTGCACCTCGGCATAGTTCTCGGTCGTCCAGTCGAAGAACAGGAACTTGGGCGGGCTGGCGATGGCGTCGGCCTCGGACTTGAAGCTGGTCAGGATCGTCCAGAGGATCGGGAAGAAGATTGCCAGCGCCACCAGCCATGCGAGGATGGTGAAGGTCCAGCGGCGACGGTCGGAAACGCGACGGGCCATGGCGTTACTCCAGCGTCTTGCCGATCATCCGCATCAGGAAGATCGCGACGATATTGGCCAGGATGACGGCGACGATGCCGCCCGCGGATGCACCGCCCACGTCATATTGCAAAAGCGCCTGCGAATAGACGAGGAAGGTCAGGTTGGTCGAGGCATAGCCCGGCCCGCCATTCGTGGTGACGAGGATCTCGGCAAAGACCGAAAGCAGGAAGATCGTCTCGATCAGGATGACCACGGTGATCGCCCGCGACAGATGCGGCAGGACCAGATGGGAGAACTTGGACCATGCGCCCGCGCCGTCCATCTCGGCCGCTTCCATCTGCTCGCTGTCCAGCGATTGCAGCGCGGTCAGCAGGATCAGCGTCGCGAAGGGCAGCCATTGCCAGGCGACGATCAGGATGATCGACATCAGCGGATATTGCGCGAAGAAGTCGATCGGCTGCGCGCCCACCGCCTTCGCCATCCATGCGAAAAGCCCGTTCACGGGGTTCATGAACATGTTCTTCCAGACCAGCGCCGAGACGGTGGGCATGATGAAGAAGGGCGCGATCATCAGGATGCGCACGATCCCCTGCCCCATGATCGGCTGATCGAGCAACAGGGCCAGCACCACGCCGCCGACAACGGTGATCGCAAGGACCCCGCCCACGATCATCAGCGTGTTCGCCATCGCCGTCCAGAAGGCCGGGTCGGAGAGGAAATACTTGTAGTTGGTCAGGCCGATGAACTGCTCCATCCCGGGCGAGAGCAGGTTATAGCTTTGGAAGCTGAACCACAGCGTCATCGCCAGCGGCACGATCATCCAGCCCAGAAGCAACAGGACCGAGGGCGCGACCATGAAGCGCGCAAGGGTTTTCTGGTGTCTCGTCGCCATGGCCGCGCCTCCCTGCGCGGGTGATGAAAAGCAGGGGACGCGACCGCCCCCCGCCTAGCCGGGGAGGCTATTTCGGGTAGCCGGCCTTGGCCATTTCACGCTCGGCGATCTGCTGGGCCATCTGCAGCGCCTGATCGACGCTGGCCTGCCCGGCGAGGGCTGCCGAGAATTGCTGGCCGACCGCCGTGCCAAGCGCCTGGAACTCGGGGATGCCGACCCACTGCGTGCCGATATAGGGCACCTCGACCGTGGTGGGGTTCTTCAGGTCCGCAGACATGATGCTGTCCAGCGTCGGCTTGGCGAAGGGCGCGGCCTTCTGGTATTCCGGGTTCTCGTAAAGCGAGGTCCGGGTTCCGGGCGGGACATTGGCCCAGCCCTCGGCCGCCGCCACCTGCTCGGTATAGGCCTTGGAGGTTGCCCAGCCGACGAATTTCTTCGCCGCATCCGGCGCATCGGTCGAGGCCGGGACGGCCAGCGTCCATGCCCAGAGCCACATGGCGGGCTTCTCGCCCTCGGGGGCGAGGGCGTAGCCGACCTTGTCCGCCACCGTCGATTCCTTGGGGTTCGAGACGAAGCTGGCCGCGACCGTGGCGTCTATCCACATGCCGCATTTGCCGGTCTGGAACAAAGCGAGGTTTTCGTTAAACCCGTTCGAGGACGCGCCGGGCGGGCCAGCGTCGGTCATGATGGTGACGTAATCGGTCAGCGTCTTCTTCCACGCCTCGGAACCGAACTGCGGCTTCCATTCCATGTCGAACCACGGCGCGCCATAGCTTGCCGCCATCGAGGTGATGAAGGCCATGTTCTCGCCCCAGCCGGCCTTGCCGCGCAGGCAGATGCCATAGACCTCGTTCGGCTTGTCGGTGATCTTGCGCGCCGCGTCGAAGACGAAGTCCCACGTCGGACGCTCCGGCATGGTCAGCCCGGCCTTCTCGAACAGATCCTTGCGATACATGATCATCGCGGATTCGCCATAGAAGGGCGCGGCGTAAAGCTTGCCGTCGAGCGACAGCCCCTCGCGGATCGGCGGCAGGATGTCATCGGCGTCGTAATCGGCGCCCATGTCCTCGAGCGGCATCAGCCAGCCCTGCTTGGCCCAGATCGGCACCTCGTAATTGCCGACCGTCACGATGTCATATTGCCCGCCCTTGGTCGCGATATCGGTGGTGACACGCTGGCGCAGGACGTTCTCCTCCAGCGTGACCCATTCCAGCTGGATATCGGGATTCGCATCGGTGAAGGGCTTGGTCATCTTCTGCATGCGGATCATGTCGCCGTTGTTCACGGTGGCGATGGTCAGCGTCTCGGCCGTGGCGGGCACGGCAAGGGCCGCAAGGGCGCACGCCCCCAGCAGGCCGCGCAACTTGGTGGTCATTCTGGTTATCCTCCCTACGGATCAGCATTTGCCAACACGATGGGCAAATGCTCACACAAGAGGGTGAAGCTGTCAAGAAAAGGCTGAAGGACGCGAGGGCGGCGGTTCAGCCCGCGCCCAGCCCGCTGAGGTATTCGACAAGGAAATCAGAAAGCTCGCGCGCGGCCCGACTTTGGTGGTGGGCGACGGGTCGGCACAGTTCCAGATACGTCTCGATCCGGTCGCGGGCGCAGAAGGGCCGCTGGGTCAGGAAGCCGGTCCCGATCTCGCGCGCGACGGTCTGGCGCGGCAGAATCATCACGGCGGCACCGCGACAGGCCAGTTCCTTCTGCAATTCCAGCGAGGCCGTCGTGAAGGCGACCTCCGGCGCGGCCAGGCCCCTCGCCCGGATCCGGGCGTCAAGCGCGCGCCTGACGCCAAAGGCCCGGTCGGGAAGGGCCAGCGGATGATGCAGCAGATCCTCCAGTGAAACCTCGTCCAGCGCGGCCAGCGGATGGCCCGGCGCCATCACCGGATCATGGCGCATCGGCACGCGCAGAAGCACCTCGATGCGCGGATCGGGCGGGGTGAACATCGCCACCGCGATCTCTGACGCGCCGGTCGCGGCGGCCTCGATCGCGGCGGCGGCCGAAGTCACGGTCACCTCGATCTGGATATGGGGATAGCGGGACGAGAATCCGGCCAGCGCCGGGGCCAGCATCGAACTCGCCGCCACGCCCGGCACGTGCAGCGACACGCTGCCGCGCTTCAGCCCGCGCAGGTCGTCGATCGCCCGCCGCGCCGTCGCCATCTCGCGCGCGACAAGACGGGCGCGTTCGGCCAGAACCTCGCCCGCCGCGGTCAGGCGGATGCCGCGCGGCGACCGCTCGACCAGCGCGGTCCCGAAGGCATGTTCCAGCTTGTCGAGCTGCCGAACCACCGCGGTCGGAGAGGTGTTCAGCCCCTCGGCCGCCTGCCGGATCGAGCCCGAGCGAACCAGCTCATTGAAGGTGGCGATGCTGTTCAGATCCATGACCATTCCCCATGATACGGAAAACGTAGCACCGTGCGCACAACAAGGCGACTTCCATTCCACCCGAGGGGGGATGTTCATGGCGTGACAAGAAGCCGACAGGAAACCGAAATGTCCCCGATCCTCGATCTTGGCGCCCGCCAGATCCTTGCCGCATTCCGCGCGCGCGAACTCTCTCCGGTTGAATACATGCGGGCGCTGATCGCGCGGGTCGAGGCTTCGGAGCCGAAGGTTCAGGCGCTGTGGCTGTTCCGCCCCGAGCGCGCGCTAGATGCCGCGCGCGCCTCCGAGGCCCGCTATATGCAAGGCGCGCCGCTGGGGCTGCTGGACGGGATGCCGGTGACGGTCAAGGAGTTGATCGCGACAAAGGGCGACCACATTCCGCTGGGTACCGCCGCCATGCCCCATAGCCCGGCGGCCGAGGATGCCCCTGCGGCCGCGCGCCTGCATGAGGATGGGGCGATCATCTTCGCCAAGACGACCTGCCCCGATTTCGGGATGCTCAGTTCCGGCCTCTCGACCTTCCACCATCTCAGCCGCAATCCCTGGGATCTGAGCCAGAATCCGGGTGGGTCGTCCTCGGGCGCCGCCTCGGCGGGGGCGGCGGGTTACGGGCCGCTGCATCTGGGCACCGATATCGGCGGCTCGGTGCGGCTTCCGGCGGGTTGGACGGGGCTTTTCGGGCTGAAGCCGACGTTGGGACGCATCCCGATAGATCCCTATTACACCGGCCGCGCGGCCGGGCCGATGACGCCCACCGTCGATGACGCGGCGCTGTTGATGCACACCGTCTGCCGCCCCGACTGGCGGGATGCGACCGCGTTGAAATACGAGCCGATCGATTGGGACGCCGCCGCGTGCGAGGTTCGCGACCTGCGCATCGGCCTGATGCTGGATGCGGGCTGCGGCCTCGGCGCCCATCCCGAAGTCGCCGCCGCCGTCACCGCCGCCGCGCGCCGCTTCGAGGAGAACGGCGCAACCATCATCCCCATCGCCCCTGTCCTGACGCGCGGGATGCTGGACGGGCTCGACATCGCCTGGCGCGCGCGGTTCTGGGGCCAGATGCAGAAGCTGCCGGCCGAAAGTCGCGCGAAGATCCTGCCCTATATCCGCGAATGGGCCGAGGCCGGGGCATCCGCCGACCCGATCCGCGTCGCCGAGGGCTTCGACCAGACCTTCGCGATGCGCCGTGCCGCAAACGAGGCGCTGCACGGGCTGGACTTCATCCTGTCCCCGGTCAATCCACAGCGGAGCTATCCGGCAGACTGGGCCTCGCCCACCAACGATCCGGCGCGCCCCTTCGAACATATCGCCTTCACCGTGCCCTGGAACATGGGCGAGCAGCCGGCAGCCTCGATCCATTGCGGCCTGACCTCGACCGGGATCCCGATCGGATTGCAGATCGTGGGGCACCGTTTCGACGATCTGGGCGTGATGCGGCTTGCGCGCGCCTTCGAGGAGTGGCGCGGGGCGATTAACTGGCCCCGCCATGAGGGGCAGGGTCCGGGTTCGGCATCTCGGCCCAAATGCCGCCATGTGGTGACCGGCCATTGCGACTTCACCAGCATCAGCGTGTAGCTAGGCAGGCATGGATCGCGGCGATCTGATCTGACGCCACAGCAACGCCGCTGAAGGCGCGCTGACCAGCAGGCTGCAAATGATCGAGAGATGGGGAAATCGCGACCTGTCAGGCAGGACGGTGCCAAAGGTTTTGGGCAAATCTTCAGGTTTTCAGGTGGGGGCGCAGCAGGGCGCCCCCGCAACGGCACTGCCTACATTCCCCCGGTGAAGATCGAGGCGCGCTCCTCGCCTTCCTTCGGCTTGGTGTAAAGCCAGTCCTCCATGCGTGAGACGGTGCCGTTCTGGCGCAATGTCTCTTCATATTCCTTGCGGATATAGGGATCTTCCTCATCATAGGGAATGGCGCTGCCGCCATCGCGGATGTCCATGGCACCAAGGTCCTTCGTCGCCTGGCCTGGCACACCCGCCTTGTGTCCACGGGCGTTGTTCGGCCCGAACCAGGCGGTCAGGCGTAACGGCTCATGGCTGACCCCGAAATGCTGGTGGAACCAGTCTCCGTTCATCGGCGCGGCGGTAACCATGCCGACCGGTTCATAGTCCACACGCTTGACCAAATCGGCCTTACCGCTCTCCCACGGTTTCTGACCGGCGCTGGCAGGCCATGTATAGGTATAGCCCTTCCCCTTGACGCAGATCAGCACCGCCGCCGAGGCATGGGCATGCGCCTTGGCATAGCGCCCGTTCTCATGCTGGCCGATCCAGACGTAGAAGCGGTTGTTGGCCATATGAGGCTCGACCCGGCGGTAGCCAGGTGAACGGCGGTTGTCGAGCGGCAACTCGCAATTGACGATATCCGGGATGAAGTTGGTCTTGCGCATGGCAAGGCCGCGCACCGGGTCCGGCGCGATGTCATCCTTGCTCTTGTAGTAATCGGGCTGACCGTCGAAATGTTCACGGAAGACGAACGGATTGTTAAAGATGAATTGCTCGTTTCCGAACAGGTTCATCGTATTCGGCGCCGACGTTCCGGCGAGCAGAAGCGCTGGCGCATTGGTCGAGTTGACGATGCGGTGGTTGGCATTCACGGGAATGGCGAACATCGAACCCGCTTGCCATTCGAACACGGTCTTTTCACCGCCGTCCTGCCAGATCTCTGTCGAGCCGCGCCCTTCGATAACAAGGAACTGCTCTTCATAGATGTGCTTTTCGACGTTCAAAGCGCCCGAGGCCGGAACTTCGATGACGTAAGAGCCCCACAAGCCTTCAGTGCCATACAGCTGGATGAACGTGCCGTTCCCGCCCATCCGTTTCCACGGTTTCAGCGGCAGGTTCTGGACTTTGCTGACACCGATGTCGCGGAAGATCGGGATACCCTGCTCCTCCATGAATGTATCGTAGGGCAGCGCGGGGCGTCGGAAGGTGCCATAGCCAGCCTTGTTGGTGCCCCGCGGCTCATGCCAGTGGGATTCTATCATGTCATGCATCACAATCCATCCTTGTCTGCGTCAGCACCGTCGGTGCCGGGTATCAGGGTCTCCCATAAAGGGATCGGCACCCCCCAAGTGACACCGACCAGTTGGTAGCTGGCTGGCGATTATCATTCTCTATTGATTTGTTGTGTCTTTTATCAACTGAACCATCTCGAGCGGTTGGTTCAGAGCCTTCGTCATCGCCAGCGTGACTTCGTCACCGACCTGAACATTGACGTCGAGTTGAAGCCGTTCTGCCCTGGTCAGGAATTCCGGGTCGGATGTGGCCTTGGCATAGGCATCCCACAACGCCGCAAGCCGGTCTGTCGGGATAGCCGGCGGGCCGGCCGAGGGGCGCGAAATGGTACCCAGAGACTCGATCAACGAGATGGTTCGCAAACCCGCCTTATCCTCGGTCAGAGAGGAAAGTTGCGGAAGATCGGTCTGCGTGCCACCAATCTGGGCGATCATCTGGCCATGACCCTCCTGCACGAACTGCTGAAAGGCCGAGCGTGAGCCGATCAGGCCTTGAACCTCACCGCGACGCATCGCCAGAACATCGTCGTTGCCGTTATAGCCTGTGACGACCTGAATCGGCAGTTCCAGCGCATTGGTAAGCATCGTCGTCTCCAGCATCCGGGAACAACCGATGCCACAGGCGGCGAACTTGACCTTCTCACCTGTCGCCAGTTGGTGCCACGATGTGATGCCGGATTGGGTTGTGGTCACGACCACCCGTGGATCGGATGTCAGGTTGCCAATCCACGACATCTTCGCCAGATCGAACTTGATGGTCGGTTCCTGACCAAGCTGGCTGTAGATCAGGCCGGGATTGAAAATGCCGATCGTCAGCCCGTCCGGTTTGGACGCATAGACGAAATTGGCCGCGATGATGCCACCCGCCCCTGGCATATTGCGGACCACGAAGGTCGAGCCGGGCAGATATTTCTGCATATATTCGGCGAGAAGCCGGCCATTGGTGTCGTAGACTCCGCCCGGGCCAGTTCCAACGATAAAATTGACCGTCTTGTCGCTGAAAAAATTCGCGCCCGATTGTGCAAGAGCTGAAGTGCCGAAGGTCGACGCAATGACAGCTGCACCAATCGCCACGAATCGCGCAAGCATATTCATATTTTCCCCTCCCGTCAGATAAGCTGCACCCCAGGCGATTCCGGGATGCCGGCGATGTTTGCCGAAGTGACGCTTTTCAAAACCCGGCCACCTCCTCCGGTGGCGGCCTCGAAATCAGTCCATTTTCAGCGTGGCCTTCAGGAACTCGATCATCTCTGGAGTCTGATCCAAGGCTTTAACAACGGCCTCGCCGACCGCAGGACCGACCTGTGGATCGATCGGCAGATCCATGCTGTTCGCGCGTGCCAGAAATTCTGGATCGGTCACGGCCGCCTGATAGGCCTCGCGCAGCGCCTCTAGCCGGTCCGCGGGAATGCCTTTTGGCCCGGCGGTCATGCGTGAGAGATTGCCCTGCGACGCCACCAATGCGGTGACCCGCGCGCCCGCCTCGTTGTCATCGACCAAAGAGGCAAGCTGCGGAATGTCCGTCTGCGAACCGCCAATCTGCGCGATCATCACTCCATGGCCTTCCTTGACGAAGGGCTCCATTGACGAGCGCGCTCCAAGCGTTCCCGTCACTTCTCCCCTGCGCAGGGCCAGCAGCGCGTCGTTGCCTTCATAGCCAGTCACCAGGTCGATCGGCAGATTCAATGAGCTGATCAGCATCTGCGTTTCGGCCGTCGACGCCGTTCCCCCGCCCGAAGAGGCGAAGCGCACCCGAGGCTCATGCGTCATCAGTTGTTCAAAGCTGGTGATGCCGGACTTCTTCGACACGATGATCGCGCGCGGGTCCGAGGCCAGCTTGCCGATATAATCCATGTTGGCCAGATCGAAGCGTCCTCCCACCACTCCGGCCAGCTGCGTATAGATCAACCCGGTGTTGAAAGTCCCGATGGTCAGCCCGTCTGGTTTGGCCGCATAGATGTAGGCGGCGCCAATTATATGGCCCGCGCCTGGCATATTGCGGACTACGAAAGTGGAACCAGGCAGATGCTTCTGCATGAATTCCGCCACCAAGCGGCCATTGGTGTCATATCCGCCCCCCGCATCGGTCGGGACGATATAACTGACCGTCTTACCCTTGAAGAAATCGGCGCCCGATTGCGCGATTGCCGATCCCGCCACGATGGCAGGCAATATTGCTGCAACCATTGCAGCAATACCTCTTGAGAAAATTCCCACGTCGTTTCCTCCCTGTGAGAATGGAACTCGATAGAAATTTGTCATTATTTACTCAGAGGTAGATATGGATATTCTTCTCCTGAGTTGTGGCAAGTAGTTCGCCAAGGCAATCGTCGCGCCCAAGGCCGGATTGCTTATATCCGCCAAAGGGTGCGCCCAAGGTTCTTTTTCCTGCGCCATTTATCCAGATATAACCTGCCTGAATATCAGCGGCAGCGCGATGTGCCTTGGTGATATCCGAAGTGAAGATCGAGGCGGTCAGACCATAGGGAACGCTGTTGACATCCGCGAGCATCGCCTTTTCATCGGACCAGCGCAGGATCGACTGCACCGGGCCAAAGATCTCCTCGTTGGCAATGCGCATGGACTGGGTGACATCCGCAAAGACCGTCGGCTGAAGGAAACAGCCCCCCGCCAGCGCCGGATCGTCGGGCGCGGTGCCGCCATAGACCAGACGCGCGCCCTCGGCCTGGCCTTCGGCGATATAGCCCAGAACGCGGTCATGATGGGCACGGTTGATCAGGGCCCCCATGGTGGTTTTCGGATCCGTCGGCACGCCGGGGCGATACCGGGCAAGGTGCTTGCCCATCCTCTCGATCACCTCGTCATGGATCGCCTCGTGCAGGAAAGCCCGGCTCATCGAGCCGCAAGACTGCCCGCACCAGGCATAATTCATGCTGCTGACCGCCATGCGCGCCACCTGTTCGGGATCGGCGTCGGGAAATGCGATCAGCGCATTCTTGCCCCCAAGCTCCAGCGTGACGACCTTGAGCGTGTCGGCGGCGGCGCGGGCAATGGCACGGCCTGTCCGCGCACTGCCGACAAGGGAAATCGCCGCGATACCCGGATGCGAGGACAACGTCTCGCCCGCCGCCGGCCCGCCGGTCAGCACGTTCAGCACCCCCGCCGGGAACAGCGGTCCGATCAATTCGGCCAATCGCAGCGCCGAAAGCGGCGCCTGCTCGGACGGCTTGACGATCACAGCATTGCCCGCGGCCAGTGGCGCCGCGATCTTGCTGGCAAAAAAGGAAAACGGGTGATTGAAGGCGATGATACGCGCCACCACGCCAAGCGGTTCCCGCACCGAGAAGTTGACGCTATCCGGGCCGGACGGGATAGAGGAGCCCTTCATCTCGGAGACCAGCCCGGCGAAATATTGGAACCGTGCCACCGCCGAGGCGGCATCCTTGGCCATGGGGCCTGCCGGATTGCCGCAATCGACCGCATCAAGAAGCGTCAGTTCTTCCCCGTGCCGGGCCATGACTGCGCTGGCCTCGCGCATGATTTTGGCACGGTCCTGCGGAGCCACCTGTCGCCATTCGGCAAATCCGGCCTGCGCGGCTGCGACGGCCTGCGCTACATCCTCGGGCATGGCCCGGGCGATGCACCCCAGATCCTCGCCGGTGGCGGGGCTGACGCTGCGGTCATATTCCCCCGCCAGTGGCTTGTGCCAGGCGCCACGATAGTAGAGTTCCCGATTTTCAGGGAAAATGATGTCGGTCATGCTGGTTCCTGTCATTGGCTCTGTGAGGATCAGATCGCAAGCGGCTCCTCGGCATAATTCCCGTATTTGATAAGATTCTGCCGCTGAGCCTCGTTTCTCGGCGGCAGCTTGAACAGACGTGCCGCAGTGCCACCCAGAATACTGTGCTTGGCTTTTTCCGACAGAAACGGCAGATCATAGATCGTCGACGGCAGATCAAAATCCCAATGGGGATAATCCGATGCGTACATGAGCTGCGTTTCCGCATTTATCATGCGGAAAGTCGTCTCGAGCGCCTGCATGTCCTGAATTTCCATAGGCTGGGTGGAATAGAACATTTCGCGCATGTAATCCGACGGTTTTTTCTTTAGCAGCGGACATTCCGAGGGACGCAGAAGATATTCGTGGTCAAGTTTCTGCATCAAGAACGGAATCCATGCCAGGCCGGATTCAATCCACAACATCGGCAGTTTCGGGAACCGTTCGCACAACCCGTTCACCACCCAATTGGTGCAATGCAGAATACTGAACCAGCTGAAACCCAGTGCATGAGCCGAGATGAAGCGGTTGCAACTCTGGAAGGTGGTCGAATCCCAGTGAGGACCTGCATGGAATGCCAGGGTAAGACCGCGCTCCTCAAGCGCGCGGTAGAGCTTCATGTATTCGTTGTTATAGACCGCCATTTTCTCGCGCACCGAAGTGACCATGAAGCCACCAACCCCGGGGCGGTCGCCAAATGTCTCGACCATGCGCAGCGATCCCTCGGGATCACTGAAAGGCAGGCAAATCATGGTATAGATCCGGCCGCCGGATTCCGGCAGAACCTTTTCCGTCACCCACCGGGCATAGGCCCAGCACAGCTCGAATTCCATTTCCTTCTGCGGATGCAGACCAATATTCAGCATCCCGGTAGGGAACAGGCAGGAGTAATCGACCCCCATTGCATCCATCCAGCGGAAGGTCCGCTCGACATCGCGCTTTGGTCCTTTCGGGGCTGCGGTCATCTCACTCGAACGAAGGGGATAGCGCGTCACCCGCCCACCCATGTCCTGCCAGCTGGTCCCGGAGGGCATGATGCTGCCCCGCCCCTTCTGGCGGCTCGACAGCGAGAGCTGCTTGAACACCTCATTCTCCATAAAGGGCAGGATCTCATCGAGATTTTCGCCCTCGTAATGATGTGCGTCGCAATCGACGATCAGCATGTCCTTGTAATTGCGCGCCTTGGCCTGCTCCGTCGCATGGGCCAACTGATTAGTGGTGTTAAGATCGGCGACGGACACCCGACGCCCGCGATCAGCAATGAGGTCCATTCCTGCACTCTTTCAGTATGATGTCGTATGAAAAGGCGGATGTGGCAGAGCGCACGTTTTGGGGAAGGTCATCGTGAGCTCCAACTTTGCCAGACGGACAACTCGAAGACCTGCAGATCGACCGCGCGCAGCAGCGCACTGCACATCACCATCACGTCTGTCGCAGTGATGGCCCCCTGATCCACGATTGCGAAGTGATTGCCGTTGTCATCATTGGCCGCATAGACCCGGCCAAGCGCTGCAATCAGCGCCTGCTGCGCCTCGGGCGAGATGCGGCCCGGATCATCCGCAGCCATGGCCGCTTCGATATCGGCCGCGAGCGCGAGGGCACTGGCCGAAAGGGCGTTAGCCGGGGCCTCTGCCGACTTCAGCGATGAAGGGGCAGGAATACGGTTCAGGATCTCGACCTTTGGCGTGGCCTCTGCGCCCTTTTTGCGCGCCACCGCCCGCGCCGCCTCGGAGTCCGGCTCAACACCGCGATACATCGCTTGGACGAAGGCTGTTTTTTCGGTCGCCGAGGGGGCAGTAAACAGTTCGTTCGATTCGGCGAGACGAATTGGATCAGACGACGACATAGATGCTGTCCTCCTTTTCAATTGTGGCATATTTCCGCAACCGCAACCGCCGGTCGGCAACATTCTCACCTGTTCGGAGATCATATTCGTAGCCATGCCAAGGGCAGGCGAAATGCATATCGGTGGGATGAAAATCGAGTCCCATGGAGGTCTGATCAGGGCGCAGTTTTTCGACCACTCGGGCGATGGTCAGCCCCTCGCAGGCCGGGCCACCCTGATGCAGGCAGTAATTCGAATAGGCATAATATTTCCCTTCGTGTCGGAAAATACCGATCTCATCTTTACCTATGCGAACGATCTGGCGTTCGCCCTCTTTGAATTCAGATGCCGGGCAAACATAGTGCTCTGCCATAAGGCAGCCCCCTTTCAATACGACCAGGCTGTCGGGAATCCGCCTCGGCTTGCGGAGGCAAAGGCCTCGCGCCTAACCGATTAAAAACGAACGGATATTTTCCTCAGATCTGTTTTACCCGCGGGGAAACTTTCGGTCCAAAACTATTTTCCTGCATCAGGAATAGCTTTTTCTTTGAGCTTAGACGGGGCTTGCCCCGGTGAGCTGGGCGCATGTAGCGGGCTGTATCACAGCCCCGAGGAACCGGATCAGAGCAGGCGACGCGCCCAAGGCGTCACCTTCGACAGATAAGACGCCACCACACGCTCGATGTGCTCGGATATCTGCGGAACTTCGAGATAATCGGGCTGGTCCCTGCGGCAGACAACATAAAGCGTGCGCGTCAGCGCCGGACGGACGATCAGCTGCGCGGACAACTTTCCAGCGCGGACTTCGGTTTCAACGACGCCATAAGGCATGATCGTCGCCGCCATTCCGCGCGCGACGATATTTTTCATCGCCGACAGAGAATGCACCTCATACGCGACTCGCATCGTCATCGACAGCCTGCGGGCCTCGGATTCGACAACATGGCGCAGGACACTGCGCTCTCCTCCGATGGCGATATCATAGCGCAACGCATCTGCGAAACCGATCTCTTCCGGCGGCGGCAGCTGGGATGCGGCCGTGACCAGAAGCAAGTCCTCCTCCAGCAGCGCGTGGCGCTGAAGCCAGGGCTGCTCTTCGACATTGCTAAGAAAGGCAAGATCCAGCTGCCCTTGCCGCAATGCGGCCAACAGCGCAGTGGTGCGTTCTTCCACAAGGCTGACCGTGATCCCCGGCATCTGATGCGGTTTTCCAAGCAGCGTGTCAGGACCGACGAGCAACGCCATGCTTGGGGCAACGCCGAGTCGCAACTGTTGGCTACCTTTAACCGCCAAGGCGCGGACCTCCCGAGAGGCTTGCTCCAACCCGTCCAGAAGGTGCTGAGCGTGCTGGTAAAGCAGTTCACCCGCGGTGGTCGGGGTGACTCCACGCGAATGGCGGTGCAGCAATTCAACGCCAAGTTCATCTTCCAACAGCCGAATCTGCGCCCCCAAAGCGGGTTGGGCCAGGTTCAGCGCAGTTGAGGCCGCGGTAATACTACCGGTCTCCACCACTTTTCGAAAATAAGTCAGCTGCCGAAAATTTATGGACCGTTCCTCCCAGCTAAGCTGCTCAGCATTATTGACATCATACTCATTTCCACAGGAGGCGGCCAACGCCCAGCATATCCTTGGAACGCGGGGCGATATAGACTGCTCAGGCGTCGGATGAAACGGCCGGCGGCTCTGGCTGATCTTCTCGCAGCCCCGGCAGGTGAACTTCTCGCGGACGGTCTGCACGACCTTCCAAGACCGCCCGCCTCTGGCGCCTATGGTAATCTTCCCGGTGGTTAAGGGGATGCGGGCGTAGAATTTTCTCTTAACGTCAGCTGAGGAGGATCGAATGAGGAATACCCGTTTCACGTAGCCGCAGATCATGGCGGTGCTGCACCAGGCCGAAGGCGGCCGGAACTGTGCCGCAAGCACGGGATCAGCAGCGCGAGCTTCTAGGAATGGCGGGCGCAGTATGGCGGCATGGATGCAATCCATGATGAGCCAGAGTGAGCGGTGAACGCCACTGGTTCGAGGGACCTGATCCTCCCCCCGTGAAGTGGTCCGCCGTTATGATTAGGAAACGGAGGATCGAGAATGGCAAACACGCGCCCGAAGCCGGAAGAGATTGCCTCGAAGTTGCGGCAGGTTGAGGTTCTGATGGGTCAAGGTCTCTCGCGTCTGGACGCGATCAGACGGATCGGTGTCGTCGAACAGACTTATTACCGCTGGCGGAAGCAATACGGGGGGATGGGCGTAGACCAACTCAAGGCACTGAAGCGGCTTCAGCAGGAGAATGATCGGCTGAGGCGTGCCGTGTCCGACCTGACGCTGGACAAACTGATCCTCACGGCATCGATCATGTCCAAGATGAGTTGGGCGTCTCCGAGACGTCGGGCGTGCCAAGTGCTCCACCAACATCGTTCGACACAGCGCAAGTTGCCGCGAGGGCGGGCTGATGAAGATCGCCTGGTCGCCGACATGATCGAGCTGGCTCGACAATATGGCAGCTCAGGCTACCGCCGGATTGCGGCCTTGTTGCGGGGTGCCGGGTGGCAGGTGAACGACAAGCGCGTCGAGCGCTTGTGGCGGCGAGAGGAGCTGAAAGTGCCATCGAGGCAACCCAAGAAGGGCCGGCTCTGGCTGAACGACAGATCCTGTGTCCGGCTGCGGCCCGAATATCGGGATCATGTCTGGTCTTACGACTTCGTTCGTTGTCGCACCCATGACGGTAAGGTGTTCCGGACATTGAACATCCTGGACGAGTTTCAGCCGCGAATGCCTGACGATCAGAGTGCGGCGCAGGCTGAATTCGACAGATGTGATCGATGCGTTGACCGACCTGTTCATCTTGCGTGGCGTTCCCGCCTTCATCCGTTCCGACAACGGCCCGGAGTTCATCGCCCAAGCCGTTCGGGACTGGATTGGCGCCGTCGGGGCGAAAACGGCTTACATCAAACGACCACACAGCGCATTGGGCTATCGCCCACCGGCTCCAGCAACCATCGTCCCAATGGACCAGCGGCCGGTCATGCACTAACCTTTAAAACGGTCCACTCAGGTGGGGCTGATCACCAAAGGTTTGGACATGCCGACATTGGCACAAACGTCATGCCCCTGATCCAGCTGGGCGGGGAAGTCCTCTACCGTCTCCGAGAGGCGCAATTCCTGATCGAGCAATGGAGAAAGCACTACAACACGAAACGACCACACCGCGCATTGGCAATCGCCCACCAGCCCCGGAAGCCGTCGTCCCGATGGACAGAGGCAGGTCATGCCCTAACTTTTAAAATGGACCACTCAGGTTGGGCCGATCACTTGGTTTACATCACGGCGAATGTCCCGACGTTTTGCGTCGGGTTTCGAATATCTGGCATTGGTTCTGATTTTTGGTTGCGGGAGCAGGATTTGAACCTGCGACCTTCAGGTTATGAGCCTGACGAGCTACCGGGCTGCTCTATCCCGCGCCGTTTTGCATCGGGAGATGCGGTATTTTTGTCGTTTAGAGAGATGTTCTCGCTTCTTTTCAGG
>NZ_DATMFA010000090.1:0-5544 GCF_035556475.1 Paracoccus sp. (in: a-proteobacteria) | reverse complement strand
CCGACGATGGCCGCGATGAAGGCGACCAGCCCCAGCGTCTCGCCATTCGAGAACTTGGCAAGGTAAACCGGCGAGATCAGGACCGAGGCGATGGTGGCCAAGGCCGCGTTGATCAGGAAAGTGTAAAGCACCATGCGCTTCACATCGACGCCGAGGATCTCGGCCACGGCGGGGTTCTGCGCGCTCGCCTGCATGCAGCGCCCGGTGCGGGTGCGGTTCAGAAACAGCTGCAAGCCCCCGATCGCCAGCATCGAGACGATGAGGTTGCAGATATCCTGCACCGAGACGCTGGCGCCCGCGACATTGTAGACCGTCTGCGGAAAGATCGCCGGGAAGGGCTGCGCGGTCGCGCCATAGAACTCCTTGACGCTTTCCTTCATCAGAAGGCCAAGGGCGATGGTGGCGATGACCAGCGGCAAGGTGCCATGCGGCAGCATCGGCTCGACCACCAGCTTCTTGAAGGCGACGCCAAGGATCAGCAGCGACAGGATCAGCGCGAAGCCGATCGCGGGCCACATCGGCAGGCCCAGTCCCATGCCGATCAGCACGAAGAAGGCCGGCAGCATGACGAATTCGCCCTGCGCGAAATTGATGGTCTGCGACGCCTGCCACAGCAGGGTGAAGCCGACCGCCGCGAGGGCATAAATGGAACCGGCGGCAAGGCCGGAAATCAGGATCTGGATAAGCTCAGCCATGTGAACCCCGCATCGGGTTTGCGACAATTCGGGACGGGCCGGCGCAATCCGCGCCAGCCTGCCCTTGGCAGCGATGCCGCGCCCCTGTCAGGCGCGCGGCTTGCATGCAGCGGATCAGTTCGGCGGCAGGATCGCCTTGACGACCTGCTTGCCGTCCTTGACCTCGACAAAGAAGCTTTCGCGCGACATCTCGCCCGTGTCGTCCCAGCTGGTATCCATCAGCACGCCGGGGCAGTCGGCGGCCTTGAGCGTCAGCCCGTGCATCTTGTCGGCGATCGCCTGGCTGTCGGGCTTGCCGACAAGCTCGGTGGCGCATTTGATCGTATAGGCGGCAGTATAGCCCTTGATGGCGTTGTGGTCGGGCGTGTAATTGTACTTCGCCTTGAATTTCTCGACCATCTCGGTCATCGCGGGAATGTCCGCATCCGGCGTCAGGCCGACATGGCCCATCGCGCCATTGGCGGCGTCCCCGGCCAGTTCGATCACCTTATGGCCGATCAGCGTCGTCTCGCCCACCAGCGGTTGGGTCACGCCCTGCTTGCGCGCCTCGCGCAGAAAGCGGGCGCTTTCCTCTTCGGTCAGATAGACGAAGACCGCATCCGCCTCGACCCCCTTCAGCTTGACGACATCGGCCGAGAAATCGGTCTGCGCCTGCTCGGTCGGGATGTCGGCCACGATCTCGAAGCCGTGGGCCTCGGCCTCCTTCTCGAACGAGCTGTGGCCGCCCTTGCCGAATTCGGTATTGGCCCAGACCACCGCGACCTTCTTCACGCCCATCTCGTCGGCCATGTATTTCGCCATCTTCGGCACGCCCTTTTGCGATCCGAAGGCGGTGCGGAAGATATAGGGGTTCCCCATCGAGGTGATCGAAGGCGCCTCGGAGCCGGTGAATTGCGGAATGCCGGCCTGCTTGGCGACCAGCATGTTCACCACCGTCGAGGACGAGAACACCGTCCCGGTCAGCGCGATGACGCCGTCGTCGATCGCCTTCTGGACCATGGCGCGGCTGACCTGCGGGTCGGTCTGGCTGTCATATTGGCCAAGCGCGACCTGCTCGCCAAGGATGCCTCCGGCGGCGTTGATCTCCTCGAAACCCATCTTCACGCCGTCGTTGAAGTTGGTTCCGGCCGCCGCGCCGGGGCCGGAAAGCTCGGCGATCGAGCCGATCTTGATCTCGGCCAGCGCGGGCAATGCGGTCAGGGCCAGCGCGGTTGCGGCGGTGCCGATCAAAGTTCTGAACATTCGTGTCTCCTCCCATTGGTTTCCGGGTTCTTGTCACCGGGACGGCGGCACCCGGATGCCGCTTTCCCGACGGGCCGCGCAGAGCGCATGTCCCGGTTTTGTTACGCGTATGGCAAGCCTCTCCCGTGACCTGCCCGGTTCAGTCTGCATGGCAGCGCAGGACTGGCAAGTGCCGTTATGTGCAGCTTGGTAACCTCATGTTAATCGAGCGCGATCCGCCGGACACCCATCAGCAGTTCCGCCAGCAAAACCGCCTGCGCTTCGAACATGGACGAGCCGGGCATGGTGGCGCAGCCACGCGCCCGCGCCTCGGCGATCAGCGGCGGAATGGCGGGGCGCGTCACGACGTCGGAAACGAACTGGTCGGGCGTCAGCAGATCGGTCTGGACCGGCAGGGGGTCGCCCTCGCGCATCCCCAGAGGCGTCGCGTTCGCGATCAGCGCGAAGCCGCGCGGGTCGGTGCCGCCGATGCGGACCCGGCCCGGAAAGGCGGCGTCCAGCCGCGCGGCCAGCGTGTCGCGGCGCGCCGTGTCGATGTCGTGCAGCGCGAGCTCGGACGCGCCGCGGGCCAGAATCTCATAGGCGATGGCGGCGCCCGCGCCCCCGGTGCCGATCAGCAAGGCGGGCTTCCCCGCGACGTCGAACCCCTCGGCCCGGACGCCGTCCATATGGCCCTGACCGTCGGTTGCATCGCCGATCCAGTCGCCCCGCTCGTCACGGATCATGATGTTCACCGCATCCGCCGCCCGCGCCCGCGCCGTCACCCGCTCGCAGAATTCAAGGCAGGGGCCCTTATGCGGCACGGTCACGACGATGCCGGGGCAGTTCTGCACCTTCCCTGCCTGCTCGAGCCAGCCCGCCAGATCCTCGGGCAGGACATGCATCGGGACGACCATGCCGTTATAGCCGCGCTCGGCCATGATCCGGCTGAGGGAGGTCGGCGATTTCACCTGTCCGATCGGGTGGCCGATAATGGGAAAGATCGCGGTCTCTCCGTCGATCCGAAGCAGTTGTGACATCTTGCCTCCTCGCAAATCTGTCCCGAATTCCGCCGCGATTCCGGCTAGGGATTCGTGTCCTCAGGGGCAGAATGAACGAATATGGAATGTCATTCAAGAATAAAATTGACTTCTGATTTCGGATCCGGCTTTATCGGGAAAAGCGGAGGGAGGCGACATGTCCAAGCAGATAGCGATAGCGGTGATCGGGGCGGGCGCGATCGGGCGCACGCATATTGATACGCTGGCCCGGATGCCTGCGCTGCGGCTTGCCGCCATCGTCGATCCGGCCGAGGGCGGGCGGGCGCTGGCGGCCTCGCTTGGCGTGCCCTGCCTGCCCGATGTCGCGGCCTTGATCGATTCGGGACTGGCCGAGGCCGCGATCGTCGCGACCCCGAATGAAACCCATCTGCCGCTTTCCGAGGCGCTGATGCGCGCGGGTATTCCGGTGCTGCTGGAAAAGCCGGTGGCAGAGAGCCTCGCCTCGGCCCTGCGGCTGATCGCGGTCGCCGATGAGACCGGCGTACCGCTGCTGGTCGGGCATCATCGCCGCCACAACCCGATCATCCGCGCCGCGCATCAGGCCATCCACGGCGGAGAGATCGGCGATCTGGTCATGGCGACGGTTACGTCCTCGCTGGCGAAGCCCGATGACTATTTCAACGCACCATGGCGGCGGGCCAAGGGGGCGGGCGGGCCGCTGCTGATCAATCTGGTCCATGAGATCGACCTGCTGCGGCATTTCTTCGGCGAGATCGCCAGCGTGCAAGCCATCGCGAGCCATGCGCGCCGGGGCTTCCCGGTCGAGGATACCGCCGCCGTCTGCCTCCAATTCGCGGGTGGCGGGCTGGCTACGCTGTGTATCTCGGACACGGCGGTCGGGCCTTGGGCCTGGGATCTTTCGGCGGGCGAGAATATGACGCGCTTCCCGGCCCATCCGGTCAGCGCGCATCACTATGCGGGCAGCAAGGCCGGGCTGTCGCTGCCCGATCTGGTCCTGTGGCAGCCGCAAGGCCAACCCGACTGGACGCAGGAATTGCAGCCCCGGCGGCTGCCCCTTGTCCCCGCCGATCCCTATGAGCGTCAGCTTGCGCATTTCGCCGAGCTGACCCGGCAGGGCGGGACGCCTCTGGTCTCGGCCCGCGATGCGACGGCGAACCTGATCGTGCTGGACGCGATCGGCCGCGCCGCCGAAACCGGACGGGCGGTCACGGTTGACCTTTCGCCCCTGCGCGTCGAGCATGAAACCGGTTTCAACATTGGAAGCGGGACATGAGCAGCGTTCTGGAAAAATCACTCGCCATCGTCGAGCTTCTGGTCGATCACCCGATGGGCCTGCCAGTGACGGCAATCGCCGCCGCGACCGAGCAGCCGGCCAGCGGCGTCCACCGCACGCTGCAGGAACTGGCGCGGCTGGGCTATGTCCGGCAGGTGCAGGCGCAGGGCGACTATGCGCTGACGATCAAGCTGCCCGCGATGGGTCTGGGCTTCATGGGCCGCGCCGGGATCACCGATGTCGCGCAACCCGTGATGGACCAGCTTGCCGCCGACAGCGGAGAGCTGATCCGCCTTTCCGTCATCGACGGCGACCGGTTGATCTGGGTCGCGGTGGCGCAGGGCGCGACGAGGGGCCTGCGCTATGATCCGGGGCAGGAGCAGGGCGTTGTCGTCCACCTCGCCAGCTCGGCCGGGGGCAAGGCGTGGCTTGCGAGCATGACGGATGACGAGGCGCTGAACCGCGTTGGCGCTCAGGGGCTCTTGCGGCAGGCCGAGGGGCAGGGGGCATCGGTCCCGACCAGCATCACCCTGCTGCTTCAGCAATTGGCCGAGGCGCGGGCGCGGGGCTATGCCACCGCCGTCGACAGCTATATCGCCGGCATGGCGGCGATGGCGGTGGCGGTGCGCTATCATGTCTCGGGTCCGGTTCTGGGCTGTCTTTCGATCGCCGGACCGGCGGTCAGGATGACTGATGCCCGCATGGCCGAGCTTGCGCCACGCCTTCAGGCGGCGGCGGATGAACTGGGCGCTTCGGCGGCGGGAACCAAGTATTTTCAGGCGAATGTCCGGGCGCTGGACGAAGGCGCCGCGGATCTGAAAAGCGCCTGAGGCGCATTGCCCGCCCGGCGCGGGCTGACTGGCAGGAGAGAATGGAAGATTCACCGGAACGCGCCTTGGCGTGCGATGTTCTTGTTGTCGGCTCGGGGGCCTCGGGCCTTGCGGCGGCGGTGACGGCCGCGCATTTCGGCCTCAGCGTCATCCTGGCCGAGAAGGAGGCCGTCTTTGGCGGCACCTCCGCCTGGTCGGGCGGTTGGCTGTGGATCCCGCGCAACCCCTTGGCACGCGCGGCGGGCATCGACGAGCCGCCCGAGACCCCGCGCACCTATCTGCGGGGCGAGCTTGGCAACCGCGCCAGCGACCCGAGGCTGGCGGCGTTTCTGGAGAACGGCCCCGAGATGGTTTCGTTCTTCGCCGAAAACTCGGCGATGCGCTGGATCGACGGCAATGCGATCCCCGATTTCCACGAGGGTGAGGGTGCGGCGCGGGGCGGACGTTCGGTCTCGGTGCTGCCCTATGACGGGCGGGGTCTTGGCGACTGGGCGGCGAAGCTG
>NZ_DATMFA010000089.1:0-7070 GCF_035556475.1 Paracoccus sp. (in: a-proteobacteria) | reverse complement strand
AGGCCACCGCGCCCGTCGAACAGGCCGAGCCGCAACCGGAGCCGGCGGAGGGCGCGACGCAGCAGGTTCAGGAAGGCACCAAGGCCCCTGCCCCCAAAGCCGCCCCAGCCGACGATGGCCTTGCCGATGCACTGGCCAAGGAAGCCGATAAGGCAGCGGCCCCCGCGCCTGCGGAGAAACCCGAGGGTGCCGGGGCCACAACACCGCCCGCTGCCGCACCTGCCCCGATGACCCAGGAAAATGCCGGTCAGGCCGGCGGAGAGGCTGCTCCGCAGAGCGAACCTGCGACCGATGCGGATGCGCTGGCCAAGGCGCTGGCCGAGAAAAACGGCGAAACTGCGGCTACCCCCGAGGAACCCGCGCCAGCCGCAACCGCCCCGCAAGCCGGTCAGCCCGCCCAGCCGGTGGCCGAGGCCCCCGCCCCGGAACAGGGCGCGAAGGAAACCGAGGCTGCGAAGGAAGCAGCCGCGGCCGAGGAGGTCGCCCCGGTTGCCGCTCTGAGCGAAGAGGGCGGCGGCGAAGTAACCGAGGAACAGGTCACCGAGGATAACAGCCGCTCCTCGGCCGAGGATTTCGCGACCGACCTGCGCAATGCGATGACTGCCGCCACCGGCCAGCCGCGCGAGGCCGCGCGCGACAAGGACGACGACAAGAGCGATCTGGCCAAGGCGCTGCTCTTCGGTCTTGGCGGCGTCGCCGTCGGGTCGATGCTGAACAACAACCGGCAGGTGACGCTCAGCACCCCCGACCGGGTCGTCGTCACGCGCGATGACGGCAGCCAGCAGGTCATCAAGGACGAGGTGGCCCTGCTGCGCCAGCCCGGATCGACCGTCGCGACCGAGAATTACGCCGACGGCTCGTCGCGCACGATCGTCACCCGCGCGGATGGCAGCAAGATCGTCACCATTCGGGACGCCGATCTCAGGGTCTTGCGGCGCAACCTCGTCTCGGCCGACGGCACCACGGTCCAGTTGATCGACGACACGGTGCGGGTCGATCCGGTGGATATCGCGAGCCTGCCCGCGCCGGCGGCGGGAACCCGGATCACGCCCGGCCAGACCAATGAGGAGGAGTTGCGCGCCGCCCTCTTCCGTGAATCCGATGCCGGCCGCCGCTTCACCTTGTCCCAGATCAGGAACATTGCGCAGGTCCGCGCCCTTGCCGCGCCGGTGAATATCGACGCCATCACCTTCGAGACCGGATCAGCCGCGATCCAGCCCGATCAGGCTGAGCAGCTTTCGGCGCTTGGCAAGATCATCCGCTCGGCCGTCGCCGAAAACCCGCGCGAGGTGTTTCTGGTCGAGGGTCATACCGACACCGTCGGTTCGGATGCCGCGAACCTCGCGCTTTCGGACCGCCGGGCCGAGTCGGTGGCCCTTGCCCTGACCGAATATTTCGAGGTTCCGCCCGAAAACATGGTCGTGCAGGGCTATGGCGAGCAATTCCCCAAGGTGCGGCAGGAAGGGGATGTCCGCGAAAACCGCCGCGCCGCAATCCGCCGCATCACCGACCTGCTGCCGCAATCGGCGCAATGACAGGCAAGCCTTCGAGCAGAACGAAACGAAGGGGGCGGCATCTGCCGCCCCCTTGCCGTTCCTGATGCCGCCCTGACCGGCCGGTCCTTCTTTTCGCGTGGAGAGGGAGGGCCGCGGCCGCTCACCCGCCTAGTTCCACCGGCGCGGAATGCGTGACCGAAGGCGGCGCCGCGAACCAGGGCGAAGCCAGTTCGCGCCAGCGCTGGAAGCCTTCGGACTGGCGAAAGGTCACCATGTGATCCTCGACCGTTCGCCATGTGACGATCAGCCGATAGACGAGCGGCATTTCCACGACGCGATGCAGTTCCAGCCCGAGACAACCCTGCGCGGCAAGGAAGTGCGGACGGGCCGCTGCGACGGCGGCTTCGAATCCGGCGGCATCGGTCACGGAAATCTCCGCGACCTCCAGAACATGGGATGACATGATCGGAAAACTCCTGTCCTTGAGAAAAGCCCGGCCCTCGCCGGGCGATGGGTCTCACGCGCTGGCATGACCATGTTCGGCGTCGATGCTGCGCGTCTCGCCCGTCGCGATCATGGTGCGGGTCGCCTCCACCGTCGCATAGGTCCAGAAGATCCGCATCGGCCTCTCGGTCGCATTGATGAAGCGATGCGGCACATTGGCCGGGATCCAGGTCGTGTCATTGCTGTTCAGGTGATGCCGGACGCCGTCGATCTCGGCGATGGCCTCGCCCTCGATCACCATGACGCTTTCCTCGCAATTATGCATGTGCAACCCGATGGCCGCGCCGGGATCGAAGGCGGTGATGCCGTTGATCATGCTGGTCGAACCGCAGCGGCGCGTGACCAGCGGCGTGGTGCGCGCCCCGCCCCCCCGATCATTGGTCCTGAGTTCGGATGGACGAAGGATGGCGGGTTCAGCCATATTGCACCTCACTTGGCGGGACCGATCCAGACGGTCTTGATGTTGACGAATTCGCGGATGCCGTAGACGCCCAGCTCGCGGCCATAGCCCGAGCGCTTGATGCCTCCGAAAGGATAGCGCGGATCCGATGCGGTCATGCCGTTGACGAAGACAGCGCCCGCGTCGATCCGGCGGGCAAGCTCCCTGCCCCGGCCGGCCTCGGTCCAGATGGCGCAGCCAAGCCCGTATTCGCTGTCATTGGCCATGGCGATGGCCTCATCGGCGTCCTTGGCGCGGATGATCGCGGCGACAGGGCCGAAAGTCTCCTCGACAAAGGCCACCATGCCGGGCCTGACCCTATCGAGCACCGTCGGCGGATAATAGAAGCCCTCACCCGCGACCGGCAGCCCGCCCAGCATCAGGACCGCGCCTTCGGCAACCGAGCGCTGCACCTGATCGTGCAGCGTGTCGCGCAGGTTGGCGCGTGCCATCGGGCCGATTATGGTATCACGCTCCATCGGGTCGCCGATCTTCAGCGCGGCGGCCTTTGCGACGAAAAGCCCGGTGAAGCGGTCGGCGACAGCTTCCTCGACGATGAAGCGCTTGGCGTTGACGCAGGACTGGCCGACATTGATATAACGCGCCTTGACCGCGACCTCGGCCGCGGCCTCCAGATCGGCATCTGCCAGCACGATGAACGGGTCCGAGCCGCCCAGTTCCAATACCTGCTTTTTCAGTGCGCGGCCCGCCTCTGCGGCGACGATGGCGCCAACCTCGGTCGAGCCGGTCAGCGTGACGGCGGCGATGCGGTCATCCGCGATGATGCCCGCGACTTTCGAGTTGTCGATCAGCAGCGTGGCGGTCAGGCCCGCGGGCGTGCCGGCCCGCTCCATCACCTCCTGCACAGCCAGCGCGCATTCGGGTACGTTGTTTGCATGTTTCAGGATCGCGCCATTTCCCGCAGCAAGCGCGGGGGCGGCAAAGCGGAAATACTGCCAGAACGGATAGTTCCATGGCATGATCGCCAGAACGACGCCCAGAGGGTCGAATTCGACCACGGTTTCCGCATTCGAGGGCACCGGCTCATCCGCCAGATATTGCGGCGCGTGCTCGGCGTAGAAATCGCAGTTATAGGCGCATTTCTCGATCTCGGCCTCGGCTTCGGCAAGGGGCTTGCCCATTTCGCGCACGATCATCCCGGCATAGCGCACCTTGTCCGCGCGCAGCACCCCCGCCATGCGTCCGAGCAGCTTCACCCGCTCGGCGATCGGCACCAGACGCCACTCCCGCTGCGCATTCGCCGCCGCCGCCAGCGCGGCATCGACCGCCGCGTCGTCCTGCAACGCATAGGTCTGGATCGCAGTCCCGGTGGCCGGATTGATGGATGTGATCTGCGTCATGTCATGCTCCTTGGTGGGAACCGGCCGCGCCGGAAAGGCGGCGCTGCCAGTCCGACAGAAAGCGGGTGCTTGCCGTCGTCGTATCGCTGGGGATGTATTCAAAGCCGATCGCGCCGGCATAGCCCGCGCGGGCCAGCGCCCCGAGAAGCGCGTCGAAATCGATCCGGCCGCTGCCCGGCTCATGCCGGCCGGGATGGTCGGCGATATGCACATGGCCGATGCGGTGGCCATTCGTGGCGACCCATCGGGCAGGCTCACTGCCCAGAACGGTCGCGTGATAGCTGTCGAACAGCAGATCGAACCGCCCGCCGAATGCGTCCTGCAGTTCCGCCGCCGCCTGCAGCGTTCCCATGAAATAGCCGGGAATGGTGATGGCCTCGACCAGAACCCGCAGGTTTTCGGCCTCGCATTGCCGAAGCGCCCAGCCCAGATTGCCCTGATAGGTTTCCGCAGCCTCGAGCCAACTGCCCTGCACGATACCCGCCATCGGATGGACGAAGGGGCAGCCGATCTCGGCCGCATAGTCCCGCGCGCGCCGGAAACCGCTGCGGAAGGCATCCTCGCGCCCCCGCAGGCAGGCCAGCCCCTTTTCGCCGGGATCGCCCATGCCCGAGGTGATCTGCGAGAAGGTCAGCCCCAGATCATCCAGACGCCGCCGCATCTCGGGTGCCGGGATCGCGAAGGGCTCGGGATGCTCGACGGCGGTGAAACCATCGCGGGCGGCGGCCTCCAGCCGCCGCGCCAGCGGCAGATCGGCATAGAGATAGCCGAGATGGGCGGAAAGGCGGGTCATGCGGCGGCCAGCGCCCGGGGGAAGTCGATGCCCACGCGCGCGCCCTCGGCGGTCAGGTCGGCGATGACGTTGTCGGTCACCGGGATGCCGTCGCGCAGCCGCTCGACCTCGCGGCGGGCCTCGGGTTCGCCGGGCAGCATGATCTCGTCCACGCCGGCGGCGCGGGGCAATTCCTTGATCCGCCCATAGAAATCATCCATGCGCGCCCCGAAATCGGTCAGCGACATGAAAAGGTCGGGCCGGAGGGCGAAGAACAGATGGCCGACATTCTGCGGCCCGGAATGGTCGAAATAGAGCGACTTCACGTCGCCGCCGAAATTCGCCCCGGTCAGCACGCCGGACATCAGGTCCATCAGCGTCCCGAGGACCGAGCCCTTGACGCCACCGAAGGGCAGGCAGACCCCCTCGAAGGCCTTGGCGGCGTCGGTGGTCGGAACGCCCTCCACATCAAGCGCGAGGCCTTCGGGGATCGGGTCGCCCTTCATCGCGGCAAGGCGGATCTTGCCCCGCGCGATCACCGTCATCGCCATGTCCATGACATAGGGCGGATGCTTGCCGCCGGGGATGCCGGCCGCGATCGGACTGGCGCCGAGGAAGGTCGTGCGCCCGCCCCACATCGGGATCGCGGGCGAGGAATTGGTGAAGATCAGCGAGATGTAGCCGCGCTCGATCGCGCGCAGGGCATAGCAGGCCCCCATGCCGAAATGTGTCGAGCGATGAACACCAGCAAGGCCGATCCCCATCTCTCCGGCAATGTCGCAGGCCGCGTTCATCGCCACGTCCGAGGCGATGAAGCCCATGCCATTGTCGCCGTCGACATGGGCGACCGCCCCGGCGACCTTGCTGACATGGACCGTAGGCTGCGGGTTGACGAGGCCGCGGCGCAGCCGCTCGAGATACATCGGAATGCGGCTTACCCCGTGGCTGTCGACGCCGCGCAGGTTCGCCTTGACCAGATCGCCGGCGACAAGGGCCGCATCATCCTCGCGCAGCCCGGCCGACAGGAACATGGCGCGGGCGAAATCGCGCAGGGATTGCGCATCGAAATTCTTGGTCATGGATTCTCCTCAGGCGCGTCGGCGCAGGATGATAGGCAGGATCACCAGCGCGGCGGCGATCAGCAGCAGGGAAAGCGAGAGCGGCTGGGTGAAGAAGACCGTGGCGTCGCCCTGGCTGATGGTCAGCGCGCGGCGGAACTGCTGCTCGGCCAAGGGACCAAGGATCAGCCCGACGATGCAGGGCGCGATGGGTATGCTGAAGCAGCGCATCCCGAAGCCGACGATCCCGATGATCCAGAGCAGCACGACGTCGGTGATGTTGTTGTTGAGCGTATAGGCGCCCATGGTCGCGAACAGCAGGATTCCCGCGTAAAGCCAGGGCCGCGGCACGGCAAGGATCCTGACCCAGACCCCGGCCAGCGGCAGATTCAGGACCAGCAGCATCAGGTTGCCGATATAAAGGCTCGCGATCAGGCCCCAGACCAGCTCCGGCTCCTTGTCGAAAAGCGTCGGGCCGGGCTGGATGCCGTATTGCTGGAACGCCGCCAGCATGATCGCCGCCGTGGCCGAGGTCGGCAGCCCAAGCGCCAGCAGCGGCGCAAGCACGCCCGCTGCCGAGGCGTTGTTGGCGGCCTCGGGACCGGCGACGGCCTCGATCGCGCCTTTGCCGAATTCCTGCGGGTTCTTCGACAGGCGTTTCTCGGTCAGATAGGACAGGAAGGTCGGGATCTCCGAGCCGCCGGCCGGCAACGCGCCGATCGGAAAGCCAAGCGCGGTGCCCCGCAGCCAGGGTTTCCACGACCGCCGCCAGTCCTCGCGGCTCATCCATTTCGAGCCCTTGAGGGCGTAGATTTCCTCGTTCTCATAGCGGTGGCGGGCCAGCGTGAACAGCGTCTCGCCCACGGCGAATAGGCCCACCGCAACGACCACGACATCAATACCGTCCAGCAGTTCGGGAATGCCCAGCGTGAAGCGCGCCTGCCCGGTCTGCAGGTCGATCCCGACCAGACCCAGCGCAAGGCCGAAAAGCAGGCTGGCAAGACCCCGCGACAGCGAATCCCCCAGCACCGCCGTCACCGTGGTCAGCGCCAGCACCATCAGCGCGAAGTAATCCGCCGGCCCGAACAGCAGCGCCAGCTTGACCATCAGGGGGGCAACGAAGGTCAGAGCGGCGGTGGCAATGGTGCCCGCGACGAACGAGCCGATGGCCGCCGTCGCCAATGCCTGCGCGCCGCGCCCCTGCCGCGCCATGGCATGTCCGTCCAGCGCCGTCACGATCGAGGCGCTCTCGCCCGGCGTGTTCAATAGGATCGAGGTGGTCGAGCCGCCATACATCGCGCCGTAATAGATGCCGGCGAACATGATGAAGGCCGAGGCGGGCTCCATTCCGTATGTCACGGGCAGCAGCAAGGCTACGGTCAGGGCGGGACCGATGCCGGGCAGCACGCCAATTGCGGTGCCCAGCACGACGCCAAGGAA
>NZ_DATMFA010000088.1:0-54250 GCF_035556475.1 Paracoccus sp. (in: a-proteobacteria) | reverse complement strand
CCACGCATGGCTTGACCCCGAGAACGGCACCGTCTGGTTGAACGCCATCGCCGAGGCCCTGTCGCAGCGCGACCCCGAGAATGCCGCGACCTACCGCGCCAATGCCGAGGCGGGCGTCGCCGAGGTCAAAGCCGCCGATGCCGCGCTTGCCGCCACGCTCGCGCCGCTGAAGGATCGCCGCTTCGTGGTCTTTCACGACGCCTATGGCTATTTCACCGATCATTACGGGCTTGCCCCGGCGATTGCCGTCAGCCTTGGCGATGCCTCCAGCCCCTCGGCCGCGCGATTGCAGCAGGTCCGGGGCGAGTTGGGCGATCAGAAGGCCGTCTGCGCCTTCCCCGAGGCGAACCACGATCCCCGCCTGCTGCAAACCGCGATCGAGGGCACCGGGATCCGGCTGGGTGACGCGATTGCCCCCGAGGGCAAGGCCTCCGGCAGCACGCCCACCTATCCCGGCTTCCTGAGCGAGCTTGGCCAGACCATCGCCACCTGCCTGTCAAAGTGACAAGCGCGCGGGATATGCCGCAAAAACATTGCCCTAAAGAAAACCCGACTCTTTTCCTTTGACATACCCAATGTTTTTTGTCAGGTTCCAGTTACAGCGACAGACCAATAGCGACGCACAACGAGGAACTGGATATGACCGCGACCCGACCCGCCGAATTCACGCGCCCCGGTGTGACCGCACTGCAGCGCCTGCCCCAATACGAAGCCGAGGTTCTGACCAATGGTGGCAACCAGGCTTTGATCGTCCTTGGCGATCAGGTCTATAACCTGCGCATCACCCGCGCCGGCAAGCTGATCCTGACGAAGTAATCATCCTCCCCGGATGGAAAAGGGCGCGGATTTCTCCGCGCCCTTTTTCATTTGCGAGCACTGCCGGTTCAGCTGCGGCGCGGCCCCTTGCTGGGCCCCCGATCCGAGCCGCCGCGCGGGCCGGGCTTGCCGCCGGGCTTTCCGGCAGGTTTGCCAGCAGGTTTCCCGGCCGGCTTGCCGAAACTCCGACCCGAACGGTCCTGCGGCTTGCCGAAGGATTTGCGATCCCCGTCCGCGCGCGCGCCAAAGCTCTTGCGCTCGCCGTCCTCGCGCTTGGCGAAGGGCTTCCGGTCGTCTCCATCGCGACGGGCGTAAGGCTTGCGGTCACCATCCTCACGGCGGGCATAAGGCTTGCGGTCACCATCCTCGCGCTTGGCGTAAGGCTTACGATCATCGCTATCGCGACGAGCGTAGGGCTTGCGATCACCGTCCTCGCGGCGGGCATAGGGTTTCCGGTCGCCGTCCTCGCGCTTGACGAAAGGCTTACGATCATCGCCGTCACGGCGGGCGTATGGCTTGCGATCACCTTCCTCGCGGCGGGCGTAAGGTTTCCGGTCACCGTCCTCGCGCTTGGTGAAGGGCTTACGATCATCGCCATCGCGACGGGCGTATGGCTTGCGGTCACCATCCTCGCGGCGGGCATAGGGTTTCCGATCCCCATCCTCACGCTTGGCGAAGGGCTTCCGATCATCACCGTCACGACGCGCATAGGGCTTCCGATCGCCATCCTCGCGCTTGGCGAAGGGCTTACGATCATCGCCATCGCGACGGGCGTACGGCTTGCGGTCGCCATCCTCACGACGCGCGAAAGGCTTCCGATCCCCATCCTCACGGCGGGCAAAAGGCTTGCGCGGCCGGTCCGAGGTTTCCTCGTCGCGCCGCATGGCACCACGCTCGCGGAAATTGCGGGGTTTCGCGTCGGTTTCCTCGCCGGTCAGCAGCCCGCCCAGCTGGTCGCGCAGAACCTTGCGCTTGATCTCGCGGACTTCGTTCTCCTCCATGCCGGTCAGCTTGAAGGGGCCATAGCCGATGCGGATCAGCCGGTTCACGATCAGGCCGACATGGGCCATGGCGCGGCGGATTTCGCGGTTCTTGCCCTCGCGGATGCCGATGGTCAGCCAGGCATTCGCGCCCTGCTGGCTGTCGAGCTTGATTTCCATCGGGGCGAAATCCTCGCCGTCGATGGTGACGCCGCGCCGCAGCGGGGCAAAGGTCAGGTCGCTCGGCTGGCCGTTCACCCGCACGCGATAGCGGCGCAGCCAGCCGGTCGTCGGCAGCTCCAACCGGCGCTTCAGCTCGCCGTCATTGGTCAGCAAGAGCAGCCCCTCGGAATTCAGGTCGAGCCGCCCCACCGTCATCACGCGCGGCAGATCGCGCGGCAACGCGTCGAATACCGTCTGGCGGCCCTTCTCGTCCGACTCGGTCGTCACGAGGCCGAGGGGCTTGTAATACATCCACAGCCGCGTCTCCTGCGGCTCGTCCAGCTTCTTGCCGTCGACGCTGATGCGGTCGGTGGGCAGCACGTCCAGCGCCGGGCTGTCGATCTTCTTGCCGTTCACGCTGACGCGGCCCTCGACGATCATGCGCTCGGCCTCGCGGCGGCTGGCGACGCCGGCGCGTGCCATCACCTTGGCGATGCGGTCGCCTTCGGCTTTCGGGGATTCGGTTTCGGGGGTTTCGGGCGTGTCGGTCATGGCGATCTCCTGCGCATCTCTGCGGTAGCAAAAGCGGGGCTCTACGCCATAACGCATAACATGGAAAGCGGTTCTTGCGCATGACGCGCCGCCGGGCCAGAAACCGGCATGGAGTTTTCGTCCCATATGCCCGAAGCCCTGGCCGAGGCCCGCGACGCCGCGCGGCGCGGCGAGGTGCCGGTGGGTGCCGTCCTGACCGATGCCGGGGGCCGCGTCCTTGCCCGCGCCGGGAACCGCACGCGCGAGCTTTCGGACCCGACGGCCCATGCCGAAATCCTCGCCATCCGCGAGGCCTGCCGGGCGCTTGGGTCCGAACGCCTGCCGGGCGCACGGCTCTGGGTCACGCTGGAGCCCTGCCCGATGTGCGCCGCCGCGATCTCGGCCGCGCGGATCGAGCTGCTTTATTACGGTGCCGACGACCCGCGCATGGGCGGCGTGCGCCACGGTGCGCGGGTGTTTGACCACCCCCAATGTCACCACCGCCCGCAGATCTTCGACGGGATATCGGCGGCGGAATCGCGCGACCTGCTGCGCAACTTCTTCCTCGACCGGCGATAGCTTTTTTCTATGGCAGGTTCTGCATAGCGCCCTTGCGCTGCATTGCAGCATGACTACCATGCCGCCGACCATGTCGGGGGAGAACACATGTTCAACAAGATCCTTGTCGCCAACCGTGGCGAGATTGCGATCCGTGTGATGCGGGCGGCGAATGAATTGGGCAAGCGCACGGTCGCGGTCTATGCGGAGGAGGACAAGCTGGGCCTGCACCGCTTCAAGGCGGATGAGGCCTACCGGATCGGCGAAGGGCTGGGGCCGGTCGCGGCCTATCTCTCCATCCCCGAGATCATCCGGGTGGCGAAGCTCTCGGGCGCGGATGCGATCCATCCGGGCTATGGCCTGCTTTCCGAGAACCCGGATTTCGTCGATGCCTGCCATGCGGCCGGGATCACCTTCATCGGCCCGAGTGCCGATACGATGCGGGCGCTTGGCGACAAGGCCAGCGCACGCCGCGTCGCGATCAAGGCAGGCGTGCCGGTCATCCCGGCGACCGAAGTGCTGGGCGATGACATGGAGGCGATCAAGGCCGAGGCGGCAGGGATCGGCTATCCACTGATGCTGAAGGCCAGCTGGGGCGGCGGCGGGCGCGGCATGCGCCCGATCGCGAGTCCCGAGGAACTGCCCGAGAAGGTCCGCGAAGGCCGGCGCGAGGCCGAGGCTGCCTTCGGCAATGGCGAGGGCTATTTGGAAAAGATGATCCTGCGCGCCCGCCATGTCGAGGTGCAGCTTCTGGGCGACAGCCATGGCGGGCTCTATCACCTCTATGAGCGCGACTGCACCGTCCAGCGCCGGAACCAGAAGGTGGTCGAGCGCGCGCCCGCGCCCTATCTCAGCGAGGAACAGCGGGCCGAGGTTTGCGGCCTCGCGCTGAAGATCGGTCGCGCCGTCGGCTACCAGAACGCCGGCACGGTCGAGTTCCTGATGGATATGGACGAGCAGAAGTTCTACTTCATCGAGGTGAACCCGCGCGTCCAGGTCGAGCATACCGTGACCGAGGAAGTCACCGGCATCGACATCGTCCAGTCCCAGATCCTGATCGCCGAGGGCGCGACGCTGGCCGAGGCGACCGGCGTGCCCAGCCAGGCGGGCGTGCATCTGAACGGCCATGCCCTGCAATGCCGGGTCACGACCGAGGATCCGCTGAACAACTTCATCCCCGATTACGGCCGCATCACCGCCTATCGCAGCGCGACGGGGAACGGCATCCGCCTCGACGGCGGCACCGCCTATTCCGGCGGCGTCATCACCCGCTATTACGATTCGCTGCTGGTCAAGGTGACGGCACATGCCCAGACGCCCGAGAAGGCCATCGCCCGCATGGACCGGGCGCTGCGCGAATTCCGGGTGCGCGGGGTGGCGACGAATATCGAATTCGTCATCAACCTCTTGAAGCACCCGACCTTCCTCGATGACAGCTACACCACCAAGTTCATCGACACGACCGAGGATCTGTTCCATTTCCGCAAGCGCCGCGACCGGGCAACGCGGATCCTGACCTATATCGCCGACATCTCGGTCAACGGCCATCCAGAGACGGCGGGTCGTCCGCTGCCCCCGGCCGAGGCCAAGACCCCGGTGCCGCCGAAGCCAAAGGCCGCGCCGGTGCCGGGCGCCCGGCAATTGCTGGAGGAGATGGGGCCGCAAGCCGTCGCCGACTGGATGCTGGCAGAGAAGCGCCTGCTGATCACCGACACCTCGATGCGGGACGGGCACCAGAGCCTCCTCGCGACGCGGATGCGCTCGATCGACATGATCCGGGTCGCGCCAGCCTATGCCGCGAACCTGCCCGGCCTCTTTTCCGTGGAATGCTGGGGCGGCGCGACCTTCGACGTGGCTTACCGCTTCCTGCAGGAATGCCCGTGGCAACGGCTGCGCGACATCCGCGCGCGGATGCCGAACCTGATGACGCAGATGCTGCTGCGCGCCAGCAACGGCGTCGGCTATACCAATTACCCCGACAATGTCGTGCAAAGCTTCGTCCGGCAGGCGGCAAGCTCGGGCGTCGATGTGTTCCGCGTCTTCGACAGCCTGAACTGGACCCCGAACATGCGCGTGGCCATGGATGCGGTGATCGAGGCCGGCAAGATCTGCGAGGGCACGATCTGCTATACCGGCGACATCCTCGACCCCGAGCGCGCCAAATACGACCTTAACTATTATGTCGGCATGGGCCGCGAGCTGAAGGCCGCCGGCGCGCATGTGCTGGGGCTGAAGGACATGGCCGGGCTTCTGAAGCCCGCCTCGGCCACGATCCTGATCCGGGCGTTGAAGGAAGAAGTCGGGCTGCCGGTCCATTTTCACACCCATGACACCGGCGGCATCGGCGGCGCGACGATCCTTGCCGCGGCGGCGGCGGGCGTCGATGCGGTCGATTGCGCGATGGACGCGTTTTCTGGCAATACCTCGCAGCCCTGCCTCGGCTCGGTGGTCGAGGCCTTGCGCCATACCGAGCGTGACACCGGCCTCGATATCGGCGCCATCCGCGAGATCAGCAATTACTGGGAGGCGGTGCGCGCCCAATATGCCGCCTTCGAGAGCGGGCTGCAGGCCCCGGCCTCGGAAGTCTATCTGCACGAGATGCCGGGCGGGCAGTTCACCAACCTGAAGGCGCAGGCGCGCAGCCTTGGCCTCGAGGACCGCTGGCACGAGGTCGCCAAGACCTATGCCGAGGTGAACCGCATGTTCGGCGATATCGTCAAGGTCACGCCCAGTTCCAAGGTGGTCGGCGACATGGCGCTGATGATGGTGGCGCAGGGCCTCAGCCGCGCGCAGGTCGAGGATCCGGCGGTCGAGGTCGCCTTCCCCGACAGCGTGGTCGACATGATGCGCGGCAATCTGGGCCAGCCGCCCGGAGGCTGGCCCGAGGCGCTGCAGAAAAAGATCCTGAAGGGCGAGGCGCCGCTGACCACCCGGCCCGGTGCCAGCATGCCGCCGGTCGATATCGAGGCGGTGCGCGCCAAGCTCTCGGCCGATCTGGACGGCAAGCCGGTCGATGACGAGGACCTGAACGGCTACCTGATGTATCCCAAGGTCTTCACCGATTACATGGCCCGGCACGAGACCTATGGCCCGGTCCGCACCCTGCCGACCCGCACCTTCTTCTACGGCATGGAGCCGGGCGACGGGATCGAGGCCGAGATCGACCCGGGCAAGACGCTGGAGATCCGCCTGCTGACGCTGAGCGAGACCGACGAAAACGGCGACGTGAAGGTGTTCTTCGAGCTGAACGGCCAGCCGCGCGTAATCCGGGCGCCGAACCGGCTGGTGAAGTCCCAGACCGCCGCCCGGCCCAAGGCCGACCCCGCGAACGAAGGCCATGTCGGCGCGCCGATGCCGGGCGTCGTCGCCTCGGTCGCGGTGACGCAGGGCGCGAAGGTCAGGCCGGGCGATCTCCTCCTGACCATCGAGGCGATGAAGATGGAAACCGGCCTCCATGCCGACCGCGAAGGCGTGGTCAAGGCGCTGCATGTCAGTGCCGGACAGGGTATCGACGCGAAAGACCTGCTGGTCGAGATCGGGTGAAAAAAGGGGGCCGAAAGGCCCCTTTTCCTTTCGCCTCCGCGCGAGTTGCCTGCCGCGCTGTCATTGGGTATGAAGTTGACATTGTTCCATATTTTTCCATTAACGGAGAAAAATATTCCATGTCGCAAGCCCCTGAGGTGACAGGTTTCTATGAGGCGCGCACAGGCTCGATCCAATATGTCGCAGCCGACCCGGTGACCGGGAAATGCGCGATCATCGACCCAGTGCTGGATTTCGACGAGAAATCCGGCGCGACCGCGACGATCGAGGCCGACCGCATCCTGAAATTCGTCGCGGAAAAGGGTTATGAGGTGCAATGGATCCTCGACACCCATCCCCATGCCGACCACTTCTCGGCGGCCGACTACCTCAAGCGGCAGACCGGCGCGCCGACCGGGATCGGCGAGAAGGTGACGGAGGTGCAGGCGCTGTGGCGCGACTTCTACAACCGACCCGATTTCGCGGCGGATGGCAGCCAATGGGATCACCTGTTCGCCGAGGGTGAAAGCTTCATGCTGGGCAGCATTCCCTGCCGCGTGATGTTCTCGCCCGGCCATACGCTCGCCTCGGTGACATATCTGATCGGCGACGCGGCCTTCGTCCATGACACGCTGTTCATGCCCGACAGCGGCACCGCGCGGGCCGATTTCCCCGGCGGCTCGGCCCCTGCGCTGTGGCATTCGATCCAGTCGATCCTTGCCTTGCCCGATACGACGCGCATCTTCACCGGCCACGATTATTGCGAGGGCGGGCGCGCGCCGGCATGGGAATCGACCGTCGCCGAGCAGCGGGCCACGAATATCCACATGTCGAAATACCTGACCGAGGCGGCCTTCGTCGCCGCGCGCGAAGCCCGCGACAAGACCCTGTCCATGCCGAAGCTGATCCTGCACGCCCTGCAGGTGAACACCAATGGCGGCCGCCTGCCCGAGCCTGAATCGAACGGTCGCCGCTATCTGAAGATCCCGCTGGACCTGCTGCAATCGCCCTTCGCCTAATGGGGGAGATCTCTTGGCCGGTCGACATCGACCAGCCGCGCCGCGGGCAGGTCGCGCAGCACCAGATCCGGGCGGCGGCGCAGGATCTGCCCGGCGCCCTTGTCTCCCTCCAGCCGGATCAGTCGTGAAAACAGCGCCCGCGGGATCAGCGCCGGGGGCATCGGCACCCTGCCCCGCGCCATCGCCGGATGCGCCCCCGCGCCCCTGGCGACCAGCGCGAGGTCGGCCCGCGTCAGGCAGGGCATGTCGGCCAGCACCATCAGCGCATGGCTTGCCCCCATGTCGCGCGCCGCGCGCAGCCCGGCGGCAAGGCTGATCGCCTGTGCGCTGCGCCCCCGCGCGAGAATGACCTTGCGAAAGCCCGGAAACAGCCCGGCCAGCCCCCGGTCGCGCAGCACGACCACCGCGCCATGCCGTGGCAGCCCCCGCAACGCCCGCACCGCATGGGCGGCGAGGGGCCGGCCCGCGACCGGCGCGCGCAGCTTGTCGCGATTGCCGAAACGCCGCGACTGGCCGGCGGCGAGGACCACGACGACCAGCTTCACGCCCCGGCCTGTCCCTGCATCGCCTCGGCCAGGATCTCGGCCAGGACCGAGGCGGCGAGCGTGCGCGCATCGCGGGTCGAGGGGATCATCCCGATCGGTCCGCGCAGACGCCGAAGCTGCGTCTCGGGCAGGCCGATCTCGCGCAGGCGCTCCAGCCGCTCGGCCGCGGCGCGGCGACTGCCCTGCGCGCCGACATAGAAGGCCGGTCCGGCAAGCAGGCGGGCAAGGATCGCGGGCTCATGGTCGTGGTCGTGAAAGAACAGAACCGCCGCCGTGAAGGCATCGACCGAAACCTGTCCCAGCCCCGCCGGCAGCGGCGCGCCGTGGATCACGCCGCCCCCGGCCAGTTCCAGCGTCTCGGCATCGGGCGAGGCGAGGTGCGTCTCATACCCCGCCCCCGCCGTCATCCGGGCGAAGGCCAGCGCCTCCGGCCCCTTGCCGAAGACGGCGAAGCGCGGGTCGGGATCGACCCTCAGCAGCAGGTCGGCATCCGGAAGCGGCGCGAGCGAGAGGGTCCGCCCCAGCCAGAGCGAGACCGGCTGGCGCGCGGCCAGCGCAGCCGCTAGCCGTGGCAGCGTCCCGTCCTGCGGGGCCGGAACCACCCGGATGTCCAGCCCGCCGCCGCAAGGCAGTTCGATGTCGCGAAAGGGCGATCCGGCCCCATAGCGGAGGTCCACGGCCCGGCCGCTTTCCGCAACCGCTGCGGCATGATGGGCGACATCGGCATCAATGCAACCCGAGGAAAGCGAGCCGCGCCGGCTGCCATCCCGCGCCAGCACCATGGCCGCGCCGACCGGGCGATAGGACGGCCCGTCGACCCCGGCGATGAAGGCCAGCGCCGCGGCCTCGGCCCCCGCGACCGGCAGGTCCGAGGCGCGGATCCGCACCGCTGCCCGCGTCCCGCCTTGCGACCCGGCCCGTTCATCCTTCATCCCGCGTTCCCCATGCCGCATCCTTCCCGAGTATAGGGATTGATCCGCAGACCGGAAGGGGCGCGCGAGCGTCCGGGCGGGCATCCCGAGCGGCATGTCCGCCGCCTTGACAGTCCCGCCCCGCTGCCGATGATCGACTTGCATGGGTCTGGATCGTGGCCGGGGCGCGGATTGCACGACGGAACCGGAAACCGCCCGATCACGCCACAAAGGGCAGCCGAAACGGCAAGCGGAGGACGAGAATGGGACGTCTGGTCGACGGAATCTGGCATGATGAGTGGTATGACACCAAAAGCACCGGCGGGCGTTTCCAGCGCACGACGACCTCATGGCGGAACTGGATCACCGCCGATGGCAGCCCCGGCCCCACGGGCGAGGGTGGTTTCCCGGCCGAAAGCGGGCGCTATCACCTCTATGTCTCCTATGCCTGCCCATGGGCACATCGGACGCTGATCTTTCGCGCGCTGAAGGAGCTTGAGCCGCATATCTCGGTTTCGGTCGTCCATCCCGACATGCTCTCGGACGGCTGGACCTTCTCGACCGATTTCCGGGGCGCGACCGGCGACACACTGTTTGGCCTCGACTTCCTGCGCGAGGTCTACCTTCGGGCCGATCCCAAGGCCTCTGGCCGGGTGACGGTCCCGGTCCTCTGGGACAAGGCGCGGGGCACCATCGTCTCGAACGAAAGCGCCGAGATCATCCGCATGTTCAACAGCGCCTTCGACGACCTGACCGGGAACCGCGACGACTATTGCCCCAATGCCCTGATGGGCGAGATCGACGCGCTGAACAACCGTATCTATGACAATGTGAACAACGGCGTCTACAAGGCCGGATTCGCCACCTCGCAATCGGCCTATGACGAGGCGATCCACCCGCTTTTCGACGCGCTCGACTGGCTCGAGGGGCATCTGGCACGCAGCCGCTACCTCTGCGGTGACCGCGTGACCGAGGCGGATTGGCGGCTGCTGACCACGATGCTGCGCTTCGATCTGGTCTATCACACGCATTTCAAGTGCAACCGCAAATGGCTGCGTGAATATCCGAACCTCTGGGGCTGGACGCGCGAGCTGTATCAATGGCCGCGCGTCGCCGGGACGGTGCATTTCGACCATATCGTGCGCCACTATCATTACAGCCACAACACCATCAATCCGAACCGGATCATCCCGATCAACCCGATCATCGACTGGGAGGAGCCGCACGGCCGGGGCTGAGGGCCGGGGTCATTCCCTGATGCCGGTCACTTCCGCCGCAAGGACGGCGCCGCCGCCCTGAAGGATCAGCACCGCCCCGCTTTGCGAGAGTTCGGCCCCGGTCACGCGGGAATAGGCCGGCACGTCCGACAGCCCGATCACCTCGCCCGCCTTCAGTGATTCGAGGCGGAACTGATAGAGCCCTTCGGGCAATGCCGCGCCCGAGGCGTCGGTGCCGATCCAGTCCACCTCTCCCGCGCCGGTGCCGATCGCCTCCCGCGCAACCTCGCGCCCCGCGGCGTCGAGCGTCACGAGGTTCACCGCATCTGCCCCGGCCTCGGGGTCGATCTGGAGCGTCAGCGCCTCGCCCGCATACCAGACGGCGCCGGTCGTGCGCACCTCGCGCCCGATCCAGCCGGCAAGCTGGCCAAGCTGGCCGCCCGTCGATCCCGTGACCAGTTCGGAGAGCAGGTCGTTGGTCCTGACCTGCTGCTCGACCCCCGAGAATGTGGCAAGCTGGACCGCGAAATCCGTGCTCTCCATCGGGTTCAGCGGGTCCTGGTTCTGGACCTGCGTGGTCAGCATCCTGAGGAAGGTCAGGTAATCCCCGCCGGTCGAATTAGTCGCCGAGGTGGTCGAGGCCGAATTGGTGGTGGAAATACCGGTCGCATCGCTGATGCCGCTGACCATGTTCTGCCCTTTCTAGATGCGGATGTCGATTTGCCGGCCCTGCACGGGCCGATGCTGCGTTGTCGCAGTGCCTGTCGCCTCCTCGCCCTCGCGCGGGTGATCGGTGCCATAGCGCAACCGCTCGGGTTGCTGCATCGTGCCGGACCCTGCACCCCGGTCCCCGAAGGAGATCGTGGCCCCGCCCAGCCCCGTGTCGCGCAGCTCGCGCGCCAGCAACTCGCCGTTCCGGCGCAGCAGGTCCAGAGTGTCGCGATTCTCGGCATGAACGGTGACGGTTGGGCTGTCGCCCTGCGTGATGACCAGCCGGACCTTGCCCAGTTCCTCGGGCGTCAGGGTGATCTCGATCTGATTGCGGGGCGACTCTGCGATCCGTTCGCTGAGTTGGCGGATGACGTGCCGCGGCTCGACCTGCGTGGCGGGGGGCGCATGGGGGACGGAGACCCTCGCGCCCTCCATCCGCCGGTCGGGGGGAAGATGGACGGCGACCTCGGCGGCAAAGCCCGGCTCAACCGCGGATGGTTCCTTGGTCGCGACGGCATCTGCCGCGCCGGTCGTCGGCGGCGGCACTGTCGCCGTAAGTGGGATGCTGGCTTCGGGTTTTGCGGCTGGGGGCGCGGCGGCCTCGACCACCATCGCCGGACCCGATTCCCGTGAAGGGCGCGGAGCCGGGATGGCCGGCACGTGAAGCGGCATAGCCGGCCCCTCGGCTTCCGGCTGCCGGCGCGCGAGCCTGCCCTGCCCGACCAGCCGGGCCCATTCATCGGCAAGATCCGGCATCTTTTCCGGCTCAGACGGCATCTGCACTGGCTCGGGCGGCAGCGGCATCACGACCGGCGATAATGGCGCGGCCGTGCGGATCATCGTCGCGGGGGCGGGCTGCCCTGCTGGCAGTGGAGCGCCCCTGACCTCCCCGCCTTCGACACCGGAGATTTCGGGGCGTGCGATAGCCGTAACCTCTGCGACAACCGCCTCTGGTGCAGGCAAGGCACCCTCCCCCGACCAAAGCACCACAAGCGGCACGGGATCGGCATGGCGGGGCGCGGGGGTTGCCGTCGGGTCGGGCGACCCATCCTCCGCCTTGGCGACAGGCGGCGCGGGTCTTGCGCCCTCGTCAGGTGCGGCGACTTCCTTTTCGGGCTGATCGCCACCTGCCTCGGGGCTGACCGGCGCGGCGGGAATGGCGGCCAAGGGCAATGCGGGCGCGAGGTCCGGTTCGGCCAAAGGCTGCGCGGGGGCGGGGTCCGGTTCGGCCAGAATCTCCTGTGGCTCGGCCTCCTCCTCCGGGGAATCGGGTTCGGGCAGCGCGGGCGCCTCCTCTGCCAATTCCATCTCCATCTCGAAACTCCAGCCCCCTGGCGCGCCCGTTTCGACCGGCAGCGACACATCCCTGATTGCGGCAAAGGCCGAGGCAAGCAGCGTTTCGATCGGGTTCATCAGCATCACCGGGCCATTTCCATTCACCGGCGGTCTAGCGGCTTTCGATTACCAAATATTTACCGCGAGCCCGTAATTGAAAATCACATGGAAATAATGGAGGCCCCATGATCATCCAATCAGCGCCCGCAATCACTCAGGCAAATACCCTGCAATCCCCGGCTGTGTCCGAAGGATTGGAAAAGGCATTCCTTACCGAAATGTTGAAATATGCCGGATCAAAGCCGCTTGGCGGCGAATTCGGCGGCGGAATCGGCGAGGATCAGATGTCGAGCCTGTTGACCGAGATCCACGCCACAGCCCTCGCGCGGCGGATCGACCTGGGCTTCGCGGCATGAGCGGGCCGGGCAAACTGCGCGAGGCGCGGATCGCGGTCGAGGCGGGCCGGTTCGAGCTTGCCTATGAAATCATTTCGGAATTTATGGCCTCCGGGACTGCTCCCGATCGCGACATGACCCGCGAGCTGGAGCATATCCGGGCGTTGAGCCGCGCGGCGCGCGACGGCCTCGCGCTTGCCCGCGCGCATGTGCGCGGGCTTTTTGCCACGGCGCGGCGGCTTGAAACCTATGACCGCTCGGGATCACGCCAGGTCGAGATGACCGCGCCATCCGAAGTGCGGAGATTTTGAATTAATTGCCGCGATCAATCCCGTTGATCGCGGTTTCCGATTCAGGATTTGTTCAGAACCGGCGACTAAGTTCGTCCTTGTGCAAAAGGCACCGGCGCAAGCTGCGGGTCAGAAAGGCCTTCGTGTCAAACCGGGAATAAAACTGCCCCTAAAGCGGAGTGAAAAATGTCCAGCATTCTGACCAACAACTCGGCCCTTGTCGCGCTGCAGACGCTCAAGAGCATCAATGGCAACCTTGCCAAGACCCAGGCGGAAATCTCGACCGGCAAAACCGTCGGTTCGGCCGAGGACAATGCCGCCGTCTGGGCGATCTCGAAGACGATGGAGACCGACCAGAAATCCTTCGAGACCATCCAGTCGAACCTGAACGTCGCCGGGCAGACCGTGGCGACCGCCAGGGTCGGTGCCGAACAGATCCAGTCGCTCTTGAGCGACATGCAGGATCTGGCGATCGGGGCGAACCGCAGCGATGCCGATTTCGGCACGATCGAAACCGCCATGACCAAGAAGCGGGAACAGATCGCGGCCATTGTCGCGGGCACGCAGGCGAACGGTGTGAACCTGCTCAGCACCAATGGCATCAATGGCGGCGCGACCTATTCGGTCATCGGCTCGCTCGACCGCAGCGGCACCACGGTGACGCCTTCGACCATCGACGTGGACTCGGTCGATTTCGAGGCCAGCATCGTCGGCGGCACGGTCACGGCGATCACCGACCAGGCCTCGGCCGCGTCGGCGCTCGACGACATCAAGGCGCTGATGGACACCGCCATCGCCGGCGCCGCCCAGCTTGGCCAATCGGGGCAGCGGATCACCGATCAGGTGAGCTTCGTCTCGAAACTGACCGACTCGCTCAAGATGGCGGTCAGCTCGCTGGTGGATGCCGACATGGAGGAAAGCTCTGCCCGCCTGCAGGCGCTGCAGACCCAGCAGCAATTGGGGATCCAGGCGCTGTCGATCGCCAACCAGGCGCCGTCCTCGATCCTGTCGCTGTTCCGCGGCTGATGAGAACCGGCGGGGGCCTGACACCGGCCCCCGCCCCACCCCCTAACCCCGGACGGGAAGCACGAACGTGAACGCGATCATGCCCTATATGGACCGCGCCTATGGCAGCCCCGCGTTGAGGGGCGCGAGGGATATCGAATATGACGCCCTCTCGCGGGTGACGGGGATGCTGAAGCTTGCCCCGCGCGAATGCGGCTGCGAGCGGACCATCGCCGCCGTGGCCCGCAATAATGAACTCTGGACCGTGCTGGCCACGGACCTCGCTCACCCGGCGAACGGGATCGAGGACCGGACCAAGGCCGGGCTCCTCTCGCTTGCGATGTTCTCGCTGAGGCACGGGCAGGCCGTGCTTGGCGGCAAGGGCTCGACCGAGGTGCTGATCGACATCAACCTTGCGGTGATGCGCGGCCTCCGGGGCGAGGGCGCCGCATGAGCGGGCTGATCCTGAAGCTTGCGCCACGCGAAAGGGTGCTGATCAATGGCGCGGTGATCGAGAATGGCGACAAGCGCACCCGGCTCTCGATCCGCTCGCCCAACGCGCATATCCTGCGGCTGAGGGATGCGATCCATCCCGATGACGCGCAGACGCCGGTGGCGCGGGTCTGCTATATCTGCCAGCTCGTCATCACCGGCGACGCCAACGAAACCCAGGGCCGCCAGCAGGCGCTGCACGGGATCGAGCAGCTTTCCCGCGCCTTCGGCGACAGCGAAAGCCGCAATATCCTCGACGCGGCGACCCGTTCGCTGATCGACCGGAACTATTATCAGGCGATGAAGCATTTGCGCAGGCTCCTCACGCGGGAGGCGCGACTGCTGGCGCAGGACCAGCCATGAGCTACAATGTTCAGGTCGGTCAGGGCGGCTATCTTGGCTGGAAGCTGCTGGAGCGGACCGCCGCCAACCAGCGCGCCGTGTTCGAGCGCAGCCCGACGATCCAGCGTTCGCGCGACTATGCCGCCGACAAGCTGCCGCAGGTGACGACGGCGGACGCGCTGGTCTCGGACTATCGCCTGCTGAACGTGGCGCTGCGCGCCTTCGGGCTGGAGGGGGATATCAACAACCGCCTCTTTATCAAGAAGATCCTCGAGGCGGACCCGGAGGACAGTTCGAGCCTGGTGAACCGGCTTTCCGACAAGCGCTATCTGAAGATGAACCAAGCCTTCGGCATGGGCGGGTCGGGGGAACCTGCGGCGGATGTCGACAAGATCCTCGACCTCTATGTCGCGCGATCCTTCGAGCGGAATATCGGCGAGCGCCATCAGGAGATCGAGCTTGCGCTGAACGCGCGCCGCGACCTGCCCGACCTCGCCGCCGCCGACAAGACCGAGAATACCAAATGGTATCAGATCCTCGCCTCGCAACCCTTGCGGAAGGTATTCGAGGGGGCGTTCGGCATGGGGAAGACCTTCGGGCAATTGCCGCTCGACCGGCAGGTCGAGGAGATGAAGACCCGGCTTCAGCGGCTGACCGGCGACGCCTCGCTGGCGCAGTTTTCCGACCCGTCGAAACTTGAGAACCTGCTGAAAACCTACCTGCTGCGCTCCAGCGTGACGGCCAATGCGGCGTCGAGCCCCTATGCCGCCGCTCTGACGATCCTCAGGGGATATTGACCCGTCCCCACCGGGCTTTCGGTGGCGGCCGTCCCCGGCCTCGGGTAAAAGAGGCGAAGGGGGACCGATGGATTTCAAATGGCTGGAGGATTTCCTGACGCTGGCCGAGACGCGCAGCTTCTCACGCTCGGCCGAGTTGCGCGGCGTCACGCAAAGCGCCTTCAGCCGCCGCATTCGCGCGCTGGAGGAGTGGATGGGCGCGGACCTCGTCTCGCGCGAGAGCTATCCGGTCACACTCACCCCCGAAGGCGTGCTGTTTCGCGAAACGGCCGAGGAGGCCGTGCGGATGATCCAGTCCCGCCGGGCCGAGTTTCGCGACCATTCCCGGGCGCGCGGCGGCGAGATTTCCTTCCTGTCGCTGCACAGCCTCAGCGTGACCTTTCTGCCCGGCTGGCTGATGCGGCTGAAATCGGTCGCCGGCCCGATGACCAGCCGCGTCAAGCCCGAGAATTTCGACCGCTGCGTCGAGGCGCTGAGCGAGGGCGGCTATGACTTCTTCCTGACCTATGCCCATCCGCAGGTGAACATCCCCCTCGACCCCGCGCGCTATCCGCATCTGGTGGTGGGCAAGGACAGCCTTGTCGCGGTCGCGCGGCCCGGCTGGCCCGGCGAATGGCTGACCGAGGGGATGCCGCTTTTGCAATATTCGCGCGGCTCGTTCCTGAACGCGATGACGCGGATCGCGCAGGCGCAACCCGGCGCGCCGCGCGTCTATGTCGCCCATATCGACGAGGCCTCGATGGCCGAGGCGATGAAGGGCATGGCGCTCGCGGGGCACGGGATCGTCTGGCTGCCGCGCCTGCTGGTTGCGGACGAGATCGGATCGGGCCGGCTGGAGGTCGTGGCGCCGGAACTGCCCATGGAAATCCGCCTTTACCGCAACCCCTCGCGCGGGCGGGGGATCACCGGCCGGGTCTGGCAGGCGGCGGGCCAACTCGCCTGAAGTTATTCCCTTTCGGAATAACCCAGCACGACTCGGCATTGGAAATCACGCCGGAGCGGGCCTAGATCGCAAAGGCAAGGGGGCGAAATGCCGCCGATAACCTGTTAATATACAAATCCTAAAGCCCTGCATCGCCAGAGCGGACCCGCCATCGCGGGGACCGGTGGCATGTAGCCGAGGTGAACATGACAAATATGCGCATAGAGCACGATCTGCTTGGCGACCGCGAGGTTCCGGCCGAGGCCTATTGGGGTGTCCATACCCTTCGCGCGGTCGAGAATTTCCCGATCTCGGGCCGCAAGATCGGCGAGATACCCGAACTGGTCCGCGCACTGGCCGCGATCAAGCAGGCGGCGGCGCTGGCCAATGCCGATCTGGGGCTGCTCTCACCCGAGCGGCGCGACGCCATCGTCGCCGCCTGCGAGGAGATCCGCGCCGGCAAGCTGCATGACCAGTTCGTCGTCGACCAGATTCAGGGCGGCGCGGGCACCTCGACCAACATGAACGCGAATGAGGTGATCGCGAACCGCGCGCTGGAGATCATGGGCCATGCCAAGGGCGAATACCGCTATCTGCACCCGAACGAGCATGTGAACCTGAGCCAGTCGACCAATGACGTCTATCCGACGGCGCTGCGGCTCGCCTCGTGGAAGGGGATCCAGAAGCTGATCGCCTCGCTCGCCTCGCTGCGCATGGCCTTCGCCGAGAAGGGGGCCGAGTTTCAGGACATCCTGAAGATGGGCCGCACCCAGTTGCAGGAAGCCGTGCCGATGACGCTGGGGCAGGAATTTACCGCCTTCGCCATCACCATCGGCGAGGACGAGCAGCGCCTTGCCGAAGCCGCGGCCCTGATCTGCGAGATCAATCTGGGCGCGACGGCGATCGGGACCGGCATCACCGCCCATCCCGAATATGCCGAGCGGGTGCGCGCGCGTCTGGCCGAGATCACCGTGATCCCCGTCGTCACCGCCTTTGATCTTGTCGAGGCCACCTCGGACACCGGCGCATTCGTGCAGGTCTCGGGCGTGCTGAAACGGGTCGCGGTCAAGATCTCGAAGATCTGCAACGACCTGCGGCTGCTCTCCTCGGGTCCGCGCGCGGGCTTCAACGAGATCAACCTGCCGGCGAAGCAGGCCGGTTCCTCGATCATGCCGGGCAAGGTCAATCCCGTGATCCCCGAGGTGATGAACCAGATCTGCTTCGAGGTGATCGGCAATGACATGACCATCACCATGGCGGCCGAGGCCGGGCAGCTTCAACTGAACGCCTTCGAGCCGGTGATCGCCTATTCGATGTTCCGCTCGGTCGACCATCTGGTCGCGGGGCTGGCCACGCTGGAGGTGAATTGCGTGCGCGGCATCACCGCCAATCGCGAGGTGCTGAAGGAAACCGTGCGCCGCTCGATCGGGATCGTCACGGCACTGAACCCCTATATCGGCTATGCCGCCGCCACCGAGGTCGCGACCGAGGCGCATCTGACCGGCCGCGGCGTCTATGAACTGGTGCTGGAAAAGGGCTTGCTGCCCAAGGAACGGCTGGATGCGATCCTGCGCCCCGAGACGCTGACAAAGCCCGCCCCCTTCGTCGCCTGACCCATCCCCTGCCCCCAGGGGTAAGGCGGCCCCGGCTCTCTAGCCGGGGTCGCTTGCGACTTCGTCCAGCAGGAAGGCGCGGAACTTGCGGATGGCGGGCCGGTTCCGGCGACCCTGCGGATAGGCCAGCCAATAGCCCCGCCCATTCTTCGAGACCTGCGGGAAAGGCTGGATCAGGCTGCCGGTCGCCAGCTCGAACCGGAAGAAGCGCGGCGTCAGCAGCGCGACGCCATAGCCCGCCAGCGCCGCCCGCGCCTCGTGCAGGTCGGTCGAGAGCGTCAGCCCGGCGCGCGGCGGGCATTCGGGATAGTCGAGCCCCGCCTCCTGCATCCAGACCGCCCAGTTCGGGTCTCCGGCATCCAGCAGCGGCATCCGCAGCAGGTCCGCAGGCTCGCGCAGGTCGTGCTTGCGGGCCATCTCGGGCGTCAGCATCGGGGTATATTCCACAGCCATCAGGAAATGCGAGATCAGCCCCGGCCATTCCCCGTCGCCCGCGCGGATCGCGACGCTGATATCCTCGCGCGCGAAATCGACCAGACTGTCATTGGTCTCGAGCCGCACCGCAAGGTTCGGGTGGTTCATCTGGAACTTGCCCAGACGCTGCGAGAGCCACGCCCCGGCCAGCGTCGGCACCGTCGAGATCGAGAGAGTCGAGACCGAGTCGGCCGAAGGATCGGCATAGGTCTCGCGCAGCAGATCGAAGGCCTCGATCGTCGGGCGGGCGAACAGCGCCCCGGTCTCGGTCAGCGAGATCTGGCGCGGCATCCTGAGAAACAGCGGCACGCCCAGCCGATCCTCCAAGAGGCGGATCTGATAGCTGACGGCGGCCTGCGTCATCCCCAACTCCTCGGCGGCGCGGGTGAAGCTGAGATTGCGGGCCACGGCCTCGAAGGCGCGCAGCGCGGGAAGGGGTGGAATCGACATAAGGCAGCCTTATGGACGCGTCTGAGCCTTTGTTGGTCAAGGGCGCCAAAGAGTAGCATTGTCGGCAGGCATGAACCACATGCATTGCGGAGAATAAGGCAATGTTTGACAACATCATATCCCGGCAGCCGATGGGGCTGGCCGGCAGGCTTCTGTCACTGATCGGTCTTGGCGACCGCGGCGCATCGAAATGCCGTGCGATCGAAACCGATCGCTTCGCCGCGCTGGACGATCCGGCGACCCGCAAGGCGCTTGCCCATCTGCCCCCGCATCTGCTGCGCGACGTCGGCGTCAGCGCCACCGCCGCCGCCCTCGAGGACGTCGAGGGCAGCGCGCTGAGGAAATACCTCTGGTAAGGGCTCAGCGGAGCCCTTCGCAGAACCGGCGGATGCGGTCGCACGCATCCGCCAGCACCTCGTCCGAGGTTGCATAGGAAATGCGGAAATGCGGGCTGAGGCCGAAGGCCGCCCCGAAGACCACCGCAACCCCCGTCTCGTCCAGCAGCGCCGTCGCGAAAGCCTCGTCATCCGTGATCACGGTGCCGCCGGCCGAGGTCTTGCCGATCAGATCGCGGATCGAGGGATAGACGTAGAACGCGCCCTGCGGCACCGGGCAGACGACGCCCGGACATGTGTTCAGCCCCTCCACCACCAGATCACGGCGGCGCTGGAACACGGCGCGGCTCGTCTCCAGATAGTCCTGCGGCCCTTCTAGCGCCGCGAGCGCCGCGTATTGGCTGATCGAGGTCGGGTTCGAGGTCGATTGCGACTGGAGCTTGCCCATCGCCTTGATCAGTTCGACCGGCCCCGCGCCATAGCCGATGCGCCAGCCGGTCATGGCATAGGATTTGCTGACCCCGTTCATGGTCAGCGTGCGCTCCTTCAGGCCCGGCTCGACCTGCGCGGGGGTGACGAATTTGAAATCGTCAAAGACCAGATGCTCATAGATATCGTCGGTCAGGACCAGCACATGCGGGTGACGCATCAGCACGTCGGTCAGCCCGCGCATCGCATCCTCGGCATAGCCCGCCCCGGTCGGGTTCGAGGGCGAGTTCAGGATGACCCATTTCGTCCGGGGCGTGATCGCGGCCTCAAGCTGCTCGGGCGTGATGCGGTAGCCGTTCTGCATCTCGGCCTCGATGATCACCGGCGTTCCGCCCGCCAGCAGCACCATATCGGGATAGCTGACCCAATAGGGCGCGGGGATGATGACCTCATCCCCCGGATTCAGCGTGGCCATCAGCGCGTTATAGAGGATCTGCTTGCCGCCGGTCCCGACGGTGATTTGCGCGGGGCTGTAGTCCAGTCCGTTCTCGCGCCGGAATTTCTCGCAGATCGCGCGTTTCAGCTCGGGGATGCCGTCCACGGCGGTATAGCGCGTATGGCCCGCGTCGATCGCGTCCTTGGCCGCGTCGCGGATATGCTCAGGCGTGTCGAAATCCGGCTCACCCGCCGAAAGGCTGATGATGTCGCGCCCTTCGGCGGCAAGCTCGCGGGCGCGGCCCGTGATGGCCATGGTGGGCGAGGGTTTGACGCGGGCGAGCGTCTGGGACAAAAGGCTCATCGAATTCATCCTGCGGCTGGGGTGCCTGAAGTCTTAGGCGCGCAGGCGCGGACAGACAAGCCGGGGGCAAAGTTGGACGAGCAAGAAGCAAGGCTGAAACGGCTGCGGATGCGCAGCTGGCGGCGTGGTATGAAAGAGATGGACCTGATCCTTGGCCCCTTCTCGGACAGCGAGATCGAGAAGCTCGCGCCCGCCGAACTGGATATCTACGAGGCGCTGCTGAGAGAAAACGACCAGGATCTCTACCCTTGGGTCACCGCGCGCATGGCCGGGAACCAGCCGGGGCCGGAGGCGCTGTCGCCGATGCTGGACCGGATCGCCGCCTTCGCGGCGGATCGCCTGCGCCCGAAATCCTGAAAAATTTAGGCAAATCGCGCGAAAGGGCTGCGCCGGTTAACCGGGGATTCGGAAATATCGCTCAGGGTCGCTGAAACTGACCCAGAACGGAATGAGCCGGATGCCCCAGCCCAGCCCCCGACCCTTTGACGGCGCGGTCGTATCGCAACCCGCGCCTGTCGCGCGCATCGACGCCTATCTGGAAAGCCTCCAGATCCTCGAGCGGCTCTACCGCCTGCTTCAGGATCTGGTGAAGGACGAGTTCGAGCGGCTGGGCCGCTCGGACCTGACGCCGATCCAGGCGCTCCTGATCTACAATCTCGGCGGGTCGGAGGTCAGCGCGGGCGAACTTCGCAGTCGCGGCATGTATCAGGGCTCGAATGTCAGCTACAACCTGAAGAAGCTGGTCGAGCTTGGCTATCTCAGCCATGAGCGGTGCGAGACCGACCGCCGCTCGGTCCGGGTCCGCCTGACGCGCGAGGGGCGCGAGGTCCGCGACAATGTCGCGGCGCTTTTCGCGCGCCATGCCGAGGGGCTTGGCGATTCCGGCGTTCTGGACGACCCCGCGATCGAGCTGGTGAACCTGCAATGGCGGCGGATCGAACGCTATTGGCTGGAACAGATCCGCTACATCTATTGAAGGCGGGGCCGCCCCGGCCCGTTACCAGTGGCCGGTATTCCCCATGCTGGCCCAGGGCTCTTGCGGCGGCAGCGCCTCGCCCGCCTGCAAAAGCTCGATCGAGATATTGTCGGGGCTGCGCACGAAGGCCATGTGCCCGTCGCGCGGCGGGCGGTTGATGGTCACGCCCGCATCCATCAGCTTCTGGCACATCTCGTAGATGTTGCCGACGCTATAGGCGAGATGGCCGAAATGCCGGCTGTCCGAGGGCAGGCCGTCGTCTCCGTCCCAGTTCCAGGTCAGCTCGACCGGGCATTCCGGCTGGCCGGGCGCCGCCATGAAGACCAGCGAGAAGCGGCCCTTGTCATTGTCGATCCGGCGCGTCTCCTCAAGGCCGAGAAGGCGGAAGAAGGCCATGGTCTTCTCGAGGTCGAGGACGCGCACCATCGTGTGCAGATAGCGGATTTCCATCTCAAATCTCCTGTTGCTGGCGGCAGGATGTCAGCGCCGCATCCGAACGGCAAGCGCGCCGAAAGGTTTCCCTGCCGCGCGCTCAGCCGCCGGTGATCGCCAGCGCCGCCTCGGCCGCCAGCGGCGCGACGCGGCGGCGGAACTCCTCCGGCTCCCATTCGGAGAGCGAGCCCGCGACATGGATCGCCGCCACCGGCCGCCCGTCAGACCCCGCAATGGCAACGGCCAGCGCGATCTCTCCCATCACGATCTGTTCGAGGGCGAGCGCGTGCCCGCTCTGGCGCACCAGCGCGATCTGCGCCCGGATCTGGTCGGGATCGGTCAGGGTGCGCGGGGTGATGTGGCGCAGGTCGGCGGCGGCAAGCAGGGCGTCGACCTCGGCATCGGGCAGCATCGCCATCACCGCCCAGCCGCCCGAGGTGCAATAGGTCGGGACCGAATGCCCCAGCAGCATGGCGAAGAACATCTCGCGCTTGCTCTGCATCCGGGCCGCATAGACCATGCGTTGCCCGTCGAACAGCGACAGGTCGACCCGCTCGCGCACATTGCGCCGCAACTCCAGCAGGACCGAGCTTGCGCTGCGGATCAGCGGGTTCAGCCGCAGGAAATCATAGGTCAGGTCCAGAATGCCAAGATCGGGCAGGAAACCGCGCCCGTCCTCGCTGAGGCGCAGGTGCCCGGTCTGGCGCAGCGTGTGAACGATCCGCTGGGCCGCGCTGCGGGTAATGCCTGCGCGAGAGGCAATTTCGGAAAGCGTCAGCGCCCGTTCGGCGCCGCCAAAACTTGCCAGAACGTGAAAGCCACGGGCCAGCGATTGCACGAAAAGCGGATCATGTGCCGCATCTGGGTCAGTTTCGGGAAGCGGAGACAAAGCTTCATTCTCCAAGTTGACAGAACGAATTACGGATCACTACAGTCAGTATGCAATGCAAATGTATCGGACAGCAATGCAAATGAATGAAAAGACGCCGAAAGCCCGGACCCATCCGCCCCGCGTGGCGCTTGCGGGTTTTGTCCATGAGAGCAATTCCTTCGCGCCCAGCCCCGCCGATATGGCGGCCTTCGAACAGGGCGGCGGCTATCTGCCCCTGTCGCGCGGCGCCCGAATCGTCGAGCGGGCGCGGGACGTGAACCTGCCGGTCGCGGGCGCGGTCGAACATGCCGAGGCCGCGGGATGGGATCTGTTGCCGATCGTCTGGGCGGGCGCGGTGCCCTCGGCCCCGGTGACGGCGGATTGCTACGCCGCGATCACCGGCGAGATCATTGAGGGGCTGCGGCAGGCGGGTCCGCTGGACGGCGTCTTCCTCGACCTGCATGGCGCGATGGTGGCCGAGGGTGCGCCGGACGGCGAAGGTGCGCTTCTGGCCCGCGTGCGCGAGGTGGTGGGACCGGATGTGCCGGTGGTCGCCGCCCTCGACCTGCATGGCAACATCACGCAAACCATGGTCGATGCCGCCGACATGCTGGTCGGTTTCCGCACCTATCCCCATGTCGACATGGCCGAAACGGGCCGGCGCGCCGCGGTCGAACTCGACCGGCTGATGGCGGGTGGGAAAAGCTGCAAGGCGTTCCGCCAGCTCGATTTCCTGATCCCGATCGCGTGGCAATCAACGCTGGGCGAACCGGGTGCGGGGCTTTATGCGCTCGCGGCCGAGGATCGGCCCGGCCTGCATGGCGCGTCGCTGTTCATGGGCTTTCCCGCGGCGGATTTCGCCGATTGCGGCCCCTCGGTCGTGGCCTACGCCGAGACGCAGGCGGTGGCCGAAGCGGCGGCCGAGCGGATCGCCGATGCGGTGGCCAAAGCCGAGACGGCCTTCGCCGGCCGCTCCTACGCCCCCGAGGAAGGCGTGCGCGAGGCGATGCGGCTGGCCGAGGGCGCGACGCGCCCGGTGGTCATCGCCGATACGCAGGACAATCCCGGCGCGGGCGGCGACAGCGACACGACGGGGATGCTGCGCGCCCTTGCCGCCTGCGGCGCGACATCGGCGGCGATCGGCCTCATCGCCGATCCCGAGGCCGCCGCGGCCGCCCATCGCGCCGGTCCCGGCGCAGAGATCCGCATCGCGCTTGGCGGCAAGTCCGGCATTCCGGGCGATGCCCCTTTCGAGGCCGATTTCACCGTCGAGGCGATCTCGGACGGCAGGCTGCACGCGACCGGAGGCTATTACGGCGGCGCGCATCTGGACCTCGGCCCCTCGGCCTGCCTGCGTCTGGGCGATATCCGCATCGCCGTCACATCGGAAAAGGCGCAGATGGCCGATCGCGAGATGTATCGCTTCCTTGGCATTCAGCCCGAGGAGCAGGCGATTCTGGTCAATAAAAGCTCGGTCCATTTCCGCGCCGATTTCCAGCAGATCGCCGAGACGATCCTGACCTGCGTGGCCCCCGGTCCAATGCCGATCAGTCCGGCCACCCTGCGCTGGCGGCACCTGCGCCCCGGCATCCGGCTGGAGCCGGAGGGCGCGCCGTTCAAACCCTGAAGCCCTCCGCGAACCCGGCGTCAGAACCGGGATGCGGCCCCCTGATCCCACAGATGGAGGACAACCATGTTCAACAGATTGACCGCAGCACTCCTTGCCTCGACCATGATGGCGGGCGCGGCCTGGGCCGAAACCACCGTGACCGCCGTGATGCATTCGGGCCTGCGCGTGCTCGACCCGGTGATCACCACTGCCCATATCACCCGCGACCACGCCTATATGATCTATGACGTGCTGATCGCGCAGGATGCCGAGTTCAGGCCGCAACCGCAGATGGCGGAATGGACGATCTCGGAGGACGGCAAGACCTATGTGTTCACCCTGCGCGACGGGCTGAAATTCCATGACGGCGCGCCGGTGACGGCGGCGGATGTGGTGGCCTCGCTGAAACGCTGGGGCGAGCGCGATGCCGGCGGCCAGATCATCTTCGACCGGACCGACAAGCTTGAGGCGACGGATGACAAGACCGTCACCTGGGCGCTGAAGGAACCCTTCGCGCCGATGCTGGACGTGCTTTCCAAGCAATCCGCCCTGCCCCCCTTCATCATGCCCGCCCGCGTGGCCGAGACGCCCGCCGACACCGCGATCACCGATTACACCGGCTCGGGCCCCTTCAAGTTCGTCGAGGCCGAGTTCCAGCCCGGCATCAGCGTCACCTATGAGAAGAACGCCGACTATGTGCCGCGCAGCGAACCGGCAAGCTGGATGGCGGGCGGCAAGGTCGTGAATGTCGACAAGGTGAAATGGGTCAACATGCCCGACATCCAGACCGCGGTGAACGCGATCTCGGGCGGCGAGATCGACTATATCGAGCAGATGCAGGTCGACCTGATCCCGCTGCTGGAGGGCGATCCGAACATCTCGGTCGAAGTGCGCGAGCCGACCGGCATGCAGACCATGATGCGGATGAACTTCCTCCACGCGCCCTTCGACAACGAGAAGGTGCGTCAGGCCGCGCTGAAGGCGATTTCGCAGGAATCGGTGCTGGCGGCGATGGTCGGCGATCCGAACTATTACCAGACCTGCGGCGCGCTGCTGGGCTGCGGCACGCCGCTGGAAAGCGCGACCGGGACCGACAGTCTGACCAAGGGCGACGGCATGGAGGAGGCCAAGGCGCTTCTGAAGGAATCGGGCTATGACGGCACGCCGGTCGTGCTGATGGCGCCGACCGACATGGTGGCGCTGGTGACGCAGCCGGTGGTGATCTCGCAGATGCTGCGCGATGCGGGCTTCACCGTCGACATGCAGCCGATGGACTGGCAGACGCTGGTGACGCGCCGCGCCAGCCAGTCGGCTCCGGCTGACGGGGGCTGGAACCTCTTCATCACCAACTGGATGGTGCCCGAGATCTCGAACCCGATCTCGAACCCGATGCTGAACGGGCGCGGTGACAGCGCATGGTTCGGCTGGCCCATCGACGAGACGATCGAGACGCTGAAGGACGAATATATCGCCGCCACCGATCTCGACGGCCAGAAGGCCGTGGGCGAAAAGATCCAGGCCCATTCGATCGACACCGTGCTGGAGGTGCCCCTGGGCCAATACAGCCTGCCGCAGGCCCGCCGCGCGTCCATCACCGACATGCTGCCCTCGCCGGTGCCGGTGTTCTGGAACCTCAAGAAGGCCGAATAGGGCCCGGGTCCACGCGGGGGCGGCTTCTGCGCCGCCCCCTTACTTCCGGTCCGTACAGGGACTTTTCCGATGCTTGGATATATTCTTCGCCGCATCCTTGCCGTGATCCCGGTCATGCTGCTTGTCGCGGTTTTCGTCTTTCTGCTGCTGCGCCTGACGCCGGGCGACCCGGCCGCGATCATCGCGGGCGACATGGCGACCCCCGCCCAGCTTGAGCGCATCCGCGAGGCCATGGGGCTGAACCAGCCGATCCATGTCCAGTTCATCACCTGGCTTGGCCAATTGCTGCGCGGCGACCTTGGCACCTCGCTGATCTCGCACACGCCGGTTTCCGGCATGATCGCCGACCGCTTCGGGCCGACGCTGTCGATCGCGCTTTTGACCATCGTGATCTCGGTCCTGCTGGCAGTGCCGATGGGCGTCGTCGCCGCGTGGAAGCATCGCAGCGCCGCCGATTACGCGGTGATGACCTTCTCGGTCCTCGGCTTCTCGGTCCCGGTCTTTGTCATCGGCTATCTGCTGATCCTCGCATTCTCGCTGAAACTCGGCTGGTTCCCGGTGCAGGGCTTCACGCCGATCTCGGCGGGGGTTCTGCCCTTCCTCAAGAACGCGCTGCTGCCGGCGCTGACCCTGACCACGATCTATGTCGCGCTGATCGCCCGCATGACCCGCGCCAACATGCTTGAGGTGCTGGGCGAGGATTACATCCGCACCGCCCGCGCCAAGGGCGCGCCCGAGCGCACGGTCCTGTTCCGCCATGCGCTGAGAAACGCCGCCGTCCCGATCCTCACGGTGATCGGCACCGGCTTCGCGCTGCTGATCGGCGGCGTCGTGGTGACCGAGACGGTCTTCAACATCCCCGGCATCGGCCGGCTGACCGTCGATGCCATCCTTGCCCGCGACTATCCGGTCATTCAGGCGATGATCCTGCTGACGAGCTTTCTCTATGTCCTCGTCAACCTGCTCATCGACCTCAGCTACAGCATCTTTGACCCGAGGATCCGCTACTGATGTCCCAGACGCCTCAACCCGACTCGGCCCTGCAGCCGGTCCTGCGGATGATCCGGCTGCCTCAATTCGGCATCGCGCCCAAGCTTGCGCTGATCGTGCTGGTCGTAATCCTGCTCGTCACCCTCTTCGCGCCCTGGATTGCGCCGCATGATCCGCTGAAAATGGACCCGCTGGTCCGCCTCAAGGGCCCGATCGAGGGCCACCCCCTCGGCACCGACAATTTCGGCCGCGACATCCTCAGCCGCGTGCTGATCGGCGGGCGGCTCTCGCTGATGATCGGGGTGGCGACGGCCATCGTCTCGATCCTGCTGGGGCTGGTCATCGGCATGGTCGCGGGCTTCTTCCGCACGGCGGATGCGGTCATCATGCGGATGATGGATGCGCTGATGGCGATTCCGTCGATCCTGCTCGCCATCGCGCTGGTGGCGCTGAACGGCCCCTCGGTCGGGTCGGTCGTCGCGGCCATCACCATCCCCGAGATCCCGCGCGTCGTCCGCCTCGTCCGCGCGGTCGTCCTTTCCGCGCGCGAGGAACCCTATGTCGAGGCCGCGATCGCGCTCGGCTCCTCGATGCCGAAGATCCTGTTCCGGCATCTGGTGCCGAACACGCTGGCGCCCCTGATCGTGCAGGGGACCTATATCCTCGCCTCCGCCATCCTGACCGAGGCGATCCTCAGCTTCCTTGGCGCCGGCGTTTCGACCGAGACGCCGACCTGGGGCAACATCATGGCCGAGGGCCGGATGTTCTTCAGGATCAAGCCCGAGCTGATCCTCTATCCCGGCCTGATGCTGTCGCTCTGCATCCTGTCGATCAACCTTCTGGGCGATGCCGCGCGCGACATGCTGGACCCGCGGCTGAAGAAACGCGCGGGGTAAGCCATGCTGTTCAAGTCACGCAATTTCGATCAGGCCGAGGTCGCCCTCTCGACCGAGGATCTGGTGGTGGCCCTGCCCGACACGCCGGGCCAGCCGCAGGTGCTGAAAGGCATCGACGTCACCATCCGGCAGGGCGAGACGGTCTGCCTTGTCGGGGAATCCGGCTCGGGGAAATCGGTCACGTCGCTGGCGATCATGGGGCTGCTGCCCTCGGCCCTGAAGGTCGCGCAGGGGCGGATCAACCTGCAGGGCCAGAACCTGCTGCCGCTGTCGCAGGCGCAAATGCGCGAACTGCGCGCCGCCCGCGTCGCGATGATCTTTCAGGAGCCGATGACGGCGCTGAACCCGGTCCTGCGCGTCGGCGACCAGATCATGGAGGTGATGGAGCTTCACACCCGGCTTTCCGCTGCCGAGCGTCGGGCGCGGGCCATCGACATCATGCGGCAGGTCCACCTGCCCGATGTCGAGCGCATCTTCCAAAGCTATCCGCACCAGCTGTCCGGCGGGCAGCGCCAGCGCATCATGATCGCCATGGCGCTGGTGCTGGAGCCGGTGCTACTGATCGCGGACGAGCCGACGACGGCGCTGGACGTGACCACGCAGAAGCAGATCCTCGCGCTCATCGACGAGCTTCAGCAGAAGCACGGCACCGCGGTTCTTTTCATCACCCATGACATGGGCGTCGTCGCCGAGATCGCCGATACCGTCTATGTGATGAAGCATGGCGAGATCGTCGAACATGGCCCGATCGAGGCGGTGCTGCGGGCGCCGAAGGCCGAATATACCCGCAAGCTGCTGGCCTCGGTCCCCAGCCTCTCTCCGCGCCCGGCCCGGCCTGCCGGAGAAGATATTGTGTTGAGTGTCGAGCGGTTAAACAAGATCTATGGCAGCCGCGGCATCCTGAAGAAGGTTCCGCAGGCCCATGCCGCGAAGAATGTCAGCTTCACGCTGGCGCGGGGCAGGACGCTGGGGATCGTCGGCGAATCCGGCTCGGGCAAGTCCACCGTCGCGCGCTGCATCATGCGGCTGATCGACCCGACCTCGGGCGCGGTCAAGCTCGACGGGGCCGATATCGCGCATCTGTCGCGCGGCGCGCTGCGCCCGCATCGCAAGAAGCTGCAAGTGGTGTTTCAGGATCCGATGCGGTCGCTGAACCCGCGTTGGACCATCGCCGAAAGCCTGATCGAGGGGCCGCTGAACTATGGCACCCCGCGCGGCGAGGCGCTGGCCGAGGCCGCGCGCCTCTTGCAGGTCGTGGGCCTGCCCAGGGACGCGCTGAAACGCTATCCGCACATGTTCTCGGGCGGGCAGCGCCAGCGCATCGCCATCGCCCGCGCCATCATGATGCGCCCCGACGTGCTGGTCGCGGACGAGGCGGTCTCGGCCCTCGATGTGTCGGTGCAGGCGCAGGTTCTCGACCTGCTCGACCAGCTCCAGAAGGAGCTGGGCATCGCCATCGTCTTCATCACCCATGACCTGCGCGTCGCCGCCCAGATCTGCGACGAGGTGATCGTCATGCAGCGCGGCGCCGTGGTCGAGCAGGGCCCGGCGGCGGAGGTGCTGGCCCATCCCGCCCATCCCTATACCCGCGCCCTGATCGAGGCCGCCCCCGGCCGCGACTGGGATTTCCAGAATTTCAAACCAATGAACGAGGTCATTGATGCCCGTCCTTCCTGAGATCGAGGCCGACGCGCCGACGCTGGAAGCCATTTTCCGCGACCTGCACGCCAATCCCGAAATCGGCTTCGAGGAGGTCCGCACCTCGGGCGTCGTCGCGGCGAAGCTGCGCGAATGGGGCTTTGACGAAGTCCATGAGAATGTCGCGAAAACCGGCGTCGTCGGCATCCTGAAAGGTCGCGGCGCTGGTAACCGCCGCATCGGCCTGCGCGCCGACATGGACGCATTGCCGATCACCGAGGTTTCGGGGCTTGGCTATGCCTCGCAAAATCCGGGGCGGATGCATGCCTGCGGCCATGACGGGCATACGACCATGCTGTTGGGCGCGGCGAAATATCTGGCCGCCAGCCGGAATTTCGACGGCAGCGCCGTCTTCATCTTCCAGCCCGCCGAGGAAGGGCTGGGCGGCGCGCGCGGCATGATCGCCGAGGGGCTGTTCCAGCGTTTCCCGGTCGATGAGGTCTACGGGATGCACAACCAGCCGAACGGCCGGCCGCAGCGCGCCACCATCGTCAAGGGCCCGGCCATGGCGGGGGCGTCCTTCTTTGACGTGGCCATCACCGGCAAGGGCAGCCATGCCGCGATGCCCCAGCAATCGCGCGACCCGCTGGTCGTTGCCTCGGCGCTGGTCGGGCAATTCCAGACCATTCTGGGCCGCAACCTCGCACCGCTTGAGGCGGGGGTGCTGTCGGTCACGCAGATCCACGCGGGCAGCGCCTATAACGTCGTGCCGGAGACCGCGACACTTGCGGGCACCATCCGCTTCTTCAAGCCCGAGGTCCGCGACCTGATGCAGACCCGGATGCGCGAGATCTGCGAGGGTTTCGCGCTGGCCCATGGCGTCGCCGTCGATATCCGCTTCCGCGAGATTTTCGACGTGCTGCTGAACGATGCCGCGCTGTCCGACGAATGGATGGCCGCCGCCGCCGATATCATCGGGGCCGAGAATGTCTCGGACCGCGCCGAGCCGATGACCGGGTCCGAGGATTTCGCCGACATGCTGCAACTCGTCCCCGGCGCTTACGGCAATCTGGGCCATGCCGGGACCGTGCCGCTGCATAATCCCGGCTTCGTGCTGGATACCGCGATCCTGCCCGTCGGCGCCTCGATCTATGCCCGCCTGATCGAACGCCGCCTGCCGATGGAGGCCGCCGCATGAACGCGCTGAACCTGCCCTTCGACGCCGAGGAGATGCTGGAGGGCCTGCGCCCCTGGATCGAATGCGAAAGCCCGACCTGGGACGGTCCCGCCGTCAGCCGGATGATGGCGCTGGCCGCGCGCGACATGACCGCCATCGGCGCCACGGTCGAGACCATCCCCGGAACCATGGGATTTGGCGATTCGATCCGCGTGACCTTCCCCCATCCCGATCAGGGCAAGCCCGGCATCCTCGTCTCGGGCCACATGGACACCGTCCACCCGATCGGCACGCTGGAAAAGCTGCCCTTCCGGCGCGAGGGCGACCTCTGCTACGGCCCCGGCATCATGGACATGAAGGGCGGCAATTATGTCTTTTACGAGGCGATGCGCCAGATCACCCGCGCCGGGCTGGTGACGCCTTTGCCCGTCACCTTCCTTTTCACCCCCGACGAGGAGGTCGGCACCCCGGCGACGCGCGGGCTGATCGAGGATGCCGCGCGCGGCCAGCGCGCCGTACTGCTGCCCGAACCCGCCTCGCCCGACGGTGGCGCGGTGATCGGGCGCTATGCCATCGCGCGCTTCAATCTTCTGACCCAAGGCCGCCCCAGCCATGCCGGCTGGGCGCTGAAGGACGGACGCTCGGCCATCGCGGCCATGGCGCGGAAGATCCTCGAGGTCGAGGCGATGACCACCGAGGACTGCACCTTCTCGGTCGGGGTAATCCATGCCGGGCAATGGGTGAACTGCGTCAGCTCGGAATGCCGGGCCGAGGCGCTGAGCATGGCCAAGCGGCAGGAGGATCTGGACCGGGGCGTCGCCGCGATCATGGCGCTGCAGGGCGAGGAGAACGGCGTCGAGTTCAAGGTGACGCGCGGCGTGACCCGTCCGGTATGGGAACCGCAGCCTGGCACCATGGCGCTTTACGAACTGGCCAAGGGCATCGCCGCCGATATCGGCTTCCAGATGAATGCAGGCTCGGCGGGCGGCGGCTCGGACGGGAATTTCACCGGCGCGATGGGGGTTCCGACGCTCGATTCCATCGGGGTGCGCGGCAAGGGGCTGCATACGCTGGGCGAGCATATCGAGGTCGCAAGCCTTGTCGAGCGCGCGAAGCTGGCGGCGGGGCTGCTGCTCAACATCCGTTGACCCCGCCTCCCCGGCCGGGTCTAAATCGGCCGGGGATTTGAGGGAGGGAACGGATGGCCATTATCCTTGGCGCCATCGCGGACGATTTCACCGGCGCGACGGATCTTTGCAGCACATGGGTTCAGGCCGGGCTGCGGGTCGTGCAGGTGATCGGCGTCCCCGCCCCAGGTCAGGCGCCCGAGGGCGCGGATGCGGTCGTCATCGCGCTGAAATCGCGCACGATCCCGGCGGATCAGGCCGTTTCGCAATCCCTCGCCGCGCTCGACTGGTTGCAGGGTCAGGGCGTGCGGCAGGTGGTGTTCAAATATTGCTCGACCTTCGATTCGACGGCGCAGGGAAATATCGGCCCGGTCACGGACGCGCTGCTGGAGGCGATGGGGCAGGATTTCACCGTGATCTCGCCCGCGTTTCCGAAGAACGGGCGCACCATCTACAAGGGCAACCTGTTCGTGGGCGACCTGCCCTTGGCGGAAAGCCCGATGAAGGACCACCCGCTGACGCCGATGCGCGATTCCAGCCTGATCCGGCTGATGGACGCGCAGTCGCGGGGGCGAACGGGGCTGGTGGCCCTGCAAACCGTGCGGCAGGGGCCGGAGGCGATCCGCGCGGCCTTCGACCGGCTGCGCGCCGAGGGGTTCCGCTATGCCGTCCCCGATGCGGTCGAGGATGCGGATATGCTGGCCCTTGGCCGCGCGCTGGACGGGATGGCGCTGGTCACAGGCGGCTCGGCCGTCGCGATGGGGCTGCCCGCGAACCTGCGGGGCAGCGGTCAGCTTGGCGCAGCGATGCCGCCCCGCCTGCCGCTGACGGAGGGGCGCGGCGTGGTGCTGGCGGGCAGTTGCTCGACCGCGACCCGGGGGCAGATTGCGCAGGCCGCAGCGCGCTGGCCCTCGCTGAAGATCGACATAAACCGCGTGGCGGCGGGGGATGACGTCGCGTCCGAGGCGGTCGAATGGGCCGTGGCGCAGCCCGGGCCGGTCCTGATCTATGGCTCCTCCGACCCCGAGGAAGTGGCCGCGAACCAGCGCCGCTACGGCGTCATGGAAGCGGGCGAGATGATGGAGAGGACGCTTTCCTCGATCGCGCAGGGCCTGCTTTCGCGCGGCTTCTCGCGGTTTCTGGTCGCGGGGGGCGAGACTTCGGGCGCGGTCATCTCGGCCCTTGGCGTCAACGAGCTGGCGATCGGCCCCGAGGTCTGCCCCGGCGTGCCGTGGTGCGGAGCCACGGTCGAGGGGCGCGCGCTGGCGCTTTGCCTCAAATCGGGAAATTTCGGCGGCCCCGACATGTTCACGCAAGCGCTGGAGATGCTCGATGTCTGAGACGCGCCAACGCGAGGAAATCGCGCGCCTTGCGAAATCGCTGTTCGATCGCGGCCTGACCTTCGGATCGTCGGGGAATATCTCGGTCCGGCTGGAGGATGGCTGGCTGATGACGCCGACCGGCTCCAGCATGGGGGCGATCGACCCGGCGCGGATCTCGCGCCTTGATCTGGCGGGGAATCTCCTCTCGGGCGACAAGCCGACCAAGGAGAGCTTCCTGCATATGGCGATGTATGGCCGCCGCCCGCGCGCGGGCGCGATCGTGCATCTGCATTCGACCCATTCGGTCGCGGTCAGCTGCCTCAATGACATCGACCACCGCGACGTATTGCCGCCCCTGACGGCCTATTACGTCATGCGAGTCGGCCGCCTGCCGCTGATCCCCTATTTCGCGCCCGGAGACCTCGATCTGGCGCGCGCGGTCGAGGAAATGGCCTCAGACCATCATGCCGTGCTCTTGGCGAACCACGGTCCGGTGGTGGCGGGCAAGTCGCTGGAAGATGCGGTCTATGCGACGGAAGAGCTTGAAGAGACGGCAAAGCTTTTCCTTGCCCTTCGCGGGATGCGGACCCGCCCGCTGACGCCCGAACAGGTTCGTGATCTGGAAGCCCGCTTCCCCCGCGATTTTTGAGGTGGACGCCTGCCGGGAGCGGGGCTAGAAGCTGCCCCCGTCCCCGGCAGACAGTCACGACCGCCGGGCAAAAATCACGCCTCAGCCCCCAGCTTCCGGTTGACAGATGCGCTTTGGCAACGCGACTCGGCAACCTAACGTTCTGGCTTTAGACCACAAGATATGGGTGGCGCGACGCAAAGATTGTCTATATGATGGGTGAACGCGCCAGCGAAATGCGGCAATGCCGGGCAATTACCCGCTTGTCTTCGCAGTGCGAAAACAACTGTTAGTAGTTGGCGATTGGCTAGGTTCCGGTGTGGGTTTCCGTCGGGGCACTGGCATTCGTCGCTGCGGGCAGGATCCGACACGACCGTATGAAAAAAGAGGGACCACAGGCATGAGCATCACCGTCTATTCCAAACCCGCCTGCGTGCAATGCACCGCCACCACGCGCGCCCTGGACGCCCGCGGACTGGCCTATGACATCGTGGACCTGACCGAGGATGACGCCGCAATGCAGATGGTCGCCTCGCTTGGCTATCGGCAGGCCCCTGTCGTCATCGCCGGCGACGAGCATTGGGCCGGCTTCCGGCCCGACATGATCGGCCGTCTTTCCTGATCGCCTGAGATGGGCGGGCTCGTCTTCTTTTCTTCGGCCTCCGGGAACACGGCGCGCTTTGTGACGCGCCTCGCCCTGCCAGCCGACCGCATCCCGGCCTCGCCCGGGGACGAGATGCCCACACCCGCCCTGCCCTATGTGCTGATCTGCCCGACCTTCGCCGATGGCGAGGGCCGGGGCGCGGTCCCCAAACAGGTGATCCGCTTTCTGAACGATCCGGGCCGCCGGTCCCTGATCCGTGGCGTCATCGCCGCGGGCAACCGGAACTTCGGCGCGACCTTTGCCCTTGCCGGGCGGGTCATCGCCGAGAAATGCAAGGTGCCCGTGCTCTATCGTTTCGAGCTTGCGGGCAATGACGAAGACATTGCCCGCGTTGAGGCCGGGCTTCATAAATTCTGGGGGACAGAATGCTTGACGATGGCGTAAAGGCCGAGCTGGACTATCACGCGCTGAACGCGATGCTGAACCTTTACGACAGCGAGGGGAAGATCCGCTTCGACGCTGATCGCAAGGCCGCGCACCAGTATTTCCTGCAGCATGTGAACCAGAACACGGTCTTCTTCCACTCGCTGGACGAGAAGCTCGATTATCTGGTCGAGGAAGGCTATTACGAGCCGGAGGTGCTGGACCAGTATTCCAAGAACTTCCAGCGCGCGATCTGGGACACCGCCTTCCGGCGCAAGTTCCGCTTTCCGACCTTCCTCGGCGCGTTCAAGTATTACACCAGCTACACGCTGAAGACGCGTGACGGCCAACGCTACCTTGAGCGTTACGAGGACCGCGTGGTTATGGTCGCGCTGACCTTGGCGCGCGGCGACGAGAAGCTTGCGATGAGCTTCATGGAGGAGATGCTCTCGGGTCGCTTCCAGCCCGCGACGCCGACCTTCCTGAATGCGGGCAAGAAATCCCGTGGCGAGTTGATCTCGTGCTTCCTGCTGCGGCTTGAGGACAACATGGAGTCCATCGGGCGCTCCATCAACTCGGCGTTGCAACTGTCGAAGCGCGGCGGGGGCGTCGCATTGATGCTGACGAACCTGCGCGAGGCAGGCGCACCGATCAAGGGGATCGAGAACCAGTCCTCGGGCGTCATCCCGGTGATGAAGCTTCTGGAGGACAGCTTCAGCTATGCGAACCAGCTTGGCGCGCGGCAGGGCGCGGGCGCGGTTTACCTCAACGCGCATCATCCCGACATCCTGCGCTTCCTCGACACCAAGCGCGAGAACGCGGACGAAAAGATCCGCATCAAGACCCTGAGCCTGGGCGTGGTCATTCCCGACCTGACCTTCGAACTGGCGAAGAAGAACGAGGACATGTACCTCTTCTCGCCCCATGACGTCGAAAAGGTCTATGGCGTCCCCTTCTCGGAAATCTCGGTCACCGAGAAATATGCCGAGATGGTCGATGACAAGCGCATCAAGAAGCGGAAGATCAACGCCCGCGCCTTCTTCCAGACGCTGGCCGAGATCCAGTTTGAATCGGGCTATCCCTACATCATGTTCGAGGACACGGTGAACAAGGCGAACCCGGTCCACGGCCGCATCACCATGTCGAACCTCTGTTCGGAAATCCTGCAGGTGAACGAGGCCAGCGAGTTCAACGAGGATCTGAGCTATTCGCATCTGGGCACGGATATTTCCTGCAACCTCGGCTCGCTGAATATCGCGGCGACCATGGACGGGCCGGATTTCGGCGCGACCGTCGAGGCCGCGATCCGCTCGCTGACCGCAGTGTCGGAGATGTCCTCGATCGACTCGGTCCCCTCGATCCGGCGCGGCAATGACGAGGCCCATGCGGTCGGCCTTGGCCAGATGAACCTGCACGGCTTCCTCGCCCGCGAGCGCATCCATTATGGCAGCCCCGAGGGCGTCGAGTTCACGAGCGTTTACTTCGCCGCCGTCGCCTATCACGCGATCCGCGCCTCGAACCTGCTGGCGCGCGAGAAGGGTTCGACCTTCAAGGATTTCGAGAAGTCGAAATATGCCGATGGCAGCTTCTTCGACAAATATACCGACCGCGACTGGCTGCCGACCATGGCCGATGTCACCCGCGTCTTCGAGGGCATCACCCTTCCGACGCGCGAGGACTGGGCCGCGCTGAAGGCCGAGGTGATGGCGACCGGGCTTTACAACCGCAACCTGCAGGCCGTGCCGCCGACCGGGTCGATCAGCTATATCAACAACTCGACCAGCTCGATCCACCCGATCGTCGCCAAGATCGAGATCCGCAAGGAAGGCAAGATCGGCCGCGTCTATTACCCCGCCGCCTTCATGTCGAACGAGAATATCGAATATTACCGCGACGCCTATGAGATCGGCCCGGATGCGATCATCGACACCTATGCGGCGGCGACCGAGCATGTCGATCAGGGCCTGAGCCTGACGCTGTTCTTCCCGGCCGAAGCGACGACGCGGGATATCAACCGCGCCCAGATCTATGCCTGGAAGAAGGGCATCAAGACGATCTACTACATCCGCCTGCGCCAGACCGCGCTGGAGGGGACCGAGGTGCAGGGCTGCGTGTCCTGCACGCTCTGAGCCGCGCCGCTGCCGGGGGTTTTACACCCCCGGACCCCCGTAGGGTATTTAGAAAACGATGAAAGGGGTTTTTCGATGAAAGACCATATCGCCACGCGGCCGGCGCTGAAGGCCATCAACTGGAACCGGCTGGACGACGAGAAGGACCTGGAGGTCTGGAACCGGCTGACGGTGAACTTCTGGCTGCCCGAGAAGGTGCCGCTGTCGAATGACGTGCAGAGCTGGGCGACGCTGCGCCCGGCCGAGCGGGAGCTGACGATCCGGGTCTTTACCGGGCTTACCCTGCTCGACACCGTGCAGAACACCGTCGGCGCGCCTTCGATGATGCCCGACGCCCAGACGCCGCATGAAGAGGCGGTGCTGTCGAACATCGCCTTCATGGAGGCGGTCCATGCGCGGAGCTATTCCTCGATCTTCTCGACTTTGTGCCTGACCAAGGAGGTCGACGAGGCCTTCCGCTGGTCCGAGGAGAACCCGCATCTGCAGGCCAAGGCGCGGCTGATCCTTGAGGAATACAAGGCCGGATCGGACCCGCTGAAGCGCAAGATCGCTTCGGTCTTCCTGGAGAGCTTCCTGTTCTATTCGGGCTTCTACCTGCCGATGTACTGGTCGAGCCGGGCGAAGCTGACCAATACCGCCGACCTGATCCGCCTGATCATCCGCGACGAGGCCGTGCATGGCTATTACATCGGCTACAAGTTCCAGCGCGCGGCCAGCAAGCTTTCGGCGGAAAGGCAGCAGGAGCTGAAGGATTTCGCCTTCTCGCTGATCTTCGATCTTTACGATATCGAGCAGAAATACACCGCCGAGCTTTATGACGGGATCGGGCTGACCGAGGATGTGAAGGCCTTCCTGCATTACAATGCCAACAAGGCGCTGCAGAACCTAGGCTATGAGGCGCTGTTCCCGCCCGCCGCGTGCGAGGTCAACCCGGCGATCATGGCGGCGCTGTCCCCGGACAGCGAGAACCACGACTTCTTCAGCGGCTCTGGCTCGTCCTATGTGATCGGGAAGGCCGTCGCGACCGAGGATGAAGACTGGGATTTCTGATCCCGCGAGGATGACGCCCGCCCTCCATCGGCGGGCGTTTCCTTTTTCCGCCCCTTGCCGCGCCCTTGCGAAGGGCTAGTCTGGCCCGCAAAGCCGGAGTTCGCCATGACCGCCATCACCCTTCTGACCGGGCCTGTCGCCCCCCTGCCCGGCAGCGACCGGCTGAGCGGCATTGCGAAGCGCCCGGTCGACCACCCCTTGCACCTGGGTCCGACCGGGTTCGCGGGCGACGAGCAGGCCGACCGGCGGGTGCATGGCGGGGTCGAGAAGGCCGTCCATCACTATCCCCGCGATCATTATCCCGAATGGCGGGCGGATCTGGGGGCGCTCGCGCTGCTGGAGGCGCCGGGGGCCTTTGGCGAGAACGTCTCGACCCTTGGGCTGACCGAGGCGACGGTGGCGGTCGGCGACATTTTCCGGCTGGGTGGGGCATTGGTGCAGGTCAGTCAGGGGCGGCAGCCCTGCTGGAAGCTCTCGCAGCGTTTCGGGGTCGCGGACATGGCGCGGCGGGTGCAGGAGAGTGGCCGGACCGGCTGGTATTACCGCGTGCTGGAACCCGGCGTGGTTGCGTCCGGAGACGCGATGACGCTGGTTGACCGGCTTGCGCAGGAATGGACATTGTGCCGCCTGTGGCACGCGCTTTATGTCGACCGCCTGAACAGGCAGGAATTGCAGGGTATCGCGGCGCTGGACCTGCTGGCCGAGGGCTGGCGGAAATACGCGGTCCGGCGGCTGGAAAGCGGCCGGGTCGAGGATTGGTCGCCCCGTTTGAATGGCCGTCTGAACGGCCAGTTGGAGGGAGGGGCATGAGGCCGCCGCTGGTCATCTCGATCCAGAGCCAGGTGGTCATGGGCCATGTCGGCAATTCCGCCGCGGTGTTTCCGATGCTCGCCGTGGGGCTGGAGGTTGCGCAGGTGCCGACGGTGGTGTTCTCGAACACGCCCGATTACCCGACGCTGCGCGGCCGGGCGATGCCCGCGGATTTCTTCGCCGACCTGCTCGAGGGTGTCTGGGAACGTGGCCTGCCCGGGCGCGCGGCCTTCCTTGTCAGCGGCTATATCGGCTCGATCGAGGTGGCGGGGATGGTCGCGAATTTCGTGGCGCGCGCCAAGGCGGCCAATCCGGCGCTGGTCTATTACTGCGACCCGGTGATGGGGGATGACGCGCCGGGGCTTTACGTCCCCGAGAGCATTGCCGCGATCCATCGCGACCGCCTGCTGCCGCTGGCCGATCTGGCCTCGCCCAATCCGTTCGAGATCGCCTATCTGACCGGAGAGCCCATCGCCTGCCTCGACGACCTGCCCCGCGCGGCAAGGGCGCTGGGGATGGCACCCGGCGCCAGCCTGATCGCGACCGGCTGCCGCCTTCGCGAGACGCCGGAAGGGATGCTCGAAAGCGTCGTGATCGGGCCAGAGGGCCTCAGCCGCCACCCGGTGCCGCATCTGCCGGTGGCGCTGGCCGGGACGGGCGATCTGTTCGCGGGGCTGATCACCGCCGCGCTGGGACGGGGTCGCGACCTCTCCTCGGCGGTCGATTTCGCGCAGGCCCAGACATCGCGCGCGCTGGCCCGGGCGGCGGAACTGGGCGCGAAGGAGGTCGTCCTGTCGGATCCCGGTTTCCGCGCCGCGCTGCTGACGCTCTAGGCCAAGGGCAGCGCCGCCCGCGCCCCGTCGAGGGGCCGCAGGCGGCGCGGGGACATGCCCCCTCAGCCCTTGCGGAGCGCGTTGAGGAGGGCCGCGCCAAGGGCGCCCGGCTCGTCCTTCGGGGCCGGTTTCGCGGTTTTCGGGCCGCGCGCCGGCTGGGATTTCGGCCCGCGTTCGGCGGCCTGGCTGTCGCGGGCCGAGGCGCCGCCATCCTTGCGCATGGTCAGGCCGATGCGCTTTCTGGGCGCATCAACCTCGGTCACGCGGACGCGGACCACGTCGCCCACTTTCACCACCTCGTTCGGGTCTTTCACGAAGCGGTCGGCAAGCTGGCTGATATGGACCAGCCCGTCCTGATGCACGCCGATATCGACGAAGGCGCCGAAGGCCGCGACATTGGTGACGGTGCCTTCCAGCGACATGCCGGGTTTCAGATCCTTGATCTCCTCGACCCCCTCGGCAAAGCTCGCGGTGACGAAGCTGGGGCGCGGGTCGCGGCCGGGCTTTTCCAGCTCGGACAGGATGTCGCGGATCGTCGGCAGGCCGAAATTCTCGTCCACGAAAGCCTCTGCCCGGACGCCCTTCAGCGCGGCGGCATCGCCCATGATCTGGCGGATGTCGCGGCCACAGGCGGCAACGATCTTCCGCGCGACGCCGTAAGCCTCGGGGTGGACCGAGGAGGCGTCGAGCGGCTCTTTCCCGTCGCGGATGCGCAGGAAGCCCGCGCATTGCTCGAAAGCGCGGGGGCCGAGGCCCGCGACCTTCTTCAGGGCCGCGCGCGAGGCGAAGGCCCCGGTCGCGTCGCGATGGGTCACGATGTTCTGCGCCAGCGACGGCCCCAGACCCGCGACATGGGCGAGGAGCGGCGCGGAGGCGGTGTTCAGATCGACCCCGACCGCGTTCACCGCATCCTCGACCACGGCCTCCAGGGTCTTCGCCAGTTGGCGCTGGTCCACGTCATGCTGATACTGGCCGACGCCGATCGATTCCGGCGGCACCTTGACCAGTTCGGCCAGCGGATCCTGCAAGCGCCGCGCGATCGAGACCGCGCCGCGCAAGCTCACGTCAAGGTCGGGAAACTCCTTCGCGGCGAGTTCGGAGGCGGAATAGACCGAAGCCCCCGCCTCGCTGACGATGACCTTGACCGGGGCCTTCACGCCTGCGGGCAGGCGTTTCAGCACATCGGCGACCATACGCTCGGTCTCGCGGCTGGCGGTGCCGTTGCCGATCGCGATCAGCTCGATCTTGTGGCGCAGGATGGCAGCGGCAAGCGCGGCTTCCGCCCCGCGCAGGTCGTTCTTGGGCTGGAAGGGGTAAAGCGTCGCGGTCTCGACCACCTTGCCGGTCGCATCGACAGCGGCGAGCTTCACGCCGGTGCGGATGCCCGGATCAAGCCCGATGGTCGGGCGCGGACCGGCGGGCGAGGCCAGCAGCAGATCCTTGAGGTTGCGGGCAAAGACCCGGATCGCCTCGGCATGGGCGCGTTGGCGCAATTCGGTCAAGAGGTCGACATACATCGTATTCGACAGGCGCACCCGCCAAGTCCAGCCCGCGACCTTTCGCAGCCATTTGTCGCCCGGCGCGTCGCCCAACCGCCCCAGCGCCAGGGCGACGATGCCCTCGGCGCGGGCGGTGCCGTCATCGCCTTCGGGGGCGATCTCGATGGTCAGCACCTCCTCCTTGGCGGCGCGCAGGATCGCCAGCGCCCGGTGGCCGGGGATCGCGGACCATTTCTCGGCATGGTCGAAATAGTCGCTGAACTTCGCGCCTTCCTGCTCCTTGCCCGCGACGACCTTGGCCGAGATGCGGCCATCCGTCTGCATGAACTGGCGCAACCGGCCCAGCAGGTCGGCATTCTCGGACAGTTCCTCGACCAGAATGTCGCGCGCGCCGTCCAGCGCGGCTTTCAGGTCGGCGACGTTCTCGGTCAGGTAGCCCGCCGCCAGCGCCTCGGGATCGGCGGCGCGGTTGTCCTGAATGGCGCGCAGAAGCGGCTCCAGCCCGTTTTCCCGCGCGATCATCGCCTTGGTGCGGCGCTTGGGCTTGAAGGGCAGGTAAATGTCCTCGAGCGTCGCCTTGGTCTCGGCCCCGGCAACCGCGCGGGCGAGGTCGTCGGTCAGTTTCCCCTGCCCCGCGATCGATTCGAGGATCGCCTTCCGCCGCGCCTCAAGCTCGCGCAGATAGGCCAGCCGTTCCGCCAGCGTCCGCAGTTGCGTATCGTCGAGGCCGCCCGTCACCTCCTTGCGGTAGCGCGCGACGAAGGGCACGGTCGCGCCCCCGTCCAGAAGGTCGGTCGCCGCCGTGACCTGCTGGGGCGTCGCATTGATTTCACTGGCAATCCTGCGCGCAATACGGTCGGTCGCGTCCATGTCCGGGCTCCATTCTTTCAGGCTGCCGTCATATCGCGCGCCGGCCCTACGGCCAAGCGATAGCTGCGGGAAAAGCAAAAGCCTGCCGGTCGGAAGCCTGCGCGGCTGGCCCTATCCTGCGCCGGTTCCCGCCCCATTGCCGCGAAAATCGGCGGGCTTGATGCCGTGGCGCGCCAGCTTGTCGTAGAATGTCTTGCGCGGCAGCCGCAGCCGCGTCATGGCGCGGCTGGCGCTGCCCCCGACATGGCGCAGCGCCTCGCGGATCAGCCCGGCCTCGTAATCCGCGACCATGGCGGCCAGCCCCTCATCGGGATCGGCGGCGGCCTGCCCCGCAAAGGGGGAAAGGCCCAGAGCATGGGCCTCGGCAAAGCGGCGAAGCTCGCGCAGGTTTCCGGGCCAGTCATGTGCGGCAAGCCGCGCCAGCGTCGATGGCGTGACCGGCGGGGGCGCAATGTCGAGCCGCGCGCAGGCCTCAAGCAAGAAATGCCGGAAGAGGTCCGGGATGTCCTCGCGCCGCTCGGCCAGCGGCGGCAGCGTCAGAACGACGCCCGACAGCCGGTAATAAAGGTCGCCCCGGAACAGACCCTTGCGCATCCGCCCCTCCAGATCACCCCGGGACGAGGCGATGACGCGCAGGTCCAAGGGACGCGGGGCGGCGGTGCCGGGGGGCCAGATCTCCCCCGCCTCGATCAGCGCCATGAGGCGGGCTTGCAGCGCGGGCGAAAGGGCATCCACCTCGTCCAGATACAGCGTGCCGCGATGCGCCGCCAGCAACCGCCCGGCGCTGCGGCCCATCGGCCCCGAGGGATCGAGGCCGAGATATTCGGCATCGAACCGCGCCTCGTCCAGCGTCGCGCAGGCGACATGGACAAAGGCGCGCGACCGGCGCGGGCCCTGACGATGGATGGCGCGGGCGACGGTTTCCTTGCCCGACCCGCTTGGCCCCACCAGCAGCAGATCGCCCCCGGCCGAGGCGAGGCGTTCGATATTGTCGCGCAGATGCGCCATGAAGGGGCTTTGCCCGATCAGCCGCGTTTCCTCAGCCCGCGCCTGCTGGTGTTGCTGGCGCAGCGCCCGGTTCTCGATCACCAGCGCGCGGGACTGGCAGGCGCGCGCCAGCGCGGCGGCAAGCTGGTCGGCGCCCACGGGCTTGGTCAGGAAGTCATAGGCGCCGCGCTTCAGCGCCGCGACCGCCATCGGCACGTCGCCATGCCCGGTCAGCAGGATCACCGGCAGTTCCGGGTCCATCTCGTTCAGGCGGCCGAACAGCTCCAGCCCGTCCATGCCGGGCATCCGCACATCGCTAAGGATCACGCCAGGATAGTCGGGAGAAAGCCCCTCCAACGCCGCGGCGCCCGAGGTGAAAGGCTCGACCGTGAAGCCGGCCAGACGCAGGGACTGGCCCAATGCCGCCAGCAGGTCCGCGTCATCATCGACCAGCCGGACAAGGCGATCACTTTCCATCATGCGCCCCCCCGCAGTTCAAGAACGAAGCTGGCACCCCGCGCCGGCTGTGGCGAGGCGGCAGCAAGCGAGCCGCCGAAATCCCGCGCGATCTCTTGCGAGATGACCAGTCCCAAGCCCATTCCGCTGGGCTTGCTGGTCGCGAAGGGGATGAAAAGCTGGGCCAGCGCCTCGGGCGAGAGGCCGGGGCCGTTATCGGCGACGGTGATGCGCACGACGTCTCCGGTCTCGATACCAATGCGGATCAAGGGGTCGGGGCATCCCGCCAGCGCCTCCTGCGCGTTTTGCAGCAGGTTGACGAGGATCTGCTCAAGCCGCACCGCCTCGGCCATGACGCGGATCCCGGGGCCGATCTGCGGCGCCTCCAGCCGGATTCCTTGCGCGGCGCGCGGGGCCTCGGTCAAAAGCAGCGCGACATCGACCGCCTCGCGCAGCGAGACCGGCCCGACCGCGCCCGTCGCCTTGCGGGCGAAGCCGCGCAACTGGTCGGTGATGCGCCCGATCCGGTCGGCCATCCGCGCGATGCCCGAGAGGTTCGCCGCCACATCGGGGGCCTGACCCGCCGGCAGCATCGCCGCCCCGTTCTCGGCCAGCAGGCGGATGGTGGCGAGGGGCTGGTTCACCTCATGCGCGACGCCGGCGGTGATCTGACCCAAAGCCGCCAGCTTGTTGGCCTGAACCATCTCGTCCTGCAGGCGCGAGAGGCGCTTTTCGGTCGCCTGCCGCTCGCGCATCTCGTCCGAGAGGGCGCGGGTGCGCTCCTCGACCGCGCGTTCCAGATCGGCGCGGTAGCGGCGGGCCGCCTCGGCCTCGCGGGCCGCGCGTCGACGCTGGCGCAAAAGCAGCAGCGCCGGCACCGACAGCAGCGCCAGCCCGAAGCCGACCGTTCCCAGGGTCAGCAGTGCCGCATGGCGCGCCGGGCGGGCCGAGCTGGCAATCGTCATCGTCCAGTCGGTGCCCGGCACCGCGGCCCGTGCCAGCACGGCGTCGGGAACCGGCGGGGCGAGGCCAAAGCGCAGCGCCGGATTGCCCGACAGGATCACCTGCCCGGCGGCATCGGTCACATAGGTCAGCGCGGCATCCCCGGCCCAGTTCCGCTCGAGCGGGTCGAACTCGACCTTGACCACCACGACGCCCAGACCCTCGCCACCGCCGCCCGGCGCGCTCCTCACGTCATGCGAGAGGTAGAGGCCGGGGCGGTTGCTGACGGTTCCCAGCGCGAATTGCGTCGCCTCGCCTTGCAGGATGGCCTCGCTGAAATAGTCGCGGAAGCTGTAATCCTGCCCGACGAAACTGTCCGGCTCGTCCCAGTTCGAGGCGGCGATGGCCGTCCCCTGCCGGTCGAGCAGATAGATGACGGCGCTGTCGGTCTCGTCCCGCAGCCGGTCCAGCTTCTGCGAGGCGGCCAGCCTGTCGCCCGGATCGGGGCTGAGAAGCGCCTGCCGGATCATCGCGTCATCGGAAAGGACCGTCGCCACCGCCCGCTGGCGCAGCAGCACGCTTTCCAGCGCCTGCACGCGCGAGTTCAACTCGACCTCTTGCGTCATGCGCAGATCGGCCAGAGCATTGCGCTGGCCGATGTGAAACCCCGCCGCAAGCAAGGCAAGGACGGCCAGCGCCACGCCCAGCAATGGCCAGAGCATCCGCCCCGAACGCGCGACCGCGCCCTGCCCGCCTTGGTCCTGCGCCATGATTCCCTTTCGCCGCCTTTGTGTGAAAAATCACACTAGCACGTTCTTGGCGTGTGGAAAACCGCACAAAATCTGCTGCCGCCCAGCATCAAAACCACATGAAATCAGCGCATTGCAGCCATGCACCCAGCGTTTGGCCGCCACTCCGGGGGCAGATAAAAAAACCGTCACAACATGACATCGCAGGTTGGAGGAGGCCTCAATGCAAATCGACATGTCGGCGCAGCCGACCCCCCACGCATCCCGTCCTTTCTATCGCCACCTCTACGCACAGGTGCTGATCGCGATCATCGCCGGTGCGTTGATCGGGCATTTCTATCCGCAGACCGGCGAGGCGCTGAAGCCGCTTGGCGATGCGTTCATCAAGCTCGTCAAGATGATCATCGCGCCGGTCATCTTCCTGACCATCGTGACCGGGCTTGCCGGCATGGGCACGCTGAAGGGCGTCGGCTCGGTCGTCGGCAAGGCCTTCGCCTATTTCCTGACCTTCTCGACGCTGGCGCTGGTCGTCGGCCTGATCACCGCGAATGTCATCCAGCCCGGCGCGGGCATGAACATCGACCCCGCCTCGCTCGACGCCAGCAAGGTCAGCACCTATGCCGAGAAGGCGCATGAGACCTCGCTGACCGGCTTCGTCATGGACATCATCCCGACGACGCTCGCCTCGGCCTTTGTCGAGGGCAACATCCTTCAGGTGCTGTTCGTCGCGATCCTGTTCGGCATCGGCATGATCCTCGTCGGCGAGAGGGCGAAGCCCGTCGTCTCGCTCTTCGAGACGCTGAGCCATGTCGTCTTTCGCGTCGTCGACATCCTGATGAAAGCGGCCCCGATCGGTGCCTTCGGCGCCTTCGCCTTCACCATCGGGAAATACGGCATCGCCTCGGTCGTGAACCTCGCCACGCTGGTCGGCACCTTCTACCTGACCTCGGCGCTGTTCGTGATCGTGGTCCTCGGCGCGGTCTGCATGGCGAACGGTTTCTCGATCCTGCGCCTGATCGCTTACCTCAAGGCCGAGATCCTGCTGGTCCTGGGCACCTCCTCGTCCGAATCCGCCCTGCCCGCGCTGATGGAGAAGATGGAGAAGGCGGGCTGCCGCCGCTCGGTCGTGGGGCTGGTCGTGCCGACGGGCTATTCCTTCAACCTTGACGGCACCAATATCTACATGACGCTGGCGGCGCTGTTCATCGCGCAGGCGACGAATACCGACCTGACCATCTCGCAGCAGCTTCTGCTGCTGGCGGTGGCGATGCTGTCGTCGAAAGGCGCGGCGGGCGTCACCGGGGCGGGCTTCATCACACTGGCCGCGACGCTGTCGGTGGTGCCGACGGTGCCGGTCGCCGGGATGGCGCTGATCCTTGGCGTCGACCGCTTCATGTCGGAATGCCGCTCGATCACCAACTTCATCGGCAATGCCGTCGCCACCATCGTCGTCAGCCGTTGGGAAGGCGCGCTGGACCGCGAGGCGCTGGACCGCGCGCTTGCCGGCGAGGCCGAGGGCCATGTCCGTCCCGTCACCGTGCTTGAGCCGGCACCCGCCGGGCTGCGTCTGGGCGAGGCCAGCGCCGACTGATCATCGGCGCGACCCACGGGCAGCTCCTCCCCGCTGCCCACCCGGGAGAGGCCGCGACCCGCAAGGGCCGCGGCCTTTTCCATGCGCTGGACTAGTTGATCCGCAGGGGAACTATCACCAACCGGGGCGTCGGGGGCATGTCAGGCGTAAAGGCGGGCATCCGGGGCATGGCCTCTACCGACTTCGCGATACGGGCCTGAGCTTCGGGCGGGATGGCCTTGCTGGCCGCGACGACCTTGGCACTGGTGATGTTGCCATCAGGATTGATGGTAAAGCCCAGCAACGCCGTGCGCTTTCCTGCTCCGAGCCGTTCAGGCCCCTGCGCCAGCCAGCGGCCGGTCCCGTTGGCATTCAGCCGGACCTTGACCGCGCGATGCCATTCCTTCTGGTTCTTCGGGGCGGGCATACCCGAGAAAGCGGCCTGCTCGGCAACAGCCGGAACGGCGAGCAGGGTAGAAAGTGCAAGCAGGACGACACGAAGCATGATTGTTCCCTGAGGATGGTCTCAGAGGCAACCTCGCAATTCCCCGAAATCCGCGCAAGCAAAGGAAAAGCCGCCCTTTTTCCAGGACGGCTTCCTGTCACTTTCCTGATACGATCGGCTCAGGCAAGCACGGCTGTCGGCGCGGTGATGCGCTTCTTGACCAGACCGAGCGCTGCGACCGAAACGGCGGTCCCGGCCAGCATGGCGATGATAAAGCCCGGCAGGTTCACCACCGCGTTCGGGATCGGCAGCACGAAGACGCCGCCATGGGGCACCTTCAGCTCGACCCCCAGCACCATGCAGATCGCGCCCGCGACCGCAGACCCCGCGATCAGCGACGGGATCACCCGCAGGGGATCGCGCGCGGCGAAGGGGATCGCCCCCTCGGTCACGAAGGCAAGGCCAAGGACGAAGGCAGCGTTCCCCGCCTCGCGTTCCTCCAGCGTGAAGCGCGAGGGGAAGATGCGGCTCGCCACCGCCAGCGCCAGCGGGGGCGTCATGCCCGCGCACATCACCGCCGCCATCGGCTGGGTCACGTTCGAGGCGATGAGCGTGGTGCCAAAGACATAGGCCGCCTTGTTGACCGGCCCGCCCATGTCCACCGCCATCATGCCCCCGAGGATCAGGCCGAGGATCAGCGCCGAGGCGCCCTGCATCCCCTGCAGCCACGCCGTCATCGCGGCCAGCACCTGCGCAGTCGGGCCGCCGACGACGTAATACATCAGAAGGCCGGTCGCCGCCGTCCCGAGCAGCGGCAGGATCAGCACCGGCTTCAACCCCTGCAGCGTCCGGGGCAGCGGGATCGCGCGGTTCAAGGCCATGACAGCGTAGCCCGCGATGAAACCGGCAAGGATCCCGCCAAGGAAGCCCGCGCCGATGGTTCCTGCGATGACGCCTCCGGTCATGCCGGGCGCGATGCCGGGCCGGTCGGCGATGGAATAGGCAATATATCCGGCCAGCGCCGGGACCATCAGCGTGAAGGCGCCCTTCGAGCCGATCTGGAACAGCGTATGGCCCAGCGTCCCGGCATATTGGTCCTCATAGACATAGATCCCGCCCAAGGCGAAGGCGATCGCAATGAGCAACCCGCCCGCGACGACAAAGGGCAGCATGAAGCTCACGCCGGTCATCAGGTGCTTGTAGAACCCGGTCCTCTGCGCAGGGGCCTCGGTCGCCACGCCCGCGCCGCCGCCCTGAAGGGTGGCCTCGGCCAGTGCCTTGCGGATCAGCGCCGCGCCATCATTGATCGCGGGCTTGGTCGCCGACTGAAAGACGCGCTTCCCCGCAAAGCGCGACAGCTCGACCTGCCGGTCGGCAGCGATCACCACCAGATCGGCGGCGGCGATCTCCTCGGGCGTCAGCGCGTCCTGCGCCCCGACCGAGCCCTGCGTCTCGACCCGGATCTGGTAGCCCAGCGACTTCGCCCCCTCCTGCAACCCCTCGGCTGCCATGAAGGTATGGGCGATGCCGGTCGGGCAGGAGGTGATGGCGACGATCTTCAGGACCGCCTGCCCGGCGGGTGCTGCGGGCACCTCGCGCGACAGCACGCCTTCGGGGTCGGTCAGCACCTCGGCGATGCTGACGCGCAGCGGGTCATGCCCGGCAAGGGCGGTATCGTCGGGGACGTCACCGACCAGCAGCAGGCGTCCGGCGCGCCCAAGCGCCTCCGGGTCCAGCGGGTCGGTGACGCCCTCGGGCGTGCGCAGCTCGACCTCGATCCCGCGGCCCAGCGACCGGGCGGCCTTCTTCAGCGCCTCGCGGGCAAGGATCGCATGGGGGCCCATCTCGCTTGCGCCGATAATGGCAAAGGTCTGATCCATCCTGTCTCCTTCACGTCCGGGACGGCGCGCGCCCGGCAATCATCCCTGTCCGATCCCGCTCAGCCGGACCGCGGCGGCGATGGCACGCACCTCGGCCACGGGGGGCAGATGCGGGCCGGCATTCCTGAGCTTGCCGGCGGCGAATGCGGTCGCCTGCCGGGCCAGCGCGGGCAGCGAAAGCCCCTCGGCCAGCGCAGCGGTGATCCCCGCGACCATCGCATCCCCTGCCCCGACCGTGCTGCCGCGCGACAGGTCCGGCGGCCGCGCGATCACCCCGCCCTCGGCCGAGAGGAAAAGCGCCCCCTCGGTCCCAAGCGAGACGACGACCAGCTGGATACCCCGCGCCATCAACTCGCCGCCCGCGCCGACCAGCGCCGCGGGGTCCGAGAGCGGACGGCCAAGCGCCACCTCAAGCTCGTGCCGGTTCGGCTTGATGGCATAGGGCAGCGCCTCGCGCGGGGCGGCCAGCGCGCGGGCCAACGGCGCGCCGCTGACATCGAGGATCACGCGCACGCCGCGCCGCGCCAGATCGGCCACCATGCATTCGCTCAGATCCTCGGGCAGTCCCGGCGGCTGGCTGCCCGAGATGACGACAAGGTCGCCCGCCCCGGCATGGACAAGCTGGTTCGAGACCGCCTTGATATCCGCCGCCCCGCCGGTGAAGCCCGGCAGATTCACATCGGTGGTGCGGCCATCCGCCTCAAGCAGCTTGATATTGGTGCGCGTCGCGCCGGCGACGCGGATCATGTGGTCGGCAATGCCCTTGGCGGCAAAAAGCTGCTCGAAGGCCGCGGCATTGTCGCGGCCCAGAAGGCCGGTCACCACCACCTTCATCCCCCAATCTGCAAGGCAGGAGGCGACATTGACCGCCTTGCCGCCGGGATCGAGGCGGCTTGCATCGGCGCGCAGCACCTCTCCCGGCACTAGGCGGTCAAGCCGGACGGTCTGGTCGATCGCGGGGTTGAGCGCGAGGGTACGGATCATCATGCGACCTCCTCCTGGTCCTGCGTTTCGGCAAGCGCCCGGACGGCGGCGGCATCGACCGCCTCCAGCGCGCGACCGGCAAGCGCTTGCAAACCCGCCAGATCCGACTGGCGGATGCGTTCCTTGACGGCCGGAATGTCGCGCGGGGTCATCGACAGCTCATCGACGCCAAGCCCGGTCAGCAGCGCCGCGCCAAAGGGATCGCCCGCGATGCCGCCGCAGACCCCGACCCAGCGCCCATGCGGGCGCGCGCCCCGCACGGTCAGGTCGATCAGCTTCAGCACCGCCGGGTGCAGGCTGTCCGCCTCGGGCGCGAGGACCGGGTTCTGGCGGTCGATCGCCAACGTGTATTGCGTCAGGTCATTCGTCCCGATCGAGAAGAAATCGGCATGGGGCGCCAGCCGGTCGGCAAGCAGCGCCGCCGAGGGCACCTCGATCATGATGCCAAGCGGGATCTCGGGCGCGTCGAGTTCCTGCCGGATCTGCCCGCAGGTCGCGCGCAGGCGCAGCAACTCCTCGACCGAGGTGATCATCGGGAACATGACCGAGATCCGCGCCCCGTCCCGCGCCGCGCGGTAAAGCGCGCGAAGCTGCGGCACCAGCAATTCGGCCCGGCGCAGCAAAAGCCGCGCGCCGCGCACGCCAAGGAACGGGTTCTCCTCGCGCGGGAGGTCAAGATAGCTCACCTGCTTGTCGCCGCCGATATCCAGCGCGCGGATCACCAGCGGCCGGTCACCCATCGCGCGGGCCATGTCGGCATAGGCGCGATACTGGTCCTCCTCGCTGGGGCTGTCGCCGCGTTCGAGGAACAGGAACTCGGTCCGCATCAGCCCGACGCCCTCGGCCCCCTGCTCGATGGCGAAAGCCGCCTGCTCGGCCAGGTTGATATTCGCGCCGATCGCGACCTCATGCCCGTCGCGGGTGCGGGCCGGCAGGGCGCGGGCCTCGGCCGCATGGGCGCGCTTCGCCTCCTCGCCCGCGATCCAGTCCCGAGCCGAGGCGAGGTCGGCCGCGTCCGGGTTGAGATAAAGCCGCCCCGCATTGCCGTCGATGATCGCCTGCGCCCCATCGGCCAGTCGCGACAGTGCGGCACCTGCGCCCACCACGGCGGGCAGACCCAGCGTCCGGGCCAGGATCGCGGTATGCGAGGTCGGACCGCCCTGAGCCGTCACCAGCCCCGCGACCCGCCCGGCATCGAGCCCAGCGGTATCGGTCGGGGTCAGGTCATCGGCAATCAGGATCGCGCCCATGGGCATCTCGGCCGGGGCGGGTTTCGCAAGCGCAGGGTCGATCAGCGCCAGCACCCGCTGCCCGACATCGCGCAGATCGACGGCGCGCCCGGCCAGCACGGCATTCCCGACCTTCTGAAGCTGATCGGCCGTCTCGGCCACCGCCTGATGCCAGGACCAGGCAAGGCCATGCCCCTCGACCAGCTTTTGCGAGGCGAGCGTGATCAGTTGCGGATCGTCGAGCAGCGCCGATTGCGCGCGGAAGATCCCCGCATCGGCCTCGCCCAGACGACGGGCGGTGTCATCGGCCAGCGCGCGAAGCTGGTCCTGCGCGCGGGCCAGCGCCTCATGCAGGCGGTCGGCGGATTCGGAAAGCGGGGCCGCCTCGTCGGGGATCGTGACCGGTTCCGCCTCCATCCGGTGCAGCACGCCGATGGCAAGGCCGGGCGAGGCCGCGACCCCCTCGACCGCATCGGCCCCCTCGCCCTGCGGCAGCCAGCCACCGCCTGCGTGGGCGGCGCGGCGCTTTTCTTCGGCCTTCGCGGCCTCGGCCTTTTCGCGCGCGGCAAGGCCGGTCATCACCACCCGCAGCGTCGAGAGCGCATCGGCAGCATCGGCCCCTTCGGCCGAGATCGTCACCGCCTCGCCCTGCTGAATGCCGAGTTGCAGGATCGAGATCATGTTGCGGGCGTCGGCGACCTCATCCCCCTTCCTCAGCCGGATACGGGCGGCAAAGCGGCGCGCCGTCTCGGCCCATTCGGTCGCGGGGCGGGCGTGGAGACCGTTCGGATAGTCGCAGACCCATGCGAAGGATTGCGCGAAATCCCCCTGCGGCGCGGCCTCGGCGGCAACCGCTTCCTCGCCGCTCAGGGCCGAGACGATCGTAGCGGGATCGTCCGTGGTTGAGAGCACGGCCAACCGCCCCTCGTCCTGCATCAGCCGGGTCAGGCGGCGCAGGATGCCGATATGCGCGTCCGAGCGGGCGGCGATGGCCACAACCAGCGTCGCGCGCTGGTCGGCATTCCATGCCACGCCGTCGCGAACCTGGAGGACGGCGATCCCGTCGCGCAGGATCATGTCGCGATCCTCGACCATGCCATGCGGGATCGCGATGCCCTTGCCCAGATAGGTGTTCGAGGCCGCTTCGCGCCGTTCCATGCTGGCATCGAAGCCCGCGCGCACGAAACCGCCCGACACCAGCAGGGCCGAAAGCTGCCGGATCGCATCGGCCTTGTCCGTCACCCGCGCATCGAGGCGGACCAGCTCTCCGGGCAGAAGACCTGCTGCAACACTCACGCCGTTCCCTCCCATCTTCGCATTTCGCCGATTCCTAGCGCAGATGTGGAAACGTTTCCACAATATTTTCATCGTATCCCGCCCAGTCGTTTCGCAGGACAGAGAATAACCTTGCCTTTGCAGCAAATTGCCGCGATGATCCGGGCTTTCTGAACCAGCAACGTTTCCACAAAATCATGAGCATCGGCATCAAGGACGTGGCCCGCGCGGCGGGTGTGGCGCCTTCGACAGTGTCCCGCGCCCTGGGAAAAGGCCCAGTCAGCGCCGAGGTGCGCCGCAAGGTCGAGGCGGCGGTGGCCCAGACCGGCTATCGGCCAAACCTGTCCGCGCGCCGCCTGCGCTCGCAGCGATCAATGACGATCGGGCTGGTGGTCGCCGATATCCGCAATCCGTTCTTCACCCAGCTTTCCCGCGCGGTCGAGGACGAGGCCTATCGCGCCGGGATGCGGGTTTTCCTGTGCAATACCGACGAAGACCCCGCGCGCGAGCAGATGTATCTGGATCTGATGGCCGAGGAGCGCGCGGCGGGGCTGATCCTTGCGCCGACCCGCTTTCTTGCCGGGCGGGCGCTGGCGGATTTCCCGGTGCCGACGGTGCTGGTGGATCGCAGCCTGAACGGCGGGCCGCGCGATGCCGTGGTGCTGGACAATGCCGGGGCCATGCGCCTTTTGGTCGATCACCTTGTCGAGGGCGGGCGGCGGCGCATCGCTGGCCTGTTCGGCGCGACCTCCGGCACGGGGAGCGAGCGGCGCGTGGCCTATGAGGCACGGATGGCCGAGCTTGGCCTTGCCCCCATGGCCCGGACCGCCCCGCCCAATCCCGAGGGCGGGCGCGAGGCGCTGGAACGCCTGCTGGACGAGGAAGCGCCCGAGGCGCTGATCCTGTCGAACGGGCTCTTCGTCGGCGCGGCGCTGCGGCTCTGCCGCGACCGGGGCCTTGCGATCCCGCGGGACATGGCGCTGGCGGGTTTCGACGACGAGGCCTGGACCTCGCTGGTCGAGCCGGGGATTACCGTGATCCGCCAGCCGGTCGATGCCTTCGGGCGCGAGGCGATGCAGATGCTGCGCGGGCGCATCGCCACGCCCCCCCAACCCTATCGCACGGTGATCCTGACGGGAGAATTGGTCATCCGCGGATCGACCGCCCCGGCGTAAGCGGCCTTCAGGTCACGACGCCGATCTGCCAGGGCACGAATTCGTCCTGGCCATAGCCCAGCTCCTCGCTTTTCGATTTCTTGCCCGAGGCGCAGTCGATCATCATCTGGAAGATGACCTCGCCCAGTTCCTCGATCGTGGCCTCCCCCTCGATGATGCCACCGCAATTCAGGTCCATGTCGTCCTGCTGCCGCTTCCATGTCGCGGTATTGGTCGAGAATTTCAGCGAGGGCGCCGGCACGCAGCCGAAGGCCGAGCCGCGCCCGGTGGTGAAGCAGATCAGGTTCGCGCCCGAGGCCACCTGCCCCGTGGCCGAGACCGGGTCGTAGCCGGGGCTGTCCATGAAGACCATGCCATGTTCGGTCACGGGTTCC
>NZ_DATMFA010000087.1:0-30825 GCF_035556475.1 Paracoccus sp. (in: a-proteobacteria) | reverse complement strand
GGCGGCGGACCCGGCGCTTTCCGCCTGGCTCTCGGACGAGGTTGCCGAAAGCGACCGCCCGGAACTGACCTCGGCCAAACGCGTGGTCTCGGGCGGCCGCGGCCTCGCCTCGAAAGAGAACTTCGCGATCATCGAGACGCTCGCCGACAAGCTCGGCGCCGCGGTCGGCGCCTCGCGCGCGGCGGTGGATTCTGGCTATGCCCCGAACGACTGGCAGGTCGGCCAGACCGGCAAGGTGGTGGCGCCCGAGCTTTACGTCGCCGTCGGCATCTCCGGCGCCATCCAGCACCTCGCGGGGATGAAGGACAGCAAGGTCATCGTCGCCATCAACAAGGACGAGGAAGCCCCGATCTTCCAGATCGCCGATTACGGCCTCGTCGGTGACCTCTTCACCCTCGTCCCAGAACTCAGCGCCAAACTCTGAGCTTCTCTATTCAACAAATACTCCGGGGGAGATCCCAAAGGGATCGGGGGCAGAGCCCCCGCCCCGCCTCGAAAACCAACCGTCCCCTTGGGGGCGGTTTTTTTGCATTGATCGGCCCGCCCGCTTCTGCCTATCGTCCCGGCGGATCAGTAAGGGATGGGATCATGGCAATCCAGACAGTGGGCGTGATCGGCGCCGGTCAGATGGGGAACGGCATCGCGCATGTCTTCGCGCTGGCAGGCTATGACGTGCTGATGACCGACATCTCGCGCGAAGCCATGGAGAAGGCCGTCGCGCTGATCGAGAAGAACCTCGACAGGCAGGTCAGCCGCGAGAAGATCACCGCCGAGGAAAAAGCGGCCGCGCTCGGGCGGATCCGCACCACCATGGAACTGGCCGACCTTGGCCAATGCGACCTCGTGATCGAGGCCGCGACCGAGCGCGAGACCGTCAAGCAAGCGATCTTCGATGATCTGCTGCCTCATCTGAAGCCCGAGACGATCCTGGCCTCGAACACCTCCTCGATCTCGATCACCCGCCTCGCCAGCCGCACCGACCGGCCCGGCCGCTTCATCGGCGTGCATTTCATGAACCCGGTGCCGGTCATGCAGCTGGTCGAACTGATCCGCGGCATCGCGACGGATGAGGCGACCTATCGCGAATTGCTGGGCGTGGTCGAAAGGATCGGCAAGACCGCCGCCAGCGCCGAGGACTTTCCCGCCTTCATCGTCAACCGCATCCTGATCCCGATGATCAACGAGGCGGTTTATACGCTCTACGAAGGCGTCGGTTCGGTCAAATCCATCGACGAGTCTATGAAGCTTGGCGCGAACCATCCGATGGGTCCGCTGGAACTGGCGGATTTCATCGGGCTCGACACCTGCCTTGCCATCATGAACGTGCTGCATGACGGGCTCGCCGATACCAAATACCGGCCCTGCCCGCTTCTGGTGAAATATGTCGAGGCCGGTTGGCTGGGCCGCAAGACCGGCCGGGGCTTCTATGATTATTCGGGCGAGGTGCCGGTTCCCACCCGCTGACCGGCGGGTGCGATTCCGGGGCTCTGCCCCGGACCCCGGGGTATTTCGGAAACAGTGAAGGTCAGGCCTTGCGGCCGATGCGCGGCTCGCTCCCCGCGATGATGCGGGCGATATTGGCGCGATGGCGGAGGAAGATCAGCACCGCCATGAAGGCAGTGACGGCGGCCATCCGCGCCCCGTCGAGCCAGATCGCGAGGAAAGGCGTCAGCGCCGCGGCGACAAGTGCCGAGAGAGACGAGATCCGCAGGAGCAGCGCCGTCACCAACCAGATTGCGCAGGCCGCGAGGCCCAGCCGCCAGTCGAGGGCGAGGACCGTGCCGAGGAAGGTCGCGACGCCCTTGCCCCCCTTGAAGCCGAGCCAGACCGGGAAGAGATGCCCAAGAAAGGCCGCCGCGCCTGCGAGAAGCGCGGCCTCGGGGCCTGCGAGCCAGCGCGCCAGCAGGACCGCGATCGCGCCCTTGCCGGAATCGAGCAGCAAGGTGGCAAGTGCCGCGGGCTTGTTGCCGGTCCTGAGCACATTCGTCGCGCCGATATTGCCGGAGCCGATCTTGCGCAGGTCGCCCAGACCCAGTGCGCGCGCGATCACCAGCCCGAAGGGGATCGAGCCCAGAAGATAGCCGATGGCCGTCCAGAGGATCAGGGTCATCCCGCCTCTCCGTGGACCCGCCGCCCTCCGACCCAGGTGCCAAGCACCCGCCCCTGCATCCGCGCCCCGTCGAAGGGGGTGTTCTTCGATTTCGAGAGCAGGGTGAAGCGGTCGAGGACGAAGGGCGCATTCGCATCGAAAAGCACCAGATCCGCCGGCAGACCGACAGCTAGGCTGCCCGCCGTCAGCCCGAGGCGCCGGGCCGGGTTGAGCGACATGGCGCGCCAGAGTTGCGGCAGGCTCAGCCCGCCCGAATGGTAGAGGCGCATCGCCGCGGGAAGCAGCGTCTGCAGCCCGACCGCGCCGGGTGCGGCCTCGGCAAAGGGCAGGCGCTTCGATTCCTCGTCCTGCGGGGTGTGGAAGCTGGCGATGACGTCGATCACCCCCTCGGCCACGGCCTCGACCATGGCGAGGCGATCATCCTCGGAGCGGAGCGGCGGGGTGAAGCGGAAGAAGGTCCGGTAGTCGCCGACATCGAACTCGTTCAATGTCAGGTGGTGGATGGAGATCCCGGCGGTCACGTCGAGCCCGGCCTCACGCGCGCGGCGCAGGGCCGGCAGGCTGGCGGCGGTGGTGATCTGGTCGGCATGATAGCGCACGCCGGTCATCGCGACGAGGGCAAGGTCGCGGTCGAGGCCCATCACCTCGGCCATCGGGGAAACCGCCGGCAGGCCATAGAGCGAGGCGAACTTGCCCGAGGTCGCGGCCGCGCCCTTCGAAAGGCCCGGCTCCTGCGGGTGGCCGACGATCACCGCGCCGAGCCCCTTGGCATAGGTCATGCAGCGCGACATCAGCCGGCTGTCGGCCACCACGCGCACCCCGTCGGTGAAGGCCACGGCACCGGCATCCTGCAGGAAGGACATCTCGACCATCTCGCGCCCCTCGCGCGCGCGGGTCAGGGCGGACATGTGGCGGATGTTGACCGGAGCATCGGCGGCGCGACGGGCCGCGAATTCCAGCGATTCCGGGGTGTCGATCGGCGGCAGCGTGTCCGGGCGGGCGATGATGGTGGTGACGCCCCCCGCCGCCGCGGCCAGGCTGGCGCTGCGGAAGCTTTCCTTGTGACGCTCGCCCGGCTCGCCGATCTTGACGCCCCAGTCGACGAGTCCCGGCGCAAGGTGCCGGCCGCCGCAATCAATCAGTTCGGCACCTTCGGGGGCCTCGGCGCCGACCGCGTCGATGCGGCCGTCGCGGACGGTGAGGCTGCCCTCCTCCTCGGTCAAGGCCTCGGGGTCGATCAGGCGCGCGTTCTGGAAATGCAGGATCATGCCATCATCTCCGAGGCGGCGCGGCCGCGTTCGGCGCGCAGGTTCCGCGCCAGCAGGTCCATCGCGGCCATGCGGACGGCCACGCCCATCTCGACCTGATCCTGGATCACGCTGCGGTTGATGTCGTCGGCGATGGTGCCGTCGATCTCGACGCCGCGGTTCATCGGCCCCGGATGCATGACGATGGCGTCCGGCGCGGCCAGCGCCAGCTTTTCGTGGTCGAGGCCCCAGCGGTGGTAATATTCGCGCTCGGACGGGATGAAGCCGCCATCCATCCGCTCTTTCTGCAGGCGCAGCATCATCACCACATCGGCCCCCTTCAGCCCTTCGCGCATGTCCTCATAGACCTCACAGCCCCAGTCGCGCGCGCCCGAGGGCATCAGCGTCGCGGGGCCGACAAGGCGCAGCCGGTTCTCCATCTTGCCGAGGAGGAACAGGTTCGACCGCGCGACCCGGCTATGGGCGATGTCGCCGCAGATCGCGACGGTCAGGCGGTGGAGCCGGCCCTTGGCGCGGCGGATGGTCAGCGCGTCGAGCAGCGCCTGCGTCGGATGCTCGTGCCGGCCGTCACCGGCGTTGAGGACCGCGCAGTTCACCTTTTGCGCCAGCAGATCCACCGCGCCGGATTGCGGGTGGCGCACCACCAGCAGGTCGGGATGCATGGCGTTCAGCGTCAGCGCGGTGTCGATCAGCGTCTCGCCTTTCTTCACCGACGAGGTCTGCATCGACATGTTCATCACATCGGCGCCGAGGCGCTTCCCGGCCAGCTCGAAACTCGACTGCGTGCGGGTCGAGTTCTCGAAGAACATGTTGATCTGGGTCATCCCGGCCAGCGCGTCGGAATGCTTCACGGTGCGGCGGTTCAGGTCGACATAGGTTTCGGCGAGGTCGAGAAGCGTGGTGATCTCGGCCGGGGCGAGAGGCTCGATTCCCAGAAGATGGCGGGCACGGAACATGGCTGTTATCCCCAAGGCACGGTCATGTCCTCTATGGCAAATGCCGCGCCAGGCGGCAAGCAGCGAGGCGGGGCCTTGTGTTCGGGCGGAATTTGCCGCATCGCGGAATCATGAGCGATGGGAAGGGCATTGTCAGTTTCGTTTCGTCGGGTCCGGGGGATCCCGAACTTCTGACGTTGCGCGCCGTCCGGCGGCTTGAAGCGGCGGATGTCGTCCTGTTCGACGACCTCGCCTCCGGCCCGGTCCTTGACCATGCGGGGCCGCAGGCGCAACGCATCGCGGTCGGCAAGCGCGCTGGCCGCCCCTCGGCCAAGCAGGAACATGTGAACGCCCTGCTGGTCGAACATGCCTTGGCGGGCCGTCGCGTCGTGCGCCTGAAATCCGGTGATTCCGGGGTTTTCGGCCGTCTGGAGGAAGAGGTCACGGCGCTGCGGGAACACGGGATCCCATTCGAGATCGTGCCGGGCGTTCCGTCCGCCATGGCGGCGGCGGCGGTCGCGGGACTGCCGCTGACCCGGCGGCTGACGGCGCGCCGGCTGCAATTCGTCACCGGGGCCGATGTCACCGGCAGCCTGCCGCAGGACCAGAACTGGCCCGCCTTGGCCGATCCCCATGCCACCACCGTGGTCTTCATGGGCCAGCGCACCTTTCCGGCCATGGCCGAGGAGCTGATCCGCCGCGGCCTGCCGCCCGACACCCCCGCGCTGCTGGCCGAGGCAGTCGGCCACCCGCATCAGCGCCTTTTGCGCATGACGGTGGCGGGACTCGCGGCGCTTCTCGCCTCCGAAGGGCCAAGCGCGCATCCGGCGCTGATCCTTTACGGCCCGCTGGCCGAGGGGAACTGAGTGGCCCGAACAGCCGTGGTTGCGCCCGCCGCAGCCCGGACTATTCTGGCCGCCTGAAAGGGAGACCGTCATGCTGGGCTTCGTCACCATCACCGAAGAGGCAGGCGCCGCCGACCGGCTGTTGGCCGAGACCGCTGCCGCGCTGGAGGCGCAGGGCCTGCGGCTGGCGGGGGCGGTCCAGCACAATCTGGATCGCGGAGCGGGGCGCGATTGCGACATGGACCTGCGCATTCTCGGGGATGACGGCCCGGCCATCCGCATTTCGCAATCCCTCGGCACCTGCTCAGAGGGCTGCCGCCTCGATACCGGGGCACTGGCGCGCGCCGTCGGCCGGGCCGAGGTGGCGCTGGCCCGCGGCGCCGACCTTGTGATCGTGAACAAGTTCGGCAAGCAGGAAGGCTATGGCCGGGGCTTTCGCGAATTCATCGCCAGCGCGCTTGCCGCCGGCATCCCGGTGCTGCTTGCCGTGCCCTCCGACCAACTTCAGGCCTTCCGCGACTTCGCGGGCGATCTGGCCGAGCCTGTCATACCCGCAGAGGCGATCGGCTGGTGCCGGGTCCGCGCGGGTCAGGCGGCATGAGCGAGCGGATCGACGCGCGCGGCCTCCTCTGCCCGCTGCCGGTGCTGAAGCTGCGCAAGCGCCTTCTTTCCCTTTCGCCGGGCGCGACGGTGATCCTTGTGGCGACCGACCGCGCGGCGGCGATCGACGTGCCGCATTTCTGCGCCGAAGCCGGGCATCATCTGCGCGAAACCCGCGACCTTGGCGCGGGCGCGACCGAATATACCGTCGAACGCGGGCCCGATGCTTGAAATCTTCCTGAAGACCCTGCCCTTTTTCCTGCTGATCGGAACGGGCTGGCTCGCTGGCCGGACCGGCATCTTTCCGCAGGTCGCGACGGCCTGGCTCACGAAATTCGTCTTTTACTTCGCGCTTTCGGCCATGCTGTTCCGCTTTGCCGCCACCGTCGATATCGAGCGGCTTTTCGACCCGGCCTTCGCGCTCGCCTATCTCGGCGGCTCGCTGGCGGTCTGGGCGCTGGCGCTCGGCGTCGGGTTCTGGCGCAGGCTGCCACTGGCCGAGGCCGCGATGGAGGCCCATACCGCCATGATCGGCAATACCGGCTTTCTCGGCGTGCCGATGCTGGTCGTCCTGCTGGGCGAGGGCGCGATCGGGCCGGTGCTGATGGTGCTGACCATCGACCTCGTGGTCTTTTCGACGCTGATCACGCTCATCATCACCGGGGCGAGGCAGGGCCGGATCACGCCGGCCACGATCCTGCCGCTGGCGCGCGGGATCGTTGCAAACCCGATGATCGTCTCGATGGTGGCGGGGCTGATCTGGGCGCGGCTCCATTTGCCGATGCCCGCGCCCGCGGACGAGTTTCTGGTCCTGCTCGGCGCGGCGGCGACGCCCGGCGCGCTTTTCGCCATCGGCGCGAGCCTTGCCGGGCGCTCGGCGGAGCGGCTGGGGCCGGCGCTCTGGCTCAGCTTCGCCAAGCTCGTCCTCCACCCCCTCGCCGTCGGTTTCGCGGCGCTGGTCCTTTTCGACGTGGACCCTTTCGCGGCCGGGGTGATGATCGCCGCCGCAAGCCTTCCCGTCGCGGGCAATGTCTATATCCTTGCCCAGTATTTCGGGGTCGCGGCGCATCGCGTGTCGACGGCCATCCTGATCTCGACCGCGGCCAGCATCGCCACGGTCCCGATCGTCATTCACTGGATCACGCGAGGATAGACCATGCCCGGCATCTCGGAATTGCGGCTGACGAACCTCCTCCTCTCGATTGACGAGGACGGCATTGCCACGCTGACGCTGAACCGCCCGGCCAAGCGCAATGCGCTGGACGCCCAGACGATCGAGGAGCTGATCGGTGTCTTTACCGCCCTGCCCTCCTCGGGGGCGCGGGCCGTGGTCCTGCGCGCCGAAGGGCCGCATTTCTGCGCCGGCCTCGATCTGGTCGAACACGGGCGCGAGGATCGCAGCCCGGCCGAGTTCATGCGCATCTGCCTGCGCTGGCACGAAGCCTTCAACAAGATCGAATATGCCGGCCTGCCGGTCATCGCGGCGCTGAAAGGCGCGGTGGTCGGCGGCGGGCTTGAGCTTGCCTCGGCGGTCCATATCCGGGTCATGGATGGCAGCACCTATTTCGGCCTGCCCGAGGGGCAGCGCGGCCTTTTCACCGGCGGCGGCGCGACGATCCGCGTGCCCGCCCTGATCGGCAAGGCGCGCATGATCGACATGATGCTGACCGGCCGCCTCTATTCCGGGGCGGAGGCCGTGGATGTCGGCCTTGCCCAATATCTGACCGAGGACAGCGAGGCCAAGGCCTACGAACTGGCCCGGCAGGCGGCCAAGAACACGCCGCTGTCGAATTTCGCCGTCTGCTCGGCGATCTCGCATATGCAGAACATGTCGGGCTTCGATGCCGCCTATGCCGAGGCGATGGTGGCGGGCATCGTCAACACGCAGGCGGCGGCGCGGGACCGTCTGGACGCCTTCGCCCGCGGCACCGCGCAGAAGATCACGCCGGAGGCGCCGAAGGACAAGCCGTGACCTTGGGCGACCGGCTGCTCCGAAAGGAAAAGGCGCGGGGATTTTCCCGCGCCTTTCGCATTCGTCCTAGTAGCAGCCGACGCGGCTGATCCTGTTGTCCTTGCCGGTCTCGATATTCAGCCGGTCAAAGCGGAAATCCATGGTGACCGGCTGGTTCGGGCCGATCACCCGCGTTCCCTCGGGCAGGGTCATTCCGTCAAGGACGGATTTGGGCTGCCCGACCAGCCCCTCGAATTTCTTCGCGCCACAAGCATCATCGCCCGGAGGCAGGCCGGGGGCGGCTGGTTGCTGGGCCTCGGTGCAACCCGCGAGGATCACCAGAGGAAGTGCCATCAGGATCAAGCGCATGTCGATCACCCACAATCGATGTTGTAAATATTGCCCGAGGCATCAAGCCGGAACACGATGCGCAGCGGGTCGTATTCCTGCGGCTCGATGCCGCGATATTCGACGACGCGATATTCGCGCGTGATGCCGAGGCCGGGGATCACGGCACCGGGCTGGCCCAGCGCCGAGACATAGTTCTTGGCGTGGCAGGCATCGGGTTCGCGCGATTCAAGGCCACTGACCCCGGCAACGGGCGTCATCGGAATCGGCGCCACCGTCGGCAGGGGCTCCGGCGCCGGCGCCGGGGCACAGGCTGCCAGCGGAGCAAGGGCGGCAAGGACGAGGAGGGGTCGAATCATCGCGAAGTCATCCAGCATGCAAGGAAATTTCATCCGCGCATCATAGGGGTGCGGGACGGGAAATTGAAGCCGCGCCATCGGATCGACCGCGGATCGTGACCTCCGCGCCGCAGCAATGTGGCGGGCACGCCCCTCGCATCCGGGCGGCGCTGCACCACCAGCGGCACGGGCCGGCCGGCAGCAGGACGCTCCTCCAGCGGGCCGGAGCTGCACCGGGCCCCTCGGCCACAAGGTTCGATCCGTCCTCGCGCGCAGGGGACCTCGATTGCCCCTAGTGAAACCCTGGCATCAGGTCGCGATCCGTCCCCGCGCGCAGGGGATCTCGCGAGCCGATGCCGTCGCGCCATCGGTGCGCGCGGCGGTGGCAGGGAGAGCGATGGCGACGGACAAAACCGATCGATTTCCCTGCGGCTGCGCCTAGGTATAGCGGTGAAGGATGTCGCACATCTGCTCTCGCGCATGGGGGAGCTGGCTCTGACCACCCTGAAGCCCGGACTGATGCCGCACACCCGCCCCCGCGCAGGGGGAGCGAGCTTTCTTGCCCGCTCTCCGCGACGGCCCCCTCGCGCGGGGGAGCGAGGCAATCCCGAGGCCCCGCTGACTGCCGGAGCCCACGGCCCCCTCGCGCGCGGGGGAGCGAGTTGTAAGTGAAACTGGCCAGCGCGCCGAACTGGGCCCGGCGCGCGCTGGAGTGGGCCTTGCTGCCCCTCTTACGGCTGGCGCGACAACTGGTCTCGCACGCGTGAGAGCGAGCCGATCTTCATGTGCGCCCATAAGCCCGCCCTTGCGCTGGTCCCGCACGCGTGGAAGCGTGCGCTTGACCTGTTACGTCCACCTTGAGCACATACTGGCACCCCCGCGCTCAGAGCGAGTTCCGCCCGCGCGTGAGCCGCTAGGTCCCTCGCGTGCGTGGGAGAGCGAATTTCTGGTCGAGTCCGCCATCCGGCAAGACATGGGCACCGCCTCGCGGGCGAGCCGTCCTGGCGCCGTCGAAGTCTATATTGTGACGCCCCCCAGCGCGCGCGGGGAAGCAAGCTTCGGGTCATCCAATGTCATGGTCATTCGGGCACATCGCCAACGCAGGGGGCGGTTTGCCGATCTGTGTCGCCCGATCCACCGCTGGCACACCTTTCGAGCGCGCGAGAAGCATCTCGAAGCGAAATGGAGTCGGCGCCCCGCGCATAAAGGGGGATACGGCGATGAAGCTGGCCATCGCCGCGAGGCCTGCATGGCTCTCGCGCGCGAAGGGGGATACGCCCCAGCCGCGATGGCTGCGCGAAGCGGCGGGCTGCCTCCCCGCCGCGCGAAGGAGGATAGGTCGCGCGGCCTCGGCGTCCTGGTCACGATCCGGCTGGCTCCGCGCGAGCAAGGGGATAGCATACATCGTCGCCTGATTTTGCAAGCGATGCAGCTGGCTCCGCACACGACGGGGATAAGCCCGCCGCAACCCGCTTGGGCGCACGGCCGCAGGTTTGGCTCCCCGTGCGCAAGGGGGCTAGCCCTCTGATCCCTGCCCACGCCCGCATCGCACCCGGCATCCGCGCGGAAGGGGCGGTATCGGTGTTGCTCGCGTCGCCCGTGTGATCAGGCAGCCTCCACCCGCGCAAAGGGCGCACACTAATGTCGGCGGGGTGCAAGCGCGGCGCGGGCGCAGACCCCCACGCACAACGGAATATCGGCCAAGCCGCGGGATTTCGCATTGCCGAAGGGGCCTCCCCCTCGCGCGGGGGAGCGTGTGGCGGAAAAGTAATCCCGGCGCGCCGAGAGCGGGCCTCCCCCTCGCGCGGGGGGGCCAAAACCCGCGCGAGGGGGCCATCTGGATATTCCTCCCCGCGCGCGAGGGGGCGTGCGCTGTCAGATACGCCCGCCACGTCCATGTTGGTATTTCTCCCCCGCGCGCGGGGGGGGCGTGCCGTTGTGCTGGTCAGCGCGATCGGCGCGGGCGCCAGCCATTGCCCAGCACGGTTCCCGAGCCGCACGAGGCGCACCGGCATTGCGGTTTCCATCGCGCCAGACCAGCACACGTCCCCTCGCTTATGGGGAGAGCGGTTCTGGCTTCGGCGCCCCTGACGGTAGGGGGCAGACTCCACGCGCGCGGGACTGCCAGAGAGGGCGTCCGCCGGCATAGCGAAGGGCAGACTCTCCGCGCGCGATGAGGCGGCATCATGGGCAATATCCCACTTCCCTCCGGGCGCGGTCCTGCCGGTCGGTCGCAACTTCTTGCGCGGCGAGCCTGTCCAGAACTTGAACCCTGCCGAATTCGCGAATCGCCGCCGCCCGCGCGGCCTCGAATCCCGGCAACATGCGGTCAAGTTCCTGTTCGGCCCGGCCAAGCGCGCGGCTGCGGTCGCCGGCCAACGCATTCGTGACCCGCGCGCCCGAGAGGGAAAACGCCGCCTCGCTTCGGTAGAGCGCCTCGAGTTCATCGCCGATCGCGGCAATCTGTGCGCGTGCGGCTTCGACATGGGCCTGATAGGCGGCAAGGCGCCGCATCTCGAGATCGGAGCGGAGCCGCGCCAGCCCCGCAAGCCGCTCGATGCCTCTGGTCGTCACCGAAGCCTCCCCTTCAGGTTGAGCGGCGCGTTCCCCCAGCCCTGCCGGACCTTGCGCCGCATCGCCTCGGCAAAGCGGATCGCGGCGGCGACGGGGGCGAAATGCTCCGGGCGGATTTCCTGCCCGATCTCGACCGTGGCATGCAGCGCGCGGGCGCAGGGCGGATCGGACCAGACCGGAACCTGATGGCTTGCCGCTCGCTCGCGGATCTGGCGCGCGACCTCGTCCACGCCCTTGGCGAGGCAGACCGGCGCCCGCCCGCTGCCGCGCTTCCATTCCAGCGCGACCGCGTAATGGGTCGGGTTCACGATCACCACATCGGCCCGCTCGACATCCGCCAGCATCGAGTTCAGCGCGATTTCGACCCCTTTCTGGCGACGCGCGGCCTTGAAATGGGGGTCGCCCTCGCTCTCCTTGTGCTCGTCCTGCATCTCCTTGCGGGACATGCGGTGGCGGCGCTGATATTCGAAATGCTTCCAGAGGAGGTCGATGACGGCAAAGCTGAACCCGATCCCAAGGGAGAGACCGATCGCGCGGTTTGTGATCACGCGCAGCCCCGCGACCCATTGCAGGTCGGCCATCGCGCCTGCGGTCATCATGCCGCCCAGAAGCGCGCGATAAAGCAGGACACCCCCCGCGCCGACCAGCAGCACCTTGCCCACCGATTGGGCGAAGGTGACGAGGCCGGAGCGGCCGAATTTCTGCGTGGCATTGCGGAACGGGTCGATCCGGCCCGGATCGGGCGCCAGCTTCTTCGGCGCGAAGGTGAAGGCGCGCTGCACCGCCAGCCCGGCAACGATCGGCAGCGCGGTGATCGCGACAAAGCCCAGCGTGGCCAGCATGGCATGGCCCGCCAGCGCCTGGGCGAGGTCCATGACCGATTTTCCGCGTCCGTCCGGCCAGGGCTCGGCGCCCAGGGCGCGCGCGGCCATCCGGGTCCAGCCCGGTGCCAGCGACGTGGTCGCCACGGCGACGGCCGCCCAGAACCCCAGCCAGGCAAGCGCGCCGGAAAGCTCGGGCGAGCGGGGGACATCGCCGTCCTCGCGCGCGCGCCGGAGGCGCTGTTCCGAGGCCGCATATTGCTTGTCCTCGTCCTCCCCGCTCATGGCAGGTCCATGGACATGACGTCGAGCACCGCCCCCGCCCAACCCGAGAGGATCGAGGGCGTCAGAAGGACGAGGCCGAGCAGCGCCAGCAAAATCGCAGCCGGTGCCGCGATGAACATGACCGGCAGGGTGGGCATCACCTTGCTGACCATGCCCGACAGGATCTGGAACAGATAGCCGCCAAGGATGAAGGGCGCCGCCAGCAGCAGCGCCAGAACGAAGCCGCGCTGGACCAGCAACAGCGCCGCGGGCAGCAACCGGCCCACCTCGGGCCAGGTGCCGATCGGGCGCAGCAGGAAACTCTCGCGCAGCATCTCGCACAGGACCAGCGGCATCCCCAGCGCCATCAGCAGCGCCAGCCCGGCAAGGTGGAGCAGGTTTCCAACCGGATGCGGAGCAAATTCATTCGCGCCGCCAACCAGTTGTGAGAGCGAGGTCGTGGCCGCGATCGCCGCCGCGGCAATATCGAGCGCGATTGCCAGCAGGCGCACAAAGCCGCCGAGGACCAGCCCGGTCAACACCTCCGCCCCGCCGAGCAGCATCAGGACGGTCAGCGTCTCCGGGACCGGCTGCGACCCGGCGAACTCGGCCAGAAGCGGGGTCAGGGACATGGCAACCGCCACCCTGAGCCGAACCGGAAGGGCGCGCATGGAAAAACCCGGCATGGCGAGCAGGCAGGCCTGGATCCGGCAATAAGTCAGCAACATGGCCACGAGCCGGGCCACGAATTGCGGATCTCCGGGCAGACTCACGCCGTCACCGTCCCGCAGAGCCGGACCCGCGCGGCCGGGTCGACCTCATCCAGCCCGATGACCGGCACCGCGATCGAGGCCGAGGCCAGCATCATCCTGACCAGCCGCCGCCGGTGGTCGGGCACCGCGAGGATCGGCTCGCCCGCCGGCGCAAACGTCGCGAGGAGCTTGCGCAGCGCCTCAGCCAGCCTTTCCTGCAATTGCGGCAGGGCGGCATTGCCGCCGCGCGCGGCCTCCGCCTCGGCCCGTGTCAACTCGGCCTCCCATTGCGGATGAAGCTGGATGAGGTCGAGATGCCCGTCGGGCGTCGCGAATTGCTCGCAGATCTGTCCCCGCATCCGGCGGCGCACCAGCTCATAGACCGCCTCGGGCGTGGCCGCGCCGCGCGCCTCGTGGACGGCATCGGTGATGAGGACGAGGTTTCGGATCGAGATCCGCTCCTCCAGCATGCCGCGTAGCACGGCGAGCAGCAGTTCCGGCGTCACCTTCTCGGGGATCATCGCGTCGAAGAAGCGCTGGTTGGCCTGTGCCCGGTTCTCGTCCGAGAGCCCGCAAAGCTCGCGGATCATCCGCTGCATCGAGGTCATGGTCAGCAAGGCCGGCAGGTTCGACTTCACCACCTCCATCAGATGGGTGGAAAGCACCTCCATTGGGGCGACGACCGTGGCTCCGGCCATGGCGGCATCGTCCTGTTCCTCGGTCGCGATCCATTTGGCGGGACTTGCATAGACCGGCTCGCGCACCTCCTCGCCCCGGATCGGGGCAAGGACCGCCTCGGCCCCCAGCGCCAGCACGCCCTGCGGCTTCAGCCTTCCGCGCCCGCGCACGACGCCTTGAAGGCGGATGACATATTCCCCGTCCTCGAAGCCGGTTCCGTCGGTGATGCGCACATCGGGCAGGATGACGCCATAACTGCGCGCGATATGCAGACGCAGGTTGGTGATCCTCTGGCCAAGGCCCCTGCCCTGATCGAGCGCGCTGAGGATCAGCCCGGAGCCGATCTCGACGCTGATCTCCTCGGTATCGAGGATGTCGCCGATCCGGGTCGGAGCCGGGCCGGTGACGATCGGCTCGGCCGGGGCTTCTGTTACCGGGCCCGCCGCAGCGGTGCGCTGGCGGATGACCCATGCCGCCGCGCCAAGCGCGCCCGCAAGGGCAAGAAAAACCGCGACCGGCATGCCCGGAACCATGCCCACCACCACCATCCCGCCCGCGGCGACGGCAGGCACTTGCCAGTTCGAGACGATCTGTTTCGACAGCAGGTCGGCGGTGGTCTCGCTTGCCCCGCCGCGCGACAGCAGCAGGGCCGCGGCCATCGAGGTGATCAGGGCCGGGATCTGCGAGACGAGCCCGTCCCCGATGGTCAGCCGCGAATAAGTCGAAAGCGCATCCGCGACCGGCAGCGAATGGACGAGTATCCCGGCGGCGAGCCCGACGAAGAGGTTGATCAGCGTGATCACAAGCCCCGCGATAGCATCGCCCTTGACGAATTTCGACGCGCCGTCGAGCGAGCCGAAGAAGCTGATCTCGTTCTGCTCGCGCACGCGGCGGCGCTTCGCCTCCTCATGGTCGATCGCGCCCGAATTCAGGTCGCCGTCGATGGCGAGTTGCTTGCCGGGAAGCGAGTCGAGGGCAAAGCGCGCCGACACCTCGGCCATGCGGCCCGACCCCTTTGTGATCACCATGAAATTCACGATCGTGATCACGGCAAAGACCGTCATCCCGACCAGCAGCGAGCCGCCCGCGACGAATTCGGCGAAGCCGTTGATGACATGTCCCGCCGCATCGGGTCCGTTCTGGCCATGCGTCAGGATCAGCCGGGTCGAGGACACGTTGAGCGACAGCCGCATGAGCAGCGAAACCAGCAACAGAACGGGAAAGGCCTGGAAGTCCGTCGGTTTCTCGACCAGCGCGGCCATGACGAGGATCACAGTCGCGGTGGCAATCGACAGGGCGATGCCGATGTCAAGGACCGGGGCCGGCATCGGCAGGACCATGGACAGGACGATGATGACCAGCCCCCCCGTGATCAGCACCGGGCGCAGCGAGGCGGGGCGCTCGGGCAGGGCCTCGGCGGCGCTCATCTTGCCCCTCCGGGTTCGGGGGCCGCCAGAAGCATCTCGGCCGTCCAGCCCGGCCCCTCGAATATCCCGGCGCGGCGCAGGAAGATCAGGACGCGCAACCGTGGAGCCGGATCGAGCCTGCGCAGGCGAAGGTTCATGTCGGGCGGCAGCGGCTCGCCATTCAGCAGATGATCCCTGGCCTCGGAAATCAGCCCCTCGGCGGTATCCGGGGCAGCGGGGGGCGCGGCCAGTGCCGTGGCGATCAGCAGAGCGGCGATCACGACGCCCTCTTCAGGTCGCGCAGCGCGTTTTCAAGGTCGCCGAAGCTCGGGCGGACATGTTCCGGGGTCGCCTGCCTTCCGACCTCGACGCAAAGATTGGTTGCGTGCTGGTGGAGGCCAGCGACCAGGACGGACTTGATGACATCGTAGAAGGCCATGTCCTGGCGCGTGATCGCCTGAAGCCTCTGGGCAAAGGGGGCGACAAGCGCATAGGCGAGGAACACGCCCAGAAACGTGCCAACCAACGCGCCGCCGATCATCTTGCCCAGAACCTCGGGCGGCTGGTCGATCGAGCTCATCGTCTTGATGACGCCGAGGACGGCCGCGACGATGCCAAGCGCCGGCAACGCATCAGCCATGTTCTGCAGCGCATGGGGCGCATGCATCGCCTCGCCATTGATCAGGCTGATACGCTGCGACAGCATCTCCTCGACCTGATAGGGGTCGTCGTAATTGAGACTGGCCGAGCGCAGCGTGTCCGCGATCAGTGACACCGCCTGATGATCCTGCAGAATGCGCGGGAACGCCTGGAAGATCGGCGAGTTCTCGGGATCCTCGACATGGCTTTCCAGCTCAACCGGACTGGCGCGGGCGACGCGGAGAAGCTGGAACAGCAGGCACAGCACATCCTGCATGTCGGATTCGCGCCATTTCGGCCCCTTGAGCGAATGCAGGAGGCCGCGGAGCGCATTTTTGATCACGGCGGATTCGTTTGCGAGCAGGAAGGATCCCAGCGCCGCACCGCCGATCATCATCATCTCATAGGGCAGCGAGTGCAGGATCACGGCAAGCTTGCCGCCAGCCAGGATATAGCCGCCGAAGACCATGGCGAAGGTCAGGACGATGCCGAGGATTCCGAACATGGCCGTCTCCTAATTCTGCTTCGCGCGCAGGGCGCCCATGTATGATGTCAGCACGGCCGCCTGCGCCGGCTCGACCGAGGCCATGATCCGCGCCCCGGTCTGCGGCTCGACCCGGACGAGGATCTGGGCCGCGAAATCGGGGGGCAGGTTCGAGAGGACCATGGCCGCCTGCTCGGGCTTCATCTGGTCGTAGAGCGCGATGATCCGGGCGATGTCATCGGATTGCGCCTGCCCGGCCGTGTCGTCACGCTCGCGCAGTTGCTGGCGGATGCGCCGCAATTCGACGAGCTTCTGGGTGATCTGGGCCTCGGCCGTCGCAAGCTCGGCCTTGCGGCGGTCGATGTCCTGCATATAGCGCTCGATCCCGAGGCCGCGTTGATGCAGCGTTTCCGCGAGGATGACCGCCTCGGGCACGTCATCGCAGCCGTCGAGAAGCGCCGCGGGTTCGGCATGGGCGCGCAGCCGCGACACGCCATCCATCAGCGAGACCGCCTGCACCGCTGCAACCAGCGCGATGATACCGCCCGCCATCTGCAAAAGGGGTCTAGGCATCGGTCATCTCCCGCGCAGGGATGCGCCTGCGACGCCTGAGCCGTGTGGTCGCTGGCACGCTGTCCGAAAATTTCTTCTGCAAGACCCAGAAGGCGCGTTCTTCCTTCGCCCGCTCGACCTCCTCGGCAAGGCCGCGCGTCGCGACTGTCGCCTCGGTCTTGGCGGCATGGATCGACCGCTCGAGCCGCCCGATCTCGCTCGCCATGACGGCGATCGCGCCGCCCAGCCCGGTTTCCAGATCATTGAGACGCCTCAGGCGCCGCGCGAGGACGAAGCAGAAGAACCCTACCCCCAGCGAAAAGGTCAGCAGGGCCATCTGAAGGATCTGGGACAGGTTCATTGGATGCGGAACTCCGTGATCAGGATGTCGCTGAAGGCGCCCTCGCCCAAAATATGGACGGCGCGGGTCGCCAACTCGTCGCGGATGATGTCGAGGATGCCGCGCCGCTCGAACGCCGCCGGGTCGATGCTGGCGAGGAAGCTGTTGAACGCATCGGAAAGCCGCGGCAACAGGTGGCGGACCTCCCCGGCGTGGAGGGCGTCGGTCTCGATCTCGACCGACATCACCAAGGTGCGCAGCCCCGGTCCCGCCAGTGTCAGGGCGAATTGAGGCAGGCCGACGAACTGGGCGCGCGGTGCCGTGGCCATCACCGGCTGATCCTTCCCGGACTCGAGGAGCGAGAGCGGCGCCCAGACCCCCTTATAGGAGGATAGAAATCCCGCCCCGAGCAGCAGGGCGACCAGCGCGAGAGGCAATACCCGCCTGAGGCCGCTGGTCTCGGGCATATTCTCGGGCTTCGCGGGGGCTGCATGGGCCATGGTGATTCTCCGTCGATCTGCCGATGGGGATAGCAGTCGCGGGCTAACCAATTCTTAATCGCCGCCATGCCATCAGGATCGGGACAGTCGGGTTCCTCGATTCGAAAGGGGCGGTTTTTGCAGAAGCTTCAGGATTACTGGCGCGCCAGAAGCGCGCGGCAGCAGGGCGTCCTTGTCGCGGCCTTTCTGGCCACCTTCGCGATCATCACGGGTCTTTCCTGGTTCGCCAGCCGGCCCGCCATGTCGCTGCTCTATTCGGGCCTCGATTCCCGGCAATCGGGCGAATTGCTGGCCGCGATCGAAGCCTCGGGCAGCCGTTTCGAGATCCGAGGCAATGCGATCTGGGTCGAGGAAGGGCGGCGGGACGCGCTGCGCATGACCCTCGCCGGAGAGGGACTGCCCTCGTCCGGTGGCACCGGCTACGAGATTCTCGACGGCATGTCGGGCTTCGGCACCACCTCGCAGATGTTCGACGCCGCCTATTGGCGCGCGAAGGAGGGGGAGCTGGCCCGCACCGTGCTGGCGCTGCCGAACGTGAAATCGGCGCGCGTCCACCTCGCCGTTCCCACCGCGCGCGGCTATCGGCGCGAGGCCGAGGCGAGCGCATCGGTCACGCTGACGACGGCGAGTCCGGTCACGCACGCCCAGGCCCGCGCCCTCAGATTCCTCGTTTCCTCCGGCGTTCCCGGCATGTTGCCCGAGCGGGTGAGCGTCATCGACAGCGAGCGCGGCGTGATCCCGGCCAGCGACGACATGGCCGGAGAGGATCGCGCCGCGGATTTGAAAAGCAATGTCGAGCGCATTCTGGCCGCCCATGTCGGCCATGGAAATGCGATCGTCGAGGTGAACATGGATCTGGTCACCGAGACCGAGCTTCTGACCGAGCAGCGCTTCGATCCCGAAAGGCGCGCGCTGATCTCGCAGGAAAGCGAGGAACTGGCGGACCAGAGCACCAATAACCAGCCGGGAACCGTGACCGCCGCCTCGAACCTGCCCGAGGGGCAGGAGGACAAGGGCGACAAAAGCCGTTCCTCGCGGTCCGAGAACCGGCAGCGATCGAATTTCGAGGTCAGCAAAGTGACGCGCGAGGTCAGCCGGCAGCCCGGATCGATCCGGCGGCTGACGGTCGCGGTCCTCGTCAACGGGGTAGAGCAGGCCGACGCCAGCGGCCCCCCGCGCCTTGTCCCGCGCAACGAGGCCGAGTTGCAGGTGATCCGCGAACTCGTCGCCTCGGCCGTGGGCTTCGACGAGGCGCGCGGGGATGCGCTGACGGTGAAGTCCCTGCCCTTCGCCAGCCTGTCGGAGGCAGGCACTCTGGCCAGCGAAGGCGGCCCGCTGTCGCGACTTGACCTGAACGCGCTGGTCAAGCTTGCGCTGATCGGGTTCTTCGCCCTCGCGATCGCCGCCTTCCTTCTGCGCCCGGTGCTGCGCAACCGACCCGAGGCGGAGCGGGCGCTTCTCGACCAGTCCCGACCAACCGTGAACGGCCCGACGGCGGCGCTGGAGTCGCCCGCGGAACCCGAGGTCATGCCCCCGCTTTCCGCCGCCGTGCCCGAGATCGACTTCGCCCCCCTGCCCGACAGCGACCCCGTCGCGCGGCTGAAGGAGCTGATGAAAGCCCGCAAGGATGAGAGCCTGAAGCTGCTCTCCGGCTGGATCGAGAAGCGGGAGGACGCGATTTGACTGCCGCCGCGCTACGCCTCGAATCCTTTGCCGCCCGTCCCGGCCTGGCCGTCCCGCCGCCGGATCGGGGAATCGAGCACGCCTATCAGGAAGGATATGAGCAAGGCCTGAACGACGGCCGCGAGGCGAGCCTTGATGGCTTGCGCGCCGAACTCGCGCGTCTCGGGCATAGCCTTCACGCGGGCGAGGACGAGGCCGCCCGCATCCGGCGCGAGGCGCTGAGCGAGTTGCAACCGGTGCTGTCGGGCCTTGTCGAACTGCTTGGCACGGCGTCCTCAGCCCCTCGCCTGCTGGCCGCGCTGGAAGGGGAGTTGCGACAGGCCGCATCCCGCAATGCCGGCGCGGTCCTGTGCATCCGCGCGCCGACCGACATGCTTGAGGACATCCGCGACTGCGTGGCGCAAGCGGGCCTGACGAACGCAGTGCTGGAGGATGGCGGGCCTGCCCGCGCCACCGCCGAAATCCGCAGCGAATCCGGCAGGGCAGAGTTCGATCCGGCGGGGATCCTTGCCCGTATCGCCACGATCATCGACGACATCTTTCGAGAGGAATGAGCATGGATCCCCTATCCGGCCTGATAGCCACCGACCAGATCCAGGTCGAGGTGACGATCCGTCTGGGCAAAACCCGCCTGACCGTCGCGGAGCTTTCGCGCCTGCGCGGCGATGATGTCCTCGGCCTCGATCAGGAAATCTCGGACGGGGTCGATATCTGCGTGGGCGACAAGGTCATCGCGCGGGGTGAGCTGATCACCGCGGGCGAGGATGACAGCCGGCTTTGCGTCCGCATCCTGGGCGCGGCCGTCCCGTCGTGACGCGCGGGATACTCGCGCTGCTGGCAATCCTGCTGCCCGGGCTGGCGCTGGCGCAGGAGATGCCGGCGATGGCCGCGCTGACCGATCAGGCGGCGAATGGCGTCGGACGGCATGCAATCACCATCCTCGCGGTGATGACGGCGCTTTCGCTCGCGCCCGGCATCGCGATCATGGTGACCTGCTTTCCCTTCATCGTCACGGTCCTGTCGATCCTGCGCCAGTCGATGGGATTGCAGCAATCGCCGCCGAACATGCTGATCGTCAGCCTTGCCATGTTCCTGACCTGGTTCGTGATGAACCCGGTCCTGACCGAGGCGTGGCAGACCGCAGGCATCCCCCTGCGCGACGGCCAGATCACCGTCGAGGTCGCGCTTGAACGTGGGATGATCCCCTTCCGGGGCTTCATGGAAACGCGGACCGACCCCGAGATGATCGCGACGCTGGCCGAGATCTCGGCCGATCAGCAGGCGCCCCCCGACCGGCTCTCGGTCCTGATCCCGGCCTTCATGCTGAGCGAGATCCAGCGCGCGTTCGAGATCGGGTTCCTCGTCTCGCTGCCCTTCCTGATCATCGACCTTGTCGTGTCGGCCGTGCTGATGTCGATGGGCATGATGATGGTGCCACCCGCCGTCGTGGCCCTGCCCTTCAAGCTGGCCTTCTTCGTCGTCGTCGATGGCTGGGGGCTGATCGCGGCGGCACTGGTGCGCAGCTATCACTAGCCCGCCGCGCCTCAGGCTTCCGTAGGGTCAATGCGGCGGCGGGACGCCTCAATTGGGCTTCAACCGGGCGTTGGATTGGGCAATAAAAACCCATGCCAGAACGGGACCGGTATGCTGCGCCTGCTGACAAACACCCTCTGCCTGACCCTGATTGCCGCGCCCACGCTGGCGCAGGACCGGCTGGCGGTGGAGTTCGTGAGGGTCCGGGAAGCCCCATTGACCTTCGACGCCGCCCTGACGGGCACGGTCAACGCCACCGACACGATCGAGATCGGCTTCCGGCATGGCGGACGGGTGATCGAGGTCGCGGTCAGCGAAGGGGACGCGGTGACCAGGGGACAGGCGCTGGCCCGAACCGATCCTCTCCAATCCGAGCAGGCTTTGCGGGTCGCCGAGGCTGCCGTGACCTCGGCCCGCGCCTCGCAGGAACAGGCGCGTCAGGCGCAGGAACGCGCGGCGGCCATGCTCAGCCGCGGCGTCGGCACGCGGGCCAGCCTCGACGGGGCGAACCAGGCGCTCTCGGCGGCTGAAGGTGCCATGACCGAGGCGATCTCTACCCGCGATCAGGCGCGCCGGGCGCTGGAGGACACCACGATCCGCGCCCCCACCGACGCCATCGTCACCGCAAGGCGGGCAGAGCCGGGCCAGATCGTCGGCGCGGCGCAATCCGTGATCACGCTCGCCTCCTCGACGGGACGCGAGGTCGTGTTCCAGACCCCGGATTCGCCCTTGCTGGATCAGGTGATGGGGGCGCCGGTCAGCCTTGTCGGCATCGATTTTCCGGACCTCAGGATGCAGGCGAAGGTCAGCGACATCGCGCCCCTTGTCGACGCCTCCACCGGCTCGGTCCTGGTGCGGGCGCGGATCGACGACCCGCCGCCGGGATTCGAGCTGCTCGGCTCGGCCGTCCGGGGGGCGGTACATTTTCCCATCGGGCGCGGCATATCGGTCCCCTGGACGGCGCTGACCGCGACCGCCGGATCCCCCGCCGTCTGGGTGGTGGACGAGGGCGGGCGCGTCTCGCTGGCCAAGGTCGGGATCGCGGGCTTCGCCGAAGGCTCGGTCATCCTCGCAACCGGGGTGGAATCCGGGCAGATCGTGGTCGGCGCCGGTTCGCAATCGCTTTATCCCGGCCGCGAGGTCGTCGAGGCGCAGATCTCCGCGGAGGTCAGGTGAAACGGCTGCTATCCCTTCCGGTCGCCCTTCTGCTGATCGCGGGCGGTCCCGCCCTTGCCCAGCCTCGTCCGGTCGTCAGCATCGTCGTCGGCGATGCCGAGGCGCGCGACCGCTCGGTCCCCGGCGTCGTGCGCGCGCATGTCGATGTGGCGCTGGCCTTCCAGACGCTGGGGCGGCTGACCGCGCGTAATGTCGATCTGGGCGATATCGTCAGGGAGGGCGACACCCTTGCCACGCTGAACCCCGACGATCTGGAAGGGCAGGTCCGCGCCGCCGAGGCGGCAGTGGATGCGGCGCGGGTGCAGCTTCAGACCGAACAATCGGCGGCGGATCGGACGCGGGCGCTGCTGGAGCGGAACGTCGCGACCAACGAGCAGATGGAGCAGGCCGAGCGGGCGCTGGCCGCCGCCATCGCCGCCGATCAGAAGGCGCGGTCCGAACTGATCCGCGCCCGCGACACCGAGGGCTTTGCCGAGATGAGGGCGCCCTTTGACGGCGTGATCAGCGTGGTCCATGCGACGCCCGGCGCGGTGGTCGCAGCGGGTGAGGCTATCATGGAGCTGTCGGGACAGGACGATCTTGAGGTGGTGATCGACGCGCAGGCCGCGCTGGTGACGCGGCTGCGGGCGGGAGACCGGTTCGAGGTCTGGTCGCCCAATCACCCCGACAGCATCCACCATGCGACCCTGTCGCGGATCGAACCCATGGCCGATGCCGCGACCCGCACCCGGCGCGTGCGGCTGGCGCTGGAGGATCCCTCGGGCGTCCGGCTGGGCGCATTGGTCCGTGCGCGCCCGGCGACGACCGGCGCGCGGCTGATGACCATTCCCGCCGCCGCCGTCTTCGAGCATGATGGGAAAAGTCAGGTCTGGGTCGTCACCCGCAGCGAGACGCAGGCGACGGTCGCCCGCCGCCCGGTCGGCACCGCCGGCCCCGGCCTTGACGAGCGCATGGTCATCGTCACCGAGGGTCTCCAGCCCGGCGAGGAGGTCGTGATCCGCGGCATCCATTCGCTCGAAGAAGGCCAGCAGGTAGGAGCAAGCGTCGCCCCATGAATGGCCGTTTCAACCTTTCCGACTGGGCGCTGCATCACCGCTCGCTCGTCTGGTTCCTGCTGATCGTCTCGATGATCGCGGGCACGCTCAGCTACATGCGGCTGGGGCGCGAGGAAGACCCGAATTTCACCATCAAGATCATGGTGATCAGCGCCTCGCTGCCGGGGGCGGACATTCACGACACGCTGGATCAGGTGACGACCCGGATCGAAACCAAGCTGGAGGAGTTGGACGAGCTGAAATTCACCCGCTCGGTCACGATGCCGGGGCGCTCGATCGTCTATCTGGAGCTGGATCCGACCATCCGCGGCCCAGAGGTGCCCGAGGTCTGGAAGCGGGTCCGCAACATGATGTCGGACATCCGCCCCGATTTCCCGCAGGAGTTCCAGGGCTTCCAGTTCAACGACGATTTCGGCGACGTTTACGGCAATATCTATGCCTTCACCGCCGACGGCTTTACCCCGCGCGAGCTTCGCGACCGGGTCGAGGATATCCGCAAGCAGGTTCAGGCGCTGCCGATGGCGGGAAAGACCGCCCTTCTCGGCGTCCGCAAGGAGGAGGTCTCGATCGAGTTTTCCTCGGCCCGGCTGGCGGCGCTGGGTCTGAACCATACGCAGGTCGTCCAGACGCTGGCGACCCAGAACGCCATCACCCCCTCGGGGATCGTGCAGGCCGGGCCGGAACAGGTCTTGCTGCGGGTCGGCGGCAAGTTCGACGACGCTTCGTCAATCGCCGATGTGAACCTGCGCGTCGGCGACCGCTTCTTCAACATCGGCGATGTGGCAACGGTGCGGCGCGGCTATCAGGATCCACCGGACGAGCTGTTCCGCTATAACGGCAAGGAAGCGATCGGGCTTCAGATCGGGATGCGCGACGGCGGCAATATCCTCGAATTCGGCCATTCGGTCGATGCGCTGATGGCGGGGGTGGCGCGCGACCTGCCCATCGGGATCGAGATGGCCAAGTTCGCCGACCAACCCCATGTGGTCAATGACGCTGTGGGCCATTTCGTCCGCGCGCTGGCCGAGGCGGTCGGAATCGTGCTTCTGGTCAGCTTCGTCAGCCTCGGCTTTCGCGCGGGCTTCGTGGTGACGCTGACGATCCCCCTCGTCCTTGCGATCACCTTCATCCTTCTCGATGTTTTCGGCATCACGCTGCAGCGCATCTCGCTGGGGGCGCTGATCATCGCCTTGGGGCTGCTGGTCGATGACGCGATGATCGCGATCGAGACGATGATCTCGCGCCTTGAGGTCGGGGATACGGTCGAGAAGGCGGCAAGCTATGCCTGGACCTCGATCGCCTTCCCGATGCTGACCGGCACGCTGGTCACGGTCGCGGGCTTCATTCCGATCGGGCTAAACAGTTCGGCGGCGGGCGAGTTCACCTTTTCGCTGTTTGTGGTGATCGCGGTCTCGCTGGTGATCAGCTGGTTCGTCGCGGTGCTGTTCGCGCCCCTGCTGGGCGTCACCTTCCTTTCGAAATCCCTGCCCCATCACGACCAGCAGCCGGGCCGGCTGCGGCGGGGCTTTCACCGGCTGCTGCTTCTGGGGATGCGCTTTCGTTGGGCGACCATCGCCATCACCTTCGCGGCCTTCGTGCTGTCGGTTTTCGGCATGCGCTATGTCGAGCAGCAATTCTTCCCGACCTCGGACCGGACCGAGATCATCGTCGACGTGACCGAGCGCGCCAATGCCTCGGTCGCCAAGACCGATGCGGGTATCGCAAAGCTGGAGGCCTTCCTGTCGGCCGAGGAGGATGCCCTCTTCTACACCTCCTATATCGGCCGCGGAGCGCCGCGCTTTGTCCTGTCGATGGATGTCCCGACGCCCGGTCCCTATATGGGCCAGATCGTGATCCAGACCCCGGACCTTGCGGCGCGCGACCGGCTCAAGGCCGCACTGCTCGATTTCGCCCGGACCGATCTGGTCGGCACCGACCTTTATGTGAAAAACCTCGAGATCGGGCCGCCGGTCGGCAAGCCGGTGCAATATCGCGTCTCCTCGCCCGACCTCGATCAGGCGCGGGACGTGGCGCGCGACCTTGCCGCCGTGCTCTCGACCGAGGCCCGGTTGCGCGACATCTCGCTCGACTGGAACGAGCCGGCGCGTGTGATCACATTGCAGGTGAACCAGGATCAGGCGCGGCAGGTCGGCATCACCAACGAGGATATCGCCGGGGCGCTGTCGGGCACCTTCACCGGGCGGCAGATCACCCAGCTTCGCGACGGGATCTTCCTGATCAACGTGCTGGCGCGCGGAACGGAAAGCGACCGCTCCTCGCTCGCCTCGATCCAGAACCTGCAGCTTGCGACCCCGACCGGAACGCCCATCCCGCTCGCCTCGCTGGCGCAGTTGCAATACGGGACCGAGCAGCCCTTGATCATGCAGCGTGACGGGATGCCCACGGTGACGGTCAAGGCCGATATCGCGACGAAGGACCAGCCGGCGACGCTGATCGCGGCGCTGGCCGACCGCGTGGCCGAGTTCCAGCGGGGATTGCCCCATCAGGTCCGCATCGTGGTCGGCGGCACGGTCGAGACCTCGGACGAGAGCCAGCAGCCGATCGCCGCCGTGGTCCCCGTCATGCTGCTGCTGATGGCGCTCCTCGTGATGATCCAGATGCAGAGCTTCCGCCTGTCGCTGATCGTCTTTGCCGCAGCACCGCTGGGGCTGATCGGGGTGGTGGCGACGCTTCTGCCCTTCGGCGTCCCGATGGGCTTCGTCGCGATCCTTGGCGTGCTGGCGCTGATCGGCATCCTGATCCGCAACTCGGTGATCCTCGTCCACGAGATTCAGGTGCTGATCGGCAAGGGCCACAGCAAGTGGAACGCGGTCTTCGAGGCCTCGGACAGCCGCGCCCGGCCGATCCTGTTGACGGCGGCGGCGGCCAGCCTCGCGCTGATCCCGATTGCGCGGCAGGTGTTCTGGGGGCCGATGGCCTATGCGATGATGGGCGGGATCATCGCGGGAACGCTGGTCACGCTGATCTTCGTCCCGGCGCTTTACTGCGCGGTTTTCGGCGTGAGGCCGCCCGAGGGCGACGGCCTACCGCCGCTCGCTGACCAAGCCCGCGCCCGCGCCAACGAATAGCTTCAGTCCGCGTCGATTTCCGCCCGGAAGGCCTCGCCGAACCGTTCGAGGCGCGGCGCGTCGAGATAGCGGGCAAGGTCGCGCGGGCGATCCTCGGCAATCCGGCGCAGCGCCGAGGTGCTGACCGAAAGCGGCTTGCCGGTCCCGTCCTCGCCCCGGCCAAGCCGGCTCTGCGCCTCGGCAAGGCGGTCGTAAAGCTCGCCCGAGGCGCGGCCCGCAAGTGCACGGCGGGCGGGATGGATCGGCGCGACCTCGCCCGCGATGACGCGCAGGAACTCGTCGCCATAGCTTTCCAGCTTCTTCGCGCCGACCCCGTTCACACGCGCCATGTCGTCGAGGGTCTGCGGACGCGCCTGCGCCATCTCGATCAGGGTGCGGTCGGGGAAGATGACATAGGCGGGCACGCGCGCCGCCTCGGCCAGCGCCCGGCGCTTGGCCTTGAGCGCCGAGAGAAGCGGCGCATCCTCCTCGTCCACCTGCGTGCGCACCACCACGGCCGGCCGCGCGCGGCTGATCAGGTCGCGGCGCAGGATGACCGGAACCTCGCCCCGCAGGACGGCATGGGCGGTGGCGGTGATCGCGAGGCCGCCATGACGCTCCGGGTCGGGGCGGATCAGGTCGCGGCCGAGCATCTGCCGGATGATCGCCTGCCATTGCTGGCGGGGAATGTCGCGCCCGACGCCGAAGGTCGGCAGGCGGTCGTGCTGGCGCTGGCGGATGCGGTCGGTCTCGGTCCCGGTCAGCACGTCGATGATATGGCCCGCGCCATAGGTCTCGCCGGTCCGCAGCACGGCGGACAGAACCTTTCGCGCGGCCTCGGTCCCGTCGAAGGTCTCGGGCGGGGCGTCGCAGATGTCGCAATTGCCGCAAGGCCCGGCCGTCTCGCCGAAATAGGACAGCAAGGCCACGCGCCGGCAGGTCGCGGATTCAGCCAACCCCAGCAGCGCGTTCAGCCGGGCGTGGTCGGCGGCCTTGCGCTCGGCCGGGGCCAGCCCCTCGTCGATCTGGCTGCGGCGCAGGCGGATGTCGTCGGGACCGTAAAGCGTCAGCGTCTCGGCCGGAGCGCCGTCGCGGCCGCTGCGCCCGATCTCCTGATAATAGGCCTCGATGGATTTCGGCAGGTCGGCATGGGCGACCCAGCGGATATCGGGCTTGTCGATGCCCATGCCGAAGGCCACGGTCGCGGTGACGATCAGCCCGTCCTCGCGCTGGAAGCGGGTCTCGACGGCGCGGCGGGCCTCGGCCTCCATGCCGCCGTGATAGGCGACGGCGGGCAGGCCAGCCTGATTGAGCGCAGCGGCCAGCGTCTCGGTCTTGGCGCGGGTGCCGCAATAGACGATCCCCGACTGCCCGCGCCGCGCCGCCGCGAAATCGAGGATCTGGCGCCGTGGCCCGTCCTTCGGCTGGAAGGCAAGGTGGATGTTCGGGCGGTCGAAGCCGCGCAGGAAGATCTGGGGATCGCGGTCGCTGAACAGGCGGGCCACGATCTCGTCCCGCGTCTCGGCATCGGCGGTCGCGGTAAAGGCGGCCAGCGGCACGGAAAGCGCCCGGCGCAACTCGCCCACCCGCAGGTAATCGGGGCGGAAGTCATGGCCCCATTGGCTGACGCAATGCGCCTCGTCCACGGCAATCGCCTGCACGCCCGCGCGCTTCAGCATCGGCACCGTCCCGCCCGAGGCCAGCCGCTCCGGCGCGATATAAAGCAGGCGTAATTCGCGCGCGTTCAGCGCCCGGATCACCTCGGCATTCTCATCCTCGGAATTGCCGCTGGTCAGGGCGGCGGCGGCGACCCCGGCCTCGGTCAGCGCCCGGACCTGATCACGCATCAGGGCGATCAGGGGCGAGATCACCACCGTCAGCCCGTCCCGCATCAGCGCGGGCAGCTGATAGCACAGCGACTTGCCCCCGCCGGTCGGCATGATCGCCAGCACGTCGCGCCCGGAGGCCACGGCGTCCACGATCTCCTCCTGACCCGGCCGGAAGCCGTCGAAACCGAAGACCTGCCGCAGCAGCGGGGCTGCCGACATGATCAGAACCCGTAGAACCAGCCGGCGTTATTGGCGAGGGCGCGCTGCGCGACGATGATGATGATGAAAACCACCAGCGGCGCCAGATCGAGGCCGCCGGTATTCGGCAGGATCCGGCGGACCGGGGCATAGATCGGCTCAAGCAACCGGCTGAGGCCGTTCCAGATCTGCCAGACCAGCGGTTGCCGCAGGTTCAGCACCTGGAAGTTGATCAGCCAGGACATGATGATATGGGCGATCATCACGAACCAGACGATATCCAGTATCAGCATCAGTGCTTCGAACAGAGTGCCCATCACATCCTCGTCTTGCGCATGTCAGCGACAGGTAAGCGAGGCGCCGGGCTTGCGCAACCCGTGAGCCGCCGCAGCGTCCTGATTGACGGACCCCTGCGCCACGATTACCCCGCGTTCCATACCAGGAGGTCGCGATGTATCCTTTGCTGCGCTTCGCCGGCGAGACGCTGAAATACCGCAGGGCACCGCGCCTCGGGGTGCTGGACGCGCATGTCTCGACCCATCGCTGCTGGCCCTGGGATCTCGACCCCTGGATCGAGCTGAACAATGGCCGCACCCTGACGCTCTATGATCTGGGGCGGATTCCCATGGCGATCAGGACGGGGCTGATCGGCACGCTCAGGACGAAGGGCTGGGGCATCACCGTCGCCGGAAACTCGGTCCGCTATCGCCGCCGCCTCCGGGTGTTCCACCGCTTCACCATGGTCTCGCGCACGCTGGGTTGGGACAGCCGCTTCGTCTATATGGAGCAAAGCATGTGGCGGAAGGGCGAGTGCTGCAACCACATGCTGCTCCGCGCCGCCATCACCTCGCCCGACGGGATCGTGTCCCCCGCCCGGCTGATGGAGGCCGCGGGCGAGCGGCCCGAAAGCCCCCCTCTGCCCGGCTGGGTTTCGGCCTGGATCGCGGCCGATGCCGAACGGCCCTGGCCCCCGGTGCTGCCGGCGCTGGCCACCACCGATCCGAAAGACGACTTGCCAGCCTGATCGGGGTTTGGCCTTATGCCGCTCATGGAACAAGGCCAGCAAGGAAACCGGGATGGAGCGCAAACGGATCTGGGGCTGGTGGTTCTTCGACTGGGCAAGCCAGCCCTATGCGACGCTCCTGACGACATTCATCTTCCCGGTCTATTACGCCGAGGTCGCGCGCAACCATTACATCGCCCAGGGCATGAGCCCCGAGGCGGCGGGCGTCGCGGCCCAATCGCTCTGGGGCTATGGCCTCTCGATCTCGGGCTTCATCATCGCGGTCCTCGCCCCGGTCCTTGGCGCCATCGCGGATAATAGCGGGCGCAGGCTGGTCTGGGTCTGGGTGTTCTCGGTCCTCTACATGGCCGGGGCATGGGGGTTGTGGTTCCTGATGCCCGAGCAACCAAATCTTGTGTTCGCGGTGGCCTGTTTCGGCCTTGGCCTGATCGGCATGGAATTCGCGACCATCTTCACCAATGCCATGCTGCCAAGCCTGACCAGCCGGGATGAGGTCGGGCGCGTCTCCGGCTCGGGCTTCGCTTTCGGCTATCTTGGGGGGGTCATCGCGCTCTTCATCATGCTGTTGCTGCTGGCCGAGAACGCGCAGACCGGCCGGACGCTGATCGGGATCGAGCCGATCCTTGGCCTCGACCCCGCGTCACGCGAAGGCACGCGCGCGGCGGGTCCGCTGACGGCGCTCTGGTATCTGGTCTTCATGATCCCCTTCGCCCTCTGGGTGCCCGAGACGCCGGGGCCGCGTCGTCCGGTCCGCATCCGCGCCGCGATGGGCGATCTCTGGCAATTGCTGCGAAGCCTCAGGCACCGGCCTTCGCTGACGGCCTTCCTGCTGTCCTCGATGTTCTCGCGCGATGCGCTGAACGGGCTTTATGCGTTCGGGGGCATCTATGCCGCATCGGTGCTGGGCTGGCCGGTGATCCTTTCGGGCATTTTCGGCATCGTCGCCGCGCTTGCGGCCACGGTGATCTGCTGGATCGGCGGCCGTGCCGACCGGCGCTGGGGGCCAAAGCCGGTGACGATCTTCTGCACCGTGATCCTGATTTTCGTCTGCGCCGTCATCGTCGGCATGAAGCGCAGCGCCATCATGGGCATCCCGCTGCCCGAAGGTTCGCACCTGCCCGACGCGATCTATTTCGTCTGCGGCGCGCTGATCGGCGGGGCGGGCGGCGTCATTCAGGCCTCCGGTCGGACATTGGTGGTACTGCACACCTCGGCCGAACGCGCGACCGAGGTTTTCGGCCTCTACGCCCTTTCGGGCAAGGCCACGACCTTCCTCGCGCCCTTCCTGATCGCGGTCACCACCGGGCTGAGCGGGAACTTGCGGCTGGGCATCACGCCATTGATCGGGATGTTCCTTCTTTCGCTGATTTTGCTAATCTGGGTCAAAGCAAGAGGGGAACCCGAGCAGTGATCCGCAAATTCCTGGGCGCGATTGCCCTGTCGCTCGCCACAGCCCTGCCGGGCGCGGCGGACCCGCTGGCCAAGGACGTCTTCGGCAGCGTCCCCGGCCCGACCGGCGGCAGTCCCGCCGCCATCGGCTTCTATTCCAAGGGCTGCATCAGCGGTGCCGTGGCGCTGCCCGAATCCGGGCCGACATGGCAGGCGATGCGCCTGTCGCGCCATCGCAACTGGGGGCATCCCGAACTGGTCAGCTTCCTGGTCGGGCTGTCGCAGGCGGCGCGTCAGGTCGGCTGGCAGGGCCTCTATATCGGCGACATGAGCCAGGCGCGCGGCGGCCCCATGGTGACAGGTCATGCCAGCCACCAGATGGGGCTGGATGCCGATATCTGGATGCTGCCGCCGCAAAGCCTGCGCCTCAGCCCGGCGCAACGTGAGAAGCTTTCCTCGGTCTCG
>NZ_DATMFA010000086.1:0-7956 GCF_035556475.1 Paracoccus sp. (in: a-proteobacteria) | reverse complement strand
AAGATGAATGGCGGCGTCGCCCGCCCCGATCTGGGGGCCGAGAATGTGGCGGCGGTCGAGATGGGCGCGGCCAATCTTGGCCGGCATATCGAGAACCTGCGCGGCTATGGCCTGCCGGTGGTGGTCGCGATCAACCATTTCACCTCCGACACCGATGCCGAGATCCGGGCCGTGCGCGACTATGCCGCCCGCCACGGTGTCGAGGCGATCCTTTGCCGCCACTGGGCCGAGGGCGGCAAGGGCGCCGAGGAGCTGGCCCGCGCCGTCGCGCGGCTGGCCGAGGGTGGCGAGGCGGATTTCGCGCCGCTTTATCCCGATGACATGACGCTGTGGCAGAAGATCGACACGATCTGCAAACGCATCTACCGCGCCGATCACGTCGAGGCGCCGCCCGGGGTCCATGCCCAGCTTGCCGCCTGGCAGGCGGCGGGCTACGGGCATATGCCGGTCTGCATGGCCAAGACGCAATATTCCTTCTCGGCCGATCCGACCGCGCTTGGCGCGCCGAGCGGCTTCACCATCCCCCTGCGCGAAGTGCGCCTTTCCGCCGGAGCCGGTTTCGTCGTTGCGATCTGCGGCGAGATCATGACCATGCCGGGCCTGCCTCGCGAACCGGCGGCGCTGCGCATCGGGCTGGACGATCACGGCCGGATCGAAGGGCTGTTCTGAGTGTATCGCGCGGGACTGCCCCTTGCCCGGCCGGGCATGCGGATCGGCCTTCTGGGAGGCTCCTTCGATCCCGCGCATCCGGGCCATGTGAATATCACCGAGGAGGCGCTGCGCCGCTTCGGGCTGGACCAGGTCTGGTGGCTGGTCAGTCCCGGCAACCCGCTGAAAGCGCATGGACCCGCGCCGCTGGACGAGCGGGTGGCGCGGGCGCGGCGGATCATGCGCAATCCCCGCGTCGTCATCAGCGACCTTGAAACCCGCCTTGGCACCCGGATGACGGCGGACACCATCGCGGCGTTGCAACGGCTTTATCCCGGCGTGCGCTTCGTCTGGCTGATGGGGGCTGACAATCTGGTGCAATTCGACAAATGGGACCGCTGGGAGGAGATCGCCGCCCGCGTCCCGATTGGCGTCATTGCCCGTCCAGGGTGGCGGATGCGGGCCCGTTTCTCGCGCGCGGCGCGCCTGATGTGGCGCAATCGTGTTCCAGAAGGGCAGGCGAAACGGCTGCCTGATTGTTTTCCCCCGGCATGGACCATGCTAAACGTGCCATTGAACAAGCAGTCCTCGACTGCGATCCGTGCGCTTGTTGCCGGGAGAGAAGACCAATGAGACTGACGAGACGCGGCATGCTCGCGGGCTTTGGCGCGGCAATCTTCGCCCGGCCGCTACTGGCGCAGACGCCGATCAATGCGGTTGCGCCTTTGGCGACCTTTGATGCCGAACCTGCTATCCTTGCCGCGAAGCTGGGCGGCGAGGTCAGCTTTACCGTCATGGATACCGCAACCGGGGCGATGCTGTCGGGGCGGCGGGACGACATGATGATGGCCCCCGCGAGCACGCTGAAGGTGGTGACGGCGCTTTACGCGCTGGACCGGCTTGGCCCGGATCACCGCTTTGTCACGCGGGTCTATCGCCATGGCGACGACCTGATCCTTGCCGGGGGCGGCGATCCGCTGCTCGACACCGACGGGCTGGCGGAGCTTGCCGCCGCCACGGTCGGGGCATGGCAGGGGACACCGCCGAAGCGCTTCCTCGTCTGGGGTGGCGCATTGCCGCGGCTTGAACGCATCTCTGACGCGCAGGACGAATATCTTCCCTATAATCCAAGCGTTTCGGGGATGATCCTCAACTTCAACCGGGTTCATCTGGGCTGGAAGGCCGGGCAGGTCTCGCTGGAGGCGCGGGGGCGTAAGCAATCGCCGCGCGCCTATACCATCGCCGTCGGTGCGGTGGATCGCCGTGCGCCGCTTTTCACCTATGACGGCAGTGGCACGAAGGAAAGCTGGACCATCGCCCGCAATGCCATCGGAAAGTCGGGCTCGCGCTGGCTGCCGGTCCGCCGGCCCGAGCTTTATGCGGGGGATGTGTTCCAGACGCTGTGTCGGGCCAAGGGTCTGGTCCTGCCGACGCCAGAGGTCGCGGGCACGGCCCCGCTGGGGGATGAGATCGCGCATCGCGACAGCCCGGCCCTGACCGAGATTGCCCGCGGTATGCTGGAATATTCGACCAACCTGACGGCCGAGGTGATCGGGCTTTCCGCGAGTGGCGCGGCAAGCCCCGAAGCCTCGGCGCAGGCGATGGCGCTGTGGCTTCAGCCCTTGCTGCCGGGCGAGCGGTTCGAGTTCCACGACCATTCCGGCCTTTCCTCGCAAAACCGGCTGACGGCCGCCACGCTGACCCGGCTTCTCGCGGCCGAGGGCGAGCGCCGGGGCCTTGCCGATATCCTGAAGCACATCCCGCTGAGGGACGAGCAGGGCAAGAGGAAGGAAAGCGATATCAACGTTCTGGCGAAGACCGGCACGCTGAATTTCGTCTCGAACCTCGCCGGCTATGCCGATGGGCCAGAGGGGCGCCGGATCGCCTTCACCATCCTGACCGGGGACGAGCCGCGCCGCGCCGCGACCGAGGGACAAGAGCTTCCCGAGGGCATGAGGGCTTGGGTCCGCCGGTCGAAGGCGATGCAGCAGGCGATGATCGAGGGCTGGATCGGGTCGATGCCGGCAGAGATCGCCGCGCCCGCGCCCGAGACGGTGCAGGCCGGCGTTCTGCGCTGACCGTTAAAGGACGCGGTGGCGCACGCGCGCGGCCATCTCGATCGCGGCGGAATGCAGGCGGTCAATTTCCAGCTGGTCGCGGATCTCGGCCAGCATCTCGGCCTCGACCTCGCCCAGCCGCCCATCGGAGGCGGCGACGTCGCAGGCCAGCAGATAGGCGGTCTCGTAGAGTTTCTCGGGCAGGGAATCGCGCACGAGGCCGAAAAGCGCGTCGAGTCCGTCCTCCTCCTCGAAAAGCGAGATGACGGTCTGCGAGATGGCCCGGATCCGGTCGATGTCGTAATTCGCGAAAACCGGAGTGTGGTTCACCGCGCGTTCGATCGCGACAAGCTCGGCCGTGCGCAGGTTCTGGTCCGAGGCCGAGACCCCCACCATGACGGCAACGAGGGCGTCACAGGGCGAGAACGAGGGCAGGGTGTCGGACATGGCAAATCTCCGTTGCGTTTCCGGGGGTAATTATTGACCATTACGCGGCGTTTCAATACGGGGAACGTTCAGCAATGGAGACCCGAAATGACCGCTCTGCGTGATGCCGCGATGAAATCAAAGGCCTGGCCCTTCGAGGAGGCCCGCCGCGTGCTGAAACGTTACGAGAAGAAGGACCCCGAAAAGGGCTATGTCCTGTTCGAGACGGGCTATGGTCCCTCGGGCCTGCCGCATATCGGCACCTTCGGCGAAGTTGCGCGCACGACGATGATCCGCCGCGCCTTCCAGATGATCTCGGACATCCCGACGCGGCTGTTCTGTTTCTCGGACGACATGGACGGGATGCGCAAGGTTCCCGACAATGTGCCGCAGCAGGAGATGCTGCGCGAGCACCTGCAGGAGCCGCTGACCACCGTGCCGGATCCGTTCGGCGAATATCCGAGCTTTGGCGACCATAACAACGCCATGCTGCGGCGCTTCCTCGACACCTTCGGGTTCGAGTATGAGTTCATCAGCGCGACCGAGTTCTACAAATCGGGCCAGTTCGACCCGACGCTGCTGCTGGCCGCCGAACGCTATGACGCCATCATGGAGGTGATGCTCGCCAGCCTGCGCGAGGAGCGTCAGCAGACCTATAGCTGCTTCCTGCCGATCAGCCCCAAGACCGGCAAGGTGCTTTACGTCCCGATCAAGCATGTCGATGCGAAGAACGGCACCATCACCTTTGACGACGAGGATGGTCAGGAACTGACGCTGCCGGTGACCGGCGGTCAGGTGAAATTGCAGTGGAAGCCGGATTTCGGCGCCCGCTGGGCTGCGCTCGACGTCGATTTCGAGATGTATGGCAAGGACCACTCGACCAACACGCCGATCTACGATTCGATCTGCGAGATCCTTGGCGGCCGCAAGCCCGAGCATTTCACCTATGAGCTGTTCCTTGACGAACACGGGCAGAAGATCTCGAAATCCAAGGGCAATGGCCTGTCGATCGACGAATGGCTGACCTATGCCGCGACCGAGAGCCTGAGCTATTTCATGTATCAGAAGCCGAAAACGGCCAAGCGGATGCATTTCGACGTGATCCCTAAGGCGGTCGACGAATATCACCAGCAGCTCCGTGCCTATCCCGACCAGACGCCCGAGCAGCAATTCGCGAACCCGGTCTGGCATATCCATGGCGGCGATGTTCCTGCATCCGACATGGTGGTGCCGTTCCAGATGCTCCTGAACCTCGCCTCGGTCGCCGGGGCGAAGGACAAGGAGGGGCTCTGGGGCTTCATCCGCCGCTATGCGCCGGAGGCGAGCCCGGAGACGAACCCGACGCTGGACCATGCGGCCGAGTTCGCGGTGCGTTACTTCAACGACTTCGTTGCGCCGACGCGGACCTTCCGCGCCCCCACCGAGGTCGAGCGCCGGGCGCTGGAGGATCTGGCCGGGCGCCTTGCCGCATGGGAGCAGCCGGTGGATGCCGAAGCCCTGCAAACCATGGTCTTCGCCATTGGCCGCGAACATGGTTTCGAGCCGATGAAGGACTGGTTCCAGGCGCTTTATCAGGTGCTTCTGGGCGCCGATCAGGGTCCGCGCTTTGGTGGTTTCATCGCGCTTTACGGCGTCGATGAGACCCGCAAGCTGATCGAGCGCGCCCTTGCGGGCGAGCTTCAGGCCAACTCGGTCGCCTGACCCCAGGGCCGGAACCGTTGCGCGCGGCCGCGTTGCCGCGCGCGTATGGTTAAAGCTTCGTTAACGCCGGAAGCTCAGTTTCTGTCCCGACCGCGCGGCCCAGTGGCCCGCATGATTGGGAAGGGGAGACACCGGCATGACGAACGCCATCGTTGGCAGCAAGGCGCTGATGCCGCGCGAGTTCCGGCTGGGACTGAATTTCTGGTCGCGAACCGATGGCACGCCCGGCTCGCCGACCTGGGCGGCGCAACCGAACGCCGCCATCGTCCCGGCGGACGAGGATTTCGGAAGCTGCCTCGAGATCCTGAAGACGGAGAACGTCACCTCGCTCAGGCATATGCGGCAGACGCCGATCAGTCCGGGGACGTATCTGCGGATCTCCACGAGGGTGAAGGTCATCGCCGGGAACATTCCGCAGTTCCGCATCGCGGGTTATGCCGGGACGCTGGCCGCGGGGAATATCCCGAGCGCGAAGCAGATCGGGCCGGTGGTGAGCGTCGCATCCTATGGCGAGGTGGTCGAGGTCGTGGCGATCGTCGGCACTGGCAGCCGCGACGGCGTCGACATGCCTTGGGGGCGAACGGCAGTTTTCGGCTATTTCGGGCTGGACCTGATCGGCGACAATAACGGCTCGGTCCGCATCGAGAACATGGTGATCGAGGACGTGACCGCCGCATTCGTGCCCGGAATGCTCGACTGGGTCGATGTGCGGGATTTCGGCGCGGTCGGCAATGGGGTCACGGATGACCGTGCGGCTTTCGTGGCCGCGAACCAGGCGGCGGGGACGCGGCAGGTTCTGGTGCCCGAGGGGACGTATTTCATCGGCTCGGACCTCAACCTCAACTCGGCGGTGCGTTTCGTCGGCACGCTGAAGATGCCGCGCACTGCCCGGCTGGTCCTGTCGGGCAGGTTCGATTATCCCACCTATGCCGATGCCTTCGGCGACGAGACCGAGGGGATGCGGCGCGCGCTGCAGGCGCTGTTCGGCTTCACCGATCACGGCTCGCTCGATCTTTGCGGGCGGAGCGTTCATCTGACGCAGCCGATCAAGGTCTCGGAGTTCTCGCCCGGTCTCAGCAGTTTCGCGAACCGGCGCGTGATCACGAATGGCCAGATCTCGATCGTGCCGGGGGCGGCATGGGACAGCACATCGGTCACGATGCGCGCGACCTATAATCCCGCCAAGCCGCAGGTGTTGTCGGCGGTGGCGAATGTCGCAGGGATCGAGGTCGGCGCGCGTGTCTCGGGGAACGGCGTCGGGCGCGAGGTCTATGTGAATGCCCGCAACGTCGCCGCCGGGACCGTCACCCTGTCGCAGCCGCTTTACGGCGGGGCGGGGACGCGCAACTATACCTTCACCCGCAATCGCTATGCCTTCGATTTCTCGGAGATGGAGCATCTGAGCCGCCTGAACTTCGACGATGTCGAGTTCCTGATGGACGGCAATGCCAGCGGCGTGATGCTGGCGCGCAGCGGTTCGATGAACTGTTTCCGCGATTGCTATTTCACCCGGCCGAGGGATCGCGGCATCACCTCGATCGGCAGCGCATGCCAGGGGATGCTGGTCGACCGCTGCGAGTTCCTGTCGAACGAGATGGGCGATCTGGCGCAGAACCGCAGCTCGGTCGCGCTGAATGTGAACAACAACGACACCAAGATCCGGCATAGCCGCTTTGTCCGCTTCGGGCATTTCATGGTGGCGGGCGGCGGCGGCCACATGATCGAGGGCAACCACTGGTTCCAGGGGGATGCCGCGCTGAACGGCGTGCGCTTTGGCGGGCTGATCCTGACCCAGCCCAATGTGCAGGCGACGATCACCGGCAATTACATCGACAATTGCACGATCGAATGGACGAACGAGCATGACGCCCGGCCGAATTTCGAGGGTAACGAATATTCCTTTGGCGGCCTGACCATCACGGGGAACACTTTCCTCGCCTCGGACACCACGCAGGGCTTCAGCTGGCTGGTGGTGAAGCCCTACGGCACCGGGCATTTCATCCACGGCCTCGCCGTTCTGGGTAACGTGTTCAAGTCTTTGAACAACAAGGTGAATCGCATCGACAAGGTCGATACCACCTTTGCGGGGCTGGACTATACGCGGATGCGCAATATCCAGTTCCAGGGCAATATGTTCAACGGCGTCCTCACTTATGTGGCGAACCCGGTCGATATAACCCATAACCAGGCATCGGCGGCGTCGCGCTGGGTCGTTCCCGTCGATGTCGCGCTGCCGTTCAACGGCTGGGCCAGGCGGGTCGAGTCCGTCGTCGCGACCGGGCCGATCACCAATGCCAGCAACGGCCGCATTACCGAGATGCCCTGGCTCCAGGCCGCGCAGGGCACGAGCCGCAAGCAGATCGGCATCAACTGGAGCGCCGCAACCAAGGGATCGGTGGCCCTTCGCGTGCGCATGGACAACCCCGACTAGCCTTTCATCGCCTCTTTGCCTCTGCCGCACCCCCGGTCGCCCAGCGACCGGGGTTTTCGCCATCCGTCGCCTGCTGGCTGCGGGTTTTTTGTCAAAAATTTACGGATTGACTAAGATCCGGTGAATAAATTTACAAAATTCTTGTTTTAAGAAAAAGGTTTACGGCAAGCGTGTCGTGGTATTAACGTAACGCCAAACCGGTTCCGTCACAGGCAGCCGTTGCGCCAGGAGGAGTGGCGTTGTCGCGAGACGACCCGGAATGCGAGTTTGAGGAGGCCCGCCATGTCCGTTGAACATATTGCCAAACATCCGATCCCTGCTGCTTTCGGGGAAGCTCTGCTGAATGCGGACGACTATGCGCGCCTCTATGAGGAATCCGTGACGGACAGCGACGGTTTCTGGCGGCGCGAGGGGCAGCGCCTCGACTGGATCCATCCCTACAGCATCGTCAAGAATACCGACTTCACCATGGGCAAGGTCTCGATCAAGTGGTTCGAGGACGGGATCCTGAATGTCGCGGTCAATTGCATCGACCGCCACTTGCCCGCGCGGGCGAACCAGACCGCGATCATCTTCGAGCCGGACGACCCGGAAGCGCCGGTGCGCCACATCACCTATGCCGAGCTTTCGGAGAAGGTGAACCGCTTTGCCAATGTGCTGCTGAGCCAGGGTGTCATGCGCGGCGACCGGGTG
>NZ_DATMFA010000085.1:0-6268 GCF_035556475.1 Paracoccus sp. (in: a-proteobacteria) | reverse complement strand
CGATGCCGGGCTGATCACCCCGGTGATCCGCAATGCCGCCGCCCGCCCGCTGAGCGAGATCTCGGCCGAGGCCGCCCGCCTGATCGCCGCCGCCCGCGATCGCAGCCTGACCGCCGAGGAGCTGCGCGGCGGCACCTTCACTCTCTCGAACCTCGGCATGTATGGCCTGCGCGCCTTCGACGCCATCATCAACCCCCCGCAAGGCGCCATCCTCGCCATCGGCGGACCCCGCCGCGAAGCCCGAGAATGCCCCCAAAACGGCGTCCGCTTCGCAACCACAATCACCCTCACACTCTCCGCAGACCACCGCGCAATCGACGGCGCAACAGCCGCAATCTTCCTCAATACAATCAAAAATAACGTCGAAAAGCCGGTCTCTCTCCTCATGTGATCAATCATGGGACAGGAAAACGGAAAGGCCCCCGATCCGGGGGCCTTTCTTCATTCCGAAGTGTCCCAATGGGGAGCGAAGGGATGGGAGGGGTCGTAGATCTCCAGCAGTTCCACGACATTGCCATCCGGGTCGTGGCCATAGACCGCATTGAAGGTCGGCCGGGGCAGGGGCGAGGAGTGGAAGACCACGCCTTTCCGCCGCAACCGCTGGTATTCGGCCTCCAGATCCTGCACCGCGAGGCAAAGATGTGTCAGCCCGGCACCGAACAGGCGCTGATGCGGGCTGCGCTGTTCGGGGGGCGGCGCCTCGAACTGGAAGAGTTCCAGATAGCAGTTGCGATGTCGCAGCATTGCCAGTTGCGCCGCCGATCCCTTGGCGCCCAGAAGCGCGTTCTGGACTTCGGCATCGGCGGTCCAGGACTGCCGATGGACCAGCTCGAACCCAAGCACATCGGTATAGAAGCCGATCAGCCTTTCGATGTCATGGGTCGAGATGGCCGCATGGTGGACGCCCTGGATCACGCCGGCTGTTCTGCGGGTTGGTAATGCTGCACCCAGCCGGTCCAGCTTTCCAGCGTTTCGGGATAATCGCCCGGCATCGGCGTTTCGTATCCGCGCTGGCGCAGGGGCGAGGTCAGCGCCTCGGCATATTCCTGCACCGGGACGTAATAGAGGAACTTCAGCACCCGTGAGGCGAAATACCATTTCCCGTCGCGACGGCGATATTCGTCCTCATAGCGGAGCGAGCCGACCAGAACCTGACCATTGCGCATGGCCTCGGCATGGCAGAACACCTCGCCGGTGGCGCGGTCCGGGTCAGCGGGATCGAAGCTGACCACCGTGTCATGGGTCCAATGGACCGAAAGGCCCAAGACCTCGAACCGTTTGCGATACATCTGGAGGATGCCGTCCAGCCCTTCGCCCTTCATGCGGCCATCGGCCGAGCGGACCCAGGAATCGTCGCGGAAGAGCGAGCGCAGCAGCGGCACGTCACGGTCGTCGCAGGCTTTGCAGTAATGCGAGATCAGCGCGAGGATCTCGGCGCGGGATTCCAGCCGGTCTAGCCGGGTTTCGATATCGTTCAATTCCATCTCCCTTTCAGTTGCCTGTGCATTTGCACGCGTAGAACTCCATTCCATCGGCTCTGTCCTCTGCGAGGCGGTTGACCAGACGCGATGGGGTAAACAGCCTGCCCACGGTCAGATCCTTGATGCGATCTCATGGGCTTCCCGTGTCGCGGCCAGGATCCGGCCGGGCACATAGGCGTCACCCAGAAGCAGAAGCTCGACCTCCTGCGCCTGCATCGCCTCTGCCAGCGCGGTGTCGGGTTCCGCGCCGCAAGCCAGCACGACGGTATCGAACCCCTCATGCGTCGCTTCGACCCCGGAATAGACGTTGCGGGTCACCACCCGGTCCTGCGCGATGCTGACCACACGCTCCATGACCCGGACCTCGACGCCCGCCGCGCTCAGCTTGGACATGATCGCGCCGATCGAGTATTTGCCGACCAGCGGCGCCACCGCCGGGGTCTGGTAGAGCAGGCGGACCTTCACGCCGCGTTCGACCAGCGCCGATGCGATGGTCAGCGGCTGCATGTGATCCTCACGGGCGATGACCAGCGCGGTCTGGCCAGTTTGTGCGGTCCCGGCAAGAATGTCGCGGCCTTCGACCACGAAAGGCAGATCGGCGCCGGGCACGTCATGGTTGCGGGGCCGAGAACCGGTCGCCAGCACCAGAAGATCGGGCGAAAGTTCCGAGATCAGCGGCAGATCGGCTTCGACCCCCAGCCGGATATCCACGCCCGCGTCACGCATCCGCTGATGCTGTTGGTCGATATATGCGAGGAACTGCCGGTTTTCCGGCACGGCTCCGGCAAGGCGCATCTGTCCGCCGGGTGCGGCGGCGCGCTCCAGCAGCACCACGTCATGCCCGCGTTCGGCGGCGACCGCTGCGGCCTCCATCCCAGCAGGGCCCGCCCCGACGACCACGACCCGGCGTGCCGCCTCCGCGGGTGCGGGGGCCGGATCGGCCTCGCGGCCCGCGCGGGGATTGACGGCGCAACCGAAGGGCAGTTTCTCGACCGAGACCGCATGGAGGCAATCGTTGCAGCCGATGCAGGGGGTGATCTGCGCGCTGCGACCCTGCCGCGCCTTGGCGACAAAGGCGGGGTCGGCGAAAAAGCCGCGGGCGACGCCCACCATATCGGCATGGCCGCGCGCAAGAACCGCCTCGGCCGCCTCGGGCGAGTTCACGCGGCCGGAATAGACCACCGGCACCGAAAGCGCCTCGCGATAGCGGCCAGCCATCTCGGACCATTGCGCGACGCCATAAAGATGCGGCTGAATATAGCTTGGCGCGCCCCAGTTGTTGCCGATCACGCCATGGAAAAAGTCGATATGACCGGTGGCCTCGACGGCGCGGGCGATCGCTATACCTTCCTCCAGATCATAGCCGCCCTCGAACAGCTCATGCATGTTGAAACGAATGCCAAGGGTCAGGTCGCGCCCGACCTCGGCGCGGATCGCGGCCAGCACATCGGTCAAAAGCTTCAGCCGCCCCTCGGCGCTGCCCCCGTATTCGTCCTGCCTGCGATTGGTCGCGGGCGACAGGAAAAGCTGCAGCACATCCTCGTGATTGGCATGAAGCTCGATACCGTCAAGTCCGCTATCGCGCACGGTGCGGGCGATCCGGGCATAATCCTCGACCACATAGGCGATTTCGGCGCGGGTCAGCGCGTGGGTTCCGGTGTTGTTGGTGTAATTGGCCAGCACGCCCGAAGCGGAATGCGGCATCGCGCCCTGATTGATGATCTGGGCCGTCACCACCGCGCCGTGGGCATGGATCTCATCTGCAAGCCGCGCCATACGGTCGCGATAGTGCGGATTGTGAACGCTGCCCCGCAGGATCGCGCCCAACCCCGAAGGTGCATAGCCGCGCGGCACGATGCGATTGTCGATGAAGGTGTTGACGCCATCCACCCAGCAAAGCCCGTTGCGAACCCGCTCCAGCCAATAGGCCGAGAAGCGTTCGGCCTCTTTCGGCGAGGCCAGAGGATCGGCGATGATGCGACCATGTGGCGGCGCCATGATGCGGTTCGCAAGCTGCATGCCGCCGATCTGAAGCGGGCGAAAAATATGGGGGAAATGCTGGGTTTCGGTCGTCATGTCAGGCTCCGTCCTGGGTGGGGCGCGCCGGTCGTGGCGCGCCCTGCCGTTGGTTATTCTGTATAAAGTGCGGCGCTGCCGTTTCTGATCTGCACCACATTGCTGCCGCTGACCGGCGAGCGGTCATCGACATAGCTGTAGGAGCCGTTGCCGATCACCGAGGCGACGTCCCTGGTCGTTGTCAGGGCGTCGCGGATGGCAACGCGGTCGCCTTCGGCGCCGGCTGATTTCATCGCCTCGATCGCCACGCGGCCGATGGTATAGCCAAGCGCCGCCCAGTTGTCCGGCGCATGGCCGGTCTCGGTCTCGAAGTTCCGGGCAAAGGCCATCGAGAAGTCGTTGAAGCCGCCGGGCACCCAGTCGGACAGCATGTAGACGCCTTCGGTCGCCGCACCGCCGCTCTGGAGGAATTCCGGGGAGGAAAAGGTGTTCATGCCAAAAATCTCGACCTCATCGTTCAGCCCGGCTTCGCGCAGCTGGCGGACGATATTTCCGCCCTGTGCCGCCATGGCCGAGATGAACAGGCAGTCGATGTCCTGCCCCGCGATCTTGGTCGCGAGCGTCGAGAAATCGATATCCGACGAGGACACGGAATCGCGCGACACGATGGCGACGCCCTTTTCGCGAACCAGATCCTCGAAAGCCGCGCGCAGGGCGACATAGACCTCGATCTCCTTGATGGAGACGGTCGCACAGCGTTCGACCTTGCGCGTGTCGGCGGCGAAATTCGCCAGATAGGACATCATCTGACGCGGCGGCTGGGTGCTGATGAAGCCCCATGGGCCAGAGCCGGGGATGTCCAGATTGTTCGTCAGGGTGATGATCGGCAATTCCAGCCGGTTGCCGAGTTCGGCCCCTGCAATCGCCACGGCGCCGCTGGTGGGGCCAAGGATCATCTTGACGTCAGGGTTGTTTGCGTAGCGGCTGATCAACGTCAGGGCCTGCGTGCGGTCCGAGGCGTCGTCCTCGACCAGCACCCGGACCTCCTTGCCTTGCCCGAACTCGCTTTTGCCGTTTGCTTCGGCAAAGGCCATGGCCATGCCCTCGGACACGCCGGTGCCCATGAAAGCCGCAGGACCGGTCAGAGATTGCATGATGACGACGGTTGGATCATCAGCTACGGCCGAGGTGGCAAACGTGATGAGGGCCGCGGCAGCGGCTATCAATGGTTTCAATTTCCCCTCCCATGTATTTTGAATAGTATTCATGGTATTCTCATAATCGGTCAATTGTATTATTTAACTCTGACCGAAATGTGGGAAATCCCTGTGCAAACCTGTCCAAACCGTCCCGTTCACATGGCGTTTTCGGTTTCCAGAACCCGGCGGGCGCGCATGTGTTCGGCGGGGATGTTCACCGTCTCGACGCAAGCCAGCCGGTTGCCGCGAAAGCTGCGGACCAGAAGCCGTGCCGGATCGGGCGAAGGGTCGACCTCGATACGGTCGGTGTCGCCCCGCAGGCCCGCGATCTGCAATTTGTGCGGACCTTGATCGCTCCAGAACCACGGGATCCGGGCAAAGGGCAGGGGTTGGCCGGTCAGGCGCTCGGCCAGGCATTTTGCCTGATCCACGGCGGCTTGCACCGATTCCAGCCGCAGATGCGGCCCGTCCGGTCCCTGCGCCACGGCGGCGCAATCGCCGATGGCGGAAATATGCGGGTCCAAGGTCGCAAGAAAGCGATCGGTAAGGATGCCATTTTCCACCGCAAGCCCCGCCTCATGGGCGAGTTCGGTATTTGGGATCACCCCGGTGGCCATCAGCACGGCATCGGTGGCCACGATCCGGCCATCGGCCATTTCCACGGCGCGAACCCCGCCGTCAGGCCGGGCCAAAATGCGCCGGATCGTGACCCCAAGTTGGATCTCGGCGCCCGCTTCACGATGGGCCTGCAGGAAGTAATCCGAGACCGCTGGCGAAACCGCGCGCGCCATCAGCCGTTCGGCGGTCTCGAAAAGCGTGACCCGCAGCCCGGCTCCGCGAAAGACCGCAGCGGCTTCCAGCCCGATGAAGCCACCTCCGATGATGGCCACATGTCGCGCGGTCTGGGGTAGCATCCGCATCCGGTCGGCATCGGCCAGGCCGCGCAGGCCGATCACTTCCGGCAGATCAGCCCCTTCGATCGGAGGAACCCGGTTTCGCGCGCCGGTGGCCAGGACCAGATGCCCATAAGCAAGCTGCTGGCCATCGGCGAGCAGGACGGAGCGTCCGGCGCGATCTATTCTGTCCGCGCGGGCAGAGGTCAGCACCGTGATCTCATTTGCCGCGTAGAACTCGGCCTTGCGCAACAGCAGACGCTCGGGCTCGCCGTCCTTGAAATAGGCCTTGGACAGCGGCGGGCGGTTGTAGGGCAGGAAAGGCTCCTCGCCGACCATGACGATGGGACCGGGATAGCCCTTCTGCCGCAGGCTGGCGGCAAGCTGGCAGGCAGCCTGCCCGGCGCCAATGATGACAACTGTATCGTTAGGGTTGTGCGCCATCGGAATCCCCTATCAATGGAAACAGCGGCTGCCGGACGGCTTCGGCATCCCGTCCAGTGGGGCGATCCGCATCGAATCGACCTGAGAATTATTGTTCAAATAATTGATTTTATTTTTAGATTTTTGATTTCATCTTTTGAGATATTTAGGAATTGTGTGAGGATTTCTTCGCTGTGTTCGCCTGGGAGAGGTGGTGCGTTGCGATAGGTTACGGGTGTTTCGGAGAGGTGGAGGG
>NZ_DATMFA010000084.1:0-6079 GCF_035556475.1 Paracoccus sp. (in: a-proteobacteria) | reverse complement strand
GGATCACCTGCGCCCCGGTCATCAGGGAGACATTCGGGTGCTTCAGCGCTTCGGCGAGCGGGCCGACTTCGGCATCGATCTTGCCCGCACCGCCGGTATTCGGGAAGGCGTCCCAGCCCGTTTTTCCCCGCGCCAGCCAGGCCTCAATGTCGATGGCAAGGGGTAGGCTTGCCGGATGGACCCCGGCGCGCGTGAGCCGCTCGCGCACCAGCCGCAGAGCCGGTTCATCGGGCACGGGGGGGAAGGGGTAGGAACCCGACCGGGGAGGCTCGGTCGGGTCCTCCTGCGCGGTCCCGCGGACGCGGAACAGCGCCTCGGCCTTGGCATACCAGGGCTCCATCTCGGCATAGGATATGTCCCAACCGGGGGAATTGCCGCGCAGATGCCGCCTTGGCCGGAAATCCTCGGCGCGGTAGCGATACATGACCGCGCCGTAGAATTTCGAATTGCCGCCGACATAGTAGTAGTTGCCAGGCAGGAATTTCTGCCCGTCCGACCCTGTCCATTCCTCGGACGAGCGGTAGACTCCCTTCTCGAAGATCGCGACATCGTCGCGAGCATCCGGGCTGTCGGGGAGGTGCTCCCCCCTTTCGAGGATCAGGACCCGCAGCCCCGAGGGCGCAATGGCCGAAGCGAGTGTGCTGCCGCCAATGCCCGAGCCGATGATGATGACGTCGCTGTCGGTGGTCATTCCACTTGCCTCAGTCAATGCGCAGTTCAGTCTTGGGGTCGAAGAGGACCACCTTCGCAGTCTCGACTGCAAGCCTTGCCGTCTGTCCTGCGCGGACGGCGAGTGGCGCGAGACGCGCGATGACATCGCTGCCGCCCAAGGTGAAGTTGGCCAGCGTGTCGGGGCCGGTCGGCTCGACCACCTCGATCATCGCCTCGACGCCATTGGCATCTCCCGCCGCGACCGAAAAGCCCTCGGGGCGGATGCCAATCAGAACTAGCTGGCCCGCATAGCGTCGGCGGGCATCATCGCTGATTGCCACGCCCGAGATGCGCGACTTGCCGCCATTCGGTTGGTCCATCACCAGCACCGGCCCACTCGGTCCATCCTCCAGCCTGCCGGGGATGATGTTCATCGCGGGCGAGCCGACGAAACGCGCCACATAGACATTGGCCGGGCGGTCATAGACGGATTGCGGCTCGTCCAGATGCTGGACGATGCCGTCCTTCATCACCGCGACGCGGGTGGCGAGCGTCATCGCCTCGATCTGGTCATGGGTGACATAGACGATGGTGGTGCCAAGGCGCTGATGCAGGCGCTTGATCTCGGTCCGCATGTCGACGCGCAGCTTAGCGTCGAGGTTCGACAGCGGCTCGTCGAAGAGGAACAGTTTGGGGTGACGGACGAGCGCGCGGCCCATCGCGACCCGCTGGCGCTGGCCCCCCGACAGCTGCGAGGGCTTGCGGTCCAGCAGATGCGACATCTGCAGCAGTTCGGCCGCCTCGCGGGTCGCGCGCTCACGCTCCGCAGGCGGGACGCCCCGGATCTTCATGCCGAATTCGATGTTCTGGCGCACCGTCATCGTCGGGTAGAGCGCATAGGATTGGAACACCATCGCGATGTCGCGGTCCTTGGGCGAAAGGTCGTTGACGGTATCGCCGTCGATGCGGATCTCGCCCCCGGTAATCGTCTCAAGCCCCGCGATCATATTGAGCAGCGTGGATTTTCCGCAGCCCGAGGGGCCAAGCAGGACGAGGAAGTCGCCGCTGCCGATGGAGATGCTGACCTCTTTCAGTACCTCCATCGTGCCATAGGCCTTGCGGACACGGTCTATTTCCAGAGTAGCCATCGGTCAGCCTTTCACTGCGCCGGCAGTCAGTCCACGGACGAAATAGCGGCCCGCGACGACATAGACGAAAAGGGTGGGAAGGGCGGCGATCATGGCGGCGGCCATGTCGACATTGTATTGCTTGCGGCCCATGGTCACGTTCACCACGTTGTTCAGCGCGACGGTCACGGGTGACGATTCACCTGCGGTGAACGAGACGCCGAACAGGAAGTCGTTCCAGATCTGGGTGAATTGCCAGATGCAGGAGACGACCATGATCGGCAGTGCCGCTGGCAGCATGATCGAGAAGAAGATGCGGAAGAATCCCGCGCCGTCGATCTGCGCCGCCTTGGTCAGCTCATCCGGGATGGTGACGAAGTAGTTCCGGAAGAAGAGCGTCGTGAAGCAGATGCCATAGACCGTGTGGACCAGCACGAGGCCCGGAATGGTCCCCGACAGGTCCCCGACAGGCCCAGCTTGCCCAGAACCTGCGCCATGGGCAGGATCACCGCCTGAAACGGCAGGAAGCAGCCGAACAGCAGCAATCCGAAGATCAGGTTCGAGCCCCTGAAGCGCCATTTCGTCAGGACATAGCCATTCAGCGCGCCGATCCCGGTTGAAAGCAGGACGGCCGGGATGACCATCATCAGCGAATTGACGAAATAGGGCTTCAGCCCGGTGCAGGCGGTGCCGATGCAGGCCTGGCTCCATGCCTTGGCCCAGGCCTCGAAGGTCAGGATCTTCGGCACCCCGATGAAGGAGCCACCATAGATTTCGTCCAGCGGCTTCAGCGAGGTCACGACCATGACCCAGAGCGGCATGAGGTAGAAACCCGCAAGCCCGATCAACCCGCCATATATCATCATCCGCCCGATCATGCGCGAACGCGCGGCAGAGCCATATTCAATGGCCATGGCGATCCTCCTTCAGCTCGGAGTAGAGATAGGGGACGATGATCGCGGCGACGGTCATCAGCATCATTATCGCGCTTGCCGCGCCGACGCCCATCTGGTTTCGCCGGAAGACCGAAGAGAACATGAAGGTCGAGGGCACCTCAGTCGCGCTACCCGGACCGCCATTGGTCATCGCGAGCACGAGGTCGAAGTTCTTGATCGAGATATAGCTCAGGAGGACGATCACCGACAGAAAGGCCGGGCGCAGCATGGGGACGATGATGCTGGCATAGATGCGGGGCAGGGATGCCCCCTCGATCTGGGCGGCCTTGATCACCGAATTGTCGATGCCCCGCAGCCCGGCCAGAAAGATCGCCATGGCGAAGCCCGAGCTTTGCCAGACCGCCGCGATCACGATGGTATAGATCGCGAAATCGGGCTGGGTGATCCAGTTGAAGACGAAGCTCTCCCAGCCGAGCCCATTCACCACCTTCTGGATGCCGAGATTGGGGTTCAGGATCCATTTCCAAGCGGTGCCCGTCACGATGAAGGACAAAGCCATCGGATAGAGGTAGATGGCCCTCAGCGCGCCCTCGGCCCGGATGTTCTGATCAAGCAGGATCGCCATGAGCAGCCCGACCGCGATGGTCACGGTCAGAAACAGCGCCGAGAATATGAAGAGGTTCGCGACGGCGGTGTGCCAGCGCGGCGTGGCCCAGAGCCGGTAATATTGCTCCAGCCCGACGAAATCGTATTGCGGCACCATCTTGGAGGACGAGAGCGAGATCCAGCCGGTCCAAGCGATAAAGAGATAGACCCCCACAATGACCGCGAGAAGACTTGGCGCCAAGACCAGACGCGGCAACCAGTCGGCGAACCGGTCCGTGATGCTTTTCCTTCGGGCCATGACGGTCCTCCGCGGGGTTGGGGTGGACCCGCCGATCCTGAGATCGGCGGGCTGCGGATCAGCGGGCGTTATCGATGCCATCGACCAGCAACTGCACTGCGTCCTCGGAGGACATTTCGTTGACGAAGAACTGGGCGGCGACGTCGCCGAACACGGCCGCGAATTGCGGCTGCGCCGCAAAGCCATGTGTCGCCCCGCCCAGCATCGCATTGCTTTCGATCGCCGTCGCGCGCTCCTCGAAGCCCTTCTTGGCGCAATCGTCGAAATCGTCGACGCCAAGATCGGTGCGGGCCGGGATCGAACCCTTGATCAGGTTGAAGTCATGCTGAACCTTGGGATCCATGACGACTTCGGCCAGCGCCACCTGCGCCTTTGACACTTCGGGGTCCGAGACCTTGAACATGCCGAAGCTGTCGATCACGAACTGGAAGGAGGGCGTTTCCGACGGTGTCGCAAAGCACAGGAAATCGGTGCCCGGTTTCAGGCCCTTTGCCAGAAACTCGCCCTTGGCCCAGTCGCCCATGACCTGCATCGCGGCCTGCCCGTCGATCACCATGCCGGTCGCGACCGCCCAGTCGCGGCCGTTAAAGCCGTCATCGACCAGACCGCGTACCTGACGCAGCGTGTCGAAGACCTGTTTCATCGTATCCGAGTTGAGCGCCTCGGGATCCAGATCGACCAGCGCCTTGCGGTAGAAATCGGGGCCGCCGATATCCGAGACGAGAGCGTCGAAGACCACCTGAATTTGCCAAGGCTCGTCGCCAATCGCGAGGGGGATGATGCCCGCGGCCTTCAGCTTCTCGCCATCGGCGATCAGCTCGGCCCAGGTCTTGGGCTGTTCGATCCCGGCCTTGTCGAAAGCGGCCTTGTTGGCCCAGACCCAGTTCTGGCGGTGCATGTTGATCGGCACCGCGATCAGGTTATCGCCATTCTTGACAAAGGGCAGAACCTGCGGCGCGATCGTCGCCTGCCAGCCATTGGCCTTGTCGAGGTCGTTCAGGTCGCGCATCACTCCTTCGGAGGACCAGTCGATGCCCTCCCAGCCGATGAACTGCATCGCGCCGGGCGGGTTGCCCGCAGCCAGTCGCGACCGCAGAGCTTGCTGCATATTACCGCCGGACATGCCGCCGACCGCGCTGTCCTGCCAGCCATAGCCCTTGGCAGCCAGCGCCTCGCGGATGGTGTTCAGCGCCGCAACCTCGCTTTCCGAGACCCAGTGATGCAGCACCTCGATCTTGGTTTCGGCGCGCGCCGGCAGGGCGGTGGCCAGAGCCAGCGTGCTGGCGATCAGGGCAGAAGACAGTTTTCTCATGGTGGATTCCCCGTGTTGGATGAGATGAGAAAGCCCGGCGGCGTTCCGCGCGTCTCGGGATGAAATGGGATCAGGCATCGACGGCGGCCCCGTATCCGACATTGCGCTTGCCGTAGCGGCGGACGCGGATATTGGCCTGCTCGGCATGGCCGACGAAGCCCTCCATGTGGCATAGGCGCGAGGCATAGGCGCCGATCATGCCCGAGGCCTCGTCGGTCAGAACCTTCTGATAGGTGCAAGTTTTCAGGAACTTGCCGACCCAGAGCCCGCCGGTATAGCGCGCGGCCCTGAGCGTCGGCAGGGTGTGGTTGGTGCCGATGACCTTGTCGCCGAAGGCAACATTCGTGCGGGCACCAAGGAACAAGGCCCCGTAGTTGGTCATGTTGTTCAGGAAGTAGTCGGGGTCCGAAGTCATCACCTGAACATGTTCGGAAGCGATGCGGTCGCCCTCGGCCACCATTTCGTCCAGCGTGTCGCAAAGGATGATCTCGCCGTAATCCTCCCATGCCTTGCGTGCGATTTCGGCGGTTGGAAGGATGGCCAGCAGACGCTCGATCTGGGCCAGCGTGTCGCGGACCAGTTTCTCGGAATTGGTGATCATCACGGCGGGGGAATTGGCGCCATGCTCGGCCTGACCGAGCAGATCGGTGGCGCAGATCTCGCCGTCGACCGTGTCATCGGCGATGACCAGCGTCTCGGTCGGGCCAGCAAACAGGTCGATCCCGACACGGCCAAACAACAGGCGTTTGGCCTCGGCCACATAGGCATTGCCGGGACCGGCCAGCATGTCGACCGGATCGATGCTCTCGGTGCCAAGGCCCATGGCGGCGATCGCCTGCACACCGCCGAGGCAATAGATCTCGTCCGCGCCGGCGAGTGCCTGAGCTGCGACAATCTTTTCGGCGATCTTGCCCTTGAACGGCGGGGCGCAGGTGATGACGCGCCCGCAGCCCGCGACCTTGGCGGTCAGCACCGTCATATGGGCCGAGGCCAGCAGCGGATATTTCCCCCCCGGAACATAGCAGCCGACATTCCGAATCGGCACGTTTCGCCGTCCCAGGCTCCAGACCCATTGATTTCGTGCCTTTGGCGTGTTTCAGGCTCCGCAAGGAGAACTGACCGATGGGCAATTTTTTCTGGCTGAGCGAGGCGCAGATGGAGCGGCTAAGGCCCTTCTTTCCCAAGAGCC
>NZ_DATMFA010000083.1:0-66628 GCF_035556475.1 Paracoccus sp. (in: a-proteobacteria) | reverse complement strand
CGCCCCACCGCATCGGCCGTGGCGCCGCCGACGCCGCGATCGATCTCGTCAAAAATCAGCACCAGCGAGTCATTGCCGCGCGCGAGGCAGACCTTCAACGCCAGCAGGAAACGCGACAACTCGCCGCCCGAGGAGATGCGGTCCAGCGGACCGCTGGGCGCGCCCGGATTGGTCGCGACGGTGAAGGCCACCGCGTCCCGCCCCTCGGGGCCGGGATCGGCGGGGGTGATGCGGGTCTCGAAAACCGCGCGCTCCATCTTCAGGGGCGCAAGCTCGGCCGCCATCGCGGCATCGAGCCGCTTGGCGGCCGTGGCGCGCGCTGCGCTCAGCCCCCCGGCCGCGCGGTCATAGGCGGCGTCGGCCGCGGCAACCGCCTCGGTCAGGCGCGCCAGATCCCCTTCGCCGGCGTCGATCCCGCCCAGCCGCTCGCGCAACTCATCGGCAAGGGTGGCGAGATCGTCGGCCAGAACCTCATGCTTGCGGGCAAGGGCCCGGAGCGCGAAAAGCCGCTCCTCGGTCAGTTCGAGGTCGCGCGGGTCGAATTCCATCGCCTCCAGCGCCCCCTCGACCCCGGCCAACGCCTCACCAAGTTCGATGAGGGCGCGTTGCAGGGCAGCAGCGGGCGCTTCCAGCCGCCCCTCGGCGCGTTCGGCGGCGGCATCCAGCCAACGCACGGCATCGAGCATCGCCCCTTCGGCGCCTTCCGGTCCCAACGCCTGCACAGCGCGCGCGACATCGCCGCGAATCCGCTCGGCCCCCTGCATCGCCCGGCGGCGGGTGTCGAGTTCCGCCTCCTCGCCCGGTTGCGGCGCCAGCTTGTCGAGTTCGGCGACGGCGTGGCGCAAAAACTCCTCCTCGCCCTTCGCGCTCGCAAGGGCGGCTTCGGCGGTGGCGAGCGCGGCGCGGGCCTCGCGTCGCGCGGCCCAGGCGGCGCGGACCGGCGCAAGGTCCAACCCCGCGAATGCGTCGAGGAGAAGCCGGTGACCGCGCGGGTTCAGAAGGCCCCGGTCGTCATGCTGGCCGTGAAGTTCCACCAGCGTTTCGGACAAGGACCGCAGCACCTCGCCCGAGGCACGGCGATCGTTGATATAGCCGGTCTTGCGCCCGTCGCCGGCATTGACGCGGCGCAGGATCAGCTCATCCGAAACCGGAAAGCCCGCCTCCTCCAGCAGGGTGCGGGCGGGATGGACGGGGGGCAGGTCGAAGACCGCCGTGACCTCGCCCTGGCTCGCCCCGCTGCGGATCAGGTCGGCCCGGCCGCGCCAGCCAAGGACGAAGCCGAGGCAATCGAGCAGGATCGACTTGCCCGCCCCGGTCTCTCCGGTCAGGACGTTCAGGCCCGGCCGGAAATCCAGTTCCAGCCGGTCGATCAGCAGCATGTCGCGAATGTCGAGATGCCGCAGCATCAGGCGGTTACAGCCACTTGCCCTGGATCACCTGGCGGTAGACATTCGTCAGCCAGCTGTTCCCGGTGGCTTCGGGCGACAGCCCCGCACCGCGAAGTTGCGCATAGGCGTCGCTATAGAAGGGTGAGGAGCGGAAGTTGTGGCCAAGGATCGCGCCGGCGGTCTGCGCCTCGTTGTTCAGTCCCAGCGCCAGATAGGCCTCGACCAGACGCATCAGCGCCTCGGGCGTATGGGTGGTGGTCTGGTATTCCTCGACCACGACGCGGAAGCGATTGATCGCGGCGGTATAATGGCCGCGCTTGAGGTAATAGCGCCCGATCTCCATCTCCTTGCCGGCGAGGTGGTCGAAGGCAAGGTCGAACTTGAGGATCGAGGAGCGCGCATATTCGGTGTCGGGATATTCCTCGATCACCTCGCGCAGCGCCTGCAGCGACTGGAAGGTCAGGCCCTGATCGCGGCCAACCTCGTCGATCTGGTCGTAATAGCTGAGGGCGAGCAGATATTTCGCATAGGCGGCGTCCTCATCCCCCGGATAGGTGTCGATGAAACGCTGCGCGGCCCCACGCGCCTCTTCGTAGTCGCGGGCGCGGTGATAGGAATAGGCCTGCATGATCAGCGCGCGCTTGGCCCAGTCGGAATAGGGATAGAGCCGCTCGACCTCCGAGAAATACTGCACGGCGTCGGCGGGCTTGCGGCTGTTCTCAAGCTCATATTCGCCGCGCTTGTAGATTTCCTCGGCGGTAAAGCTCTCGAGCGATTCGGGCTTTTTGCTGGAGCCGCCCCCGCACCCTGCCAGCAGAGCGACAGAGAGGGCCACCGCAACCAAGGAACCCGTCGATCTGATGCCCGCCATATCTACCTGCCCGTCAGAAAATCCATGCGCCCCGCGGGGGATTTGTCGCGCGGCCCGGTCGTCCTAGCACAGAAAAACGGGCGGCGCAAAATGGCAAAACACGGAAAAGGCGGGCTGATCGATCACCGAAACGGCACCGCCGCCGCCCATGGATCAGGCGACGGCAAGCTGCCGCGCACGCGGAGCGTAATGCGCGCTGTCCGAAAGGCCGGCGCCGGGCAGGCTTTGCTGCATCGCCGGCGTGACCGAAACCCATTCCCAGGCGTCCGGCGCGGCGAAAAGCGCGCGCAGCAGCTTGTTGGTCATGGCATGGCCCGCACGGTGGCCGGTATAGCGGCCGAGGATCGGTGCACCCGCCAGCGCAAGGTCGCCCATCGCATCCAGCATCTTGTGGCGCACGGCCTCGTCCGCGTGGCGCAGGCCGCCGGGCGACAGCACCTTGTCGCCGTCGATGACGACGGCGTTGAGATAGGTGCCGCCAAGCGCCAGGCCGTTCTGCTGCATCTCGATCACATCGGCCTGACGGCAGAAGGTGCGGCTGTCCATCAGCTCATGCACGAAGCTGCCATTCGCCATGTCGAGCCGTTTTTCCTGATGACCGATCGCGGCATCGGCAAAGTCGATGTCGAAATGGATCTCGAGATTTTCGGCCGGCGACAGGCGCGCAAAGCCCTGGCCGTGATGCACCTCGACCGGGCGCAGGATGCGGATCGCGCGCAGGCCGGCCTCGGGCTGCTGGCGGATCCCCGCCTCCAGAATGCCGGTCACGAAGGGCTCGGACGAACCATCGAGAATCGGCACTTCCGGGCCGTTCACCTCGACGATGGCGTTGTTGATGCCGGTCCCGGCCAGCGCGGCCATCACATGCTCGACCGTCGAAACGGTGGCGCCCTGCCCGTTGTCGAGCAGCGTGCAAAGCTGCGAGGGCGTCACATGGTCCCAGAGCGCGGGAATGCGCACGCCGCCCAGATCGGTGCGGACAAAGACGATGCCGTGATCGACCGGAGCAGGCAGAATCGCCAGCCGGACCGCTGCACCCGAGTGCAGGCCCACACCGCGGAACTGAGCTTTCTGAGCAATGGTCGTCTGCATGGTCTTGCCTATCTCACTTTATTTCCGGGGCCGTCCCGAACCTCGGGGACCCGGCCTTGATGCTGAGTTAGTCACGCAAGCAAAAAGTCACAATTAACGAATTGTAACGGGGTGAAACATTGGCAACGTTCCACTGCCATGCCCCCGTCGACAACCCGCAACCCTTTGCGAACACATAAGAAAAGGACCGCCGGAGCGGTCCTTGATCGAAGTGTCACGAAATATTTGTGATCGGCTCAGTTGGCCTGACGGCGCAGGAAAGCCGGAATTTCGACATTGTCATCGGCCCGGTCGGGGCTGGCCAGATCGTCGAAACCGGCATCGAAACCGCTGTTGCGACGGGCGGCCACGCGCTCGTTCACGCGCTCTGCGATGGTCGAGGCCGGCGGCTTTTCAGCCGCGTGGTCGCCATGGCCCGAGATCCGCTCGAGCATCCGGCTGAGCCCGCCCATCCGGCTCTGGACACGGCTGGCGACGTCCTGCGCCGGCTGCGGTTGCGGCTGGGACTGCTGCGCGGCACGCGGAGCGGGCTGCCCGCCCTGACGCTCGGGCGCGCGCTGGACGGCTTGCGCCAGGCGCTGCATCACCGCGTCCGAAGGCGTCCCTGCCGGTGCGGCCGCGCGGCGCGGCGCGACGAAGCTGCCGGAATCGGCGTTCAGCGCATCGGGTTGGGGCTGGCGCGTCTCGGGCTGATAGGCCGGACGCGGCATGTCCTCATCCTCATAGCGCGCGGCGGCGGGCTGCTGGGAACGCGGTTGCGGCGTGGCGACCGGGGCGGCTTCGCGCGCTTCGACCATGGGGGCAGAGCGGCGCGCCGGCACCTCTTCCTCGACCACGCGCTGCGAGACCGGCGGGTTCTGGGTCAGCGGCTCTTTCATGCCGCGGCGCGGTGCCGGGATCTCGGCCGTGGTGGCGTCGATGCCGGTCGCGACGACCGAGACGCGGATCGTGCCTTCCATGGACGGATCCATGGTCGAGCCGACGATGATATTGGCATCCGCATCGACCTTCTCGCGGATCTTCTCGGCCGCCTCGTCCATCTCGAACAGCGTGAGGTCGTAGCCGCCGGTGATGTTGATCAGGACGCCTTTCGCGCCGTTCAGGCTGATCTCGTCGAGGAGCGGGTTCGCGATCGCCTTCTCGGCCGCCTGCACTGCGCGATTCTCACCCGAGGCCTCGCCGGTGCCCATCATCGCCTTGCCCATCTCGTCCATCACCGCGCGCACGTCGGCGAAGTCGAGGTTGATCAGGCCCGGACGCACCATCAGGTCGGTCACGCCCTTGACGCCCTGATAGAGCACGTCATCGGCCATCGCGAAGGCTTCGGTGAAGGTGGTCTTTTCGTTGGCGAGACGGAACAGGTTCTGGTTCGGAATGATGATCAGCGTGTCGACGACCTTCTGCAGCGCCTCAACGCCGTCCTCGGCCTGACGCATCCGCTTGGTGCCCTCGAACTGGAAGGGCTTGGTGACGACGCCGACGGTCAGAATGCCCATCTCACGCGCGGCCTGGGCGATGATCGGGGCAGCGCCGGTGCCGGTGCCGCCGCCCATGCCGGCGGTAATGAAGCACATATGCGCGCCCATCAGGTGGTCGACGATGTCCTCGATCGTCTCCTCGGCGGCCTTGGCGCCGATCGAGGGCTTGGCGCCCGCGCCCAGCCCCTCGGTCACTTTCGGGCCGATCTGGATGCGGCTTTCCGCCTTGGAATTGGTCAGGGCCTGGGCATCGGTATTGGCGACGACGAACTCGACGCCCTCAAGCTGCTTGTCGATCATGTTGTTGACCGCGTTGCCGCCTGCACCACCCACGCCGAAAACGGTGATACGCGGCTTCAGTTCCTGGTCATCGTTCAGCATCAGATGGATCTGCCGTTCCATGTCTCGCCCGCCTTGTCTGTTGCGCCGAACCTGTGCGCGGTCCGGTCGAATCCCCGTATAGCTGAAAGCGTAGCCAGATTCGGCCCCACCGTCACCCTAAAAACACGGTCGCCCTACAAAATATGGCGTGAATCGCCGATGTTTTCGGCGGTATCTTGCCCATTCTCCGCCATGTGGTGGGAATACCCCCAACCACTACCGTATCAAGCTTCGATTCAACTACCAGTTGTTCTTGAACCACCGGTAGGCCCGCCGGAAACTGCGCGCCGGATAGGCTTCGGCGGGCATCTCGAAATCCCACCACTCGTCCTGCGGATGGGCCGTCAGCAGCGCCAGCCCGATGGCCGCGGAAAAGCCCGGAGCAGTCGCGTTATGCGGGAGTCCCTGGATCCGCAGCGGCCGTCCGATGCGGACATTCTGCCCCAGCATCCGGGCCGCCAGCACATCGAGGCCGGGGATCTGGCTGCCGCCGCCGGTCAGCACGACCTGGCGCGAGGGCATGAAGTCGAAGCCCGCCGCATCGAGGATCTCGGCCACGTTCTCGAGGATTTCCTCGACCCGCGGGCGCATGATTCCGATCAGGTCGGCCCGGCTGACGGCGCGGCGGTCGGTCTCCCAGTCGCCGGTCTCGCCGCCCAGCTCGATCATCTCGCGGTCGTCGCGGCCCGTCGCCTCGACCCCGCCATGCAGGGTCTTCAGCCGCTCGGCCTGCGCGTAGCTGACCCGCAGCCCCTTGGCGATGTCCTGCGTGATCAGGTCGCCCCCGAAGCGCACCGCATCGGCAAAGATCATGTGCTTCTTGATGAAGACCGACACGCCCGTCGTGCCACTGCCCAGGTCGATGCAGGCGGCGCCCAGTTCCTGCTCGTCCTCGACCAGCGCGGCGAGGCCCGAGGCATAGGAGGCCGAGGCGACCCCCGCCAGCTCCATGTCGCAGCGGCGGATGCAATGGACGAGGTTTCCGGCGGCATCGCCGTCCACGGTCAGCACATGCATGTCGACCGCCAGCCGGTCGCCGGAATGCTCGCGCGGATCCTGCATCCCCGAGCGGCCATCGACGGCAAAGTTCACGGGCTGCGCGTGCAGCACCTCGCGGCCTCGGCCGAAATCAGGGACATCGCAGGCTGCCAGCACGCGGGCCACGTCATCCTGCGCGACCTTGCCGCCGGGCAGCACGATCTCTCCGGCCAGCCCGTAGGAGGCCGGGCGCGCGCCCGAGATGCAGGCGATCACATGGTCGACGCGCGTGCCCGCGGCCTTCTGGGCGGATTGGATCACGGTGCGGATCGCGCGCTCGGTCTCGGCCATGGTCTGGATCTCGCCAAACCGCATCCCGCGTGAGCGGGTATGCGCGGTGCCGATCACCCGGAAATTGGACTGGCCCGCCATCGGGCCCACGCCATCCGTCTCGCGGAACTGGCCGGGGCCGTCGAATTGCAGGACGAGGCAGGCGATCTTCGAGGTTCCGATGTCGAGGACCGCAATCACGCCGCGTTGCATGGCCTGTCGGCGCATGTTCCGCATCGCTCGCTGGCCTTGATACAGATCCTTCATTTCCCTGCCCCCTCAAACCCTTGTCAGGTTTTTTTTACGCTGGTTCCCGTTGTCGTCCCGGTCTTCTTCTTGTCGCTCGCGCCGCTCTCGGACGCGATCGGCTGCCCATCGGGGCCGATTTCGCCCTGCCCGCGCGCCCGCCGGATGGCGTTCTGCGCGTCGAGGCCGATCTGCACCATCGGGCGGTCTTCCTGCCGCATGTCGATGACCGAGATATCGCGCGAGAGCATCTCTTGCGCCTGATCCATCGCCATCACGCGCTCAAGCGCGCGCAGCGCCCCATCCTCGGGCAGCTTGATGCGCTGGCCGCCCTCCAGAACGACGTCCCAGCGCCGTTCTCCGACCCGTTCGAGGCCCCGCAATTGCGGCAGGATCGGCCCGGCCGCGTCGATCAGGGCCATCGCCTCGGGCGCGGCGCGTTCCGCGCCCTCGCCCGCGATGATCGGCAAGTCCTTGCGAATGTCCCGCGCCGTCACCGAGGCGACGCGATGCCCGGCCTTGTCCAGCAACTCGATCCCGCGCGCATGACGCCAGAGGACGACCGGAACCCGCTCGGTCACGACGGCTGACAGGGTGCCGCTGGGCGTGATGCGCAACTGGACCGACTCGACGGCGTCGAGCTTCAGCACCCGCTCGCGCAGCTTGGCGAGGTCGATGTCGAAGCTCGAGGCGGGCAGGTCCACCGGCAGCATCGCGCGCAGGCCCTTGTCCACCGCCTCGGACGCGCCCTCGATCTCCATCGAATGGACCATGAAGGCGTCGCGGTGCTGGACCTTGTCCACAATCCCGTCGATCCCGCTGGCCAGATTGGCGCGCCGCGTCTCGTCCGAGAGCCAGATCCCGGCGACCATCGCGGCCAGAAAGGCGGGGATGCCGATGCGGACAAAGCGCCGGATCAGCGGGCGCAGCATCATCCGGTTCAGCCGGTAGGCAAGGCGCGACGGCGCCGGATCGCGGCGGACCGTCACCTTGGGTTGCGGCGGTGCGGGGCGCGAGGGCGCGTGCCGGATCGGTGCGGGCCGCGAGGCATCGCTCTGACCACCGCCAAAGGGATTCAGGCCCTGCATAGCGCCTCCTCGACGATCCAGCTGCACAGCGCCGGGAAATCCATCCCCTCATGCGCCGCCTGCTCGGGGGCAAGCGAGGTCGGCGTCATGCCGGGCTGGGTATTCGTCTCCAGAAGGATCAGTCCTTCGAGGCCACGGCTGTCGTCCCAGCGGAAATCGCTGCGGCTGAGCCCGCGGCACCCAAGCGCCTGATGCGCCCGGACGGCATAGTCGCGGCAGGCGGCATCGACCTCGGCCGGGATCTCGGCGGGGATCACATGCTTCGATCCGCCGGGCTTGTATTTCGCGTCATAGTCATACCAGCCCGAGGTCACGATCTCGGTCACGCCAAGCGCGTGGTCGCCCAGCACCGCAACGGTCAGCTCGCGCCCGGCGACATAGCTTTCGACCATGACCCGCGCGGGCATCTGCTCGGAAAGCTGCGGCGGCGCATTCGCCCGATCGTGGACGATATAGACCCCGACCGAGGAGCCTTCATCATTCGGCTTGACGACATAAGGCGGCGGCATGACATGGCGCGCGCGAACCTCGCCCGCATCGGCGATCAGGCTTTCAGCGACCGGGAGGCCGGCATCGCGGAAGACCTGCTTGGCGCGGTTCTTGTCCATCGCGAGGGCAGAGGCCAGCACGCCCGAATGGGTATAGCGCAGGCCCAGCCACTCCATCATGCCCTGAACGCAGCCATCCTCGCCCCAGCGGCCATGCAATGCGTTGAACACGACATCGGGCGCGGCCTCGGCCAGACGCTCGGGCAGATCCCTGCCCGCGTCGATCTCGATGACTTCATAGCCCGCCTGTCGCAGCGCCTGCGCGCATTCCCGCCCCGAGGACAGGGAGACCTCGCGCTCGGCCGAGGGTCCGCCCTTGAGAACTGCGACTTTCGGGGCCGACCTGCTCGACCTGCCCGCCAATTTCTGCCTCATAACCCCGGTTGATCCGGGTATTTATGCAGCGAGGATAGCGGCTGATCCCTATTCGCAAAAGGCCCTTTTCGCGTTCCGCGCGATTTTTCCAGTCGGACCGGCGGCTTACGGCTCACCTATGCGAATGACTTCCCATTGCAGGTCATGGCCGCTGGTGTCGCGCACGCGCTGGCGCACCAACTCTCCCAGCGCCTCGAGTTCCGCGGCGGTGGCGCCTTCGGCATTCAGCAGGAAATTCGGATGCTTCTCCGACATCTGCGCCCCGCCAAGGCGATGGCCGCGCAGACCGGCCGCGTCGATCAGGCTCCATGCCTTCAACTCGTGGCTGTCATCCGCCCGCCCGGTCGAGGAAAAGCCAGCCGGGTTGCGGAAGGTCGAGCCGGCGCTGCGGTCGCGCGTCGGCTGGCTCGCATCGCGGCGGGCAAGCTGCTCCTCCATCCGCGCGTGGAGGGCGGCCGGGTCGGCGCGATCCGCACGGAGGCGGGCCTCGATCACGACCCAGCCCTCGGGCAGGTCGGAATGGCGATAGCCAAGGCGCAGGTCGGCGGCCGGAATCTCGTGCAGGCTGCCGTCGCGCGCCACCGCCCGGACCGAGATCAGGTGGTCGGCGACATAGGCGCCATAGCAACCGGCATTCATCCTGACGGCGCCGCCGATGCTGCCGGGAATGGTGCGCAGGAAAGTCAGGTCCAGCCCGGCATCGGCGGCGCGGCGCGCGACATGGGCATCGAGCGCCGCGGCACCCGCCGTCACCACCTCGCCCGCGCATGAAATGCCGTTGAAGCCCCGGCCCAGACGGACGACCACGCCCCGGATCCCCCCGTCGCGCACGATCAGGTTCGAGCCGACGCCCATCGGGAAAACGGACAGCGCGGAATCGAGGCTTGCGAGGAAACCGGTCAGATCGGCCTCGTCCGCAGGCTGAAACAGCCAGTCCGCCGGACCGCCGACCCGCAGCCAGGTCAGATCGGCCAACGCCCGCTGGGGCGTCAGCGTGCCGCGCGTTTCGGGCAGGCTCGGGACGGGACGGGCAAGACTGGTCATGGCGCGCTCCTGATGACGGTCGGCGGCCGTCTTAATCCAAACCGGAGCCGCGCGCAAACCGGGGCTAGAGTATCCCCCGCTGCGAGGATCCGGCCGACTGGCCACGCCGCGCAAGGGGCGGCCAGACCAGCAACAGAAGCCCGAGCGACAGGAACAGCACGCCGAATCCCGGTCCGCAGAGGAAGGTCAGCCAGCCCAGCAGCGGCACGCCGGCCAGAACCAGCGACCAGAGCACCGCATGGCGCAGGGTCGGGCGGATGAAGGGCAGCAAGCAGGCAAGGACAGCCCACCCCAGCGCAAGAGTCGCGGCAGTGGCGGGATGGCTCGCCAGTTCACTCACGCGGCCTTCTCCTGCAGTCGTTCCGGGAGATTGTTGGCCCAGGTCGAGATCGTGCCCGCACCAAGGCAGACGACCATGTCGCCGGGCCGGGCCTGCTCGCGCACCAGCCGGGCCAGATCGGCCTCGTCGATCACGGCGCGGGCATGGCGGTGGCCATGCGCGATCAGCCCCGCGACCAGATCATCGCGCGAGGCGCCGGGGATCGGCTCTTCGCCCGCGGAATAGACCTCGGCGATGCCGACCACATCCGCCTCGTTGAAGCAGGTGCAGAAATCGTCGAAAAGGCTGGAAAGCCGGGTATAGCGATGCGGCTGGTGGACGGCGATGACGCGGCCCTTGGTCGCCTGCCGCGCCGCCTTCAGCACTGCCGCGATCTCGACCGGGTGATGGCCGTAATCGTCGATGATGGTGACGCCGTTCACCTCGCCCACGCGGGTGAAGCGACGGCCGACGCCGCCGAATTTCGCCAGCGCCTCGCGGATCTGGGCGCGTTTCATGCCCAGATGCCGGGCGACGGCGACGGCGGCCAGCGCGTTCGAGACGTTGTGGTCCCCCGGCATCGGCAGGGTGCAACCCTCGATCACCGGGATCTCGCCCTCGTTCAGCTCGGCCTCGCCCTGAAGGGCGATGTCGAAATGCGCGACGCCGTTTTCATAGGTCAGGTTCATTGCCCGCACATCGGCCTGCGCGTTGAAGCCGAAGGTGACGACGCGGCGGTCGGTCAGCTTGCCGACCAGCGATTGCACCTCGGGGTGGTCGGTGCAGCAGACGGCGAGGCCATAGAACGGGATGTTCGAGACGAAATCCTGAAAGCCCTTCCTCAGCGCGTCGAAACTGCCCCAATGCTCCATATGCTCGGGGTCGATGTTCGTGACGATCGCGATGGTCGCGGGCAGGCGGTTGAAGCTGCCGTCGCTCTCATCCGCCTCGACCACCATCCATTCACCGGCGCCGGCGCGCGCGTTCGAGCCATAGGCATGGATCACGCCGCCATTGATCACGGTCGGATCGAAGCCGCCCGCATCCAGCAGCGTCGCCACCATCGTCGTCGTCGTGGTCTTGCCATGCGTCCCCGCAATCGCGACGTTCGAGCGCAGGCGCATCAGTTCCGCCAGCATCTCGGCCCGGCGCACGATGGGAAGGCCGCGACGGCGCGCCTCCTCAAGCTCGGGGTTGCCCTTCTTGATCGCGGTCGAGATCACCACGACGCCCGCCTCGCCGATATTCTCGGCGCGCTGGCCCTCGAATATCGTCGCGCCCAGCGTCTCCAGCCGGTCGGTGATCTTCGAGCGTTTCGCGTCCGATCCCTGCACGGCATAGCCCAGCGTCATCAGCACCTCGGCGATGCCGGACATGCCGATGCCGCCGATGCCGACGAAATGGATGGGCCCGAGTTCGCCCGGGAGTTTGGTCGCTGCGTTCATGCGGTCAGGTCCGTCACTAGATCTGCAAGTCGCTGCGCCGCATCGGGGCGACCAAGGGCCAGAGCAGCCGCAGCCATCGAGGTGGCGCGTGCGCCATCCGAGAGAATCCCACGCATGTCGCGCCTCAGGCTCTCGGCGTCAAGCACGGATTCGGGAAGAAGCATGGCCGCGCCCGATTCCGCAAGGGCGCGCGCATTGGCGGTCTGGTGGTCGCCGCTGGCCGCCGCGAAGGGCACGAGGATGGAGGGACGCCCGATCACGGTGATGTCCGCAATCGAGGATGCGCCGGCCCGGCTGACGACCAGCTGGCTCTCGGCAAGGCGGCGCGGAACGTCCTCGAAGAAGGGCTGCACATCGGCCTCGACCCCGGCATCGCGATAGGCGGCGGTGACGCGGTTGCCGTCCTCGGCCCGCGCCTGATGGCTGACCCGCAGCCGCGCGCGGACTTCCTCGGGCAGGCCCGCGACGGCGGCGGGCACCATGTCCGACAGGACGCGCGCGCCTTGGCTGCCGCCGATCACAAGGATGTTCAACGCCCCCTCGCCCGGCGGCTGATAGGGCGTGCCGGCGCGGTCGCGCACGGCCTGACGCACGGGATTGCCGATATGGATGCCCTCGACCCCCTGCGGCAGTTCGGCGGGCCAGGTGCCGCAGGCGATCTTGTTGACATGCCGGGCAAAGGCCGCGTTCACGCGCCCCATCACTGCATTCTGTTCATGGATCATGCGCGGGATGCGCAGGGTCAGCGCGGCGGCCAGCGCCGGAATGGTCGGATAGCCGCCGAAGCCCACCACGACGGCGGGCCGGTCGGCCTTCAGCGCGCGCATCGCCGCCAGCACGCCGCTGCCGATCCGAAAGGGCGAGATCAGTTTCGCGCCGATCCCACCCCGGGCCGGTGTGGCGGAGTTCACGACCTCGCGCGTGACGGCATGGGGAAAGCCGCCGGAATAGCGGGCGCCGCGCTCATCCGTCGAGAGGGTGACGCGCCAGCCGCGGTCCAGCAATTCCTCGGCCAGCGACTGCGCCGGGAACATGTGCCCGCCGGTGCCACCGGCAGCGATCAGGCAATAGGGGATCTTCACGGTCATGTCCGCCCCCGCCCGAGGACGTCCGAGATCCGCCCCTGCGGCCGCGACCGGGTCAGCGCGAGGAGCATCCCCGCCGCGATCCCCGAGGCGATGACCGAGGAGCCGCCATAGCTGACGAAAGGCAGCGTCATCCCCTTGGCGGGCAGAAGCCGCACGGCGACGCCCATGTTGATCAGCGCCTGCACCCCGAAGGCGCAGGCAAGCCCGGTCCCCGCGATCCGCGCGAAGGGATCACGCTCGTTGCGCAGGCGCAGCAGCGAGCGCACGACGATGGTGACGTAAAGGACGATGATCGCCAGCACCATGATCAGGCCGTATTCCTCGGCCGCGACGGCGATGATGAAATCGGTATGCGCATCGGGCAGCGACCATTTGACCGAGCCCTCGCCGACGCCGACGCCAAAGAAGCCGCCCTCCTGGATCGCGTTCGCGGCATAGCCAAGCTGGGTGCGAGGATCGACCTCGGCGGCGAGGAAGCCGTCGATGCGGCGGGCAAAGTGTTCGGACGCGCCATAGGCGAAGACTCCCCCGACCACCGCGACGCCAAGGACGCTGCACAGCAGATAAAGCGGCGCGCCGGCGATGAAATACATCACGCACCAGGAAAACAGCACCAGCGAGGCCTGGCCGAAATCGGGCTGCAACGCCAGCAGCACCACGACAAGCCCCGCGATCCCGGCCGAGTAAAGGCGACCGGGCGGCCCGCCAACCTCCTGGCTGGCCGCCATGAACCAGGCGCAGATGCCGATGAAGCAGGGTTTCAGGAACTCGGACGGTTGCACCGACATGCCGCCCGGCAGGCGCAGCCAGCGCACCGCGCCCTTGCCGAAATCGGTGCCGATGAAGGGCAGCAGCACGATCGCGACCAGCGCCAGCGCGAATCCAAGGACCGCAAGCCGGCGCACGAAGCGCGGCGAGAAAGTCGAGATGACCAGCATCACCAGCAGCGCGCCAAAGCCGAACACCGCCTGTCGGGTCACATAGTAGAATTGCGGAAGGTTGTTCTTCTCGGCCAGCGGCACCGAGGCCGCGAGGCCCAACAGCAGCCCCATCGAAAAAAGCCCCAGCACACATGCAAGGGACCACCGATCGACTGTGCGCCACCAGCGTGGGAGAATCGGATCACCAGCCCGAACAGGTGTGGTGCCAAAGACCATTTCGGTCATGGATGAACCGCCGTCACTGCCTCTGCCATAACCCGTTTCCGGGCGCCCGTTTTCCGGGTCTGGGCGGGATGATAGCGCGATCTGCCTCATCGCGCTACAGCGGATTCGCCTTTTCGGCGAGACCCGCCCATCCGGCAGGGGCACCCCCCCTTTTCTATCGGCGCGCGCGGGCTTAACTGTCGCTGGACCCGGCAGAGGATGGCCCATGCTCTACGATACCAAAGCCGAATGGCTGGCGGCACCGCGCAGGCGGGTGCTCTTCTTCGGCATGTCGGGACTTGGCAAGACCTATCTCGCCTCCATGCTCAGGAATGCCGGCGACTGGTTCCATTACTCGGTCGATTACCGCATCGGCACGCGCTATATGGGCGAGCTGATCGCCGACAACTTCAAGCGCGAGGCGATGAAGGTTCCCTTCCTGCGCGAACTGCTGCTGTCGGATTCGGTCTATATCGCCTCGAACATCACCTTCGAGAACCTCGCGCCCCTCTCGACCTATCTGGGCAAGCCGGGCAGCCCGACACGCGGCGGACTTGAGTTCGACGAATACATGCGCCGGCAGGACCAGCACCGCATGGCCGAGATCGCCTCGCTTCTCGACAGCGGCCATTTCATCCGCCGCGCCGAGGAGATCTATGCGATCCCGAACTTTGTCTGCGATTCGGGCGGCTCGGTCTGCGAGGTGGTCGATCCCTTCGCGGATGCGGACCCGGTCCTCGACGCGCTGGAACGCGATATGCTGCTGGTCTGGATCCGCGGATCCGACGCCCATACCGCCGAACTGGTCCGCCGCTTCGACCGCGCGCCGAAACCCATGTATTACCAGCCCGAGTTCCTCGACCGCGCCTGGACCGCCTATCGGGTGGAAAAGGGCCTCCGCGAGGATCAGGTCAATCCCGACGACTTCATCCGCTGGACCTATGCCCGCGCCCTCGCCCATCGCCAGCCCCGGTATGAGGCCATGGCGCGGCGCGGCGTGACGCTGCTGGCCGAGGAAGTCGCCGAAGTCGGCTCGCCCGAGGACCTGATCGGTCTGATCGGACGCGCCATCGACAGAAAGGACGCATGATGCCCATTACCCTGCCAAATGACCTGCCCGCCTTTGACATCCTGTCGAACGAAGGCGTCATGGTCATGTCGCCGGGCCGGGCCGCGACCCAGGACATCCGGCCCCTGCGGATCGGCCTGCTGAACCTGATGCCGAAAAAGATCCAGACCGAGAACCAGTTCGCCCGGCTGATCGGCGCCACGCCCCTGCAGATCGACTTCCAGCTGATCCGCATGTCCGACCATGAAAGCCGCAACACCGCCGCCGATCACATGCAATCCTTCTACCGCCGCTTCTGCGAGGTCGAGGAGACGGGCGAGAAATTCGACGGCCTGATCATCACCGGCGCGCCGATCGAACACCTTCCCTTCCACGAGGTGACGTATTGGGCCGAGCTGGAGCGGGTTTTCGAGTGGACCCAGAGCCATGTGCATTCCACCTTCGGCGTCTGCTGGGGCGGCATGGCCATGGCCTGGCATTTCAACCGTCTGGAAAAGCACATCCTCGACCGCAAGGCCTTCGGCTGCTTCCGCCATCGGAACCTCGCCCCCGCCAGCCCCTATCTGCGCGGCTTTTCCGATGACGTGCTGGTCCCGGTCAGCCGCTGGACCGAGGTGCGCCAGGACGAGGTCGACGAGATCGCCGGCCTTCGCACCCTGATCGCCTCGGATCAGGTTGGCCCCTGCCTGATCGAGGATGCCGGCCACCGCGCCCTCTATGTCTTCAACCATTTCGAATATGACAGCACCACGCTCAAGGACGAGTTTGACCGCGACGTCACCTCGGGCAAGCCAATCAATGTGCCGGTGAACTACTATCCCGACGACGACCCCGCCCAGCAGCCGACGAACCGCTGGCGCAGCCATGCCCATCTGCTTTACGGTAACTGGATCAACGAGATCTACCAGACCACCTATTACGACATGGACCGTATCGGAAAGGGCTAGGCCGTGGCGAAGAAGTCCGACGACAAGGCGCTGACCAAGGCGCAACCCGACCTGCCCTATGTCGGCGCGATCACCCGCTATCTCGAGAAGGACGCGCCGCCGGGGATCCGCAAGGCGATCACGACGGCGGACAAGGATGACATCCTCGGCGACAGCTACCCCTATCCCGAGGAAATGAAGCCCAAGGATTACGACGAGCATATGGAGCTGCTGCAACTCCAGCTCGTCCGCATGATGCGCGACGTGATCCATACCGGCAAACGGGTCGTCGTCCTTTTCGAGGGCCGCGACGCCGCCGGCAAGGGTGGCACCATCGAACGCGTGCGCGAGAACCTTAACCCGCGCTCGGCCTATATCGTCGCCCTGCCCAAGCCCAGCGAGCGCGAGGCCGGGCAATGGTATTTCCAACGCTATGTCGACTGGCTGCCGACCAGCGGCGAGATCGCGCTTTTCGACCGCAGCTGGTACAATCGCGGCGTGGTCGAGCGGGTCTTCGGCTTCTCGACTGAGGCGCAGCGGGAAACCTTCTTCCGCCAGCTCCCCCAATTCGAGGCCATGTTCGCCGATGACGGCATCATCCTCGTCAAACTCTGGCTGAACGTCGGGCGGGCCGAACAACTCAAGAGGTTCCTCGACCGCGAACAGGATCCGCTGAAGCAATGGAAGCTCAGCGCGATCGACGTGGACGGGCTGAAGAAATGGGACGATTACACCGCGGCGATCAAGGACACGCTGAACCGCAGCCATACCCAGGTCGCGCCCTGGACGGTGATCCGCTCGGATGACAAGCGCCGCGCCCGGATCGCGGCGATCCAGACCATCCTGCGCGCCGTCGACTTCGCCGGACGTGACGACGCCCTGATCGGCCGGCCCGATCCCCTGATCGTCGGCGGCCCCGAGATCATCCGCCCCGACTGATCGGCCCCGCACCATTCCACAGCAGTCGAGGGTCGCGCCGCATTTTCCGGCGCGATCCCAGACCCTGACCGCGCAGGGCGCAGCGAATGCTTGCGAGGCAGGGTTGTGGCCGCTAGCGTTCGGGCATCTGCCACGCACAGCTCACAAGGTCCCAGATGAAACTTCTGCGCTCCTCCGCCCTCGCGCTCATCCTGTCGGGCGCGGCGTTTGCCCTGCCCGCCCATGCCGCCGATCCCCAGCTGACGGTCTTCGACTGGGCCGGGTTCGAGGAACCCTCGATCTTCCAGGGCTATATCGACAAGAACGGCGACAGCCCGACCTTCGCCTTCTATGGCGACGATGACGAAGCCTATCAGAAGCTCGCTTCGGGCTTCAAAGCCGACGTCGCCCATCCCTGTTCGCAGATGGTCTCCAAATATCGCGACGCCGGCCTGATCGAGCCCTGGGACGTCTCGAAGATCCCGGCTTTCGAGACGCTTGACCCGAAGTTCCTTGCTTCGCCGATCTTCAAGGACGATTCCGGCGTCTGGTATATTCCGACCGACTGGGGCGCGACCGCCATCGCCTATAACTCCGAGAACGTCCCGGCCGAGGACGTGGCCAGCCTCGATGTCTTCATCAACCCGAAATACCAGGGCCGCACCTCCCTGCCGGATTCGGCCGATGACGTCTGGGCGCTGGCCTATCTCGCGACCGGCGTGACCGACTGGACCAAGGTGACCGATGAACAGTTCGCCGCCGCCGCCGACTGGTTGCGCAAGGCGCATCAGAACGTCGCCGCATACTGGGCCGACCCGTCCGAGCAGGCGCAGCTGATGGCCTCGGGCGCGGTCGATGTCGCCTGGTCCTGGAATGACGGCGTCGTGCTCTTGCAGAACGAGGGCTTCCCCGTCGGCTTCCAGCGCGCACCGAAGGAAGGCTCCTCGACCTTCTTCTGCGGCTTCATCAACCTGAAAAACGGACCGGGCAGCGAAGACAAGGCCTATGACTTCATCAATGCCTGGCTCGCCCCGCCGGCGGCCAAGGGCCTTCTGGACACGATCGGCTACGGCCATACCTCGACCGTCGCCATGGAGACGATCAAGGACGAGCCCGCGGTAAAGGAGGGCCTGAGCGAGGTTGACGCCCCGATCCTCGCCCAGACCCCGAACGATCCCGCACAGCGCGAAAAGCAGCTCGCCGAGTTCGAGAAGATCAAGGCCGGCTTCTGATCCCGCATCGATCCCCGGGCGAATCGCGCGTTGCGAGCTTGGCATGGGTATTTGGAAAACGGTGAAACATCGCAATCTGCGACCCGTTTCACCGTTGAGAAATACCCCGAGGGGTGAATTGGCCCGCGAAGCGGGACAAGAGGGGAGCGGCGCTCCCCTCCCTTGCACTTGTGCGACCCTCCACCTATATTCGTCTGGTCCGGGTTCGCCCGGACTATGGACATAAACGCGCAGGTAATAAGCGGATCGGACCCGGGGGCGGTACCCGGCGACTCCACCAAACATCCCTCGTTGGGGGCGAATGGGGTCGAAACAGGATCGACGAACGTCTAAAGCTGTTTGCTTTGTCTCGGTGAGCTACCACCGATATCGGTGCAAATTGTACAGTTGCCAACGACAACCGTGCTCCGGTGGCTCTGGCTGCTTAAGCAGTTCGAGTACCGAAACTTAAGCCCTTGCGCCTAGCAGCGTAAGGCGGGGCCCGCAGGAGCCTGGCAACAGAATCCTGCACCTTCCCCTTTCCACTGGTTTTTCGCTGCCTGCGGGCCTATGTCTCGGGCCCATGCAAGGGAATGCCGCCATGAAAGACCTGACCTGTTCCGACGCCGATGCTCTGATCGCCGAACTGGGCGAACGGGCGCGAGATGCCGCGACCGTGCTGGCCGAGGCTTCGGCCGAGCGCAAGCATGCCGCGCTGATCGGTGCCGCCGACGCGATCCTGAAGGCCGAGGACGAGATTTTCGACGCCAACAACCTGGACATGCAGTTTGCTGCGGAAAAGGGCCTCGGCCCGGCGATGCTCGACCGTCTGCGCCTCGATGGTCCGCGCATTCGCGCCATGGCCGAGGGGTTGCGCGCTGTCGCAGCCCAACCCGATCCCGTGGGTCGGGTTCTGGCGGAATGGGACCGTCCGAACGGGCTGCACATTCGGCGCGTGGCAACCCCTCTGGGTGTCATCGGTGTCATCTATGAAAGCCGGCCCAACGTGACGGCCGACGCGGCGGCGCTTGCCCTCAAGTCGGGGAATGCGGTCATCCTGCGTGGCGGCTCGGAAAGCCTGAACAGCGCGGCGGCGATCCATCGCGCCCTCGTGACCGGGGTTCTGCAGGCCGGCCTGCCCGAGGCCGCGATCCAGCTTGTCCCGACCCGCGACCGCGAGGCCGTGGCCGCGATGCTGCGCGCGCAAGGCCTGATCGACGTGATCGTGCCGCGCGGCGGCAAGGGCCTTGTCGGCCTTGTCCAGAAGGAAGCCCGCGTCCCGGTCTTTGCCCATCTGGAAGGGATCTGCCATGTCTATGCCGATGGCGATGCCGATCTTGATAAAGCGCGGCGCGTGGTGGTCAATGCCAAGACCCGGCGCACCGGCATCTGCGGCGCTGCCGAATGCCTGCTGATCGACCGCGCCTTCCATGCCAAGCATGGGCCGGTCCTGATCCAGGACCTGCTTGATGCGGGCGTCGAGGTCCGGGCCGAGGGCGAGCTTGCCGCCATTCCCGGCACCGTGGCCGCCGAGCCCGGCGATTTCGGGCAGGAGTTCCTCGACAAGATCATCGCCGTTCGGCTGGTCGATGGCGTGGACGGGGCGATCGACCATATCCGCCGCCACGGCTCGGGCCATACGGAATCCATCCTGACCGAAAGCGATGCCGCCGCCGACCGCTTCTTCAAGCGCCTCGACAGCGCGATCCTGATGCGCAACGCCTCGACCCAGTTCGCCGATGGCGGAGAGTTCGGCATGGGCGCCGAGATCGGCATCGCGACCGGCAAGATGCATGCCCGCGGCCCGGTCGGCGCCGAGCAACTGACGAGCTTCAAGTATCTGGTCACCGGTGACGGCACCATCCGCCCATGATCCCGCCCCGTCGAGGCGGGCGGAACGGCTGCTGGATGATCCCCGCCACCGGGTCACGCTGTTTCGTGCGCCCGGCGGCAGCGACCGGGCTGTCGTCTGCTTCGAACCCGGGCGCGATCGCATGGACGGTTTCGACAAGACCACCTGCCCGCGCTTTGCCGAGCGGCTGGGCATCGACGCGCTGACCGTCCAGACCTCGCGCCGGGACTGGTTTCTTTCGGATGCCAGTGCGGCGCTGGCGGCCAGCCTCGACGCCGCGACGGCGGGCTATGACGAGGTCGTCGCCTCGGGCTTCTCGATGGGGGGCTATGGCGCGCTTCTCTATTCGCGGGCAGCGCGCGTCCGGCGCATCCTCGCCGTCTCGCCGCAATATTGCATCGACCCTGCGGTCGCGCCCTATGACCCCGGACGACACGGGAAATTCCGGCGCATGGGGCGTGCCATGCCGCGACCCGAGGAATGGGGCGATACTGGGATCCGGGGCGCGCTGATCTTTGATCCCGCCATCGTCGCCGATCGGCTGCACGCGCGAAACATCATGGCCGCGTTTCCGCATCTGGTGCCGGTCGCCCTGCCCCATGGCGGCCATCCCGCGACCGGGACCATCGCCGAGGCGGGCCGGATCGGCGCCATCTCGACCATGCTGGTCGAGGACCGGCTCGACGCCCGCCGCATCCGCCGCCTGCATCGCGAGGCGCGCAAGACCTCAGCGCGCTATCGCCTCAGCCTCGCCAGCGCCGGGCTCTTGCGGCATGGCGCGCGGGCCGGGGCTGAATTGCGCGCCCTTGCAGAAGGGGCCGCACCGCAATTGCGGCTGGAGGCGGGCCTCGCTCTTCTCTCGCATGACAGCGAGGCGGGCAGCCGGGCGCTGAGCCAGTTGCTGGACGAATTTCCCGATGCCCCACCCTCATGGGCGCGGCGCATCGGGCGCGCCCTGGCCGGGCTTTCGGACTAGAAGGCGATCTCGCCGCCCCGCTCGTCCAGCTCCCATGTCAGGCCGCGCCCCGCCTGTGCGGCAAAGGCCGCGAGAAGCGGGAAATGGATCTCGGAGGGCTGCGCCTCGGGCAGATCCCGCCCCGGCTCGGCCCCGAGCCAGGACCAGAGCGCCGGGTCGGCCTTGGTCCGCACCGCCTCTGCCACCAGCCGCCAGCCGACCGCGCCGCGGCAGACCAGGATGCCGCCGCCCCAGGGCAGCGCGGTCTCAAGGCACATGAGGCCGAGCAGGATCAGCCGCGCCTCGCTGCGGGGTAGATCGCCCTCGGCCTCCAGCCGAACCCGGATGCGCCCGGATTTCTCGAGGTCCGAGAGCAGCCCCGCAAGCTCGTTCAACCCCGTCCTCTGCTCGGCTGCGGCATGTCCGAAGGCCATGCGGAACCAGCGGATGCGCGCCCGCGCCGCCTCGACGCTGTCGGCGATCAGCGAATATTCCGGGCTTTTCGCCAGCCCCGGATAATCGCCCGACATGAGCAGCAGCTCCAACCCGTTGCCAATCGCGCCCAGGGGCGAGATCAGGTCATGGCAGAGGCGCGAGCTGACGAGGCTCGCCGCCTTTTCGGGCAGGACCGGGAATGGCGATGCCGGCTTGAGGTTGATTGTCACGTCGTCCATTGAGGTCTAGCCTTGCTCGGTAATGCTGGGAGAATGCGCGAGTGAACGAGATCCTTGAACCCGGAATGCTGGTTCGTCACCCGAACGCGCCGGAATGGGGCATCGGACAGGTCCAGTCGCGGATCGGCGACCGCATCACGGTGAATTTTGCCAATGCCGGCAAGCAGGTGGTGGATGGTCGCCATGTCAGCCTGGAACTGGTGGTGGAAGGGGGCTGAGCCCCTGCAACGACAAGCTAATACAACCTATGCGCGAGTCAACTGCCTCCGGGCGCCCACATATCTGTGCGCCAGCGGCATGTTGCAATAAGACCGGGACACGCCTAGACACGGTTGCGCAATGATGATGACAGGTTCGACGCCCAAAGATGACGCCAGAGAGCTCGTATTTCGAAACGCGGCTCGCCACTGACGAGGCGGACCTGCTGGCGGCACAACGCCTGAGGTATCGGGTCTTCGTCGAAGAACTGGGGGCCGAGGGATCGCTGGTCGATCACCACCAGAGGCTTGAGCGGGACGAATTCGACCCCATTGTCGATCATCTGATCCTCGTGGACCGCCGCCGCTCGGCCGCCAATCTGGACCATGTGGTGGGCGCCTATCGCCTGCTGCCGGGCGACCGGGCCGAGACTTTCGGGCGCTTCTATTGCGATTCCGAATATGACCTCGCGCCGCTGCGCAATTCGGGCCGCTCGTTGCTGGAGCTGGGGCGGTCCTGCGTGGACGCCGATCTTCGCGGCGGCTCGGGCATGTTCCTGCTGTGGAACGCGCTTGCGGAATATGTGCTGGATCGCGGGATCGAGCTTCTGTTCGGCGTCGCCTCGTTCCACGGCACCGATGCCGAGGCGCTGGCCCAGCCGCTCTCATGGCTGCATCACCATCACCTCGCCTTGCCGCAGATCCGCCCGCTGGCGCATCAGGGCGGGTTCCAGCGCATGGATCTGGTGCCGCCCGAGGATCTGGACCGGCGCGCGGCGATGACCTCGATGCCGCCGCTGATCAAGGCCTATCTGCGGATTGGCGGCTCGATCGGGGAAGGCGCGTTCCTCGACCGCGAATTCAACACCACCGATGTGTTCCTCCTCGTCGATACCGCCGCGATGTCGGAGAAGCACCGCAAATTCTACGAGACACGCTGGCAGGCCCAATGAGCGAGACCACCGACGCGCCCTCGGGAGCGACCCGCAGCCCGGCCTGGTATGGCGACGAACCGATCCCGAGCGTTCCGCGTCCGGGCCTTCTGGGCTGGTTCCTTGTCGGCACGCGCGGCTTCGGCATCGTCTCGGTCCTGATGATGGGGGTGATCCTCATCATGCCGCTGCGCCTGACCGAAAGATATTTCACCGGCCCGCGCCGGCCCCTGACCGGCCCCTGGGTGCAGGGGGTCTGCCGTCTCTGCCTGTGGATCATGGGGATCCGCTGGCAGCGCGAGGGCAGCCCGATGCGCGGCCCCGGCGCGATCGTGGCGAACCATTCGGGCTGGCTGGACATTCTGGCCCTGAACGCGGCCATGCCGGTGTTCTTCGTCTCCAAGGCCGAGGTGGCGGGCTGGCCGGGCATCAATATCCTGACCCGCGTGACCAATACGCATTTCGTGACCCGCGACCCGCGGCTTGCCCGCCAGCAGGCCGAGGAATTTGCCATGCGGACGCGGGCCGGGCATAGGCTCTTGTTCTTCCCCGAGGGCACCAGCACGGATGGCCAAAGGGTGCTGCCCTTCAAGCCGACATTGTTCCAGGGCTTCCTTGACCCTGCCCTGCCCGCGGATCTGGCAATCCAGCCGATGACCGCCGTTTACCGCGCGCCCGAGGGTCGTGATCCGCGCTTCTACGGCTGGTTCGCCGCCATGTCGCTGGGCACGCATCTGCTGGCCGTGCTGGCGCAGCCGCGTCAGGGAACCGTTACGGTGCGCCTCCATCCGCCGATCCCCGTCGCGGGAGAGAGCCGCAAGACCCTTTCGGCCAAGGCCGAGACGGCGGTGCGGTCGGGCTTCCCCCGCAGCTGAACCGCTCAGAGCGGCCAGAACAGCGGAATGGTCAGGCAGGCGACGATGCCGGTGATGATGTCCAGCGGCACGCCCACCTTGATGAAATCGCTGAACTTATAGCCGCCGGGGCCATAGACCATCATATGCGTCTGGTAGCCGATCGGCGTCGCGAAGGCGACGGTGGCCGAGAACATGACCGCCACGACATAGGCGCGCGGATCATGGCCCAGCGACTTTGCCAGCGCGATCGCGATGGGGGTCAGCAGGACCGCGACGGCATTGTTCGACAGGATCTCGGTCATGATCAGGCCGAGGAAATAGACGCTGACCAGCGTGACGAAGGGCGGCAATCCCGCCAGATAGGGCGCGACCGTATCGACGATCAGGTTGACGGTGCCGGTATATTCCAGCGCCTCGCCCACGGCGAGCATGGCGAAGATCATCGCCAGCAATCGGCCATCGACGAATGAGAACGCCTCCTCGGCATCGACGCAGCGTGTCACCAGAATGACCGCCGCCGCGATGAAGGAAAGCGCAAGGATCGGCGCCACGTCGAGCGAGGCGAGGATCACCACGGCAAGCAGGCAGAGGATCGCGATGGGCGCACGCTCGCGCCGATAGGCCCGCGCGGCCGGGCGCGAGACATCGACCAGTTCCATGTCCGAAGCGAGGCGGGCAATATCCTCGGGCGCGCCTTCCAGCAGCAGCGTATCGCCCACGCGCACGACCAGATCGTCAAGCTGGCGGCCGATATTCTGGCTGCGGCGATGGGCGGCCAGCACATAGACGCCATAGCGCCGGCGCAGGCGCATGTCCCCCAGCTTGCGCCCGATCAGCCGCGCGCCGGGCGAGATCAGCACCTCGACCGTCTCGGTGGCGACGGAACTCAGCTTGTCGACCATCTGGAGGTTCTTGTTGCCCTGCATCTCCAGCAGGTCGGCCATCTCGGTGCGCAGAACGACGCGGTCGCCCGCCTCCAGCACCACCTCGGCCAGGTTGCGGCGCAGCGAGGCATCGCCCCGCAGCACGTCAACAAGCCGCACGGCGTCGCGCTTGAACAGCGGCACTTCGGTGACGTTCTGGCCCAGCAGGGTCGAATCCTCGGGGATCGCCACTTCGGTGAAATATTTCATCTCGCGCCGGGTGCCCAGAAACCCCGCCAGCGAGGTGCGGTCGGGCAGCAGCTTGCGCCCGATCAGCGCGAAATAGATGATGCCCGCAATGGTCACGGCGGCACCGACCGGCGCGATCTCGAAAATGGTGAAATGCGCCAGCCCCGCCTCGCGCGCGACGCCATCGACAAGCAGGTTGGTCGAAGTCCCGATCAGCGACAGCATACCGCCCATGATGGTGAAATAGCTGAGCGGCATCAAAAGCTTGGAGGGCGAGATCCCGATCCTCAGCGCAAGCTGGATCACGATCGGGATCATCACCGCGACCACGGGCGTATTGTTCATGATCGCCGAGGCGAGGATGACGAAACCGAAAAGCGCACAGACCGTCAGGATCGGCTGCGTGCTGGCGCGGGAGGAGACCAGCCGCGACATCATCTCCAGCGCGCCGGTGCGCAGCAGGCCACCCATGATCAGGAACATGAAGGCGATGGTCCAGGGCGCCGCGTTCGACAGGACGCCCGCCGCGTCCTTCACCGGCAGCAGACCCAGAAGCATCATGGTCGCGGCAGAGCCGATCGCCACGACCTCGGGCGGATGCTTCTCGCGAATGAACTGCACGAAGGTGATGGCGACGATGATCAGCATCGCGATCGCCGCGTTGTTTCCGGTCAGTTGGAATCCCAGCATCCAGATCCTGTCCCATGCGCCGTTAATCACGGCCCTTTCGATGGGTTTTAGAATCTTTTTCTCCGCCGCCGCAAGCGAAAGCGCAGGCGGCAGCCCCCGGTCAGGCGGGAAGCTGCGTCTGGCTGAGGCAACCGCCCTGACGGACGGGTTCGATCGCGACGGCCTTGCCGCTGCGGTCGTCGGTGGTGACGAGGACGCCGCAGATCGTGGCCTCGCCCTCAGCCGGTGTGAATCGCTCAGAGGCCATGCCGGTCAGGAAGCGGCGCAGCGGCTCGGTCTTCTCCATGCCGATGATGCTGTCATAATCGCCGCACATCCCGGCATCGGACTGATAGCCGGTGCCGCGCGGCAGGATCATGGTATCGGCGGTCGGGACGTGGGTATGGGTGCCGACGACGAGGCTCGCGCGGCCATCGCACCAATGGCCGATCGCCATCTTCTCGCTGGTGGCCTCGGCATGGATGTCAACCACCGTCGCCTGCACAAGCCCGCCCAGCGGATGAGTTTTCAGCACCGTGTCGATGGCCGAGAAGGGATCGTCGAAGGGCCGCTTCATGAAGACCTGCCCCAGCACCTGCGCGACAAGGATCTTGCGGCCCCGCGTCGCCTCATAGACCCGCGCGCCGCGACCCGGCGCGACCTTCGAGAAGTTCAGCGGGCGGATGATGCGCGGCTCGGTCTCGATATAAGACAGCATCTCCTTCTGGTCGAAGGCATGGTCGCCCAGCGTGATGCAATCGGCCCCGGCATCGAGGATCAGCTTGGCATGCGCCCCGGTCAGGCCCATGCCGCCCGAGGCGTTCTCGCCATTGACGATGGTGAAATCCACCCCCAGCCGTTCCTTGAGCGGCTGGAGCCCTTCGGCGATGACGCGACGACCGGCCCGGCCCATCACGTCTCCAAGATAAAGAATGCGCATGGCCCGACCGTTAGGGCAAAGCCGCGCCACGCTCAAGCCCCGAGGCGCAGATCAGCCGAGCCATGCCCCAACGAGGACCGAGGCCAGCGCGACCACCGCCCCCACCGCCATGCCGCGCAGATAGCCCGACGGGCGCGGGCGGTCGTCGGGATGCTGCCCGTTCTCGCGCAGCATCTGCGGCATCCGGCGCTCCAGAAACTCGGGCAGTAGCGGGGCAAAGCGGCTGACCACCTGCACCGACCGCGCAAGATCGCGCATCGCCGCCTTGGGGCCGAGATTGTCGCGGATATAGCTTTCGACCACCGGCCGCGCGACTTCCCACATATTCATCTGCGGATCGAGCGAGCGGGACACCCCCTCGACCACGACCATGGTGCGTTGCAGCAGGATCAGCTCGGTCCGGGTGCGCATCCCGAAACGCTCGGTCACCTCGAAAAGATAGGCCAGCAGGTTTGCCATCGAGATGCGGCTGGCATCCGCGCCAAAGATCGGTTCGCCCACCGCACGAAGCGCGCGGGCAAATTCGGTCATGTCGCGGTCGGCGGGGACATAGCCCGCCTCGAAATGGACGCGCGCCACCCGCATGTAGTCGCGGCGGATGAAGCCCATCAGGATCTCGGCATAGACGCGGCGGGTATATTCGTCGATCTCGCCCATGATGCCGAAATCATACATGACGATATCGCCATCCGCCCCGACCTTCAGGTTGCCCTGATGCATGTCGGCATGGAAGAAGCCGTCGCGCAGCGCGTGCTGGAGGAAAAGCTGAAGCACCCGCGAGGCCAGCGCCGGTAGATCGTGCCCGGCCGCGCGCAGGGCCGCGACATCGCCAAGCGGCGTCCCCTCGGCCCAGTCGCTGGTCAGGACGCGCCGCGCGCTCAGATGCCAATGCGGGCGCGGCACCTTCATGCCCTCGTCCTCGCGCGTGTTCTCGGCAAATTCCGAGGCGGCCGCGGCCTCACGGCGCAGATCCAGCTCGCCCGTCACCACGGTCTCGAAATGGGTCACGACATCGCGGGGGCGCAGGCGGCGCGTCGCGGGCGAGATCAGTTCGATCATCCCGGCGGCGAAATGGAAGGCGTCAATGTCGCGGCGGAACCCGGCCTCGACCGAGGGGCGCAGCACCTTGACCGCGACCTCGCGCCCGTTATCGGCCCGCCGCGCCCGGTGGACCTGCGCGATCGAGGCCGCCGCGACCGGCTCGGAAAACTCGCTGAACATCGCCTCGACCGGCTGCCCCAGCGCATCCTCGACGATGCGCAGCGCCTGATCCTGCGGGAAGGGCGGCAGGCGGTCCTGCAGCATCGAAAGCTGCTCGGCCAGCTCTGGCCCGACCACGTCCGGGCGGGTCGAGAGGATCTGGCCGAACTTGATATAGGCCGGACCAAGCGCCGTGATCGCGCGTGTGACCGGCGGCAGCGCCGGATCGCCCTTGTAGCCCAGCCATGCGAAAGGCCAGCCCAGCACATGCGCCGCCATCCTGATCCGCGCGGGTGCGTTCATCGCATCGAGCGCAGCGCCCATCGCGCCGGTCCGCTCGAAGGTGGCGCCGGTGCGGATCAGGCGCCAGATATTATGTGGTCCCCGCATGGATCAGATCTTCCAGCCGGAATGCAGCGCCGCGATCCCCATGGACATGTTGCGATACTGCACCCGGCCAAAGCCCGCATGGCGGATCATCGTGGCGAAGCTTTCCTGATCGGGAAAGTTGCGGATCGATTCGACTAGATATTGATAGCTGTCGCGGTCATTGGCGACGACCTGCCCCATCGCCGGGATCACGTTGAAGCTGTAGCGGTCATAGAGCCATTGCAGCATCGGGACCGGCATCTGGCTGAATTCCAGCACCATCAGGCGGCCACCGGGCTTCAGCACGCGCCGCGCCTCGGCCAGCGCATCGGGGATGCGGGTGACGTTGCGAATGCCGAAGCTGATCGTATAGCGGTCGAAGCTTTCATCGGCGAAAGGCAGCGCCATCGCATCGCCCGTGACCCAGGCGAGCCGGTCGGCAAGGCGCCCGGCCTCGGCGCGCTTGCGCCCCTCGACCAGCATCGACTCGGTCATGTCGCAGACCGTGACGCGCGCGCCCGAGGCGCGCCCGAGGAAGCGGAAGGCGATGTCGCCGGTCCCGCCCGCCACATCCAGCAGGTGCTGGCCGTCGCGCGGGGCGAGCCAGTCCATCATCGCGGTCTTCCAGACGCGGTGGATGCCCACGCTCATCAGGTCGTTCATCACGTCATAGCGCGAGGCCACGCGTGAAAAGACGCCATGCACCAGCCCGGCCTTTTCCTCTTCCGCCACGGTGCGAAAGCCGAAATGGGTTTCCTTGCGCTGGTCATCGGTCATCTTGCTTGTCCATCCGTCGTTTCGCGCCCAGATAGACCAGACGCGCGCCGCGCACCATGCGACGAATGGAAGATAAATGCCAGAACTGCCTGAGGTCGAAACCGTCCGCCGGGGCCTTGCCCCGCATCTGGAAGGCCGGGTGATCGCCCGGATCGAAGCCCGCCGCCCCGACCTGCGCTGGCCCCTGCCGCCGGATCTGGTGCAGGTGGTCACGGGGGCGCGGGTGACGGGGCTGCGCCGGCGCTCGAAATACATCCTTGTCGATCTGGAAGGGCGAGGCAGCATCCTTCTGCATCTGGGCATGTCCGGGCGGATGCTGATCGAGGACGCGGTCCAGGGCGATTTCCACCGCGATCCCGCCATCCTGCCGCGCCATGACCATGTCGTGTTCTGGAACGACCTTGGCACCCGGATCACCTTCAACGACGCCCGCCGCTTCGGCATGGTCGATCTGGTGGCGGAGGGGAGCGAGCATCCGATGCTGGCCCATCTGGGGCCCGAGCCCCTGTCGGAGGGGTTCACGGCGGAAGTGCTGATCCGCGCGCTTGCCGGACGCCGGATGCCGATCAAGGCGGCTCTGCTCGACCAGCGCATCGTCGCGGGGCTGGGCAATATCTATGTCTCCGAGGCGTTGAGCCGCGCCGGGATCGATCCGCGCCGGCTGGGCGGGGAGGTCACGCAGGCAGAGGCCGCCCTGCTGGTCGGCCATGTCCGGGACGTCCTCGAGGAGGCGATCGCCGCGGGGGGATCGAGCCTGCGCGACCACCGGCAGGCCAGCGGAGAACTCGGCTATTTCCAGCATTCCTTCCGCGTCTATGGCCGCGAGGGCGCGCCCTGCCCGACCCCCGGCTGCGGCGGGACCGTCGAGCGCATCGTGCAATCCGGGCGATCGAGCTTTTTCTGCCCGAACTGCCAGAAGTGAAGCGGCGCTGGCGCGCCGCTGCCTCCGGCGGGGGTATTTGGAAAACGCTGAAGGACGCAGGGCGCTAGCCAGATGGTCGCGGCTTTGTTACGAGTCGCGAGCTAGATGCGAAAGGCTAGGTGCGATGGCTTACCAGACCCTCACCGTTGAGGTCGAAGATTATGTTGCGCTGATCCGGCTGAACCGGCCCGAGGCGCTGAATGCCCTGAACTCGCAACTTCTGAGCGAACTGGGGACGGCGCTTGCCGAGGCCGACCGGAACGAGAAGGTCCGCTGCATCGTCCTGACCGGCAGCGACAAGGCCTTTGCCGCAGGCGCAGATATCAAGGAGATGTCGACGAAGAGCTTTGTCGATGTCTATACGAGCGACCTTTTCGGCGCTGAGATCGACCGCATCACCGCGACCCGCAAGCCCATCATCGCGGCGGTGTCGGGCTATGCCCTGGGCGGTGGCTGCGAGCTGGCCATGGCCTGCGATTTCATCATCTGCGCCGATACCGCCAAGTTCGGCCAGCCGGAGATCAACCTGGGCGTGATGGCCGGGATCGGCGGCACGCAGCGCTTGACCCGCTTTGTCGGCAAGTCGAAGGCGATGGAGATGCATCTGACCGGCCGCTTCATGGACGCGGCCGAGGCCGAGCGTTCGGGCCTTGTCAGCCGCGTCGTGCCCGCGACGAAGCTGGTGGCCGAGGCCGTGGCCGCCGCAAGGAAGATCGCCGAGAAGTCGCAGATCGCCGTCCTTGCCGCCAAGGAAGCGCTGAACCGCGCCTATGAGACCACCCTGCGCGAGGGGATCCTGTTCGAGCGGCGCAGCTTTCAGGCCCTCTTCGCGACCGAGGACCAGAAGGAAGGCATGGCCGCCTTTCTGGAGAAACGCGAGCCGCAATTCCGCGACCGGTAGTTTCCCCTTGGCAATCCTGCCTACCGCCTGTATAGGCCCGAGCTTACATGCGCGTGGGCCCGCTTTAAGGCAAGAATCATGACCGTCCCGACTGGACGGTGCCGTGGGGCTTTTGCGTAATCGACATTCGAAGAACAGACAGGACCGCATCCCATGGCCAACACGCCCCAGTCGAAGAAACGCGCCCGCCAGATCGAGCGCGTCACCGCCGTCAACAAAGCGCGCCGCTCGCGCATCCGCACCTTCCTGCGCAAGGTCGAGGAAGCGATCGAGAGCGGTGATGCCGCTGTCGCCCGCGAGGCGCTGCTGCAGGCCCAGCCTGAACTGATGCGCGGCGTGACCAAGGGCGTCGTTCACAAGAACACCGCCGCACGCAAGATCTCGCGGCTGTCGTCGCGCGTGAAGGCGCTTGCCACCGCCTGACAGGCTGAGGCATTTCCGCAACTTGCGGTAGAATACATTTGGGCGCGCTCGCTCTGAGCGTGCCCTTTTCCGTTAGCGTTCTGTGCTAGCGCATTGAAACATATATAACTTCGTGCTGTCACGAACACGTCACCGCTCCGTGAGATTCGGAGAGGCAAAGTGACTGTCAAGCACGAAGATCGGTTGTCGGCGGAGCGCCGTTCTTGCTAGCTTCGGTCCTGCGATTCACATCGCACCTGGGGGACAAGCCCCGTGGATCGGCCTCTGCGCCGAAGGACGGGAAGCAGCATGATCGGGGGACGTTCAGCTGCCATTGAAGTCGGGGACCGGCTGCCACCGGTCACGATTCATGTATGGAGACGAGGCCGCAGTTGGCCTTTGCGCCGCGCACGTGGCGTAGGGGTTCTGTTGTCGTCACCTGTCCGTCGGGCGCCGATGTCGAATCAAACTCACGCCGGGCAAACCCGGCGGAACATGGGCAACGGAACGGACTTGGGCGAGATGGAAAAGATTTGGGGGCAGGCGCGTGAAGAACTTCAAAAGATCGTCGGAGCCGACAGTTTTGCGACCTGGATCGAACCTCTCCGCCTGGCCGGCGTAACCGACGGCACCGCCGTCATCGCCTGTCCGACCCGCTTTCTTTCGGACTGGGTCTCGCGCCATTACAGCGATGACATCCTGAAGGTCCTCGACCGCATTGGCGGCCCGGTTCACCGGCTGAATTTCGAGACCCGCAGCGCCGCCAGCCGCCAGCCCACGCCCGAGGCGGCCGAGCAGCGCCAGACCGCGCCCCGCGCCCCCGTCGCGGCCGCCGAGGAGGAGCTTACGGCCCCCCTCGACCAGCGCTTCACCTTTGACAATTTCGTCGTCGGCAAGCCGAACGAGCTGGCCCATGCCGCCGCGCGCCGCGTGGCCGAGGGCGGTCCCGTCACCTTCAACCCGCTTTTCCTTTATGGTGGCGTCGGGCTGGGCAAGACCCACCTGATGCACGCAATCGCGCGGGAGACGCAGGCCCGCCAGCCCGATGCGCGGGTGCTCTATCTTTCGGCCGAGCAGTTCATGTACCGCTTCGTCCAGGCGCTGCGCGACCGCACCGTCATGGATTTCAAGGAGCTTTTCCGCACCGTCTCGGTCCTGATGGTCGATGACGTCCAGTTCATCGCCGGCAAGGATTCGACGCAGGAAGAGTTCTTCCACACGTTCAACACGCTGGTCGACCAGGGCAAGCAGATCATCATCTCGGCCGACCGCGCGCCGGGCGAGATCAAGGACATGGAGGAGCGCATCAAGTCGCGCCTGCAATGTGGCCTTGTCGTCGACCTGCATCCGACCGATTACGAGCTGCGCCTCGGCATCCTGCAATCCAAGACCGACAGCTTCCGCGTGCAATATCCGGGGCTGCGGCTTGCGCCGGGCGTGCTGGAATTCCTGGCCCATCGCATCACCTCGAATGTGCGCGTGCTGGAAGGCGCGCTGCAGCGCCTCTTCGCCTTCGCGAGCCTGATGGGGCGCGAGATCACGCTGGACATGACCCAGGAATGCCTGGCCGACATCCTGCGGGCGAATGACCGCAAGGTCTCGATCGAGGAGATCCAGCGCAAGGTGGCAGAGCATTACAATATCCGGCTTTCCGACATGATCGGGCCGAAGCGGGTGCGCACCGTGGCGCGGCCGCGCCAGATCGCGATGTATCTTTCGAAACAGATGACCTCGCGGTCCCTGCCCGAGATCGGGCGGCGTTTTGGCGGCCGCGATCACACCACCATCATGCATGGCGTGAGGAAGATCGAGGAGCTGCGCGGCTCGGATCGGAGCCTTGCCGAAGATATCGACCTGCTGCGGCGCCTTCTTGAAGCCTGATCCGCTTGACCCGCCGGGCAAATCTGCGAAATTGCCCGGCACCGGGTTGGGCCTTATAGTCGTCCTTCCCGCCGCGAGAGTGACATAAGGACCGACCATGAAATTTGCGATCGAACGTGCCGATCTGGTGAAGGCAGTTTCTCAGGCCCAGTCCGTTGTCGAGCGGCGCAATACGATCCCGATTCTGGCCAATGTCCTGATCGAGACGACGCCGAATGGCGTCAGCTTCCGCGCGACCGATCTGGATACCGAAATCATCTATCTGGCCAATGCCCAGGTCGAGCGTCCCGGCGCGACGACCGTATCGGCCAGCATGCTCAACGACATTGCCCGCAAGCTGCCGGACGGGGCGCTGGTGCAGCTTGACCTCGACCCGTCCTCGGGCCGGTTGGCGGTGATTGCCGGGCGCTCGAACTTCAGCCTCGCCACGCTGCCGCGCGAGGATTTCCCGGTCATGTCGACCTCGGAATATTCGGCGAATTTCGCGGCTCCGGCCTCGGTCCTGCGCCGGCTTTTCGACAAGTCCAAATTCGCGATCTCGAACGAGGAGACGCGCTATTACCTGAACGGCGTCTATATGCATGTCGCGCAATCGGACGAGGGCCCCTGCCTGCGCTGCGTCGCGACCGATGGCCATCGGTTGGCGCGGATCGACGCCCCCCTGCCCGCGGGCGCCGGGGAGATGCCGGGCGTGATCGTGCCGCGCAAGACCGTGGGCGAGCTGCGCAAGCTTCTGGACGATGACGCGACCGAGATCGCGGTTTCGGTCAGCGAGACCAAGGTGCGCTTCGCCACCCCGACCATCACGCTGACCTCGAAGGTGATCGACGGCACCTTCCCCGATTATTCGCGGGTGATCCCGGCGGGCAATTCGCGCAAGCTGGAGGTGGATGCAGGCGATTTCGCCAAGGCGGTCGATCGCGTCGCCACGGTCAGCAGCGAGCGTTCGCGCGCGGTCAAGCTGTCTTTGGACGAGGACCGGCTGGTTCTTTCGGTCAATGCCCCCGATTCGGGCGCGGCCGAGGAAGAACTGCCAGTCGCCTATGCCGACGAGCCGCTGGAAATCGGCTTCAACGCCAAATACCTGCATGAGATCGCCGGCCAGATCGACCGCGAGAATGCGGTGTTCCTGTTCAACGGCTCGGGCGATGCGGCGCTGATCCGCGAGGGCGGCGATGTCTCTGCCGTTTATGTCGTCATGCCGATGCGCGTGTGAGGCTGACACGCCTGCACCTGACCCAGTTTCGGAGTTGGGCGCGTCTGGAACTTGAACCGGATGAAAGGCCCGTGGCGATTCACGGGCCGAATGGCGCCGGAAAGACCAATATCCTCGAAGCGATCTCGATGCTCTCGCCCGGCCGCGGGATGCGTGGGGCGACGCCCGGCGAGCAGGCCCGCCGTGGGCCTGATGTCGGCTGGCAGATCCGGGCGAGCGTCGGCGAGCGTGACATCCTGACCCGCGCTTTGCCCGGCCAGCCGCGCGAGGTTCTGATCGACGACAAGCCCGCGACGCAGGTGGCGCTTGGCGGTTTGCTGCGGGTGATCTGGCTGACCCCGGCGATGGACCGGCTCTGGACCGATGCGCCCGAGGGACGCCGCCGTTTCCTCGACCGCGTGACGCTGAGCTTTACCCCCGGCCATGCCGAGGAGTCGCTCGCCTATGAGAAATCCATGCGCGAGCGTAACCGCCTGCTGCGGGACGAGGTGCGCGACGCCGGCTGGTATCGCGCGCTGGAGGCCCGCATGGCCGAGGCGGGGGCCGCGATTACCAGGAACCGCCTCGACGCGATCGCCCGGATCACCGCGGCGCAGGAAGGGGCGGAAACCGCCTTTCCCGCCGCCCGCCTGACCCTTCTGCCGGGCGAGGGGGCGGCGGATGATCCCGAACCCGAAAGCATCGCCCTGCGCCTCGCCGAGACGCGGTCGCGCGACATGGCGGCGGGCCGCAGTCTGACCGGACCGCATCGCGCCGATCTGGGCGCGCATTGGGGGCCGCAGGACATGCCGGCGGCGCTTTCCTCGACCGGAGAGCAGAAGGCCCTGCTGCTCTCACTGATCCTTGCCAATGCACGGGCGCTGGACGGAGAGATCCCGGTCCTGCTGCTCGACGAGGTGGCGGCGCATCTGGACGCCGACCGCCGCGCCGCGCTTTACGACGAGATCTGCGCGCTTTCGGCGCAAGCGTGGCTGACCGGGACCGGGCCGGAACTGTTCGCGGCGCTGGAGGGGCGGGCGCAGTTCCTTTCCGTCGAGCGTCGGGGCGAGACTTCGGGCCTTGCAGTGGGTATTTGAAAAACGGTGAAACTCACGGGTCGAGCAAAAGATCGACCAGTTCGAAACTGCGCACGTCGACGATGCCCAGATCCGAGATGCGGAGTTCGGGAATCACCACCAGCGCCAGCAGCGAGTGCTGCATATAGGCGTTGTTGAGCGTGCAGCCGCAATCCTGCATCGCCCTGACGATACCCTGCGCGGCCTCGGCCACCTCCTCGGCGGGGCGGTCGGACATCAGCCCGGCAATGGGCAAAGCGACGCTGGCAAGCTCCGCCCCGTCGCGAAAGACGGTGACGCCGCCGCCGATCCGGCCCAGATGGTTCGCGGCCGCCGCCATCGTCTCGCGGTCGGTGCCGACGACGATCATGTGGTGGCTGTCATGGGCCACGGTCGAAGCGACCGCGACCTTGCCCTGATAGCCGAAGCCCGCGACGAAGCCGTTGACCACGCCGCCGGTGCCGCGATGGCGTTCGACCAGCGCGATCTGGCAGATCTCGCCCGTGCCCTCGACGATCCCGTCGCGGATCGGCAGATCGGCTTCCAGCGCGCGGGTGGGCGCCTGATTCTCGACCACGCCGATCACGCGGACGCGGGCGCTGTCGCCCTCGGCCCGGACCTCGAAATCCGGGGCGGCGAGTTTCTTGCCGAGGCGGACCGAATGGCGCGCGCGGTCGGGCCAGTCGATGCGCGGGCAATCGACGAGCAGGCGGCCACCCTCGGCCACGAGCCGGCCTTGCGCAATCACCACCTCGACCGGAAGTTCGCGGAGGTTGGAGGTAAGGATCACATCCGCCCGCCGGCCGGGGGTGATGGAGCCAAGCTCGCGCTCCTGCCCGAAATGGCTGGCGGGATTGATCGTCGCCATCTGGATCGCCACCAGCGGGTCGCAGCCGCAGGCAATGGCGTGGCGCACCACCCGGTTCATATGCCCCTCATGCACCAGCGTGCCGGAATGGCTGTCATCGGTGCAGAGGATGAAGAAGCGCGGGTCGAGGCCCTTTTCGGTGATCGCGGTGATCTGGGTCTCGACATCATACCAGGCCGAACCCAGCCGCATCATGCAGCCCATGCCCTGCCGGACACGGGCGATGCCCTGCGCCTCGCTGGTGGTCTCGTGATCGTCAGCCGCGCCGCCGGCGACATAGGCATGGAAGGGCCGGCCCAGATCGGGGCTGGCGTAATGGCCGCCGACGGTCTTGCCCGCCGCGCGCGTCGCCGCGATCTCGCCCAGCATCTGAGCATTACCCGCCGCGACGCCGGGGAAGTTCATCATCTCGCCCAGACCGATGATCCCCTCCCAGCCCATGGCCTGCGCGACCTCGCCCTCGGTGATCGGGCTGCCGGTGGTTTCCAGTCCGGGGGCCGAGGGCGCGCAGCTGGGCATCTGGGTGAACATGCTGATCGGCTGGATCAGCGATTCGTCCCGCATCAGCCTGACCCCTTCGAGGCCGAGGACATTCGCCACCTCATGCGGGTCGTGGAAGATCGTGGTGGTGCCATGCGGGATGACGGCGGCGGCGAAACCGGCCGGCGTCAGCATACCCGATTCGACATGCATATGCGCGTCGATCAGGCCGGGCAGCATGTAGCGGCCCCGCGCCTCGATCACCTGCGTTTCGGGTCCGATCGAGACCGTCGCATCCGGCCCGACATAGGCCACCCGTCCGTCCGCCACGGCCACGTCGGTCCCCTCGATCAACTCGCGCGTGTGGACGTTGACCCAGATCCCGCCCCGGATCACCAGATCCGCGAATGCCCGCCCCGCCGCCACTTCGACCAGTCTGGCTTGCGCTTCGATCCAGGGTTTCAACATGACATTCTCCTTGTTCACTTCCGCCAATCTGCGGCAGGGTGACGGCGAAGGAAAGGCGTGACGATGGAATGGCAGGGCGAGGCGACCGTGATGCGTCAGCGCAAGCATGGCGAGAACGCCGTGATCCTGACCGTCCTGTCGCGCGATGCCGGGCTTGTCTCGGGCCTTGTCCCCGGCGGGGCGAGCAGCAAGCGCGGCGCGATGCTGCAACCCGGAAACCGCCTTGGCCTGCGCTGGCGCGCCCGGATCGAGGAGCATCTGGGCACCTTCTCGGTCGAGCCGCTGCGCGCGCGCCCAGGCCTCATGCAAAGCGGCGATGCGCTGGCGGGGGTGAATGCGGTCACGGCGCTGCTAACCTATGCCCTGCCCGAGCGCGATCCCCATCCCCTGCTTGCCGATGCGACCGAGGCGCTGCTGGATCAGATCGACGCCGGGACGCCCTGGGCCGAGGCGTATCTGCGTTGGGAGATGCTGCTGCTGGAGGAGATGGGCTTCGGCCTCGACCTTGGCAGTTGCGCGGTGACCGGTACGCGCGAGGGGCTGGCCTATGTCAGTCCGCGTTCGGGCCGGGCGGTCAGTGCGGGTGCTGCGGGCGAATGGGCGTCGCGCCTGCTGCCGCTGCCGGCGATGCTGGGCGGGCGCGGCAATGGCGGGCTGGCCGAGGCTTTCGCCCTGACCGGCCATTTCCTGCACACCCGTCTGGCCGAGATCCACACCGGCAAGCCCCTGCCAGCCGCGCGGGCGCGGCTGGTGGCGCGGCTGGCCCCCGGAGAGGGGCAGCCGGGGCTAGAGGACCGTGGGGACGGTCACTCCTTCCGGTAGCCCGGCTCGAAGGTCAGGTATTCCGCCCCGGTGATGGTCAGAACCCCGCCGAGATAGCTGATGCCATCCGCCTGCGAGAGCGCGTTGAAATACCGCTGCTCAAGCCGGCCACGATTGCCGCCACAGGCCATTCGCGTCGTGGTCAGCGGCGAGAGCTTGAAGCCCGGCGGTTCCGCGGTCTGCGAGGCCGAGTAATGGTTGCAGGGCGCCTGCCCCGAGACCGAGCCATTCGCCTCGATCGTGATGCCGACATTGCGCTGCGGCACGGTATCCGAGCCGATGCCGACGAGAATGTAGGGCCCGGTCGGGATACTGCTGCCCGCCCCGCTGGATGTCGTAGGCTCGCAGGCGGCGAGCGTGGCCAGCGCGGCGGCCGCGGCAGAGAGACTGAGAAGGCGGGTCATTGGCAGCTCCGTTCTGTGCATTCCCGACATAATGCCTGAACGCCAACATCTGTCCAGTCGGGGTCCGTTTTTTCGCGCAAGGACAGTCACCTGCATGCAATGGCCTGCGCCGTCGCGGCCTTGCATCCGCCGGCCGAGCGGCTAAGGGTGGCGCATGCTCGGCCTCGACCCCACCGTTTTCTGGATCGCGATCGCGGTCACGCTGTTCTCCGGCTTCGTGAAGGGCGCGATCGGCTTTGCCATGCCGATGATCATGCTGTCGGCGCTGGGGTCGATCCTGACGGCGCAGCAGGCGCTGGCGGCAGTGATTCTGCCGGTGCTGGTCACGAATGTCCGGCAGGCTTTGCGACAGGGCATCGGCCCGGCATGGCAGACCACATGGGCCTTCCGCTGGCATATCGCCATGGTCGCGGTCTTCATCCCGATCAGCGCGATGTTCGCGACCCGTGTGCCGCAATGGGCGATGTTCGCGCTGCTGGGCGGTCCGATCATGCTTTTCGCCCTGTGGCAGCTCGCGGGCCGCAGCCTCGTGCTGCCGGTCCATCACCGCCGCCGGGTCGAGATCGTGACCGGCATCATCGGCGGCCTCTATGGCGGCATCTCGGGGATCTGGGGACCGCCGCTGCTGGTCTATCTGCTGTCGATCCATGCCCCCAAGGACGAACAGATGCGCGCGCAAGGCGTGGTCTTCACGCTGGGCGCGGCGGTGCTGACCCTCTCGCACCTGCATTCGGGCCTGCTGGCGGGGCCGAACCTGCAGCTTTCTGCGGCGCTGGTGATTCCCGCCGTAATCGGCATGGGGCTTGGCTATCTTGCGCATGACCGGCTGGATGTGGCCCAGTTCCGGCGCTGGACGCTGATCCTTCTGGTGCTGACCGGCCTCAATCTGCTGCGGCGCGCGCTGGAACTGCTGGGCGTGCCGGTGTAATCCGCCTGTGAACATCAGGAGACGACCATGACCGCAATCCCGGATCCCGCCGACCTGACCGCCCGTCTGATCCGCTGTCCCTCCGTCACGCCCGAGGAGGGCGGCGCGCTGGTCCTGCTGGCCGAGGAACTCGGCGCGGCGGGGTTCGAATGCCACCGCGTCGACCGGAACGGCACCCCGAACCTGTTCGCACGCTGGGGCGCCAAGGGCGCGGCGCGCAGCTTCGGCTTCAACGGCCATACCGATGTCGTGCCGCCGGGCGATCCGGCAAGCTGGACCCATCCCCCCTTCTCGGGCCATGAGGAGAACGGCTGGATCTGGGGCCGGGGCGCCACCGACATGAAATCCGGCGTCGCGGCCTTCACCGCCGCCGCCATCGCCTTCTCGCGCGGATGCAGCCCGGATGACGCGATCATCCTCGCCATCACCGGGGACGAGGAAGGCCCCAGCACCGATGGCACCACCGCGCTGCTCGACTGGATGGCCGAGAATGGCGAGCGCATGGATGTCTGCATCGTGGGCGAGCCATCGAACCCCGACCATATGGGCGAGATGATCAAGATCGGCCGTCGCGGGTCGATGAACCTCAGGATCGAGGCGCGGGGCGTGCAGGGCCATTCCGCCTATCCCCATCGCGCCCGGAACCCGATCCATGCCCTGACCCGCCTGCTGAACGAGCTGATCGCCGAGCCGCTGGACCACGGGACCGAGCATTTCGACCCCTCGGGCCTGCAGGTCACGACGGTGGATTGCGGCAATGCCGCCACGAACGTCATTCCCGAAAGGGCGCGCGCCGGCATCAACATCCGCTTCAACGACGCCCATACCTCGCATACGCTGGACCGGATGATCCGCGACAAGGCCGCCGGGATCGAGGTCGAGACGGGGGTGGAGTTCACGATCGAGACGCAGGTATCGGGCGAAAGCTTCCTGACCCGCCCCGGCCCCTTCGTCGAGATGGTGCGCGACGTCGTGCGCGAGGAGACCGGCCTCGACCCGGTCCTTTCCACCTCGGGCGGGACTTCGGACGCGCGCTTCGTCAAGGATCATTGCCCGGTCCTTGAATTCGGGCTGGTCGGCCATTTCATGCATCAGGTGAACGAGCGGGTGCCAGCCGATCAGGTCCGGCAACTCTCGCGCATCTACCTGCGCATTCTGGAGCGTTATTTCGCATGATCGAGAAAACCGACGATATTCCCGCCTGTCGGGCCATCCGGCGCGAGGTCTTCGTGGTCGAGCAATCCGTCCCCGAGGAAGACGAATGGGACGACCTCGACGGCGAGGCGATCCATCTGCTGGCGTTGGACGATGCCCGCCAGCCGATCGGCACGGCGCGCATCCTGCTGCAGGGCGACACCGGCAAGATCGGTCGCGTCGCGGTGGTGAAATCTGCGCGCGGCACCGGCATGGGCGCGGCGCTGATCCGCGCCGCGCTGGACGAGCTTCGGGCCCTGCCCGGCATCACCCGCGCCAAGCTGGGCGCGCAGACCCATGCGATCGGTTTTTACGAAAAGCTGGGCTTTACCGCCTATGGCCCGGAATATGACGATGCCGGGATCCCGCATCGCGACATGGTCCGGGAGTTGTGATTGATCCGGCCCGAGCTTGCCGAGAAACTGCGACCCTGGGCCGAGACGCTTTCGGCGCTGGCCGCAATGGCTTTCGGCTTCTGGGTGATCTCGCTCGGCGGCTGGGTGTTCTGGCCGCTTGGCGGGCTGATCGCTGCGGTATCGGGGGCATGGGCGCTTGATGCGCGCCGGCGGATGCGCTTTCGCCGCAGCGTCACCGCGCCGGGCGTCATCGAACTGGACGAGGGCGCGATCCGCTACCTCTCACCCGACCGTATCCTTGGCGGAGAGATCGCGCTGCGCGACCTGTCCGAAATTCGGCTGATGCGGCTTTCCGGGCGCAGCCATTGGCGACTGAAAAGCGTTGACGGACAGGCGCTTCTGATCCCGGTCGATGCCCGCGGGGCCGAGTTGCTGGCCAGCGCCTTCGCCGCGCTGCCGGGCCTCGACATGGGGCGCGTCTCGGCCGCGCTGGCCGAAGACGGGCCTGCGATCCAGACCCTTTGGCGCAGGCACGGATACACCCGCTTGACTTGAAGCGCAGGGCTTGCCACCTGTGGCATCCAAGGCAGATGAAAGGCCACCGATGTCCATTCCCCAACAGGGCGGCGGCCCGATCGAACGTCCCGAGCAGCTTGCCGAATACATTGCCTCGGGCGAAAAACCCAAGGAGGCGTGGCGCATCGGGACCGAACACGAGAAGTTCGGCTATCGCCATTCCGACCTGATGCCCCTGCCCTATGACGCGCCCGATGGCGCCCCCAGCGTGCGCGCCATGCTGGAGGGGATCGGCAAGCGCTTCAACTGGAACCCCGTCAGCGAGGCGGGAAAGATCATCGGCCTCGAACGCGACGGCGCGAATATCAGCCTCGAGCCGGGCGGCCAGCTTGAGCTTTCCGGCGCCCCGGTCGAGACGATCCACCAGACCTGCGACGAGGTGAACGGCCATCTGGCCGAGGTCAAGGCCGTCGCGGACGAGCTTGGCGCTGGCTTCATCGGCCTTGGCGCCGCGCCGATCTGGACGCAGGACCAGATGCCGATGATGCCCAAGGGGCGCTACCGGCTGATGACCGACTATATGGGCCGGGTCGGAGAGCTTGGCACGCAGATGATGTATCGCACCTGCACCGTGCAGGTGAACCTCGACTTCGCGAGCGAGGCGGACATGGTCCAGAAGCTGCGCGTGGCGCTGGCGCTGCAACCGGTCGCGACGGCGCTTTTCGCCAATTCGCCCTTCCTCGACGGCAAGCCCAACGGCATGAAAAGCTGGCGCGCGCATATCTGGCAGAACCTCGACGAGGCGCGCACGGGCCTGCTGCCCTTCGCCTTCGAAAACGGCATGGGCTATGAGGCTTGGGTGGACTACGTCCTCGATGTGCCCATGTATTTCGTCTATCGCGACGGGAAATATATCGACGCGCTCGGCCAGAGCTTCCGCGACTTCATGCAGGGCAAGCTGCCCGCCCTGCCAGGCGAGATCCCGACGCTTTCCGACTGGGCCGACCACCTGACCACGGTGTTCCCCGAGGCGCGGGTCAAGAAATTCATCGAGATGCGCGGCGCGGATGGCGGCCCATGGCGGCGGCTTTGCGCGCTGCCCGCGCTCTGGGTCGGGCTGATCTATGACCAAGGCGCGCTCGATGCCGCGTGGGATCTCTGCCGCGGCTGGAACGCCGAGCAGCGCAACGGCCTGCGCGTCGCCGCCGCCCGTCAGGGCCTTCAGGGCGAGTTCGAGGGGCTGAACCTGCGCGACATCTCCCGCGAGGTGCTGGACATCGCCGAACACGGGCTGAAGGCGCGGGCACGGACCGGCGCGGGCGGGTTGATCCCGGATGAGACGCATTTCCTGAACACGCTTCGGGAAAGCGTCGATACCGGCAAGGCCCCGGCCGATGAACTGCTGGAGAAGTATCACGGCGAATGGGGCGGCGATCTCAGCCGCATCTACGCCGAATATTCCTATTGAACGGAAAAGGGCCGGGGTGATCCCCGGCCCGTTTCACATCTGACTGGTCTTAGCTTTGCAGATCGCGCGGTTCGTTGCGGTTCTGCATGAACTGGTCGAACTCGGCCTTGTCCTTGGCCTCGCGCAGCTTTTGCAGGAAATCGACAAATTCGCGATGCTCGTCCTCGAGGCGCTTCAGCGTTTCGTCGCGATAGGCGTCGAAAGCTGCGTTTCCGGTCGGCCCCGAGAGGCCGCGTCCCGAAAAGCGGGCGTGGCGGTCATGGTGATGGCGGTGACGGCAGGAAAACATGCGTTTGCTCCAGATCATATAGCCGAGAATGGCGAGGCCGACGGGCCAGCAAAAGACGAAGCCGAGGATCATGGCGATGATCCAGGCCCCCTTGCCGCGTTCGTCCAGCCAGTCCCGGATCCCGGCAAGCGCCGATCCGATCCTGTCCATGAGGGACGGTCGCGGGGCGATAATGGTGTTCATTGGCGGTCCCTTTCAATGTGAATGTTAATCACATTTACATAGATGTGGCGCGCCAAAGCCGGCTTCAATAGGTCGGTCGAAAATTTATTCGGTGATGACGCCCAGCCCGCGCAGATAGATCAGGGTGCCGCTTTCCAGCATATCCTGAGGCGAGATGGGAGAGCGCCCGCCCGGCTTGCCGCGGCTGAAAAGCTCGACCACGCCATGGCTCAGCGCCCAGATATGGTCGGCGGCCATGCCCGCGGGCGGACGGCGACCGGCGGGGATGTGCTGGAACAGATCCTCGGCCGCGCGCAGCAGGGTGCCGCGCGCCCGCTCGGCCGCCAGCGTCAGGGCCGAGTTCCCGGCGATCGAGATGCCGGATTCGAACATGGCGATGTAATAACCCCGCCGCTCGGCCGCGAAGGCCAGATAGGCCTGCCCCATGGCGAGGAAGGAACTGAGCGGCGTGCGCCCCGTCTCCAGCGCCGCACCCAGCCGGTCGGCAAATTCCTCGAAGCCCTGCCGGGCGATCTCCTCGACCAGCTCGTCACGGCCGGTGAAATGCCGATAGGGCGCGGCGGCGCTGACGCCGACCAGACGCGCCGCTTCGGCCAGGGTAAAGCCCTGCGGCCCCTTCTCCTCGATCAGACGGACCGAGGCATCGACCAGCGCCTGGCGCAGATTGCCATGGTGATAGGATTCGCGGGCCACGGCGCAGGCCTTACATGCCTTCGCCGAAATAATCCCCGACAAGCGCGCTCAGCGCCTCGGCCAGCTCATGCGCCTGAACGCCGCGCGTGATCACCCGGATCGTGCTGCCGCGCGGCGCGGTCAGCATCAGCAGGCCCATGATCGAATCGCCCGACACGCTCAGCCCGTCCTTTTCCACGGTGGCGCTGGCATCGAAGCGTTCGACCGTCTCGACGAATTTCGCGCTGGCCCGCGCGTGCAGGCCCTTTTCGTTGATGATTTTCAGATCGCGGGCAACAGACCCGTTGCTCATGTCATTCATGAAGCGGCACGGTTCGGCACGGGAATGATATCGGCGGGCAGGACATCATAGCTGTTGATGTATTTCCGCCCCGCATCCTTGGCCAGCGTCACCGCATCGGCGACCGAGAGTTTGCGCGACTTCGCCAGCTTCACCAGCATCGGCAGGTTCGCACCATATAGTATCGAGCGGTTGCGCGCATGACAGGCCAGAAGCGACAGGTTCGACGGCGATCCCCCGAACAGATCGGTCACGACGACCACACCATCGCCGGTATCGACGGAGTCGGCGGCGGCGCAGATTTCTGCCTGCTTCTCTCCGCGATCGTGATTCTCCTCGATCATCACGGCTCGAATTCCAGCTTGTGGTCCCACGACATGCTCTACCGCCGAAAGATATTCCCGCGCGAGCCCTCCGTGCGCCACGATGACAATTCCGATCAACTTACCCCACCAAATATGGTCTGCCGTCAAAGCTGCGCCGGAACCGCGCGCTGGTCCAAGGTCTGACCGTCGTCCGCAGGTGCCGGCGCCTTCTCACGGCGTTCAAGTTCCCTATGTCTAGTTGACACCTGCCAGCCGCCTTTCGCAAGCGCATCAGCCATCTTTTCAGCCATAGTGACGGAACGGTGTTGCCCGCCAGTGCATCCGAAACCGATCACGAGATGCGCCTTGCCCTCTTCAAGATGGGCAGGCAGGGCAAAAAGAACAAGATCACGCACCCTTTCAAAGAACTCCGCGAATCGGGGATCGGCGGTGACATAGGCCTGCACCTCGGGATTGCGGCCATCCAAGGGGCGCAGCCCCGGTTCCCAATGTGGGTTGGCCAGAAAGCGGCAATCGAACATCATGTCGACGCCTCGAGGCACGCCGCGCTTATAGGAAAACGACTGGACCGACACGGTAAGACGCCGGCCCCGGTCGACCTCGAACCACCGCGCGAGTTCCGCCTTGAGGTCATGCGGCGACAGTTCGGAGGTGTCGACCAGCACATCGGCGCGCGATTTGACTGCGGCCAACATGTCACGCTCTGCAATAATCGCATCAAGCGGCGACCCCTCGCTGCGCAGCGGGTGGCGGCGACGGGTTTCATTGAAACGCCGCAAAAGCTGCTCGGTCGAACAGTCGAGATAAAGCACTTCCGGCTCGTAATCGGGCAGCCGGGTCAGCCGGTCGATCAGCTCGATCAGGTTCGCGGCCGAGAAATCGCGATTGCGGACATCCAGCCCCAGCGCCAGCGGCACGCCGCGCGCCGGCCCGTCCAGCAGGCGCGGCACCAGCGACAGCGGCAGGTTGTCGATCGCCTCGTAGCCAAGATCCTCGAGCACGTCGATCGCGGTCGACCGCCCCGCCCCCGAGGGGCCGGTGACCAGCACGACGCGCTGGGTATGATCGTCGGATTTCACCGTCTCTTCCATGCCGTCCATGGCCTGCCGCCGAATTGCCGCCAGAGTATCACCGCCGCAGTCAGGGGACCCGCGCCCATGCGCTGAGGTCAAGCCCCGTCGCGGTCCCAGCGTCCCGCAAGCAAATATTGTCGCAGGACTGGTGCAAGATGACCATGTCCCTGACCAAGGACAAGGGGCAGTTGAACGCCCAAGAGGCCAATCGTCCTGAAAGGCGGCAACCGGTCGGGCTCCGGGCGGTCCAGATCGACCGCAAGCGCCAGCTCGACCGGCCCCGCCGGGCTGGCAGAGAGGATCCCCACCCCCCGTGCCTCGATCCGACCGCGAATCGCTTCCGGGCAATCCGCGATCAGGACCGCACCGCGCCGTTCGATCCGCGTGCGGTCATCGGCGACAAGCCCCGCGCCAAGCGCCATCATCGAGAGCGCGAGCGAGGACTTCCCCGCCCCCGAGGCGCCGAGAATCACCACTCCCCTGCCCCCGATCGCGACACAGGAGGCGTGAATCGTCTGCGGTTCTCTATCATGCATCGTAGAAACTATTTTCTCGTTTTGGTTAAAAATCCGGCCGCCTGCCGCTCCGATCTTGTCCTGCAAGCCCCGGCAGGCACGAATGTTGGCGCGAACATTCGCTGGTTGCGCTAAACATTCGTTCATCGCCGGTTTCGCCACAGTTCTGCCATGCTATAGCACGGGCCAACGGCAGGTCTCGTACCGGCCAAGGATCATCAGGAGCTTTCAGGACATGTCCGAACCGCGCGTTAATCCGAATTGCCGTCTCGAGGATCAGGGGATCTCGGGGCTTGGCAATGTCCATTACAACCTGATCGAGCCCGCCCTGGTCGAGGCTGCCATCGCGCGCGGCGAAGGCAAGCTTGGTCTGGGTGGCACCTTCCTCGTCTCGACCGGCGCGCATACCGGCCGCTCGCCCAAGGACAAGCATGTCGTCCGCACCCCCTCGGTCGAGGATTCGATCTGGTGGGAAAACAACAAGCCGATGTCCCCCGAGGCCTTTGATACCCTCTATGCCGACATGCTCGCGCATATGAAGGGCAAGGACTATTTCGTGCAGGACCTTTATGGCGGCGCGGACCCGGCGCTGCGCCTTGACGTGCGCGTCGTGACCGAACTTGCCTGGCACAACCTGTTCATCCGCCACCTGCTGCGCCGCCCCGAGGCCGCGGAACTGGCCAGCTTCGTGCCGGAATTCACCATCATCAACTGCCCGACCTTCAAGGCCGACCCCGCGCGCCACGGCTGCCGCTCGGAAACGGTGATCGCGCTCAACTTCGACAAGAAGCTGATCCTGATCGGCAATACCGCCTATGCGGGCGAGAACAAGAAGTCGGTCTTCACGCTGCTGAACTACCTCCTGCCCGAGAAGGGCGTGATGCCGATGCATTGCTCGGCCAACCACGCGATCGGCAACCCGGACGATTCGGCCATCTTCTTCGGCCTGTCGGGCACCGGCAAGACCACGCTCTCGGCCGACCCGTCGCGCGTGCTGATCGGCGATGACGAGCATGGCTGGTCCGACCACGGCATCTTCAACTTCGAAGGCGGCTGCTACGCGAAGACGATCAACCTCTCGGCCGAGGCCGAGCCCGAGATCTACGCCACCTGCTTCAACTTCGGCACCGTGATCGAGAACATGGTCTACGACCCCGACACGCTGGAGCTGGACTTCGACGACAACTCGATCACCGACAACATGCGTTGCGCCTACCCGCTCGACCAGATCTCGAACGCGTCCGAGACCTCGCTGGGCGGCATGCCGAAGAACGTGATCATGCTGACCTGCGACGCCTATGGCGTGCTGCCGCCGATCGCGCGGCTGACCCCGGCGCAGGCGATGTATCACTTCCTGTCGGGCTTCACCTCGAAGACCCCGGGCACCGAAGTCGGCGTGACCGAGCCGACGCCGACCTTCTCGACCTGCTTCGGCGCCCCCTTCATGCCGCGCCGCCCCGAGGTCTATGGCAAGCTGCTGCAGGAGAAGATCAACTCGAACGGCGCGACCTGCTGGCTGGTGAATACCGGCTGGACCGGCGGCGCCTTCGGCACCGGCAAGCGCATGCCCATCAAGGCGACCCGCGCGCTGCTGACCGCCGCGCTCGACGGTTCGCTGAATGACGCACAGTTCCGCAAGGATCCGAATTTCGGCTTCGAGGTTCCGGTCTCGGTTCCGGGCGTCGAGGACAAGCTGCTGGACCCGCGCCAGACCTGGGCCGAACCCGAGGCCTATGATGCGCAGGCAAGGAAGCTGGTCGGCATGTTCAGCGACAACTTCGCCCAATATGCCGACAAGATCGACGCCGACGTCCGCGCGGCAGCCATCGGCTGAGCCCGCGTCCAGGGAATGAAGAAAAGGGCGGCCCGTCGAGGCCGCCCTTTTTCTGTTCAGGACCGTCGCCCGAGAGGGGGCTTCGCCCCCGCGCGTTCCGCGCTCCCCCAAGGGTATTTTGAAAACGGTGAATATCTGGGAGCCGCCAGAATGCGTCTTTCACTGTTTCTCAAATACCCCGCGGGGGTCCGGGGGCGCAAAGCCCCCGGCGCTAACGATCGCGGCGGATGCGGCGGCGCTTCTGCGCGCGCTTGACCTCGGCCAGCCGCGCCTGTGTGGCGCGCTTGCGCATCGGCCCCTTGCCGCGTTGGCCCGCGCCACCCTGCGGCATCGGGCGGCCACCGACCTCCAGCAGTTCCAGCATCAGCCCGCCGGTGGTCGGCACTGCCTCGGCGAGGCGGACGGTCACGCGCTGGCCGATGCCGATCTCGAGCCCGGATTCGGAGCCCATCAGGATCTGCGCCACGGGATCGTAGTGGAAATACTCGCGCCCGATCTCGCGGATGGGCAGGAGGCCGTCGGCGCCGGTCTCATCGAGGCGGACGAAGGCGCCGAATTTCTGCACGCCGCTGATGCGGCCGGTGAACTCAGCCCCCACGCGTTCGGCGAGGAAAGCGGCGAGGTAGCGGTCGGTCGTGTCGCGCTCAGCCGCCATCGAGCGGCGTTCGGTTTCGGAGATCTGTTTCGCCGTCTCGCTCAGATTCTCGATATCCCAGTGCGAGAGGCCGTCATCACCCCATTTATGGCCCATGATCAGGGCGCGATGCACGATCAGGTCGGAATAGCGCCGGATCGGCGAGGTGAAATGCGCGTATGAGCGCAGGGCCAGTCCGAAATGGCCGTAATTCTCGGGGTGGTAATAGGCCTGCTGCATCGAGCGCAGCGCGGTCATGTTGATCAGCTCGTCGAAATCCGAGCCCTCGGCCTGTTCGAGGAGGTTGTTCAGGTGGCGGGTCTGCAGCACCTGCCCCTTGGCCAGCGTGAAGCCCGAGGCCTCGGCCACCTCGCGCAGGGCCTCGAGCTTTTCGACCGAGGGTTCCTCGTGGACGCGGTAAAGCAATGGCCGGCGCAAGCGCTCGAGTTCCTCGGCGGCGGCGACATTGGCCAGGACCATAAATTCCTCGATCAGCCGGTGGGCGTCGAAGCGGTCGCGGAAGTTTACCGATTTCACCCTTCCGTCCGGGGTCAGGACGATTTTGCGTTCAGGCAGGTCCAGTTCCAGCGGCTGACGGCGGGCGCGCGCGGCCTTGAGCAGGTCATAGGCATGCCAGAGCGGGCGAATGACGCTCTCTCCCAGCGGCGCGGTCTGTTCGTCCGGGTTCCCGTCCGCCGCGGACTGCGCCTGTTCATAGCTGAGGCTCGCCGCCGAATGCATCATGCCGCGGTGGAAGCTGTGGCTCGTCTTGTTGCCCAGCGCGTCAAGCCGCATCCTGACCGCGATCACCGGCCGGTCCACCCCCTCATGCAGCGAGCAGAGATCGCCCGAAAGGATATCGGGCAGCATCGGCACCACCCGGTCGGGGAAATAGCTGGAATTGCCGCGCTTCCGCGCCTCGTGGTCGAGCGGAGTGTTCGGGCGGACGTAATGCGCCACATCGGCGATGGCGACCCAGATATCGGCGCCGCCATCCTCGCGGATCTCGGCCGCGACGGCGTCGTCATGGTCGCGCGCATCCGAGGGGTCGATGGTGACGAGCGGCAGGTGGCGCAGATCCTCGCGCCCCTTCATGGTCGCGGGCTTCGCCGCATCGGCCTCGGCCACGACCTCGTCGGGGAAATCGTCGGGAATACCGTGCTGGTGGATCGCGATAAGGCTGACCGCGCGCGGGGCCGAAGGGTCGCCCAGCCGTTCGAGGATGCGCGCGAAGGGCAGGCCCATGCGGCCCTTGGGGCCGGCCTGCTCGGCCTCGACCAGCTCGCCGTTCTGGGCGCCGTGGACGTCCTCGGGGCGGACCTGCCATTCCTTGTCCTGCCCCTTGTCGATCGGCAGGATGCGCCCGCCCGCCTCGGGATTGGCCGAATTACGGCGGAAGATCCCAACAAGGCGATGCTGGGTGGTGCCAATCCGGCGGATCAGCCGGGCCTGATACTGGTGATCCTCGTTATGGACCTCGATCAGGCGGGCGAGGATACGCTCGCCCGGCGCGGTCGCGGGATCGGCTTTCAGCGGAACATAGAGAATGCGCGGCATCGGCCCGTCGCCCTGCCATTCCATGGGCTTGGCGAAGATATCGCCATCCTTGTCGGGCGGCAGAAGCTGGATGACCGTCACCGGAGGCAGGCGCTCGGCGTCGTGGTAATGGCGGCGGCGGCGCTCCAGCAGCCCCTCGCCCTCCAGCTCCTTCAGCAGGCGCTTCAGCTCGATGCGCTCTGCGCCCTTGATGCCGAAGGCCTTGGCGATGTCGCGCTTGGCGGTGGCGTCAGGATGCGCATGCACCCAGTCGAGAATCTGTTGTCGGGAAGGTAGCTGTGCCATGCGGCCAAGCTAGCACGCGCCCCCGGCCGGGGGCAGGGGCAAAATCAGGCGGCATCGGGCAAGCGGACAAAGCGCGCCGCCTCGCGCACGACCGGATCGGCCTCGGCCCCACCTTCGATGTGGCGCACGAAGTCCTGCCGCATCCGCGGTGTCCAGAAGGCGTTGATATGGGCCGCCACCTCCTTGGCCGGCGCGCCGGGCTGGCTGCGGAAGAAATCGGCGATCTGGCCGGCCATGCGGATCAGCTTGTCATTGGGGTTATGGGACATCTCGGCCTCGGCTTCCGGCAATGCGCCGGGGATGGGTGTAGAGTTCGAATGCGGCGCCGCGCGCGCGGGCGATCAGCGTGATTCCAGCCCGGTCGGCCCAGTCGAGCGCGAGGCCGGTGGGCGCGCTTGCCCCGATCAGGACGGGGGCGCCGAGGCGCGCGGCCTTTTGCACCAGATCGACCGAGAGGCGCGAGGACATGACGATCGCGCCCTGCCCCGCGTCGATGCCCCGGCCCGCCAGCGCGCCCGCAAGCTTGTCGAGCGCGTTGTGCCGGCCGACATCCTCGCGCACCAGCGCCCGCCTGCCGTCCCAGAAAGCCGCGCCGTGGATCGCGGGCGTCTCGCGCCGCTTGATCTGCCCGTCGGCCAGCGCATTGACGGCGCGGGCCACGTCCTCGGGCGGCATGGTCCAGCCCGAGGCGACCTCGACGACCGCGGGCAGCGCCACGGCGATGCTGTCGACGCCGCAAAGACCGCAGCCGACCGGACCGAGCATGCTGCGCCGCCGCTCGGCCAGCCGGGCGGCAAGGCCCGGCCGCAGCCACAGCCGCGCCTCGCGCGCGGCAAAGCCGCCGGCCTCGACCTCGACCTCATCGAAACCCTCGACATCGGCGAGCGAGGCGATCAGCCCCTCGGTCAGGCTGAAGCCCAGGGCGAAGTCGCGCAGGTCATGCGGCGTCGCCATCAGGACAGCCTGCGAGGTGCCGTCGATGACGATGGCGACGGGGCATTCCTCGGGGCTGGGCGGCGGGGCGGCGGGGCGCCAGCCATCGCCGTCCCAGCGCAGGGGACCATCTGTCCTGTCCTTCATGCCGCCCTCACTCGGCGGCTTCGGCCAGGATGCGGCGGGCGAGGTCGGAATGGCTGCGATACTCCTCTTGCCAGTCCGACGGGCCGTTCGAGGGGCTGACCTGCACGGCGGTCACCTTGAACTCGGGACAGTTGGTGGCCCAGTCGGAATTGTCCGTGGTCACCACATTGGCCTGAGTCGTCGGGTGATGGAAGGTGGTGTAGACCACACCCGGCGCCACACGCTCGGTAATCAGCGCGCGAAGCGTCGTATCGCCCGAGCGCGAGGCGACGCGCACCCAGTCGCCGTCGCGCACGCCCCGGTTCTCGGCATCCGAGGGATGGATCTCAAGAATATCCTCGGGATGCCAGACCATGTTGTCGGTCCGCCGCGTCTGGGCGCCGACATTGTATTGCGACAGGATCCGCCCGGTGGTCAGAAGCAAGGGGAAGCGCGCCCCGGTGCGTTCCTCGGTCGCGACATATTCGGTGTGGATGAAATGCCCCTTGCCACGCACGAAACCGTCGACATGCATGAGCGGCGTGCCCAGCGGCGCCTTTTCGTTGCAGGGCCATTGCACCGAACCCTCGCGATCCAGCAGGTCATAGCTGACGCCCGAGAAGCTGGGCGTGGTCATCGCGATCTCGGCCATGATCTCGCGCGGGTGGGTATAGGTCCAGTTCCCGCCCAGCCGGTTCGCGAGCATCTGGGTGATCTGCCAGTCCTCATAGCCGTTCTTGGGCGTCATGGCCCGGCGGACCATGTTGATGCGACGCTCGGCATTGGTGAAGGTGCCGTTCTTTTCCAGGAAGGACGATCCCGGCAGGAAGACATGGGCATAGTTCGAGGTCTCGTTCAGGAACAGGTCCTGCACGATCACGATGTCCATGGCTGAAAGCGCCGAGGTGACATGCCGCGTATCCGGGTCGGATTGCACGATATCCTCGCCCTGGCAGTAAAGCCCGCGGAAGCGTCCGGCCAAGGCCTCGTCGAACATGTTCGGGATGCGCAGCCCCGGTTCCGGCGACAGCTCGACCCCCCAGGCGCGTTCATAGATCGCGCGCGTGGCCGGGTCCGAGACATGGCGATAGCCCGGATATTCATGCGGGAAGCTGCCCATGTCGCAGGAGCCCTGCACGTTGTTCTGGCCGCGCAGCGGGTTCACCCCGGTCCCCGGCACGCCGATATTGCCGGTCAGCATGGCAAGGTTCGCAATCGCCATCACCGTGGTCGAACCCTGCGAATGCTCGGTCACGCCAAGGCCGTAATAGATCGAGCCGCGCGGCGCAGCCGCATAGGCCCGCGCCGCCTGACGGATCAGTTCGGCCGGAACCGTGCTGAGCTTTTCGACCTCTTCGGGCGAATGCTTGGGGTCGAGCAGGAATTCGGAATAGGCCAGAAACTCGTCCCAGTCGCAACGGCTGCGGATGAACGCCTCGTCATAGAGCTTCTCGGCCACGATGACATGCGCGATCGAGGTGATGACCGCGACATTGGTGCCCGGCCGCAGCGGCAGATGCAGCCCCTGCCCCATATGCGGGGTGCTGAGCAGGTCGATCTCGCGCGGGTCGATGACGATCAGCCCCGCACCTTGGCGCAGGCGCTTCCTGAGGCGGCTGGCAAAGACCGGATGCCCGTCGGTCGGGTTCGCGCCGATCACCAGCGCCAGATCGGTCTCCTCGACCGAATCGAAGTCATGCGTCCCCGCCGAGGTGCCGAAGGTCGCGCCAAGGCCGTAGCCGGTCGGCGAATGGCAGACGCGGGCGCAGGTATCGGTGTTGTTCGTGTGCAGGACGGCGCGGGCCAGCTTCTGGACCAGATAGGTCTCCTCGTTGGTGCAGCGCGACGAGGTGATGACGCCGACGGAATCCACGCCATGCTCGGCCTGCGTCTTCCGCATCCGCCCGGCCGCGAAATCCAGCGCCTCGTCCCAGCTGACCACCTTCCAGGGATCGGTGATCCTGTCGCGGATCATCGGCTCCAGCATTCGGTCCTGATGCGTGGCATAGCCCCAGGCGAAGCGGCCCTTGACGCAGCTATGGCCACGGTTCGCCTTGCCATCCTTCGACGGCACCATGCGCACCACTTCCTCGCCGCGCATATGCGCGTCGAAGGAGCAGCCGACGCCGCAATAGGCGCAGGTGGTTTTCACGATATGCTCGGGCGTCCCGATCTCGATCACCTTGTTCTCGATCAGCGTCGCCGTCGGGCAGACCTGCACGCAGGCCCCGCAGGAGACGCAATCCGAGCTGAGGAAACTGTCGCTCTCCATCCCGGCGGAAACGCGGCTGTCGAAGCCCCGCCCCTCGATCGTCAGCGCGAAGGTGCCCTGCACCTCCTCGCAGGCCCGCACGCAACGCGAGCAGACGATGCATTTCGCCGGATCGAAGGTGAAATAGGGGTTCGACTGGTCCTTGGGCCGGTATTCGGGGTTCGGCCCCTCGGCGTCGCGGCGGGCGAAGTGGTTCGCCCCCGCCTCATAGCGCACCTCGCGCAGGCCGACCGCGCCCGCCATGTCCTGAAGCTCGCAGTCGCCATTCGCCGCGCAGGTCAGGCAATCGAGCGGATGGTCGCTGATGTAAAGCTCCATCACGCCCTTGCGGATGCGGGCAATGTCATCGGTCTGGGTATGGACGACCATACCCTCGGCCACCGGCGTCGTGCAGGAGGCGGGGGTGCCGCGCATCCCCTCGATCTGCACCACGCAAAGCCGGCACGAGCCGAAGGCGCTGACATGATCGGTCGCGCAAAGCTTCGGGACCGAGATCCCGGCCACCGCCGCCGCCCGCATGACGCTGGTTCCGGCCGGAACCGCAACCGGGATGCCATCGACCAGCAGGTTGACGGTCACGTCGGACTTCGCCGCGGGCGTGCCGAAATCGCGGTCGGGGATGATGAAATCCTTCATTCTGCGGCCTCCTTGACCGGCTCGCGCCGGCCGTCGAAATCTTCGGGGAAATGGGTCAGCGCCGACATCACCGGGAAGGGTGCAAAGCCCCCCAGCGCGCAGAGCGAGCCCCATTTCATCGTGTTGCAAAGATCGGTCAGGACCGGGATCGCCTCGGCATCGCCCGCCGCGATCCGGTCGATCGTCTCGACCCCGCGGACCGAACCGATGCGGCAGGGCGTGCATTTGCCGCAGCTTTCGACGGCGCAGAACTCCATCGCGAAACGGGCAAGCTTCAGCATGTCGGCACTGTCGTCAAAGACCGTGATGCCCGCATGGCCCAAAAGCCCGTCGCGCCCCGCCAGTTCCTCATAGCCGAAGGGCACGTCGAAATCCTTGGCCGGGATATAGGCCCCGAGCGGCCCCCCGACCTGAGCAGCCTTGACCGGCCGCCCGGAGGCCGTGCCACCGCCCACCTCGTTGATGATCTCGCCCAGCGTCATGCCGAAGGCAGCCTCGAAAAGGCCGCCATGCCGCACATTGCCCGAAATCTGGATCGGGATCGTGCCTTTCGACCTCCCGATCCCCAGCTTGGCATATTCCGCCCCGCCCTGCGCCAGGATCCACGGGATCGTCGCCAGCGAGACAAGGTTGTTGACCACGGTGGGCCGCCCAAGGAACCCCTCCAGCGCCGGGATCGGAGGCTTCGCCCTGACGGTGCCGCGCTTGCCCTCGAGGCTGTTCAGCAGGCTCGTCTCCTCGCCGCAGACATAGGCGCCGGCGCCGACTCTGACCTCCATGTCGAAGGCGTGGCCGGAACCCAGCACCGACGGCCCAAGGATGCCCGCCTGCCGCGCCAGCCCGATCGCCGCCTCGGTCACGCGGATCGCGTCGGGATATTCGCTGCGGCAATAGACATAGCCTCGCGTCGCGCCGACCGCGATCCCGGCAATCGCCATCCCCTCGATCAGGGTCAGCGGGTCGCCTTCCATCAGCATACGGTCGGCAAAACTGCCGCTGTCGCCCTCATCGGCATTGCAGACAATGTATTTCTGCGCGGCCTTGGCGCCCGCGACGGTCTTCCACTTGATGCCGGTCGGAAAACCCGCCCCGCCGCGCCCGCGCAGGCCCGATTGGGTGACTTCCTCGACAATCGCCTCCGGCCCCATCGCAATCGCGCGGCGCAGTCCGGCCAGCCCGCCATTCGCCTCGTATTCCTCGACCGAGAGCGGGTCGATCACTCCCACCCGGGCGAAGGTCAGCCGCAGCTGCGCCTTCATCCAGGGCAGCTCCTCGACCGGACCCAGCGCCAGCGGATGATCCTTGCCCGAACGGATCGCCTCGACCAGGACCGCGACATCGCCCGGCTCGACCGGCCCATAGCCATGCCGGACCCCGTCCCGCTCGACCTCGACCAGCGGCTCCAGCCAGATCATGCCGCGCGTTCCATTCCGCGTCACCTCGAAGTCACGCGCAAGCACTGCGGCAACCTCATCCGCGCCCAATGCCTTCGCGGCGGCGTCAAGGGGAACCCAGACCCTCATGCTCCCGCCTCCGCCACCAGCTTCTGCACCTTGGCCAAGGTCGCACGCCCGACCAGCCTCTCGCCCATCTGGGCCGAGGGCGCGCAGGCGCAAAGGCCCAGACAAAACACCGGCTCCAGTGTCAGCCGCCCGTCCGGCGTCGTCTCGTGGAAATCAATGCCCAAGGCCGCGCGAATCTCGGCGGCCAGCGCCTCCGCCCCCATCGACTGGCAGGCCTCGGCCCGGCAAAGCCGCAGCACATGCCTCCCCGAGGGGTGGTCGCGGAAGTCGTGATAGAAGCTGACGACGCCATGAACCTCAGCCCGCGTCATCCCCAGCGCCTCGGCGATTATCGGCTGCGCCGCCTCGGGAACAAAGCCCCATTCGGCCTGAATATCGTGAAGGATCGGCAAAAGCGGCCCCTCGCGATCCTTGTGAAATGTGATGATCGCGTCAAGGCGTTCGCGGAAATCAGCGGGAATCGCTGCAGAAGTCATGGCTAGGTCGGATCCGGGCTCAATTCCTGTACCCAGCAAGCCTAGGCCGGTGCGATAGGCCCAGCAATGTTGAAGTCCCGTCTATTGATTGGACTTTTCTATCAATCCCGCCGATTTCAGCAGCGCCTCGACCAGCGGCGGATGCGGCTCGCGCCGTGCCGTCACCAGCCCGACCATGTGACCCTTGCCGGTCAGGTTCCGCGCCGTCACCCCCTCGGGCAAAGGCAGGCCGCGCGCCAGGCTCCGCGGCAGGATCGCGGCCCAGTCGCCGGTCGCCACATGGGCAAGGATCGCCAGCATCGAGGTCGACTCGACCCGCGGCAGCGCATCCGCCCCGGCCTCCAGCAGATGACGCGTGACGATACGGCGGTTCTGCATGTCAGGGGTCAGCAGGCAAAGCGGCCGTTCCGCCGCCTCCGCCCAGTCGACCGGCCCCGAGGCGCTGTCGCGCGCGATCAGGCAGTAGGTCTCGCGGTAAAGCGGCAGGGCCGAAACCCGCCCCAGCGGCTCGCTGTCCAGATAGGTCACGCCGGCATCCAGCTCCAGCGCCTCGATCTCTTCGCGGATCTCGTCCGAGGACCGCGACAGGATCGACACCCGCGCCTCGGGATGGCGATGCAGAAAAGGACCGGTCAATTCCACGATGCGCGGCATGGCGGTCGGGATGACACCCAGCCGCAAAAGCCCGGTGACGCCCTTGCGGCTCGCCTGCATCTCGGCCTGCATGGTGCGGGCATCGCCGACGATGCGCCGCGCCCAGCCCAGCACCCGCTCACCCTCGGGGGTCAGCCCCTGAAAGCGCGACCCGCGCCGGACCAGCTGCACGCCAAGCTGCTCCTCCAGTGACTTGATCGCCGAGGACAGCGTCGGCTGGGTAATTCCCAGCACCTCGGCCGCGCGGCCGAAATGCTCCTCGCGGGCAAGGACCATGAACATGGACAGCTTGTCGATCACGAGGCGCGCGCCCTCCCCAAGCGCCCGTCTTCACCGTTTCCGAAATACCCCCGGGGTCCGGGGGCGGCGCCCCCGGCGGCGAGGTTTCAGACGATCTCGACGGCGTATTTCTCGATCACGGTATTGGCCAGCAGGCCCTCGCACATGCGCGCGACCTCGGCCTTGGCCGCATCGGCGTCGCCCGAGGTCAGGTCAAGCTCGATCACCTTGCCCTGCCGCACCCCGGAGACCCCCGAAAAGCCAAGTCCGCCAAGGGCATGGCGGATCGCCTCGCCCTGCGGGTCCAGAACGCCATCCTTCAGCATGATGGTGACACGGGCTTTCATCGGCGGGCCTTTCAGTTGATCAGCGTAGGCTTGGTGATATTGGTGGTGTTGGCGGGCATCAGACCCAGCCGGCGCGCCACCTCGGTATAGGCGTCGGTCAGGCTGCCAAGGTCGCGGCGGAACACGTCCTTGTCGAGCTTCTGCCCGGTCTTCACGTCCCAGAGACGGCACGAATCCGGGCTGATCTCGTCGGCAACGACAAGGCGCATGAAATCGCCGTCCCAGATCCGGCCGATCTCGATCTTGAAGTCGATCAGCTTGATCCCGGCGCCGAAGAACACGCCCGACAGGAAGTCGTTCACCCTGAGCGCGAGGCTCACGATATCGTCCAGATCCTGCTGCGAGGCCCAGCCGAAGGCGATGATATATTCTTCGGAAACGAAGGGATCGCCCAGCTCGTCGTTCTTGAAGCTGTATTCGACGATCGGGCGCGGCAGGGGCGTGCCCTCCTCCATGCCCAGACGCTTGGCGATGGACCCGGCGGCAAAGTTCCGCACGATCACTTCCAGCGGGATGATCTCGACCTGACGGACCAACTGCTCGCGCATGTTGATGCGGCGGATGAAGTGGTTCGGCACGCCGATATTGGTCAGCCCGGTCATGAAGAACTCGGACAGGCGGTTGTTCAGCACGCCCTTGCCCTCGATCGTGGCCTTTTTCTGGGCGTTGAAGGCAGTGGCGTCATCCTTGAAATACTGGATCAGGGTGCCGGGCTCGGTGCCTTCGTAAAGGATCTTCGCCTTGCCTTCGTAGATTTTCTTGCGCCTTGGTGCCATGCTGCGCGTCTCCCGTCCGCAAGGTCAGTGATATTCTTCTGGCGCTATAGGCCAGAATGAGGGTCATGGGCAATACGGGCTTGCGATGTAGCCCTCCTGCAAGCATACCATGGGAACGTGTCGAACCGACACGGACGAGGAGGCCCCGATGACGACTTTCGACGAGCGTGAGCGCTCTTACGAGGCGAAATTCGCCCGTGATGCCGAGTTGAATTTCAAGGCAGAGGCACGCCGCAACCGCCTGCTCGGCGAATGGGCGGCCACCCTTCTGGGAAAGACCGGCGACGACGCTCGTGCCTATGCGCTGACCGTGGTGACTTCGGATTTCGACGAGCCGGGGGACGAGGACGTCTTCCGCAAGCTCGCCAAAGACCTCGACGGCAAGATCGAGGAGGCCGCCTTGCGCGCCAAGATGGCCGAGCTGCGCCTGATGGCGCGCGAACAGATCGTGCGGGAACTCTGAGGCACAAGGCACTGTAATTCCACTAAGGAAGGCGGTCGGCCCGTCAGGCGCCGGCCCTCGCCACCTGCGGATAGAGGCGCCACATCGTCACCCCGCGCAACGCGTTCAGCGCCATCAGAGCCGCCCAGAGCCCGTGATTGCCCATGAAGCGCGGCAGCACCAGAACCAGCACCGCATAGATCCCGACCGCGACGATCATGGCATTGCGCATCTCGCGCGTGCGCGTCGCCCCGATGAAGATGCCGTCGAGCATCCATGACGCGACCCCGATCAGCGGCGCCGCCACTAGCCAGGGCAGATAGTGCCGCGCCTCGGCCCGGACATCGGGCGCCGTAGTCAGCAGATCAATGATCGCGGGTCCGAAAAGCGCGAAGACCAGCGCCAGCAGCAAGGCGCCGATGCCCCCGAGCTGCGAGCTTTTCAGCGCCGCCTCGCGCAGCCGGTCGGGCCGGCGCGCGCCGACGGCCTGCCCGACCAGCGATTCGGCCGCGAAGGCGAAGCCGTCCAGCAGATAGGCGACGAAGGACAGGAATTGCAGCAAGACCTGATTTGCCGCGAGCGTCGTGTCCCCCTGCCCGGCCGCGAGGAACATGAAGCTGGTGAACGAGCCCTGCAGCAGGACCGAGCGGATCAGGATGTCGCCATTCACCCGCCAGAGCCGCCTGAGCGGTTCGGCCGCGAAAAGCCCGGCCCGCAGGCCCGGCCGGATCGCTTCGCGCGCGAACCACAGCGCCAGCGCCAGACCCGACCATTCCGCGATCAGCGTCGCCGTCGCCACCCCGCCGACACCCCAGCCAAGGCCCAGGACGAACCACAGGTCGAGGACCACGTTCAACCCGTTCATCACCAGTTGCAGCACGAAGACCAGTCGCGTCCGCTCCAGCGCGATCAGCCAGCCGGTCAGCGCATAAAGCCCGATCGTGGCGGGCGCGCCCCAGATGCGGATGGAAAGATAGGTCCGCGCCATCTCCTCGACCTCGGCCGAGGCCGGGGCAAGGCGCAGCGCGCCCGCGACCAGCACGCCCTGCATCAGGATCAGGCCGAAGCCCGCCGCCGCAGCGATGACCAGCGCCCGGATCAGATGCGCCGCGACTTCGGCCCGGTCGCCCGCGCCATGCGCCTGCGCGACCAGCCCCGACGTGCCCATGCGCAGGAAGCCGAAGACCCAGTAGACCGAGGTGAGGATCACCGCGCCCAACCCCACCGCCCCGATCGGCGCGGCCTCGCCCAGCCTGCCGATGACGCCGGTATCGACAGCCCCCAGCAAAGGCACCGTCGCGTTCGAAAGCACGATGGGCAGCGCGATCGCCAGCACGCGCCGATAGGTCAGCGCGCCCCCGGTCGCCGCGCCGACCGCGCTCAAGCCAGAGCCTCAGCCATTCTGCGGCATCAGGAAATGCCCGGTCGCCTGCGCGAAAAGCCGGGTGCGCTGGTCCTGCCACGCCTCGACCTGCACGCTGGCATAGCGCCGGCCGGACCGCACCACGCGGGCCCGCGCATAGGCATCGCGCGGCAGACCCGAGCGCAGGTAATCCACGGTGAAGTCGATGGTTTTCGGCAGGCGCGGCAGGCTGTCGGGCATGGCGGCATCGGGCGCGATCCGCCCCTGCTCCATGTCCTCCCAGATCGCGGTCCATGTCAGTTCGACCATCGCCGCCACTTCGAGGAACGCGGCCGTGGCCCCGCCATGAATGGCGGGCAGCATCGGATTGCCGATCAGCTTCTCGTTGAAGGGCAGGATCGCGGTCAGCTCATCCCCGCGGCGGTCGAACTGGATGCCCAGCCAGCGGATATAGGGCACGCTCGCGACCAGCGCATTCAGCGTGTTGTTCCGGCGCGACTTGATCGCGGCAAGGGGTTCGTTGCGGTCGGCCATGATCAGCGCTCGAAGGTGAAGGCGCCGGTGGCCGAAGCCACGGGCCGGGTTTCGTCCTCGTCCATCGCCCAGGCGCGGACAAAGGCGACGCTGCGGGTGACGTGATAGCATTCGGCCCGCGCCCTGATCCCATGCCGGGGCGTCGCCGCCCGCATGTAGTCGATCCTGAGGTCAATGGTCGCGGTCATCCTGGGCCCGTCGGGATGGGCCATCACCGCCGCACCGCAGCAGGTGTCCATCAGGGCCGAGATCACCCCGCCATGGATCACGCCGCTATGCGGATCGCCGACCAGATCCGGGTTCCAGGGCAGCGAAATCTCGGCGCCGCTGGGCGAGAGATCGTCAAGCGACATCCCCAGCGCCTTGGCATGGGGAATCGCCTCGATGAACTGCCGCGCGATGCGTCGGCGCTGGTCCGATGCGCTTTCCTCGGTCATCACGGTCTCATTTTCCGAATGTGTTCATTGTTTATCAGGCTTATCCCCCCCACCTTGCTGTAACAAGGCCGCTTCCTTGCGGATAGTTGAGTTTGCGCAGACCCTCGGCTAGGTTTGGCGCCAAGATCGGCAGGTCCATTCATGACAGACAACGATTTCATCACGTTCAAGGAGATGTGCGCGCGCTTCGACGTGACGCCGCGAACCTTGCGCTATTACGAATATATCGAACTGCTCAGCCCCCGGAAGGAGGGCCGGTCGCGCTTCTATGGCCCGCGCGAGATCGCGCGGATGAAGCTGATCCTGCGCGGCCGCCGCTTCGGCTTCTCGCTCGAGGATATCCGGCAATGGCTGCTGATCTACGGCGAGAAAGGCACCCATGAGCAATACAAGGTCTGGATCGACTTTGCGAACCGGCAACTGGACGTGCTGACCCAGCAGCGCGACGAGATCGAGGGCGCGATCAACGACCTGCGCGCCCTGCGTGACGAAACCACCCAGATCCTCGCGAACATGGATCTGGAGGCGCAGAAGAACACGAAATCCGCCTGACGGCAGCGTAAGGCAGCGGCTTTGCGACGCCCGGCGGGAAACCTCGCCGGGCGCTTTCCATTTCTGGCCCCCGGCTCTGACGCCACGTCGCAGCTTACGCGCACGTCAACCTGACCTATATTCGACTCGAGCGACTGGAACCTTCGGGAGGGACGGCCATGAGCGATCAGTTGATGACCATCCGCCAGATGTGCGACGCCTTCGACGTCACGCCGCGCACCCTTCGTTTCTATGAATCCCGGGAATTGATCTTCCCCGAACGCCGCGGCCAGAACCGGTTCTACGGCCGCTCGGACCGCGCCCGGCTGACGCTGATCCTGCGCGGCAAACGCTTCGGCTTCTCGCTCGAACAGATCCGCCAATTGCTGGAACTCTACGACCCGGCCGAGCGCAATGTCACCCAGACCGAAGCGACGCTTGCCACCGCGCGCGAGCGGCTGGCCGACATGGAACGCCAGCATCGCGAGCTTGAAACCGCCATCACCGACCTTCGCCAGCAGATCGCCTCGGGCGAAGGCTGGCTTGCCGACCTTAAATCCGAAGCCCGCAATCGGGCCTGAATTCCCCGGAGGACACATGACCATCTACAACGCCCCCGTGCGCGACATCCAGTTCATCCTGCATGATGTGCTCGGGATCTCGCAGCAGGACGTGCCGGGCTATGCCGATCTCGACCGGGAATTCACCGAGGCGATCCTCGAGGCCGCAGGCAAGCTCGCCTCCGAGGTGCTGGCGCCCCTGAACGCGGTCGGCGACCAGCAGGGCTGCCACTTGGAAAACGGTGTCGTGCGCACGCCCGAGGGCTTCAAGGCGGCCTTCGACCAGGTCCGCGAAGGCGGCTGGACCGCGCTCGACTGCGACCCGGAATTTGGCGGCCAGGGGATGCCCTATGTGGTGGGCCTGTCGGCGGGCGAGTTCTTCAGCGCCTCGAACATGGCCTTCGCCATGTATCAGGGCCTGACCCACGGCGCCTACTCCGCCATCCACACCCATGGCACCGACGAGCAGAAGGCGACCTACCTGCCGAAGATGGTCAGCTGCGAATGGACCGGGACCATGAACCTGACCGAGCCCCATGCCGGCACGGATCTGGGTCTTCTGCGCACCAAGGCCGAGCCGCAGGCGGATGGCAGCTATCTGATCACCGGACAGAAGATTTTCATCTCGGCCGGCGACCACGACATGTCCGAAAACGTCATCCACCTCGTCCTGGCGAAGGCTCCGAGCGGCGGGGCGGGAACGCGGGGCATCTCGCTTTTCATCGTGCCGAAGTTCCTGGTGAACGCGGATGGCGCGCCTGGCGAGCGCAACAAGGTCTCGGTCGGCAATCTCGAGCACAAGATGGGCATCCACGGCAACTCGACCTGCGTGATGAACTATGACGGGGCGAAAGGCTGGCTGCTCGGCGACCTTCACAAGGGCATGAAAGCCATGTTCACGATGATGAACGAGGCGCGGATCGGCGTCGGCCTGCAAGGCTATGCGGTGGCGGACGCGGCCTATCAGAACGCGGTCGCCTATGCCCGCGACCGCTTGCAGGGCCGCGCGGTCACCGGGGACGCAAACCCGGCCGGCCCCGCCGATCCGCTGATCGTCCATCCCGACATCCGCCGCAACCTGATGGACCAGAAAAGCTTCCTCGAAGGGGCGCGAATGTTGGCTACCTGGTGCGCGCATCTGATCGACCGCAGCCATATTGCGGAGGATGCCGAGGCCGAAGGCCTGGTCTCGCTGCTGACGCCGGTGGTCAAGGGCTTCCTGACCGACAAGGGGTTCGAGACCACGGTGCTCGCCCAGCAGGTCTTCGGCGGCCATGGCTTCATCGAGGAACAGGGCATGTCGCAGTTCGTGCGCGACAGCCGCATCACCATGATCTACGAGGGCGCGAACGGCGTCCAGGCGCTGGACCTTGTCGGCAGGAAGCTCGCCGCCGAGGGCGGAAAGCCGATGATGCGCTTCTTCGAACTCGTCAAGGCCGAGATCAAGACCCATGAAGCGGACGAGGAATTGCGCGCAGGCTTCCTCGATCCCCTCAAATCAGCCTCGAAACATCTCCAGACGGCAACCATGTTCTTCATGGAACAGGCCATGAAAAACCCGAACGCGGCGCTCGCGGGTTCCTATGACTTCATGCATCTCTTCGGCCATGTGGCCCTGGGGCTGATGTGGACCCGGATGGCCGCCGCATCCCGCAAGGCGCTTGCCGAAGGCGCATCGGACGGCGATTTCTACGAAAGCAAGATCGCCACCGGCCGCTACTACATGGCTCGCCAATTGCCGATGACCGCAACGCATCTCGCGCGGATCCAGTCCGGTGCGGACCCGGTCATGGCCTTGGCCGAGGATCGGTTCTGACCGGAAAACCCTGTGAGAGCGGCAAGCATGGCATGGGTATTTATGAAACGGTGAAACACGAAAGTCGCGCCCCGGACTGCCGGGCCCTCCCTGCGGGACAGCGGAATGCCGGGCAACCGGGGCGCTTTCACCGTTTGCGGTCATCGGCTCCCCACCCTGTACCGCGAATCCGAGACTAGGGTGGATCGGTTAAGACAAACCTAACCGCTTCACCGTTTTCAAAATACCCGATCGCGGCAGCGGTCGCTGTCGAAAGGCTGGAGGAGGAAAACACATGGTGGCAAAACTTCACTGCTTCGGAGAGTCCGGCCACTCCTACAAGGTGGCGATGATGATGGAGATGACCGGGCAGCCCTGGCAGCCGATCTTCGTCGATTTCTTCGGCGGAGCCACCCGCAGCTCCGATTACCGCAACAGCCTGAACGAGATGGGCGAAGCGCCGGTGCTTGTCGAGGATGGGCAAGTCCTGACCCAATCCGGCGTCATCCTGCTGCATCTTGCCGAAAGGAGTGGCCGCTTCCTCGACGGTGACCGTAACGAGATCTTGCGCTGGTTGTTCTGGGACAATCACAAGGGGTCCGCGCAATTCGGCACCCTGCGCTTCCTGATGAACTTCCTGCCGCCCGAGAAGCGCCCGCCCGAAGTCATCGCCTTCCTGCAGGGCCGCGTGCGCGCGGCGTTGAAGACCCTCGACGGACATCTTGAGGGCCGGACATGGCTGGTGGGCGGGCAGGCAACCATCGCCGACCTCTCATGCTGCAGCTATCTCTATTATCCCGAGCCGTTCGGCTTCGAGCGCAGCAAATGGCCCCATATCGACGCCTGGCTGGACCGGATTGCGGAACTGCCCGGCTGGAAACACCCCTATGATCTGATGCCCGGAAACCCTGCGGACCGGGCAGCGAAGGAGGACGCATGACCGACGCATATATCTACGACGCCGCCCGCACCCCGCGCGGCAAGGGCCGCGCCGATGGCAGCCTGCACGAAGTCACCTCGGTCGCGCTCTCGGCGCGGCTCCTGAACGCGGTCAAGGAGCGCAATGGCCTCGAAGGGCACGCGGTCGAGGACGTGATCTGGGGCAACGTCACCCAGGTCAAGGAACAGGGCGGCTGCCTCGCGCGCTCCGCCGTGCTGGAATCCGATCTCGACCAGTCGATCCCGGGGCTCGCGATCAACCGCTTCTGCGCCAGCGGCATGGAGGCGGTGAACCTCGCCGCGAACCAGATCAAGGGCGGCGCGGGCCAGGCCTATATCGCCGGCGGGGTCGAGATGATGGGCCGCGTTGCCATGGGCAGCGACGGGGCCGCGATCGCGGTCGATCCATCCCTGACCTTCAAGACCTATTTCGTGCCGCAGGGCATCTCGGCCGACATCATCGCCACCGAATACGGCTTCACCCGCGAAGAAGCCGATGCGCTCGCCGTCGAATCCCAGCGCCGCGCGGCATTGGCATGGCAGGAGAACCGCTTTGCGAAATCCATCGTGCCGGTCCTTGACCAGAACGGGCTGACCATCCTCGGCCGCGACGAATACATGCGCCCCGGCACCAGCGTCGAGGATCTGGCGAAGCTCAAGGCCAGCTTCAAGGAGATGGGCGAGATGATGCCCGGCTTCGACAAGGTCGCGATGCTGAAATACCCCCATCTCGACCATATCGAGCATATCCACCATGCCGGGAACAGCTCGGGCATCGTCGATGGCGCCGCGGCCGTGCTGATCGGGAACGCGGAATTCGGCAAGGCCCATGGCCTGAAACCCCGCGCCCGCATCCGCGCCACCGCCAAGATCGGCACCGACCCGACGATCATGCTGACCGGCCCGGTCCCGGTGACCGAGAAGATCCTGCGCGATAGCGGCATGTCGATCTCGGACATCGACCTTTTCGAGGTGAACGAGGCCTTCGCCTCGGTCGTCTTGCGCTTCATGCAGGCCTTCCAGGTCGATCCCGGCATCGTCAACGTGAATGGCGGCGCGATCGCCATGGGCCATCCGCTTGGTGCGACCGGCGCGATCATCATCGGCACCCTGCTTGATGAGCTTGAGCGGCAGGACAAGACCGTCGGCCTCGCCACGCTCTGCATCGCCTCGGGCATGGGCGCCGCCACCATCATCGAGCGGGTGTGATGGCGAAAATCGACATCGAAGCCGCCCCGATCAAGCGGGGCACCACCTTCATGCCGGAACCCTTCGCCGCGCAGCTCGACGGGCGCTGGATGTATCGTCTGGGGGATCAGGCCGGCCTGACGCAATTCGGCGTCAATATCGTCACGGTCGAACCCGGCCGGATCAGTTCGATGCGGCATTGGCACCTGCAAGAGGATGAATTCGCCATCGTGCTCGAGGGCGAGTTGATCCTCGCCGAGGATGGCGGCGAGACCGTCATGCGCGCAGGCGATTGTGCCGCCTGGCAGGCCGGGATAGCGGTCGGCCATCACTTCGTGAACCGGACCGATCGTCCGGCGCGCTTCCTGGTCGTCGGCGGCAAGGCTGGCGACGAAGTGGTCACCTATACCGAAACCGACATGCAGCTGCGGCTGCAGGACGGTTCTGCGCGCATTACCCATCACGACGGCAGCGACTGGAGCGGCCCCCGCGACCTCGCGCCGAAGGGAGAGACAGAATGACCGATTTCACCATGCAGAAGGACGCCGATGGCGTCGCCGTCATCACCTGGGACGTGCCGGGCAAGTCGATGAACGTGCTGAGCCTCGACGGCGCGGCGGCCCTGAGCGGGCTGATCGACGACGCGCTGTCGGATGACGCCGTCAAGGGCATCGTCATCACCTCGGGCAAGAAGGATTTCGCCGGAGGCATGGACCTGAACGTCATCGCAAAGATGAAAGAAGGCGGCGCGCAGGCGGTCTTTGACGGCGTGATGACGCTCCACCACCTGCTG
>NZ_DATMFA010000082.1:0-19841 GCF_035556475.1 Paracoccus sp. (in: a-proteobacteria) | reverse complement strand
AATGCGTCTACCTGCACGCCTGGGAGACCGGGTCGCAGGCAAAAGCCGCCATCGGATCTTGGATCACCTTCTACAACCATCGGCGGCCACACACTGCCCATGGCGGGTTGCCCCCCGCCGTGGTCTACTTCAACAGGATCGAAACCGACCGGCAGGCACAGGCAGTAGCTTAAACATCCCCGAAATCTGTCCAAGGATCGGGGAGTAGCTCAAAGCACAACTGACCGGGTTTCCGGCGAATTCGCTGCACTGTCTGCATGCAGCTTCAGACGATGTCGTGGCGAGGGAGAGAACGCACCGCCTCGACCCGGAGCCGTCAATAAGGAACCGCTTTCATCGCGCAGCCACATCCAAGGAGCTTGCCGAGGACGGATCCAAGCATGCCGATCTGGGATCGGAGCAGGATACCTCGCGCCGAGGTTGCCGCATTTCTGGGTCGAGGTTGAGATCCAACACAACGGAACGGGCGAAAACCCGGTGTCAGATGATGCGATATTCTTCGACGACTGCTGGCTCGATCCGCAGGGGCGGTTCGATTAGGGTAGGATACGCAGCCGCCAGAACCTGGGAGGCAGGATGACCAAACACAGGATCTTCACCATCAGCTTCGCCAGCGTCTATCCGCTCTATGTGGCAAAGGCAGAGAAAAAGGGCCGAAGCCGCGGCGAGGTCGATGAGATCATCCTCTGGTTGACCGGCTATGGCCCAGAGGAACTGGTGGCGCGATTGGAGGACCGAACGGATTTCGAGACGTTCTTCGCTCAAGCCCCGAGACTGAATCCGGCGCGTTTCCTGATCAAGGGCGTGGTCTGTGGAATCCGGGTTGAGGAGATCGACGATCCACTCATGCGCGAGATCCGCTATCTCGACAAGCTGATAGATGAACTGGCGAAAGGGAAGCCGATGGAAAAGATCCTGCGGAAAGCGTGACCTGCCGCGAATGGGGTCATATGCGCGATCTTGGTTCGCTTGACGACCGCCATCGGTCGCGGCCTTGCTCAGTCTGGCCCAAACCGGCCGCAGCCGATGGCGGAGAACGCACGGGTTGCGAAGCTGTGTTTTACGGAAACCGGCGTTCGCCTGCGCTCCCGGGTCAGCAATAACGCTCCACGAAGGCAATCTGCTGATCGCCATAGCGGTCGCCATGGGCAAATCCCGCCGGAAGGATGGGCTCGATTTCCGCGATATCCCCGTCCGCGAGGTCGGGAATCTGCCAGTCGCGCAGGTGATCCGCCCGGCGCGTCCCCGGGATCGGGATGATGTGGTCGCCCTGTGCCAGAATCCAGGCCAGCGCCGCCCCCGGGACCATCCAGTCGCGCGCGGCACAGAACTCACGGAAGGGCGCGATGGCGGCGAGGTTGGCCGAAAAGTTCGGCTCGGTGAAACGCGGGTTGGTGTCTCGGAAATCAATGCCGGCGCGGAAATCCCGTTTCAGCGGTTCGCGCCCGAACATGCCGCGCCCCAAGGGGGAAAACGCGACGAAGGCGACGCCCAGCTCACGGCAAGTCTGGATCAGGCCCAGTTGCGGCAGCCGCGTCCAAAGCGAGAACTCGTTCTGAACGGCGGTTACGGGGTGTACGGCATGGGCACGGCGCAGGGTCGAGGGCGCGATCTCGGAGAGGCCATAGCCGCCGATCTTGCCTTCCTGCACCAGGCGCGACATCGTCCCGGCCAGATCTTCGACAGGGATCTCGGGCTGGCGGCGGTGGATGTAGTAAAGATCCACATGATCGCGCTTCAGCCGGCGCAGCGATTCCTCGAGGCATTGGCGGATATAGGGTTCGTCATTGCGCACGCTGCGCTGCGGTCCGCTGACGATGCCGCATTTCGTGGCCAGATGCACGTCCCGCCGCCCCCATTTGCCGAGGATCTGCTCCGATACCCCCATGCCGTAGATATTGGCGGTGTCGAAATGGCTGATGCCGGTATCCACCGCCGCGTCGAGGCAGGCCAGAGAGGTCGCCTCGTCCGTAGGGCCGAAGATCCCGCCAAAGCTCATCGTGCCGAAGCCGATGGCGCCGACATTGCGATTGCCGAGCCGTCTCTGTTCCATTCCTGTCTCCTCTGCCCAACGGTGCGGCAGGGAACCGCGTCGCATCCCCTCCGTCAAGCGAAAGCGACCGCGCATCGGGATGCATGTTCGCCCCACGCGGTTGATCCTGCCCGCTGGCGAGAGGTTCGCACTGCGCAAGAATGAGTGACCCCGAGAAGCAAGAAACGAGGTGCGTTGAGCGACGAGCGAAAGGGTGCGCGCCAGTCACCTCACGACTTCCGCCACGATGCCGCGTCGATCCGAAATGAGCCGTTACTTTCGCGAATCGCGTCGCGATCGGGCGGGCCGCCCCCTACCCAACCCTGCGGGCGAGTTGCCGGCAACGCCGACAAGGCCTTATCTGGTCCCGAATGGACAGGGATTCGCCTGAGATATCCATGCGTTGCAGCGACAAGCTCCATCTCCGCATCGAGGGACCAAGCGGAAGACACACTGACCGAGAGTGCCTTCCCAAAAATTTGTGCTTCAATTTCATCCACTTGCTTTTTATCCGCGGGAAGCTTCCTTGCGGACGCGCGCGCCTTCTTGCTGTTTTGGAAAGAAAATCATTGCCCGAACGGGTCGATCATGTCACCACTGACGGCAACGCTAAAGACCGTTGAAATCGGCAAGAAGCGACGAGCGGCCGGGCAGTGAGGCAGAATATGAACGAGCATAACCCCGTCAGGGCATCCCGTCATGCCATTTCCATTGACCAGATAAGTGCGTATGCCGACAAGCTGGCGCGCTCGCTCGATGAAGAAATGCGGAAAGCTTACAGGCCTACGGAGCGCAAAAGCCTCCGTCTCTTCAGCGTAGCCGAGCTTGTCGAACTGACGGGTATCCCGGCGAGCACCATCCGGTCGAAGCATAATGGCGGCGCGTTCCCCGAGGTCGAAACCGACTCGCGCGGGCATCGCTTCTACACCGCCGAGCAGATCGACCAGATCCGCACCATCATGGCCCAAGGCAAAAACGGTGCCCAATACAGGCCGGGCCGGCGCAGTGGCGACGAGATGCAGGTCATCTCGGTGGTCAATTTCAAGGGTGGTTCCACCAAGACCACGACCACGATCCATCTGGCGCAGCGCTATGCCCTTCGTGGCTATCGTGTGCTGGTGATCGACATGGATCCGCAGGCCTCGCTGTCGACCTTTTTCGGCTACCGGCCCGAACTGGATTTCGACCTGCCGGGAGAACTAACCATCTACGACGCCATCCGCTATGACGATCCCGAGGCGGGAATGCGGCGCGCGCCGATCAACGAGGTCATCCGCAAGACCTATTTCCACAATCTCGACATGTGCCCCGCAAGCCTCATGCTCTCGGAATACGAGACCGAGACCGCCAATGCCCTGAGCCAGGGCGGACGCAGCACGCATTCGCTTTTCGCCATCCGCCTCGGCGAGGCTCTGCAGGTGGTAAAGGACGATTATGACATCGTGCTGATCGACTGCCCGCCGCAGCTGGGCTTCATCACGCTGACCTCGCTCTCGGCATCGACGGGACTGATCGTCACCGTCGTCCCCGGCATGCTTGATATCGCCTCCATGAGCCAGTTCCTGAAGCTCGCCACCGAGACCATGCAGGTCATCTCGGCCAAGACCGGTCTCAGGAGCGAATGGGACTTTGTCAAGTTCCTGATCTCACGCTTCGAACCGAATGACGGCCCCCAGATGCAGATGGCGGGCTATCTTCGCTCGATCCTGGGCAGCGACGTTCTCTTCAACCCGACCCTGAAGTCTACTGCGATCTCTGACGCTGGCATGACCCAGGAGACGATCTATGAGGTAGATGGCCGCTCCATGGTCAAGTCGACCCTCGACCGCGCGCTCACGTCGATGAATGCTGTCGCAGGCGAGATCGAGGACATCATCCAGACAAGCTGGGGGCGCTGATGGCACGCAAGCTCTTCGGCATGATCGAGAATGCCCCCGACCCCGTAAAGGAAGGGGCGAAGTCCATCATATCCGCAGATAAGCCGCGAGTTGCGGCTGACTCGGGCGGGTCGATGCTGGCGACCAGCCGGCTCAGCGCCGGTCTGATGGAGCTTCATTCCAATACGATCCGAGACCTTAATCCTGCTTCGATCAGCGAAGGCGGGTTGCGCGACCGGATTGCGCTTGACGACGACGGCATAGCTGAACTCGCGGATTCAATCCGCGCCAATGGCCAGCATGTCCCGATCATGGTCCGGCCCCTGCCCGGCCATACCGACCGATTCCAGATCGTCTATGGCCGGCGCCGTCTCGCGGCGATCCGGCTCATCGGTAATCTGCCTGTCCGTGCCATCGTCCGCAGCCTCAAGGACGAAGAGGCAATCATTGCTCAGGGGCAGGAGAACAACCAGCGCCTCGACCCATCCCATATCGAGCGAGCACTTTTCGCCCTGGAGTTGCGACAGGCTGGCTATTCTACCGAAGTTATCCAGCAGGCCGTCGGGCTCGACCGTTATTCCGTCTCGCGCTACATCAAGGTGGCACAGGACATTCCGATGTCGGTTATCGAGGCGATTGGGGCGGCGCATGATATCGGCCGCCGCTACTGGCGGGAGTTTGGCGACCTGCTGCTCGCTGCGGGGAAGGCAGGCGAGGCAGCAGTCATTGGACTGCTCACTGACGCCTCTGCACAGTCCATGAGCAGCGCCGAGCGCTTCCATCTGGTGCTGGGTCATCTAAAAGGCGGCAGGGAGGAGGTCTTACAGCCCTCAGGCGCAGATCCTACGCCGACCGCCACAACCAAATCGCAATTGAGCCGCGGCTCAACACGGGCCAAATTCGGCCGCAAGGGCATGGCCCGCGTTGAGATGAAGGCCGATGACAGGGCCGTTTCCCTGACCGTAAGGGTCAAGGATAGCCCGGAATTCAGTGCCTGGTTGCGAAAACACGCGGAAAGCGTGGTCGCAGACTTGGAGAAGCGCTGGATTGAGGAGGGGAAGGGCGGCTGATCGCCCTTCTTGCAAGACAGGCAACCGCAACAACGAGCAGAAAGGACGCGAACGGAGACCACATAAAAGAAGAGCCCCCCGAAGTCACCTCCGGAGAGCCCTGATCGAGTTTCTAGCAATTCCCGATTAGCAGCAATTCCGGCGCAACGTCAAGAACAACCACCTTGGTGGATTGATATTTCATGGTCTTTTTCGGGAGAAACGGCCCGGAAAGCACGGCCATGGGGTGATTTCGCGCATCTTCACGGCTCCCGCGATAACAAATGGCAGTTTTTCAGGAGATCTCCCGGGCCCATGGCATCGGGATGGGAGAGGTCATGCCAGTCCCGGGCATGGCAGAGGTCTGGCAGGTCTATCGGTGCCTGACAGAAATCCGCAGCGAGATTGGCCTGGGTCATCAGGTGCTGGCCACCTTGCGTGCGCTGCTCAGCTTCCTCAAGGAAGGGCAACCGGCAATGGTCTATGCCGCGAACAGGACTATCCAGGCGCGCGCTGAAGGCCGTCCCGAGCGCACCATCCGCAGGCACCTCTCCGAGCTCATCAAGATCGGACTCATCTCCCGGCGCCAGAGCGCCAATGGCAAGCGTGGCCGGATAGAGAGCCCCGAGGGCGCCTCCGAGGCATTCGGGCTTGATCTCTCTCCCCTCCTCCGCGCCAGCCAGCAGATCATCACCGCAGCCGCCGAAGCACAGCGAGAGAAGCAGGCGATTGCTTTTCAGCGCAAGCGTCTCTCCGCATTGATCTGGCGCGCTGGTTGCACCACGGTCCAATCAACCATCCTTGACGAATTGCGCCCGATGCTAAGGCGCAAACTTGGCTCGCTTGCCCTGGCGGGTGCCTGCAAGCGACTCGAGACGCTGATCGCCGACGCTGAAGCGCAAGCCCATGCGGCTGCACTCGCGTTGACCAATCAGGAAGCCGATACCCCCCTGCCCTCTTCGGAACGCCCCCAACCCGCCTCGCCCTGCCCTGCCGGCAATGAGCTGTCCGTCCCTCCCTGCCCTGCACATACGAAGTCTTTGGCCGCCAATGACGGCAAAAATGACCGGCACAAGAACAGAACGGAAAAGAAAATATCTGATTCTGAACGCGCTGTAATGCGCGAAGCCATCAACGCAAGCGATCCGCGAATGCTCGAGAAGATCATTGATTCAAATCCCGACCTCGCGACCTGGAGTAGCGAACGACCGAGAAGTTGGTTCGAAGTGGAGGAACTCGCCTTCAGGATCGGGGAATGGAGCGGCATCGGACGAGACCTCCTGATCGCAGCGATAAAACGCATCGGGCGCCGAGAAAGCGCGATCCGTCTGTTGGCTCTTGGCCGATCTTCCGTAGAAATCCGCAATCTGCCTGCTTATTTCAACGCGATTACTGTTGGTCGAAAGGCCGCGAGCTACGATCCGTTACGCCTGATCTTTGGTCCAGAGCCCGCTGCCATCGGATGTTGAGCCGCGGTGCAACTCAGCAAGTGCATAGACAAAGAAAGGGGGCGCGGTTTCTCCGAGGTAATATTGCTTTGAAGGGATCCTCTAGTTCAGCGTTTTTACCGGATTACTACACCATGGTCTGTTAGAATTAGGCTTGCAGGCAAGTGAAATCTCATCAACCGCGACGTCTGATCCGGCAGGGGACGTGATCAGACGTGCAGCACGATTCTCAGTCTCACTCCTTCTGTCGTTTAAGTTGAGCCGCGGTACTAAGGTAGGAGCTGACAATTGCGCCGCGGTTCAACATTGCGATTACGACCGGCGCAACCAACTAATCAGTTTAACACCCAAGCAGATCAAGGGGCAGGCAATCGCTTCTCGTGGCAAGAGACAGATAGGCGATTCAGCGCCCCACGACGAAGATAGCAGGGCGCGCCTCCAGTCAGCACAGACATATTTTAGGTACTGACCGAGTGGCACTACGCGCCAGTTCACCGTCATTCAGGTTAAATTCGATGGCACTGGTAGTATAATGGATCAGGTTCTGGCAGATCTGGCGCTGGTCGGCGCCGCCGGCGGCGCATCGACGGATATGGGTTCAGTCAGTCAGAGGGCAACGTAGAGCTGTCGGTATCTGTCTCCGAAGGAGTAGCATGATCATGGCTGATATTTCTGAACCCTCCGCGCTGGCTCTAGTGCCTTTTGTCAGCGTCGCCAAGATGATGGCGCTGATTCACCATCGGGGACTTGCCACCGTTCTGGCTGAGTTGACGGATGCCATCGAGGCCGAGTTCCACCGCTGGCCAGAGTTCGACAAAACCCCGCGCGTCGCAGCCCATTCCGCAAACGGCGTGATCGAGCTGATGCCGGCCGCCGATCACGAAAGCTATGGATTCAAATATGTGAATGGCCACCCATTGAACACCCGGCTTGGGTATCAGACGGTGACGGCCTTTGGCGTATTGTCGCGGGTGGATAACGGCTATCCTGCTCTTGACCGAGATGACGCTGCTGACGGCACTGCGTACGGCCGCGACTTCTGCCATGGTCGCGCGGAAACTTGCGCCGCCCGATGCGAGGATCATGGCGATGATCGGCAATGGGGCGCAATGCGAGTTCCAGGCCGAGGCGTTCCGTGCGGTTCTGGGGATCCGGCAACTGCGGCTATATGACGTCGATGCAAGTGCCACACGGAAGGCGGCGAAGAACCTTGGTGCCGCGGGCTTCGACGTGTAGGTCTGCACGACCTCTCAGGAAGCGGTGGCCGGGGCGCAGATAATCACGACCTGCACGGCGGACAAGCAGTTCGCGACCATCCTCACCGACAACATGGTGGGGGAGGGGGTTCATCTGAACGCCATCGGCGGCGACTGTCCGGGCAAGACCGAGTTGCATCCCGATATTCTGAAGCGTGCTAGCACCTTCGTCGAGTATCTGCCGCAAACCCGGATCGAGGGTGAGATCCAGCAGATGCCCGAGGACTATCCCACGACCGAGTTTTGGAGAGTTGTTACCGGTCAGAGTGCGGGCAGGCGCAGCGCGGCCGAGATCACCCTTTTCGACAGCGTGGGGTTCGCGGTCGAGGATCTTGCGGCGCTGAAATATATCCACGGGCTGGTCCGTGACGACAAGGATATCGCCATGCTCGATCTACTGGCCGACCCCGATGATCCGCGCGATCTCTACGGCATGCTGCAGCGCGCCGGGGGCGGCACCCAGCAAGGTTGACAGGATCTCACCCGCAGGGCGGCGTCAGGCGGGGGCCCGTGCCGGGCAATCGTTGAGGCTTGTCAGGTCCGCCCGGCACCGGCCTTGCGGTATTGCGGTATTGCGCCGACAGCCAGTCCAGAAAGACCCGCAGCCGGGGTGAAAGCTGGTGCGTGTGCAGGTAAAGCGCGTGGACGGGCAGGGGCCGTGGAGGATTGTCCGGCAGCACTTCGACCAGCGCGCCTTGTGTCAGCTCACGCTCGACCCGGTAGCGCGGTACTTGTACCAGCCCCAGACTGGCGCAGGCCGATGCGATATTGGTTTCGGCGCCGGTGATCGTGATCACCGAGGGTAAGGTCATCTCATGAATCCTGCCCTCGCAATCGAAGGAAAACGGCGCGACGGTCGGGCTGTCGGGTGCGAGCAATCCTACCATCCGGTGTCCATGCGTCAGATCCTCGACACGCCGAGGCGTCCCATGGCGCGCCAGATAGTCAGGACTGGCAAAGGTTCCGCGCTCCAATTCCGCCAGTTTTCGGCTGATCAGCGTCGAATCTCCAAGCTGCCCGGCTCGGACAATACAGTCATAACCCTCCCGAAGCAGATCCAGGGGTTCATGGCGCTCGGTGATATGCAGATGCAGTTCGGGATAGCGACTCAGGAACTCGGGCAGTCCGGGGATCAGGAAATGCCGCGCTTCGGTGCCATGCAGGTCGACGCGCAATTGGCCCGACGGCTTCGCCCCGCTGAAGGCAGCTTCGGCATCTTCGATGTCCGAGATGATCCGCAGGCATCGCTGATAATAGGCTTCACCGTCCAGCGTCGGACGAACGACACGGGTGGTCCGCTCCAGCAGCCGCACACCCAGACGGCGTTCCAGATGGCGCACTGCATCCGTGACCGTCGAGCGTGGCAGGCCCAGATCCTCGGCGGCGAGGGTGAAGCTGCGCCGCTCGGCCACCCGGGCAAAGACCCGCATCGCTTCAATTCGATCCATTGTTCGACATTTCCGGCTAATAATGCCGGATTATGGCCGATTATCTGGAGCGGGGAAAGGAGCATCTTGGCAACATCAGTGGCAGATGCCGCATCGAGAGGATCAGGACCATGACCGACTCAAGGATTGCAATCGTGACCGGGGCATCGCGCGGAATTGGCGCGGCCATCGCGGAACGTCTGGGCTCGGACGGATTTACCGTGATCGTGAACTATGCCGGCAGCGCTGCCGCCGCCGAAGCCGTGACAGCGAGGATCGAGGCCGTGGGCGGCCGTGCCCGGAGCGCGCAGGCCGATATTGCCGATCCCGCGGCGGTTGCGCGCCTGTTCGACACGGCCGAAGCAGCGTTTGGCGGCGTGGATGTGCTGGTGAACAACGCGGGGATCATGAAGCTTTCCCCGCTGGCCGAGGCAGATGACGCATTGATCGACAGCCAGATCGCTACCAACCTGAAAGGCACGATGAATACCCTGCGTGAAGCGGCGAAACGGTTGCGCAAGGGTGGACGGGTCGTCAATTTCTCGACCAGCGTGATAGGCGCGCGGCTGCCCGGCTATGGCCCCTATGCGGCAACCAAGGCTGCGGTCGAAGCTCTGACCGGGATCTTGGCCAATGAAATGCGCGGTCGCGGCATTACCGTGAATGCCGTGGCGCCCGGCCCGACCGCAACGGCGCTGTTTCTCGATGGCAAATCACCGGAGTTGATCGAGCGGATGGCGAAGATGAACCCGCTCGAACGCCTCGGCACGCCCGAGGATATCGCGGCGGCGGTCGCATTCCTTGTTGGCCCGAACGGTGGCTGGATCAACGGGCAGGTGCTGCGCGCCAATGGCGGCATGGTCTGATCCGGCTACGATCCCTGTCCCCGGACTGGTCAGAACAGGGGGAGGTCCGTCACACATATGTAACAGGAGGTCGGTAAGCCCCTCGCATCAGATAGCTCAAAGCGACGGTGGCCATGCGGCTCGGACACATGAAAGCCACGCGCGCGGGTCATTCGGCCTTCGTTTGGAACATCGCCAGAAAACAGGAAGGCAATGAGCGGAGATTTGCCCGCCTCAGAGGCATCAGGTGGGCATAATGCTCAAAAAGCCGCTCAGCAGCACCGAACTTCAGGGAAACCCGACTTCGGCAGTCGACTTCGAAAATGCCTGCTTGTAAGTCATTCCTTGGTAACGGTAGATCCTCCGCAAGTAGTTGCCTTCGGGAGGGACTCCCGCATAGCTAGTTGTTCTGTTTAGCTTCTTCATCAGAGTTTTGAAATGCCTACGTTTATCGTCGACGGCCGCGTGCGCGATGCTGCACGCGTCCTTCTGCCCGAAGACGCACAGGTTGAGGTTCTTGACGTGACCGAAGACCGACCAGATTCGCGCTATCCCGTTGGGCCTAGTCCGATCGGGGCGATCTCGCTGTCGGGCAAAAGCGCGGAGCTGAAGGCGGCCCTTGCTGACGGCCCGCTTGCTCAACTGGGAATAGTGGAACTGGACCCCTCCCGCCCCGAGGCGGGCTCGGCCGACGTCATGCGCCTGCTCATGGGCGAGTTGCAGGCCTCTCGCCGTCAGGCGGGTGAGGCGCGCTCGGTTGCGGCGCAGCTTCGCTCGGAATGCATCGACCTCAAGACGCGCTTGCGCGAGATCGAGAACCTTCTCTACAGCCTCGGCAACCCGCAATTGTCGAGCGCGCTGGCCTGGCAGCCGACCGGATCGATGCAGGTGCTCGCTTCCGGCAGCTCGATCGCGCAGGCATTGCCGATGAATGCCGTCAGCCTTTCGGCCGTGGACCTGTGGTTTCCCCAGGTGATCATGCCCGAGATCGACGGGCTTTCGGTCACGGTCGAGGACGCCTCCGGCGAAGTCCATTCGATGCAGGCCGTCAATCCCGAGATGGGGCTGGAGACGGGCTGGGTCCGCTTTTGCCTGCCCGAGCCGCTGGGCGGGATCGGGCGCGATTGCCGCATCCGCGTAACCTGGACCGGCAGCGGCGAGCTTTCGATTGGACTCGGTCAGCCTGTGCCGGACCATCGCTTCCGCGCGACGTTGGATGTCGGTGTTTCGCCTGATGAAACGCTGGCGCTGCGGGTCTGGCAGTCTCTGGGCGGTGTCCGCCTGCCAAGCTGCGCCCCCGCTTTCGCCAGCCCTCGGGCCGTCGGTATCCGCGAGGCGGAATTCGTGCGGCCTTCCGTCCTGCCCGCGCCCGAGCTTTTCGCGCTGCCGATGACGGCCGGGGACCACGTCTCGACCGCTTATTGGGAAAACGAAGATGCGATCCTCGTTCATCCTTCGCGCAGCGGTCCCGCCTGCGCGATCATCCGGGGGATTGACCTCGCCGGGCTTTCGCATGTTTCGGCGCTGGTGACTGTTGGACATGTCCGGGCCCCTAACCTCAATTTCGCGATCGGGGTCGCGCCGCATGGGGTGGTGGACGAGGACGGCTTCTGGCAGCGGCGGATAGGGCCGTGGGTCACCGGCCTGCCGGCTCGGGGCTGGGGTCAGGCCCATTGCGTTCCTGTCGAGCCGATTACCGGCAAGGCCGACCTGCTGCTGGCCGTCTCGCTCAGCACGGACGTGCCGAATGATCTGAGTTGGGGCCTGTTCCGGGGCTTTCGCTTCGGGCGCTTTGACCCGTCGGTGGAGATATCGGCATGATCCAGGGCAAGCACATCTTCACCTCGATCAGCGCGGCAAGCGGCCCCGCGGGGCGTCGCGCCACGACCGGCACGATCAGCATTGTCGTTCCGATCAAGGGGCATCCCGTGCTGATCGACGATGCCTTCGCCTCGGTCCAGCGCGAGATAGAGGTTGGCGCGATTCAGCGCCTGATCGCGGTGAATGATGGCTGCACCTATGCCGAGACGCTCGAAAGCCTGACGGCCTGGCAGGCGGTGCTGGGCGATCGCATGATCGTCCTGCATTGTCGCAATGCGGGCCTCAGCGCCGCGCGCAATCGCGGCATTGCCGCCGCGATTGCGGCCGATCCCCACCTTGATGCGGTGTTCCTGCTCGATGCCGACAACATGCTGGCGTCGGGCGCCGGCGCGGCGATGCGGGGCCTGCTTGACCGGAACCAGCATGCCGATTGGTTCTATCCCGATTTCGACTTCTTCGGGCAGAACGGCCACTATGTCACCGACCGCGAGCATGAGCTGCTGTTCCACGCTCAGATCAATATCTGCGAGGCGGGCAGCCTGATCCGGCGGCGCGTTTTCGACGCGGGCATTCGCTTTGACGAGGGGATGCGGCGGGGCTACGAGGATTGGGATTTTTGGCTTTCGGCGGCAAAGCAGGGCTTCCGCGGACAGTCCGCTGCCCAGCCTTTGCTGCTCTATCGCAAGCGTCCGGTCAGCATGCTTAGCAATTCGCATGATGCCGATGCCGAACTGCGCCGCTTTCTCGAACAAAAGCATTCCTGGCTGTTCAATACGCCCACGCTGCTGTCGCTGGAGGCTGCGCGCTTTCCCCGCTTTGCGGTGATAGAAGGGGAGGGGCCCACGCTCCGGCTGCAGACCGATCCCAGCCTGGGTCGCGAGGTTTCGCTGCGTGAGTTCGAGCGCCAGATCATCGCGCATTTCGCCGAACCCTTCGCTAACCATGCGCCCGCCTATCTGGTCTTTCTCCGGGAAGGTGTCTCGGTCCGGCTGCTCGAGCAAAAGCTGCTGCACAACTTTTTCTGGAATGCCGAGCGTCGCTGGACTCGCGCGGAAGAGCGGCCGGATCTGGACTTCTTCTATCTTGAGCCGTCGCCTGAAGGGCATCGGATTTCGACCGATTTCGAGGGCGACGATCGGCTGGCCGATGGCGTGGTGGTCGATCTGAACACGGTCTATGAGATGATCACCTCGGCTGCCGAGGATCAGCTGCGCAGGATCGATCAAACGGAGCCCGATTTCCGGGTCCGTCGCTGGTCCATGTCGCTCGAGCAAATGCAGCCGCTGAGCCCGAAGACCGCAAGCGCGCAGGAACTGCTGCGCGGCTTCCTGCTGCAACTCAGCCGCAGCCGCTTTCGGGCCGCGCTGGGTCAGCGCTGGGAATGGCGCGAGCAGGGCGGCGCGATCGACCGCGCCACGGCCGTGCAGATTCCGCGAAAGATCAGCGGTGGCGGCGTGGTCTTTCCGATGCTCAAGAGGGAAGATCAGAAAGATATCGCATTCGTCGTGCCGATCTTCGACTTCGGCGGAGTCGAGAAGGTCGTCACCTCGATCGCGCGCGAGCTTGCGCGGAACGGCTACCGCTGCCACCTGATCGTGGCGAGCGACCGTCCCATTCATCCCGACGGCTGGGCCCTTCAGGCCTTCACCACCGTCAACTGGTTCCCCGATGCAAGCGCCCTCGACTGGACCGGGACCGAGTTTCTTGGCACTGCCGAGCCGAGCTGGGGCAACCCGCATGAAAAGGCGGATCTGATCGGGCTGCTTTCCTCGATGGATGTGGTGGTCAACGCGCATTCGGGCGCGCTGCACAAGGTTGCCGACCATCTGCGGCGCCTTGGCGTGACCATGATCGACCACGAGCATCTGCTGGAGCGCAGCACCTATGGCCGGGACTATGGCCCGCCGAAACTGGCCCTTGCCTATGAATACGCCTATGACCTCATTCTGACCTGTTCGGAGGCCCTGAGGCTCTGGATGCATGGCCACGGCGTTCCGCGTGAAAAGCTGATGGCAGTGGTCAACGCGCCGGGCTATCCGCTGCCGGTGGGGGCGGCCCGGGCCGTGATGCAGAACCGGGCGGCCGCCGATCGCGATGCGCCCCTGCGCGTCCTGTTCATGGGAAGGCTCGATCCGCAAAAAGGCGTCCACCGGCTTTCTACGATCTACCACGCCCTTGCCTTGCGTGCGCCGCAGATCAGTCTGACGATCGCCGGAGGCTCGGTCGTCGATCCGGCCGAGGTCGATTTCTCGTTCCCGCGCAAGACCAACATGCTTGGTCCCGTGCGTGGGCAAGAGGCGTTGACCAACCTTCTGGCCGAGGCGGACGTCATGGTTCTGCCCTCGCACTATGAGGGCTTGCCGCTTTCGGTGCTCGAGGCGCAGCGCTGCGGTGTTGCCGTCATTGCTACCGATGTCGGGGCCATGGACGAGGCGATCGAACACGGAGACACCGGTTTCATCCTGCCCGAGGCAGGGTGCGAGGAAGCCTTCGTGCGCCAGATCCTCGCACTGGACCAAGACCGCGCCCGGCTGGCGCAGGTCTCGCAGAATGCCGCCCGCATGGCGCGCGACTGGTCAACCGCCGTTGCGCCGCTGCTGGCATGGCTTGAGAATGGGGAGGGCGGTCCCACCGCCGCGGAGGATCAGGTGGAGCAGATTGATTTATGCAGGAGCTTGATTTGACTACGATCTATGATGCCGCGATGCGCAATTTCATGGCAGCGGCCGATATTCTTGAGGCCCTTCAGGCCACCCGTCTCGACCTTCTCAGCGAGGCGCGCACCGGTCTTGTCGGCCGCCCGCGTCTGGGGCTGGGCGGCGGCTACAACAATGTCACGCCCAATTTCGGGGCGTGCCTTCCGACCAATGGCCGCGCCGAGATCCTGTCGGCCGAAGGCGGTGCGGGGATCGAACTGCGCGGCACCGGCGCCGAATGGATGACGCTGGAAGGAACGCTGAACACCCGGGCACCGGCCGAGCTTTGCTATGTCGAGATGCAGGCGACGGCTGACCGGCCGCTGGTTGCAGACCTTTTCCTCAGGGAGTTCCTCGACGACGGGTCGGTGCGCGATATCGGACATCAGGAGTGTCATGTCGAGACCGGCAATGTCGCCGTCTGCAAGCTGGAACTGCCCGAGCTGGCCGATGATGTGACGGGTCGGCGGATCATCGCACATCTGCGTCAGCCTGCCTCGCGGATCATCCTCGACCGTCTGGCCGTTACACTGGCCTGATCTGGTGGCATTCGCGGCGACAAAGGCATTCTGCAACCCAGAGGGGCTCCCGGCATGCAGATGAATATGGATTTTTGCTTTGTGGACGATCATCGGGTCCTCGCCGTCACCGGCTGGACGACCGAGGCGCGGCCATTGCTGCGCGTTCACGTCGATGATGTTGTTCTGACCCCTGTTCGGGTCGCGCGCCATGTGCGCCGCGACCTGCGCAGTTCCGAACCCCTCGGCGTGATCGCGCTCTTCTCTCTTTCCGGGTTGCCGGAGGGGGTGGATATCGCAAAAGCCACGATCCATCTGGCCGAGGGCAATCACTTCAACGAGATCCGAAACGATCGCCTTCGCGAGGATGCGCGGCGGCTGGTCGAGGTCGGTGTCGACGAGGTGTTCTTTGCCATGCTGCGTCTTGTCGCCCAGCGACATCTGGTCCTGTCGGATCAGGATACCGGGCGCGAGATCTGCGCCCGCCTGCGTGCGGCCCCCTCGGCCGCGCGCGAAACCGAAAACCATGTTCTCGGGGTGGATCGCTGCCAGATGACCGAGCAGGGGCAGGGTGTGGTCATCGGCTGGTTCATGCCGGCCAGCGCCTCGGCCGAGCCGCTTTGCGCGCTCGTGGTTGAGGACGAGATGGTCGCCCCGGTCGAGCTGCTTCCGGGCAGTATGTCCCGCGCGGATCTGTCGGGATATGCCTCGCGCTACCGCTTCACCGGGCGCGACGGCTATGGCGGCGGGTGGCACTTTCCGTCACGCCCCTCGGGTCCGGCGCGACTGCTGCTGATGGTGCCGGGGGAACATTTCCTCCCCGGCGTGCTGGTTCCGGTCGAGGCGGCCGAGCCGGCCGATCTCGCCCAGAACGTAACGGTTGCGAGCCTCGGGATCGAGGATATCGCCGACCGGGCGCGCCTGCGTTCGGCCCTGCTGCCGAACGCCCTGTCGCATTCCCAGCCGCAGGAGCCAGCCGGTGTCGAGAATGAAACCTCGGGCGAGACGCTGCTGATCCTGGATCACGACCTTGCGGATACCGACCTGCGCGATGTCCTGCGCCGGATCGGCCCACACCTTCCCGGCCGGCTGCGCCTTCATCTGCTGCGCCCGCGCCTGAATATGGCGCTGCGCAACGGAATTGACGGCGCATCGCGCGAGATTACCGCGGGGCTGGAGCTTGAAGGCGCGTCTCTTGGCATCACGCGCCCTGCGATCATGCCCGGCCGGGTGGTCTTTGCCCGAAGCGCATCCCTGTTCCAGTTCGATCCCGAGGTGCTTTTCGCCCCTGACCAGAGCGACGCACAGGTCATGCTGCTCGATCCGATCGGCACCGTGCTGGGCAGTCCGGCGGCCGAGGTCGAGCGCTTCGCCCGCGACCTGCTGCCCTTTGCGCTGTCAATGCGGGGCGCAGATTTCTTCAATCTGCTGGACCATATCCCGCATTGCTTCCTGACCGAGGAGGCGCGGCTTCGGCTTCTCGCCGAAGCGTTGATGACTGCCGGGGATGCCCAAATGCATCGCGCCGATATCTACCGCTATTTCGAGGGCAAATCCGGCCCCCATTGCCAGAATTTCGCCGATGGTCGGGACTGGCACGCCTATGACGCCGAAAGCCGGCATCTGATCGAGAGGGCAGAGCTAGCATGAGCCGCACCGTCATCGTCTCCCATTCCCATCCCAACCTGCGCTATGGCGGCGGTGAGGTCGCGGCCTATCGCCAGTTCGAGCATCTTTTGTCGCTGGGACAGGACGTCTTCTTCGTCGGATCGACCATCGGCCCCGAGGACAGCGCGAAGTTCTTCGGCCCAAGCCAGCAGGTCGTCAGCTTCGGCCCGCGCGATTTCTGCCTGCGCGGCCGTGGCATGGATTCCTTCACGATGGAACACGCCGACATCCGCGACGAGGACTGGATCTTCGAGTTTCTCCTTGCCCTGCAGGGGGACGTCTATCACTTCCATCACTTCTGGAATATCGGCGCGGGCACGATCCGGCGCCTTCGCGCCGCCCTGCCGGATGCCAAGTTCATCTGCACCCTGCATGAGCTGACCGCGATCTGCGCGAACCACGGCCAGATGGTCAAGCGGTCGGGCGAGCTTTGTTATGCCTCGAGCGAGGTCGCCTGCGCCGCCTGTGTCGCGCGGCCGCCGATCGACTTCGTGCTGCGCAAGGCCCGCATGATCGAGATGCTGGATCTTTTCGATCACCTGCTTTCCCCCAGCGAGTTCCTGCGGCTCCGCTTCGAGGACTGGGGGGTCGCTCCCGGCCGGATCGTGGTGATCGAGAACGGTCTGGATCATCACGACGCCAGCGCGCGGCCTGAAACCAGCGCCGAATTGCTGGCCAAGTCGGGCCGCTTTGCCTTCTTTGGCCAGGCCACGCCGACCAAGGGTCTTGATGTCCTGGTCCGGGCCGCCGAGCTGATCGCGGCTCGCGGGGAGGAGTTCGAAACTCCCCTCAGCATCGAGATCCACGGTGTGGACAAGGAAAGCTTCACGCAGATGTGGCCCGATATCGAGCTGCCCGATTGCATCCATTTCCGCGGCCGCTATCGTCCGCAGGATTGCGTGGACATCATGCGCGCCTATGGCTGGATCATCATCCCGTCGGTCTGGTGGGAAAACTCCCCGGTCGTGATCCAGGAGGCCCGCGCCGCCCGCACGCCGATGATCGCTTCGGATATCGGGGGCATGGCCGAGAAGACGGAAGGCTGGGGCATCCAGTTCCGCGTCGCCGATCCGGCCGCCCTCGCTGCGGCAATCCTGTCGGTTCACGGCCAGCCGGAGGTTCTGGCCGAGCACAGGGCCCGCATTACCCCGCCGCTGGATCTGGCGGGCTTTAACGAGGAATGGGTGGAAAGCTGTGAGTTGCGACCGGCCCCTTCCGAGATACGAAAGCTCGTCGGGGTCTGAACCTCACTATTGTTTAATGATCATTAACAGGTTAGCGCTCACTGCTTGCAGAAAGGTAAGAAAATCATGAAGATCGGGCTACTCTGGCAAAGCGCCGACTGCGGCCTCTATTCCAATGCCGACTTCGATTCACTCTACAAGAAGATTGGGCACAACAACGGTAATCTGGCCTTCGTCCACGCGGTGAAGAGCCAGATAGAAGCTGCCGAAATCAAATTCTATCCTTGGCATGTCAGCCCCAAGGTGCTGAACGAAAGCGTCGATTACGTGGTTTTCCCTGCGGCAAACCAGCTTGGGAATCACACTGATCTCGGCGGATTGGCGAAGAGCCTCGCGCAGGTGACGAAGCCTATCGTTGCGATCGGCCTCGGCGCGCAGGCGCCGGAATTCGGGGCTGACATCGAATTGACCGAAGGCACGCGGGCCTGGCTTGATGTTCTGATCGAAAATGGCCAGCGCCATGGCATCCAGAACATCTATACCCGTGGGCCGTATACCTCGGCGCAGATCCAGAAGTTGACCGGCGCTGAAACCCTCGCGAATGGCTGCCCGTCGCATTTCATCAACCCGCGCCCGGACCTTGGCAAACAGATCCAACAAAACTGGGAATCCAAGCCGTTGCCGCAGCGGATCGCTGTCGCCGGCGGCCATGAGGCCTGGCTCGACACGCGCGATATCGAGCAGCAGCTGATCGCGATGATGATGGATCCCATGTTCCCCGGCATCTATATCGTGCAGTCCATGGGCAGCATGATCAAGATTTCGCGCGACCTGTTCGATGACATCGATCCCGGCGCGTTGAAGAACATTCACCAGCATACCGTGCCGCATTACACGGTTGATGAGTTCAAGATCTGGGCGCGGAACTATGCCCGGTCCTATTACGATGTCGCGGCCTGGATGGACGAACTCCGCCGCTATGATCTGCTGATCGGTCCGCGGTTCCACGGCGCGCAGCTTGCCATTCAGGCCGAGCGGATGGCCTGCACGATCACGGTCGACACCCGGACTGAGGAGATGTGCCGCGAGACCGGGGTGCCGTATCTCCGTTCCAGCGACCTCAAGGAGCCGCTGACGCGCAAGCGCCTGAAGAAGCTGATCAAGTTCGACGGTGCGGCCTATGACAAGCATCGTGCGATGAAATGCGCGCGTTATGTCGACTTCCTGAACGGGGCCGGTCTGAAACCTGCGGCATATCTCATGGATATTGCTGCGGCGGGTGCTCCGGCCAAAGCCGGCGAACCGGTTGTTGCCTGAACGTCAGTCGGTCCCCGGGCGGTGGTTTTGCCGCCCGGGGGACGCGCGCCCAGACGCATGAACGCATATCGCCATCTGCACGCCCCCGAAGACGGTTTCGTCTTTCTTGTGACCTATGGTCGCTCGGGATCGACGCTGACGCAGAATTTGCTCAACGCCATTCCGGGCTATGTCATCCGGGGCGAGAACGGCAACCTGACGCATTTCTTCTCGCGCGCCATAGATATCGTCGCCAATGACGACATGTATCGCTGGCGGCGCGAGGATCTGCCGAAGCCACGGCACGAGCGGCGGCCCTATCTTCGCCCGATCCTCGGCAAGCCCTTCGATCCCTGGGCGGGTGCCGAGCGGGTCGATCCCGACGACTTCGCGCTTTCGCTGATGGATCTTTTCGTCAAGAAAGTCTTGCGGCCTCCGAAAGACTGTCGGGTCAGCGGCTTCAAGGAAATCCGGTTTCACGAGGATCCGCCATTCTTCCGCAAGCACATGGACGTCCTGCGCACCGTCTTTCCGAAGGCGAGGATCATCTTCCAGCACCGCAAGCTCGAGGATGTCGCACGCTCGGGCTGGTGGAAGAACCAGCCCCAGGCCGAGGTCATCTCGCAACTCGGGCAGGCTGATCGCATGTTCCTCTCTTATGCGAAAGATCACCCTGACTGCTGCCATGTGGTGAGCTATGACAAGCTGGTTGCGGACAAGGCCC
>NZ_DATMFA010000081.1:0-44559 GCF_035556475.1 Paracoccus sp. (in: a-proteobacteria) | reverse complement strand
GTCACCGCCGAATACCTGAACGCCTGCGAGGAGCTTGAGATCAAGGTTGCCCAGGGCGCGAAACCCGGCGAGGGCGGCCAGCTTCCCGGCATGAAGGTCACCGACCTGATCGCCCGGCTGCGGCACTCGACCAAGGGCGTGACGCTGATCTCGCCGCCGCCGCATCACGACATCTACTCGATCGAGGATCTGGCGCAGCTCATCTATGACCTGAAGCAGATCAACCCGCGCGCCAAGATCACGGTGAAGCTGGTGGCCTCCTCGGGCGTTGGCACGATCGCGGCGGGCGTGGCGAAGGCGAAAGCCGATGTCATCCTGATCTCGGGCCATAACGGCGGCACGGGCGCCTCGCCCGCGACCTCGATCAAGTTTGCGGGCCTGCCGTGGGAGATGGGGCTGACCGAGGCGCATCAGGTTCTGGCGATGAACCGCCTGCGTGACCGCGTCACGCTGCGGACCGATGGCGGGCTGCGCACCGGCCGCGACATCGTCATGGCCGCGATGATGGGGGCCGAGGAATACGGCATCGGCACCGCCGCCCTGATCGCGATGGGCTGCATCATGGTCCGCCAGTGCCAGTCGAACACCTGCCCGGTGGGCGTCTGCACGCAGGACGAAAAGCTGCGCGCCATGTTCAACGGCTCGGCCGATAAGGTGGTGAACCTGATCACCTTCTACGCCACCGAAGTGCGCGAGATCCTGGCCTCGATCGGCGCCCGCTCGCTCGACGAGATCATCGGCCGCGCCGACCTGCTGACGCAGATCAGCCGTGGGGACAAGTCGCTTGACGACCTCGACCTGAACCCGCTTCTGATCACCGTCGATGGCTCGGAAAAGATCGTCTACGACCGTTCGAAGCCGCGCAATGCGGTGCCGGACACGCTGGACGCCGAGATCATCCGCGACGCCAGCCGCTTCTTCAGCGATGGCGAGAAGATGCAGCTGAGCTATGCGATCAGGAACACACTGCGGACCGTGGGCACGCGGACCTCGTCGATGATCGTTCAGACCTTCGGGATGCGGAACAATCTGCAACCCGACCACCTGACGGTTCGCCTGACGGGTTCGGCGGGTCAGTCGCTGGGCGCCTTCGCGGCTCCGGGCCTCAAGCTCGAGGTTTCGGGCGATGCCAACGACTATGTCGGCAAGGGCCTCTCGGGCGGCACCATCGTCGTCCGCCCGCCGATGGCGAGCCCGCTGACCGCCGCCGATAACACGATCATCGGCAATACCGTGCTTTACGGCGCGACCGACGGCTATCTCTTCGCGGCAGGCCGCGCGGGCGAGCGGTTCGCGGTTCGGAACTCGGGCGCGAAAGTGGTGATCGAGGGCTGCGGCTCGAACGGTTGCGAATACATGACCGGCGGCGTTGCCGTGATCCTTGGCCGCATCGGCGCGAATTTCGGCGCAGGCATGACCGGGGGCATGGCCTATCTCTATGACCCGAGCGGCGTGGCGCGCGATTATATCAACGCCGAGACGCTGATCCTCTGCCCCGTGACCCAGGACCATTGGGAAACCGAGCTGAAGGAACTGGTCGAGCGCCATTTCAAGGAAACCGGTTCGCGCCGGGCGGGCGAGATCCTGCAAAACTGGGCCGAAGAAAAGGCCAATTTCCTGCAGGTCTGCCCCAGAGAGATGCTGCCGCATCTGAAACATCCCATCGCGGATATGGACGATCTGGCGGCAGTGCCGGCGGAATAAGGGAACGGGGGCCGGGAGGCCCCCTTTTCCTTTGCCCCCCCTGCGGCCTAGGACGACGGAGCTTTCACCAATTTGCTGCGATCAAATGGTTCGACGTGATCGGGGATTACGCCGATCCAGGTGCCGCGCCCGATCACGAGAATCTCCATGCCCGGCGTCAAACGGCTGCGAACCTCATCCGAAAGGTCACAGATCAGTTCTCCGGTAGCCAGCTCAACCGGATTTCGGCATTTGCCCCGCCGTTCAGGCAGGGATCGCACAATCTGGACAATTCCCGCCCGCTGCCCGAGTAGAACCGCGGCCAAAGCCGGAATTGTGTGCAAAAGCAGCAGACTGCCCGAAAACGCGCCGAACATGAGCGCAGCCACAAGCGTCACGACGGGCCGTTTTGGACGAACCGGCGCAACGAAAATCGCCGCGCCTCCCAAAAGCATAGAAGCGATCACGGAAACAGGCACCCAGCCGGAAATCAGGGCGACCCAGGTACAGCGACATGACGGTCCTTACGAAGACCGACATCAGGAATGACACGACGATCAGCAGGCAGAAGATCGCGGCGAGAACGGCGGTCAGTCTGGATCTCCACCGGGGGGTGTCTTGTGTCATTGTTCGTCGCGCCCACCCTCCGCTGCAGCATATCGGTTGCGACCTTAGCTGACCGGCCTTCTGTAACAAGCGGCACAAATGGTTGGCGAGTCCGGCAATCCCCGCTAGAACACGCCTTCGACAGATTCGTACAGGGAAGCGCGATGTCCGCGACCGAAAGAATCGCAATCGGCAGTATTATCGTCGGAGTCGTAGTCCTCGGCCTCAAGGCTCTCGCCTGGTGGGTGACGGGCTCGGTGGCGCTGCTGTCGGATGCGCTGGAAAGCACCGTGAACGTGGCGACCGCCTTCGCCGCGCTGATCGCGATTCGCGTGGCGGCCAAACCCGCCGACCGGAGCCATCCCTATGGCCATCACAAGGCCGAGTTCTTCAGCGCCGTGCTGGAAGGGGTGATGATCATCGTCGCCGCGCTGCTGATCCTGCGCGAGGCCTGGCACGGCTTCCTGAACCCGCGGATCCTAGATGCACCGCTACTGGGCCTGCTGATCAACGTCGCGGCAAGTTGCCTCAACGGCTGGTGGTGCTGGGTGCTGATCCGGGGCGGCAGGCGCCACCGCTCGCCCGCGCTGGTCGCGGACGGGCATCACCTGCTGTCGGACGTGATCTCCTCGGGCGGGGTGGTGGTCGGCGTCGCGCTGGCGGTCCTGACCGGCTGGGCGGTGCTCGACCCGGCGCTCGCCGCATTGGTCGCGCTCAATATCCTGTGGTCCGGCTGGCGGGTGATGACCACCTCGCTCTCCGGGCTGATGGACGAGGCGGTGTCCGAGGGCACGCTCAACAAGATCCGCACCACGATCTCGGACAATGCCACCGGCGCGATCGAGGCGCATGACCTGCGCACCCGCCATGCGGGGCCGAAGACCTTCATCGATTTTCACCTCGTCGTGGACGGCCAGACCACCGTGGATCAGGCCCATGACATCTGCGACCGGGTCGAGCAGGCGCTGAAGGCCGATCTGCCGGGCGCGCTGATCACCATCCATGTCGAGCCCGAGCACAAGGCCAAGCATTCCGGGGTCGTGGTGATCTGACGGCATTGTTGCGCGCCGCAAGGCAAGCTGCCACATTTCCGACGGGGAAATGGGGTGAGCGCGAATGACCGTGATCTTGGCTGGCTCGGGGCAATGGGCCTGACGGTTCCGGCGACAGGCTGGACGGGCCGCCGTCCATGGCGACCGGCAGCCCTCGCCGCCGCTTTGGCGCTGGTCCTGTGGGGCGGCGCGCAACTCGCCTTCCAGCATTACCTTGCCGCCGGCGAAAACCGGGCCGCCGCCGCGCTGCGGCTGACGGTCAACGCGTTGCAGGCCGATCTGGCCCGTTACGAGGTCGTACCCCAATTGGTGGGCGAGTTCGACCTGATCCACCAGCTTGCTGCCCAGCCCCACGATCCCTCGCTGCGCAGGCAGACGAATGACTGGCTGGCCGAGCAGAACCGGGCGGTGCAGGCCTCGGACATCTATCTGGTCCTGCCCGATGGCGAGACGGTCGCCCATTCCACCCCCACGGGCCCGCAAAGCTTCATCGGGCAGAATTTCAGCTATCGGCCCTATTTCATTGATGCGATGCAGGGCCTGCAGGGGCGGTTCTACGGCGTGGGGACGACCTCAGGCGTGCGGGGGTATTTCTTCTCGGCCCCGGTCAGGGACGATGCGGGGCGGATCACCGCCGTCGTCGCGGTCAAGATCGGCGTCGACCGGATCGAAGCCTCCTGGCGGGGCGGAGAGTTTCGGATGCTGGTTACCGACCCTGACGGGGCTGTCTTTCTCTCCTCCGAGCCGGGCTGGCTTTATCACAGCCTCGAGCCGCTGACGCCCGAGCGGCTGGCGCGGAGCGCCACCTCGCGCCGCTATGCCGAGACGCCACTGACCGAGTTTCCGCTGGAGCGGCGGGTCGAGCATGGCGTCAACCTGCTGCGCCTGCCCGAGGCCGGGACGGGCACCCGCGACTATGTCATCGCCTCGGAAGCCATGTCGGGGGCGGGCTGGACCGTGCATGTCCTTCTGGACAGCGCCGATCTGCGGGCCGAGGCGAAGCTCGCCGTTCTGGGGCTGGTCCTTTTCCTGTCCGCTGCCGGGTTCGGCGCGATGATGTGGCGACAGCGCCGGGTGCAGGCCGAGGAGCGGCGGGCGATGGAACGCTTTGCCCATGCCGAGCTGGAGCGCCGGGTGATCGAGCGCACGGCGGCGCTGGCCCTCGCCAATGACCGGCTGGAGCAGGAGATCGCCGAGCGCCGCGCCACCGAGGCCGAGCTTCGCGCCGCGCAGGCCAGCCTCGTGCAGGTCGGAAAGCTGGCGGCGCTGGGGCAGATGTCGGCCTCGCTCTCGCATGAGATCAACCAGCCATTGGCGGCGGCCCGAAACTATGCCGACAGCGCGCAGGTCCTGATCGAGCGGGGCGAGCTTGCGCGGGCGCGCGAGAATATCGGCCAGATCCTGCTGCTGGTGGACCGCATGGCCGCGATCGGCAGGCATCTTCGGCAGGCAGCCCGCAAGCCGGATGACCGGCTGGGCGCCGTGGCGCTGGCCCCCCTCTTGGAGGAGACGCGGATCATCGTCGCGGCCAGGCTCGCCGCCAGCGGGGCCGAGCTGGAGCTGGACCTGCCCGCGACCCTGCCGCCCCTGCGCGCGGGGCCGACGCGGCTGCAGCAGGTGCTGGTGAACCTGATCAGCAACGCCGCCGATGCCGCCGAGACTGCCGCCGATCGCCGGATCACCGTCTCGGCCCGTTCCGAAGGCGGCCATGTCGAGATCGTCGTCCGCGACCGTGGCGCGGGCATTCCGCAGGCCATCGAGGAGCGCATCTTCGACCCCTTCTTCACCACCAAGGGGGTCGGCGCGGGGCTTGGCCTCGGCCTCTCGATCACCGCCAATATCGTGCGGGATTTCGGCGGCGAGATCACCTGCCGCAACCGCGAGCCGGGGGCCGAGTTCCGCATCCGCCTGCATGTCGCGGAAAGCGCCGGGGTGGCGGCATGACCTCGGGCCGGGTGCTTCTGGTCGATGACGACCCGCAAATCCGCAATTCGACCGCGCAGGCGCTGGAGCTGGCCGGTTTCGCGGTCGAGGCGCTGGCCACCGGCGACGAGGCGCTGGCGCTGGCCGGGCCGGGATTTCCGGGGATCGTGGTCAGCGACATCCGCATGCCCGGCATGGACGGCATGACCCTGCTGGGCCGGCTGCGCGAGGTCGATCCCGACCTGCCGGTGATCCTCGTCACCGGCCATGCCGAGGTGCCGCTGGCGGTCGAGGCGATCCGCGGCGGCGCCTATGACTTCATCGAGAAGCCCTTCGTCGTGCAGGAGCTTGCGACCGTCATCCGCCGCGCGCTGGATCATCGCGGGCTGGTGCTGGAAAACCGCCGCCTGCGCGCCGTCGCCGGCAAGCGCGACGATGTCGAGGCCCGGCTGCCCGGCCGCACGCAGGTCATGGTCGACCTGCGCTATCGCCTGCGGGCGATCGGGGCCTCGGATGCCGATGCGCTGATCATCGGTCCGACCGGGGCGGGCAAGGAGGTGGTGGCGCGCACCCTCCACGACCTTTCGCCGCGCGCCGGTCGGCCCTTCATCGCGATCAACTGCGCCGCCCTGCCCGAAGCTCTGATCGAGAGCGAGCTTTTCGGCCATGAGGCCGGGGCCTTTCCCGGCGCGTTGCGGCCCCGATATGGCAAGTTCGAACATGCGCGCGGCGGCACGGTCCTGCTGGACGAGATCGGTTCGATGCCGCCCGAGTTGCAGGCCAAGCTGCTGCGCGTGTTGCAGGAAAGGGTCATCACGCGGCTCGGCTCGAACGACGCGGTGCCGCTCGACGTGCGTTTCATCGCCGTCAGCAAGGTCGACCTCGCCGCCGCCGTCGCAAGGGAGGAGTTCCGCGAGGATCTGTTCTGGCGCCTGAACGTCGCCGTCCTGCATGTCCCGCCGCTGGCCGCGCGGCGCGAGGATATTCCACTGCTATTCCTGCAACTCGTCCGCGAATCGGCCGCCCGCCACAATATCCCCGAGCGGAGCATCCCCGCCGCCTTCCTCTCAAGCCTCGCGGCCAAGGACTGGCCGGGCAATGTGCGGGAATTGCGCAACCTCGCCGAACGCTTCGTCCTCGGGCTGGAAGGGGCCGAGCTTGGCCCCGCCAGCGGGGCGCGGCTTTCGGACCGGGTGGCCGAGTTCGAGCGCAGCCTGATCGCGGGCGCCATCGCCGCGCATTGCGGCCGGCTGCGCCCGGTCTATGAAACGCTCGGCATCTCGCGCAAGACGCTCTACGAGAAGATGCAGAAATACGCGCTCGACCGGCGGCTGATCCTCGATTCCGGCGAGAACGACGACGGCTGAGTGTAAAATGGGTGGATTTCCACCCATCATCTGCGCGCGATGTTACCATTTCCACCCAGTTCCGCGCCGAAACCTGCCGACGCGGCGTCAAAACCGCGCTTTGGATTTGTGCGACAGGTCGTGCTCGCCGCAGGCTGGTCGCAGCGGCGGCACGAGGAGCAGACCGCCGGACATCACTTTCCTTGGGAGGGGAAAATGGCTTTCTCAAAGCTTTTTGGCGCGCTTTGTGCCGTCACCATGCTGGCGGGGCCGGCGCTTGCGCAGGGCTATCCCGAACGCCAGATCACCATGGTCGTGCCTTTCGCGGCCGGCGGGCCGACCGACACTGTGGCCCGGCTGGTGGCCGAGAAGATGTCGACCGATCTGGGCCAGCAGATCGTGGTCGAGAACGTGGGCGGCGCCGGCGGCACGCTGGGCGCGGGTCAGGTCGCCAAGGCCGATCCCGACGGCTATACGGTCCTTCTGCACCATATCGGCATGGCGACCTCGGCCACGCTTTACCGCAACCTCGCCTATGACACGCTGAACGCCTTCGAATATGTGGGCCTTGTCACCGAGGTGCCGATGGTCGTCGTGGCGCGCAAGGATTTCGAGCCCGCCGATTTCAAGGGGTTCATGGACTACGTCAAGGCGAATGGCGACAAGCTGACGCTGGCGAATGCCGGGATCGGCGCGGCCTCGCATCTGTGCGGGATGCTGCTGATGCAGGCGCTCGAGACGCCGCTGGTGACCGTGCCCTACAAGGGCACCGGCCCGGCGATGACCGATCTTCTGGGTGGGCAGGTCGACATCATGTGCGACCAGACCACCAACACCACCCAGCAGATCAACGGCGGCACGATCAAGGCCTATGCCGTGACCACGCCCGAGCGTCTGGCCTTGTTCCCCGATCTGCCGACCGCCAAGGAATCGGGCCTCGAAAGCCTTGAGTTCGCGATCTGGCACGGCATCTACACGCCCAAGGGCACGCCGGCCGAGGTGAACGAGCGGCTGTCGAAATCCCTTCAGGCCGCGCTGGCGGATGAGGGCGTGATCAAGGCCATGGCCGATCTGGGCACCTCGCCCTCGCCCGCCGAGGATGCGACGCCCGCCGCGCTGAAGGCAAAGCTCGAATCCGAGATCGCGCGCTGGAAACCGGTGATCGACGCCGCCGGGGTCTATGCCGACTGACGACCCGCCTCCCCCCGGCGCAGAACCGGGGGGAGGCCACTGACCGGGGGGGAAAACATGTCCACGAAACCCAAGGACTCGACAGATATCATCACCGGGCTGCTGCTGATGGCGGTGGCGCTTTTCTTTGGCTGGCAGACGACGGGGCTGGAAATCGGAACCTCGCTGCGCATGGGACCGGGCTATTTCCCGATGGTCCTGTCGGGGCTGCTGTTCCTGCTTGGCCTGCTGGTCGTGATCAGGGCCTTCGGGCGCGAGGGCGAGCCCCTGGGACGCATCGCATGGCGCGGCATTTGCTTCATCCTGCCCGCCCCGATCTTTTTCGGGCTGACCGTGCGGGGCCTTGGCTTCGTGCCGGCGCTGTTTCTGACCACGCTGATCGCGGCGCAGGCCTCGATTCGGATGCGGCCGCTGCCGGCACTGGTGCTGGCGGTGCTGGTCACGATCGCGTCGACGCTGATCTTCAGCTATGGGTTGGGCCTGCCCTTCCGCCGTTTCGGCCCCTGGCTGCAATTCTGAGGGCGCGATCATGGATCTTCTCAACAACCTCGCCCTCGGCTTCTCGGTCGCCTCGTCGCTCGCGAACCTTGTCTTCTGCCTGATCGGCGTCATCCTCGGCACGCTGATCGGCGTGCTTCCGGGCATCGGCGCGACCGCGACCATCGCCATGCTTCTGCCGATCACCTTCCAGCTTGAGCCGGTCAGCTCGCTCATCATGCTGGCGGGGATCTATTACGGCGCGCAATATGGCGGCTCGACCACCGCGATCCTGATCAACATGCCGGGCGAAAGTTCCTCGGCGGTGACGGCGATCGACGGCTATCAGATGGCACGCAAGGGGCGCGCGGGCACGGCGCTTGCGACTGCCGCCATCGGCTCGTTCTTTGCCGGGACGGTCGCGACCTTCCTGGTCGCGATCTTCGCCCCGCCGCTGACCACGATCGCGCTGAAATTCGGCGCGGCGGAATATTTCAGCCTGATGGTCATGGGCCTCGTCATGTCGGTGGCGCTGGCGCATGGCTCGGTGATGAAGGCGCTGGCCATGGTCGTCCTTGGCCTGTTGCTGGGGCTGGTCGGGACCGACATCTATACCGGCGCGCCGCGCTTCACGATGGGCATCACCCAATATGCCGACGGGCTGAACTTCGTCGCACTTGCCGTCGGCGTCTTCGGCATTGCCGAGATCCTGCGCAACCTCGAGGACGAGCATGACCGCGAGGTGATGACCAAGTCGATCAACCGCCTGTTCCCGACGCGCGACGAACTGCGCCAGATGATCGCGCCGGTCCTGCGCGGAACCGCCGTCGGCTCGGTCCTGGGCATCCTGCCTGGTGGCGGCGCGATCCTTGCCAGCTTCGCCAGCTATACGGTCGAGAAGAAGCTCTCGAAGCATCCCGAGGAATTTGGCAAGGGCGCGCTCGCGGGCGTGGCGGGGCCGGAAAGCGCGAACAATGCCGGCGCGCAGACCAGCTTCATTCCGCTGCTGACCCTCGGCATTCCCGCGAACCCGGTGATGGCGCTGATGATCGGGGCGATGATCATTCAGGGCATCGTGCCCGGCCCGAACGTGGTCGGCGAGCAGCCGGCGCTGTTCTGGGGCATCGTCGCCAGCATGTGGATCGGCAACCTGATGCTGGTCGTGCTGAACCTGCCGCTGGTCGGCCTTTGGGTGAAGCTGCTGTCAGTGCCCTATTACATCCTGTTCCCGATCATCATGGCGATGTGCTCGATCGGGGTCTATTCCGTCAACTCGAACACCTACGACCTCTATGCGGTCGCCTTCTTCGGGCTGCTGGGCTATGTCATGTCGAAGCTGCGCTGCGAGCCTGCGCCGCTGCTTCTCGGCTTTGTCCTTGGCCCCCTGCTCGAAGAGAACCTGCGCCGCGCCATGATTCTGTCGCGGGGCGATCCCACGACCTTCATCACCCGTCCGATCAGCGCCACCCTGCTCTTGATGACCGCCGCGATCCTCGTGCTGGTCTTCCTGCCGCAGGTCCGCAAGCGTCGGGACGAGGTGTTCACCGAAAGCGACGCCTGAGGGCGAAAAAGAGAGAGAGGGAGGACTACATGACGTTCAAGATCACCCGGCGCCTCGTTCTGGGCGCGGCGGTTGCCGCGGGGCTGGCCAGCGCCGCCGCGGCCGAGTTTCCAGACCGCCAGATCACGCTGGTGATTCCCTTCGCCGCCGGCGGCTCGACCGATGTGGTCGGCCGCATCGTCGCCGACCGGATGAGCCAGGCGCTCGGCCAGCAGATCGTGGTGCAGAACGTGGGCGGCGCGGGCGGCAGCCTTGGCGCCCAGCAGGTCGCGAAGGCCGACCCGGACGGCTATACGCTGCTGATGGGGACCGTCGCGACCCATGCGCTGAACCCCCTGATCCTGAAGCAGAAGCCCTATGACCCAGTTGCGGATTTCGCGCCGGTCTCGCTTCTCGTGCTGGTGCCGAACGTGCTGGCGGTGAACCCGGAGCTGCCGGTCAACACCGTGCAGGAGCTGATCGACCTCGCCAAGAAAGAGGATCTGTCCTTCGCGTCCTCGGGCAATGGCACGCCGCTGCATCTGTCGGGCGCGCTGTTCAACTCGATGGCTGGAATCGAGATCGCGCATATTCCCTACAAGGGCTCAGGCCCGGCGCTGACCGACGTGCTGGGCAATCAGGTGCCGATCATCTTCGACAACCTGCCCTCGGCCTCGGGGCATATCACCAGCGGCAAGCTGCGCGCGCTGGGGGTCACGACCAAGGAACGCGCGCCCTCTTTCCCCGATGTCCCGGCCATTGCCGAGACGCTGCCGGGCTATGAGACCTATAGCTGGAACGCGCTGTTCGCGCCCGCCGGCACCCCGCCCGAGGCGATTGCCGCGCTGAACAAGGCCGCCGTCGAGGCGATGGCCGATCCGGCCGTCGCGAGCCGCATGGACGAGTTCTCGGCCAGCATCGTCGCCTCCTCGCCCGAGGAACTGGGCGAACACGTCAAGGCCGAGATGGCGAAATGGGAGCCGGTGGTGAAAGAGGCGAATGTAAGCCTCGACTAAGACCTGATGCGGGCCGTCGCCGGACGGCGGCCCGCCCTCCTGAGCGATTGCCGCCTAGGGCTCGGCCCCCTCGAAGCTGAAGATGGCAAGGCTGCGCTCACGCTCGTTCACGCGCAGGCGGCGGTTGATCGGCGCATGGGCGCGCGATGAGCAGTCCGGGCGCTCGCAGAGATAGCAGTTGAGGCCGATATCCACTGGCTTCGTCCGCTCAAGATCGATCCCGTCGGCATAGACCAGTCGCGGCGCATAGGCGACGTCGCAGCCCAGCCCGATGGCAAGGCGCTGCGCCGGCTGGCCATGTGTCCCGCCCGCGCGGGTGACGGTGCGCGCGATCGAGAAATAGCTCGCCCCCTCCGGCATGCGGATCACCTGGGTCTGGACGCGATCGGGCATCTCGAACGCGGCATGGATGTTCCACAAAGGACAGGTGCCGCCGAAGCGCGAGAAGGGGAACCGCCCGGCGCTGAACCGTTTCGAGATATTGCCCGCCCGGTCCACGCGCACGAAGAAGAAGGGGATGCCGCGCGCATCCGGCCGTTGCAGCGTCGACATGCGATGCGCCGTCTGCTCGAAACTGGCGCCGAAGCGATGGCCCAGCAGCTCGACATCGTAGCGCACCGATTCGCAGGCGGCCAGAAAGCGGCCATAGGGCATCATCAGCGCGGCGGCATAGTAATTGGCAAGGCTGACGCGCAGCAGCGTCACCGCCGCGGTCTCGGTCAGGCCGGATTTCTCGACCAGTTCAGCAATCGCCTCCTCCTGCTCCAGCCGCGCCAGCAGCACGCCGATCTGAAAGCGGCGGCTGTCCTGACTCAGCAGTTCCGACAGCATCAGCTCGCGTCGGTGCGGGTCGAATCGGCGAAGCTGGTCACCCATGACATGCGCGGGCAGGATGCGAACGGCGATCCCGTGCCCCGCCAGCCGATGGGTCATGGCCATATGCGGCTCGTTGCGGTGCAGCGCCAGTTCCTCGGCCACGGCCTCGGCGGCGCGGTCCAGCGCATCGACATGGTTGTTCTGGGCATAGAACCAGTTGCGCACCATATCGACCGGCCGCGAGCTGCCGGTCAGCGCCTCGACCTTGTCGCGGTCGGTCAACGGATTCTCGTCCGCCTGCGGGCGCAGCAGGGCCTCGCGATGGCTGTCATGCAGGCGCACGAAGGCGCTGGCGATGCGGGGCGAGGCTTGCAGCACCGCCTCGATCTCGGCCCGGGGCAGCGGCCCGGCCTCCAGCGCCGGATCCTTCAGCGCCGCCGCGAATTCCGCCGCAAGCTGGGCGTCGGTCGAGGGTGCCAGTTCCGAGATGTTGAGGTCATAGACCTCGGCCAGCCGCATCAGGAACCGGGCCGAGGCGGGACGCTGATCCGCCTCGATCAGGGTGATGTAGCTGGCCGAGACGCCAAGCTCCAACGCCATCTGCGCCTGGGTCAGGCCAAGCGACTGGCGCAGGACGCGCAGGCGCTGGCCGATGATGAGTTTTTCGCCCCGCATATGACAAACCTTACAAGTTGGCTCGAACCGCCGTGACATGACTGACTGCCACACCCAATCCACGCAAGCAATTAATGCACATTCAGCATGACATTACTAAGCTGACATAACAACAGACGACTCAACAGGAGCATGTCATGCCTCTCGACCGCAATGCCACCGCGCTGCCGCCCGTCGTCCTGCGTAAGGTCGCCGGCGGCGAGCATGTGCTGACCCCCCTGGCGCTGGCCTTCGTGGCCGAGCTGCAGGACCGCTTCGGGCTGCGCCTCCATGCCCTGATGGTCGCCCGCGCCCGTCGGCAGGAACGCATCGACCGCGGCGAAATGCCCGATTACCTGCCCGAGACCAAGGACATCCGCCGCGGCATCTGGCAGGCGGGGCCTACTCCCCCTGCCCTGAACGACCGCCGGGTCGAGATCACCGGCCCGGTCGAGCGCAAGATGATGATCAACGCGCTGAACTCCGGCGCGCGGGTTTTCATGGCGGATTTCGAGGACGCGACCTCGCCCAGCTTCCCCAACATCATCGCGGGGCACGCGAACCTGATCGATTATCGCGACGGCACGCTGGAACATGACGACCCGAAAACCGGCAAATCCTATCGCGTCGGCCCGGATCCCGCGCTGCTGATCGTGCGCCCACGCGGTCTGCACCTGTCCGAGGCGAATGTCCTGATCGGCGGCCAGCCGGTTTCGGCGGCGCTGTTCGACTTCGGCCTGTCGCTGTTTCATTGCGGCCGCGCGTTGGCCGCGACGGGTCGCGGGCCGTTCTATTACCTGCCGAAACTGGAAAGCCACGGCGAGGCGCGGTTCTGGAACGAGGTCTTCGTCTTTGCGCAGGAGCGCACCGGCCTCGCCCAGGGCACGATCAAGGCCACCGTCCTGATCGAGACCCTGCCCGCCGCTTTCGAGATGGACGAGATCGTCTGGGAGTTGCGCGACCATATCGCCGGGCTGAACTGCGGTCGCTGGGACTATATCTTCAGCTATATCAAGACGCTCAGGAACCACGCGGCGTATGTGCTGCCCGACCGTGCAGAGGTCGGGATGGACCGCGCCTTCCTCGCGACCTATGCGGCGCGGGTCGTCAAAGTCTGCCACCGGCGCGGCATCCACGCAATGGGCGGCATGTCGGCCGCGATCCCGGTCAAGGGTGATCCCGCCGCGAACGAGGCAGCTTTCGCCCGCGTTCGCGCCGACAAGCAGCGCGAGGTCGGGATGGGCTTCGACGGCTGCTGGGTCGCCCACCCGGATCTGGTCCCGGTCGCGCAAGCCGTCTTCGACGCCGAAATGCCGGGGCCGAACCAGATCAGGAAGCCCCGTCAGGAATGGCGGATCGAGCCTGCGATGCTGCTGAAGCCGCATGAGGGCGCGATAACCGAGGCAGGGGTCACCACCAATGTCTCGGTCGCGATCGAGTATCTGGCGCAATGGCTTTGCGGCCGGGGCGCGGTGCCGATCCACAACCTGATGGAGGATGCCGCCACCGCCGAGATCAGCCGCGCCCAGCTTTGGCAATGGATCCGGCATGGCGCGACGGTCACGTTGGCCGATGGGGGCGAGCGCCGCCTGACCGCCGATTGGCTGGGCGAGCTGGTCCAGGCCGAGATCGTCGGCATCCTCGACCGGCTGGGGGCCGACCGCTTCCATCGCGGCCGCTATGCCAGCGCCGCCCGAATCGTTCAGGAGGCGGCGACCGCTACGCAACTGCCCGATTTCCTGACCCTGCCTGCCTATGACGTGCTGAACGCATTGGAGTAACGCGCATGGACGATACCCGCACCCTGCCCGCCATGGGTCGACCCCTTTCCCATGGCCCCGCCACATCCGAACTCGATCAAATTGAAAGGACCGACGATGACCACCCGAAAGACTTTTTTGGAAATCCGTGCCGAAGTGCAGTCCCGCTACCCCTCCGGGGCTACACCGGGTGGCGTTTCGGTCGATGACATCGTCCAGCTGAAGCTGCAGAACAGCTATGACACGCATCTCGACATCGCCCGCGACATGGCGCGGGTCATGCGGGCGGACATGGCGGCCTATGACGCGGACAGCGCCAAGTTCACGCAATCACTGGGCTGCTGGTCGGGCTTCCATGCCCAGCAGATGATCAAGTCGGTCAAGCGGATGCGCGGGACGGCCAAGGGCACCTATGTCTACCTCTCCGGCTGGATGGTCGCGGGCCTGCGCAACCGCTGGGGCCACCTGCCCGACCAGTCCATGCATGAAAAGACCGCCGTGGCCGAGCTGATCAACGAGATTTATGTCTCGCTGCGTCAGGCGGACGAGGTGGCGATCAACGACCTTTTCAAGGTGCTGAAAGCCGCCAAGACCGAGGCCGAGCGTAACGAGGCCATCGCCGCGATCGACAATTTCGAAAGCCATGTCGTGCCGATCATCGCCGATATCGACGCGGGCTTCGGGAACGAACACGCGACCTATCTGCTGGCGAAGGAGCTGATCAAGGCCGGCGCCTGCGCGCTCCAGATCGAGAACCAGGTCTCGGACGCCAAGCAATGCGGCCATCAGGACGGCAAGGTCACCGTCCCGCGCGAGGATTTCATCGAGAAGCTGCGCGCCTGCCGCCTCGCCTTCGAGGAAATGGGCGTGGACGAGGGCGTGATCGTCGCCCGGACCGACAGCCTTGGCGCCGGCCTGACCCAGAAGGTTCCGGTCAGCCAGCAGCCGGGCGACCTCGCCTGGGAATACAACAAGTGGCTCAGGACCGAGCAGATCACCGAAGCGAACCCGATCCGCGAGGGCGAGCTTGCGATCTATCAGGGTGGCGAGTTCGTGAAGCCCGCACGCCTTGCGAACGGTCTTTTCCCCTTCCGCGAAGGCTCGGGCCGTGCCCGCGTCATCGAGGATTGCATCGCCTGCCTGACGCAGGGCGGCGCCGATCTGCTGTGGATCGAAACCGACACGCCCAATGTCGACGAGATCGCCGGCATGGTGGGCGAGATCCGCAAGGTGGTCCCGAATGCGAAGCTGACCTATAACAACTCGCCCAGCTTCAACTGGACGCTGAACCTGCGCAAACAGGTCCGCACGCAATGGCTCGAGGAAGGCCGCATCAACGCCTCCGACTATCCCGAAGGCAACGAGCTGATGAAGTCCGATTTCGACGCGACCGAACTGGGGCGCGAGGCGGATCAACGGCTTCAGCGCTTCCAGACCGACATCTCGGCCCGTGCGGGCGTGTTCCACAACCTGATCACGCTGCCGACCTTCCACCTGACCGCCAAGTCGATGGACGAGCTGAGCCGTGGCTATTTCGGCGAGCAGAAGATGCTGGCCTATGTCGCCACCGTCCAGCGCGAGGAGATCCGTCGCGGCATCTCGGCCGTCAAGCACCAGCACGAGGTCGGCTCGGATCTGGGCGACACGTTCAAGGAGATGGTCGGAGGCGAGCGCGCCCTGAAGGCGGGCGGTCATGCCAACACGATGAACCAGTTCGCGGCCGAGTAACGCCGCAACGATGAAGGCCGGTTTCCCTGCGGGATTCGGCTCACCGGCCCTCATGGCGCCGCCCCCTCGGGGCGGCGCCTTTCGCATTCCGGCCACGCGAGGCAATGCTTGACATCGCACGTGATTGTGAGCCAACACGTTCCCGCTTCGGTTCCGGCGGCAATCCCGCCGGATCAAAAGGGAATGCGGTGCGCCACCCGGCAATGCCGCAACTGCCCCCGCAACTGTAGGCGGTGAGCAAGGGCCGACGATGCCACTGGGGAACACCCGGGAAGGCCGGCCTGCGCCTTGATCCGCAAGTCAGGAGACCTGCCGCAGCACTCACCCATTCCCGGCGCGAGGGGCGCCGAGGGAGCGGCGATCCGCAGAGGTGACCTCACCCGCCCTGCGGCCGGACCATTGGTCCGCGGGGCATCTTGCAGGCAAGCACCGCCTGTGCCCGGAAAGGTCTAGGAATGAAGTTCTGCCCCAATCTCCCGATCGCCCTTGCTGCGGCAATCCTGCCCGCCGCCACCGTTGCGCAAGAGGCGGTGACGCTTGACCCGCTGATCCTCTCGGCGGGTTTCGATCCGATCGCCAGCGACGCCTATGGCCGCGCGGCGACCGTGCTGACCTCCGAGGAAATCGAGACGCGCGGCCTCGTCACCCTGCAGGACGCGCTGCGGGCCGTGCCGGGGGTCTCGGTCTCGAGCAGCGGCGGCTCCTATACGCAGGTTCGGATGCGGGGCGGCGAGGCCGATCATGTCCTGATCCTCGTCGACGGGATCGAGATCGCGGGCGGGGCCGATGAATATGTGCTGAGCGGATTCGAGACCGCGAATATCGACCGGATCGAGGTGCTGCGCGGGCCGCAATCGGTGTACTACGGCTCGAACGCCTCGGCCGGGGTGATCAATATCATCACCCGGACCGGCGGTCCCGGCCTCTCTTATGGCGGCGCGGTCGAGCTTGGGAACGGCGCCTCGGCCTCGGCCAATGTGTCGCGGAACGGGGATCGCGGCGGGATCGCGCTGGACCTCTCGGCGCGCGACGATCACGGCTATGACCAGTCGGGCGATGGCGGCGAAAAGGACGGGCTGAACCGCAAGACGGTCGGCCTTTCGGGCTGGTTCCAGGCGACCGAGAACCTGAAGCTGGGCGGCAGCCTGCGCCAGGCCTGGGAAACCTATGACTATGACGCCGAAAACTACTTCGCGACGACGGCCGAGGAATATGTGCAGGACGACCCGACCCTTTCCGGCGACCGGGACGAGTTTCAGGGCGCGGTCTGGGCAGATCTTGCCATGATGGACGGACGCCTGACGCAGCGGCTCGACTATCAGGACAGTGTCCTGAAACAAAGCCGGACAGACAGCGGCGAGACGCGGGGCGAGACGCGCAAACTGAAATACCGGCTGAGCTTCGGGCTGGACGGGCTGGCCGTGGCCGAGACGCGGCATGTCCTGAATGTCATGGCCGAGCACCAGACCGACGAATCCTCCTCTGCGCCGGGGCGCGACCGCGAGATGACCTCGCTGGCGGTGGAATATCGCGCCTTCCTTGATAATGGTCTCGATATTCAGGCCGGGCTGCGTCACGACACGAACAAGGTGTTCGACGATTTCACCAGCTGGAACATCGGCCTCTCGTGGCAGGTGCCGGACCTGCCGCTGCGGCTGCGCGGCTCGGCCGGGACCGGGCTGGTCAACCCCTCGTTCTTCGAGCTTTACGCCGATGACGCCTATACGCGCGGCAATCCCAATCTGGCGCCCGAGACGAATCGCGGCTTCGATCTGGGGATCGAGGCCGAGCTTCCCAATGATCGCGGGGTCATTGAGCTGACCTATTTCCGCGAGCGGCTGGAGGACGAGATCGCCTATGTCTTCGTCCCCGGCGACCGCGCGACCTATACGAACCTTTCGGGCGAAAGCACGCGCGAGGGGATCGAGGCCAGCGCGCGGATCAAGGCCAGCGAAAATCTGGGCCTCGCGCTCAGCTATACCTATATCGACGCGAAAAATCCCGATGGCTCGATCGAGGTCCGCCGGCCCCGGAACGAATTCGGCCTGTCCGCGACGCTCGCCTTCATGGAGGGGCTCGGACAGGTGACGGCGGACCTGCGCCATGTCTCGGGGAATTACGACAGCCAGTTCTTCGGCGACTATGCCACTGCGGAGTTGTCGGCCTATAACGTCGTGAACATGTCGGCAGGGTTCGACCTGACCGACGAGGTGCGGCTGACGGGGCGCGTCGTGAACCTTTTCGATACGGAATATTCGGATGTCTGGGGCTTCGCCTCGCAGGGCAGGACGTTCTATGCCGGGCTTCAGGCGCAATGGTAGGGCGCTGGCTGGCGGTGCTGGCAGCCATCGGCATTGCCATGCCCGCGCTGGCCGAAGGGCCGGAACGGGTGGTGTCGATCAACCTCTGCACCGACCAGCTTGCCATGATGATCGCGGCGCCGGGGCAGCTTGTCTCGGTCTCGCGTCACGCCCTTGACCCCAGCATGTCGGCAATGGCCGATGAGGCGCGCGGCCTCTCCGCCAATTCCGGCACGGCTGAGGAGATCTTCCTGCTCCGCCCCGACCTCGTGCTGGCGGGCAGCTTCACCAATCCCATCACCCTCGCGATGCTGGAGAGGCTGGGTGTCCCGGTCGAGGTCTTTCCGGCCGAGGAAACCGTCGAAGGCATCCGGGACAATATGCGCCGCATGGGCAAGGCGCTGGGGCGCGAGGCCGAGGCCGGGGCCGCGATCACGGCCTTCGACGCCGAGCTTGCCCGGCTTGACGACGCCCCGGCAACGGCGCGCCCGCGCGCGGCGCTTTACGCGGCGAACGGCTACAGTTCGGGCAGCCAGAGCCTTGCCGGACAGATCGTGGCGCTTGCGGGTTTCGACAATATCGCCGACGAGATGGGCTTTGGCGCGGGCGGCCACCTCTCGCTTGAGAGCCTGCTGCTCTCGCATCCCGACCTGCTGGTCGAGGGGCGCCGATACCCCGGCCATTCCCGTGCCGAGGAGCCGCTGGACCACCCCGCCCTGCGCGCGCTGACCCGCAGCGTGCCTTCGGTACGGACGAATGATCCCGACTGGGTCTGCGGGACGCCCCGGATCCTGCGCGCCGTGTCGCAACTGCGCGACGCCCGCCTTGCCTTGCCGGAGGCGAAATGACCCGGCCCCGCTATTGCCTCCTGCTGGCCGGGCTGGGCCTGCTGGTCGGCCTGCTGTTTCTCGCCTCGCTGCTGACCGGACCGGCCGGGATCGGCATTGGCCGATCGCTCGCCGCGCTTTTCGGCGGCGGGGACGAGGTGCTGGGTCTGGTGATGCGCGAGATCCGGCTGCCGCGCGCGATCCTCGGCCTCGCGGTCGGGGCGGCGCTTGGCGTCTCGGGCGCGGCCTTGCAGGGCTTTCTGCGCAATCCGCTGGCCGAGCCGGGCCTGATCGGGACCAGCGCCTCGGCCGCATTGGGCGCGGTCATCGCGATCCATACCGGGCTGGCGGCGGCCTTTCCGCTGGCGCTGCCTTTCGCCGCGCTGGCCGGGGCGCTGGCCTCGGTCGCGCTGTTGCTGGTGCTGGCCGGGCCGAGGGCCATGACGCTGTCGCTGATCCTTGCGGGCATCGCGATTTCGGCGTTGGCGGGGGCCGCGACCTCGCTGGTGCTGAACCTCTCGCCCAATCCCTTCGCCGCGAATGAGATCGTCTTCTGGATGATGGGCTCGCTTGCCGATCGCTCGATGTTGCATGTCTGGATCGCTCTGCCCGTCATGGCGCTTGGCCTTGCGATGCTGCTGCCAACGGCGGGATCGCTGGACGCGCTGACGCTGGGCGAGGATGCCGGCGCCTCGATGGGCGTCGATCTTGGCCGGCTGAGGCTGCTGCTGGCCGGCGGCACGGCGGCGCTGATCGGCGGCGCCACTGCGGTTGCGGGCAGCATCGGCTTTGTCGGGCTGGTCGCGCCGCATGTCCTGCGCCGCGCGGTCGGATCGCGGCCCTCGCGCCTCTTGCCCGCCTCGGCCCTTGGCGGCGCGGCGATGGTGCTGGGCGCGGATATCGCGGTCAGGTTGATCATGCCGGATCGCGACCTGAAGCTGGGCGTGCTGACGGCGCTGGTCGGCGCGCCCTTCTTCCTGCACCTGATCGTCAAGACCCGGGGGGACACGCCATGAGCCGCCTGACCCTCTCGGGACTGACCTGCCGGTTGGCCGGGCGAACGGTCGTCGATGCTGTGGACCTGACCCTGCAACCGGGTGAGTTCGTCGGCCTGATCGGCCCGAATGGCGCGGGCAAGACGACGCTTTTGCGTGCCGCGCTGGGGCTGCTACCCTTTACCGGCCATTCCTCGATCGCCGCACTGCCGGTCCGGGCGCGTGCCCGCGCCGCTGCCTTCATGCCGCAGGGCCGCGAGATCGCCTGGCCGCTGACGGTCGAGGATCTGGTCGCCCTTGGCCGCGTCGCCCATCCCGATGCTGCGGCCGCCGCCGACCGCGCCGCGACCGACCGCGCCATCGCGGCGCTGCGGCTGGACGGGCTGCGCCACCGCCCCGCCACCTCGCTTTCGGGGGGCGAACAGGCCCGCGCGCTGCTGGCCCGGGCGCTGGCGCAGGAAACCCCGCTGCTGGTCACGGACGAGCCTGCCGCCGCGCTGGACCCGGCCGCGCAGATCGAGGTGATGGAGCTTTTCCGCAACCTCGCAGCCGAGGGGCGCACCATCCTGAGTTCGCTGCACGATCTGGGCAGCGCCGCGCGCCATTGCTCGCGGCTGATCCTGCTGGAGGGGGGGCGCATCACCGCCGATGGCCCGCCCGAGGCAGTCCTGACCGCCAAAAACCTCGCCCGCAGCTTCGGCGTCACCGCCCATGTCGAACGCGGCCCGCATGGGTTGATCTTCCAGATCCTCGGCCGGATCACACGATGATCAGATCGTTCGACAACAGCTGGATGTTGGTCAGGTTGTCGACGGTCAGGACATTGCCATTGCCGAAGCGGAAAACGGCATCCCCGTTCTCGACATGGGCGAAATTCAGCACCTGCGCGACGGTGCGGGGCGTGCCGCCCCACAGCGCGTTCTCGATCAGCAGCGTATCGACGTCATTCTGAAAATCCGCGACCAGATCGCGCCCGGCATTGAACAGGAACTCGTCGGCACCGGCGCCACCCCACAGGGTATCCGCCCCTCCGTTGCCGACCAGCCGGTCATTGCCGCCCAGACCGCGGAGGATATTGGCACCCGCATTGCCATGGAGCAGGTTGGCCGCGCTGTTTCCGGTGCCGTTCACCGCCGCCGTGCCGGTCAGGCGAAGATCCTCCATATTCGCGCCGAGGGTGGTCGAAAGACCGATGCGCAGTTGGTCCCGGCCCGCCCCCGCCGCCTCGACGATCGTGTCGAAGCGATCGGCCAGATAGACGTCATTGCCCGCGCCGCCGGCGAGCGTGTCGCGCCCTGCCCCGCCGACAAGGGTGTCCCCTCCGCCCCCGCCACGCAGCACGTCATTCCTGCCATTGCCCCAGATCGTATTGTTTTGGGCATTGCCGGACAGCCTGTCATTGCCTGACCCGGCGCGGATGTTCTCGATCCAGGTGCCCGGCGCAATCGAGACATTGCCGATCAGGCCGTAGGCGTCCGAAAAGCTGCCCGGCGCCAGCGAGATCCGCTGGTTGTCGCTGTCCCGCGCCAGATTGAGCGTGTCGATCCCGCCGTCATCGACGATGGCGAAGGCAATGTCATCCCGCGTCTCGGTCGAGGCGAGGAGGTTCGAGATCCGGGCATAATTGCCGCCCGCGTTGCTGCCTTCGCCATAGATGCTGTTCCCCATGCGAAGGTCGGCATCGCCATAGAGGCTGCGCATCGCCAATATATCGGCCGACATGGCCGAGACGATATAGGCAAAGTTCGCGTTGACATAGGTGTTGTCGGTCTGACTGAAGTAGGACATGACCGAGGCCTGCCAGCTGTCGTTGCGATAGTGATTGTCCTCGCCGAAGGTCGCCGCGCCATTGTAGTTGCCGGCATGGCCCAGTCCCAGCGCGTGACCGATCTCGTGAATATAGGTCTGGAAGGAATAGGTCGCGAAACCGGTGCCATAGGCCGAAAGCCAGTCCAGCCCGACATTCACCGTGGAGTGGTCGATGACGCCGCCAAACACGGTCGATTGCGAATAGGCGCCGCTATACTGGTCGTCGAAACGGATATCCGCTCCGCCCGCGCCGGGATTGGGGTTGAAGCGGATGCCCGTCACGTCGGTCCATGCTTGCAGCGCGGCGGTGGCGAGCCTGCGCCCGTCCGCCGTCAGACCCGAGAGGTCGACCGTCAGCACCTCGCCCGGCCCGACATCGAAGGCGCGACGGCTGCCGCCCTGCTCCTGCCAATAGCCATCGGTCAATTGGCGGGCGATCTGGGCCAGGGTGAATGTCGGCGTGGTGTCGGGCGCGACGTAAAGGACATAGTCCCCCGTCCCGCCCCCGTCATAGGCCCTCGCGTCGATATAGAAGCTGCCCGCCCGCGTGACGTTCAGCGTGACGCTGGAATCGAGGCTGTCGGGCGAGCGGTCGTCATTGTAGGTGACCAGCCTTCCCGATGAATCGTAGATCCGCAGATAGGGATCCGTCAGGTCGTTGCTGCCCCTGCCGTCAAGCGTGATGGCATAATGTCCCGGCTGGAGATCGACGCGAACCCAGTCGGCGTCGCCCGCCCGCCCGATCCTGCCGTTGAAGCTGTCGCCCGGATTGATCACATAACCGGTGCCCGCATGGGCCGGCGCGTCACCCATTTCCGTGCGGATCGCGCGCGCGGTGCTGGTGGCGGCTGCGGATGTCAGCCTGTCGTCTGTCGGTGCAAGCGTCATCTGCCCTCCTCAGGCACCAGCCCTGCCCGATCGAGCAGGTTTCTGGCGAATAGCTCGATTCCCGCCCGCGTCGGCGCGGCGCGGTCCATCACGGCAAGCTCGGCCTCCTCTCCCCTGGCCGTCCTGCCGTCGCGAATGATGTCGAGGCGCGCCCGCAGCGTTTCGGGTCGGGGCGACCGGGCCGTCAGCACCAGTTCGACCCTATCCGGGAACGCGCGGCGGGAAAGCGCGCCGCGCAAGGCATCGCAAAGCATGAGCGCGTCCTTGCCGACCACGTCGCAACTGAGGCCCGAACGGTCCTCGGCCCGCAGGACGCCCGCCATGCCAAGAGATGCGATGAGAATGAAGGCAGGCGCGCATCTGGACATCGAAAACCCAATGGATCAAGGAAAGCCCGCGCTTCCCCGAACGCATGCTTCTGCCCGATTAAACACGCAGCACCCGACCCGGGGCCAGTTGTCCATTTGGTTGGGTATCACCTCGCCCGATGCGGTGCGAAGCAAGGCGCTTCCCGCACGGCATCGTGCTTTATCGTCCTCGGGAACGCAAAGCACGGTCAGTCAGGGCTGACCCTCATCTTGCCGGGCTGGTCAGCCGGTTCTCGATACGGCGGACGGCGAAGATCAGAGCGGCATTGATCAGCAGGTAGAAGATGCCGGCGATGGTGAAAACCTCGAAAATGGCATAGGTCTGGCTCATCAGCCGCTTGGCGTGGCCGGTGATCTCCAGCACCGTGATGGTCGAGGCGAGACTGGTGCCCTTGATGACCAGCACCATCTCGTTGCCATAGGCGGGAAGCGCCTGACGGATCGCCAGCGGAAACTCGATCCGGCGAAAGCGCAGGGCGCGCGACATGCCTGCGGCCTTCGCCGCCTCGATCAGGCCAACCGGGATGGAGATCAGCCCACCGCGCAGGATTTCCGAGGTATAGGCGGCGGTGTTCAGCGCCAATGCCATGATCGCGCAATGCGTGCCGCCGCCGATCACCCACCAAAGGACCGGGTTCTCGCGGACGAAATCGAACTGCCCCAGCCCGTAATAGAACAGGAACAGCTGCACCAGCAGTGGCGTGCCGCGAAAGACGGCGCTGTAATATTCCGCAAAGCCCGACATCAGGCGGTTGCCGGAGACCCGCATGACGGCCAGTCCCAACCCGAGGCAGAAGCCGATCGCAAGCGAGACCGAGGCGAGCGTCAGGGTCGTCCCGACCCCCTTGCCGATCGTCGTGACGGCGCGGTGCAGCAAATCCCAATCCATTTCAGGCCCTTCCCTTCAGGACGAGTGCGCGTTCCGCGCGCTTGAAGCCGGACTGGCTGACGAAGGTGATGGCAAGATAGACAGCCCCCGCGACGAGGTAGAAGATGAAGGGGCTGCGGGTCGATCCCGCGCCGACAAAGGCGGTGCGCATCAGCTCTTGCAGCCCCACGACCGAAATCAGCGCCGTGTCCTTCATCGTCGCCTGCCAGACGTTGTTCACCCCCGGCGCGGCGATGCGCAGCATCTGCGGCAGGATGATGCGGCGGAAGATGCGGGCCTTCGGCATCCCGAGCGCGCGGGCGGCCTCGACATGGCCGGTCGGGATCGCGGCCAGCGCCCCCCGCACCACCTCGGTCGAATAGGACCCCGAGATCGCGCCGATGGCGATGATGCCGATCAGGAAGGGATAGCCGGTCTCGGCCAGCCCCGCCCAGCCGAAGGCGGTTCCGATCCGGGCCACGAGTTCGACCGACGAAAAGAACAGCAGGTAGATGATGAGCAGTTCAGGCACGCCGCGCACGACCGTCGTATAGATGTCGACCAGCCAGTTCAGCGGCACCACGCGCGCCCATTTGATCAGCCCGCAGGCGATCCCGGTCGCAAGGCCCAGCAGCATCGCGCCGACGCCGACCAGAATCGTGACCGAGGCGCCGCGCAGCAACGCGCCGACCCAGCCGCCTTCCCAAAGCTGCATTAGCCCGAATTCCATTGAGTCCGCCTGCCTGGATGGGTGGGTGGTTGGGGGAAGGCGATCCTCGCCTTCCCGGTCAGCCCTGGCTCACTTGCACTTCTGCGAGATGTCCAGCTTGAACCATTTCTCCGAGGCGGTTTTCAGTGTTCCCTCCTCGCCCAGATCGCAAAGCGCCTGGTTGATCTTTTCCTTGAGTTCGCCTTCGTCCTTGCGGATGCCGATGCCAAGCCCCTTGCCAAGCGTCGCGTCCGAGGTGGAATCGATCACGACATCAACAAGCTGGAAGTCGGCAGCTTCGGGCTGGGCGAGAAAGTCGTTCTGTGCAGAGGTATCCGCAAAGGACGTGTCCAGACGTCCGCTGGACAGGTCGATCTGCATCTGGTCCAGCGTGTCATAGGTCATCAGCTGCGCGTCGGGCATGTTCTTCTCGACATAGGCCGCATGGGTCGTGCCCGACTGGACACCGATGCGCAGGCCGCTCAGATCCTTCTTCAGGGTGTCGAGATCCTTGACCCCAGCAAGCTCGGACTCCTTCTTCACCACGAACTGGTTGGGGAACTCACCATAGCTGTTCGAGAAGTCGATCTGCTTCTGGCGTTCGTCCGTGATCGACATGCCCGAGATGATGACGTCGAAACGCTTGGCGTTCAGCGCCGGGATCAGCCCGTCGAAGGCCTGCACGACGAAGCGGCATTTCAGTTGCAGCTTCTCGCAGACCGCGTTGCCAACATCGGCGTCGAAGCCGGTCACGTTGCCATTGGCATCGGCCATCGAGAAGGGCGGATAGGCGCCCTCGGTGCCGATGACCAGCTCGCCCTCGGCGGCATGGGCGACGGGGCCAAGCCCGCAAGCGAGGACGGCGGCGAGAGACAGGAGTTTCAGTTTCATGCTTGGTTCCCTTGGTTGGATGAACGTCACATTCTTTCGCGTGTGATCGTCGGGTTGCCGCATCAGGGCCGGGCTAGTTGCATCTGGCGAGGAACTGGCTCAGCCGTTCGGAGCGGGGATTGGTGAAGATATGGTCCGGGGCGCCTTCTTCCTCGACCCGGCCCTGATGCAGGAATTTGATGTGATGCGAGACTTCGCGCGCGAACTGCATCTCATGCGTGACGAGGATCATGGTGTTCCCCTCTTCGGCAAGCTGGCGGATCACCCGCAGCACCTCGCCCACAAGCTCGGGGTCAAGGGCCGAGGTCGGCTCGTCCAGCAGGATGACCTTGGGGCGCATGGCCAGCGTCCGCGCAATCGCCGCGCGCTGTTGCTGACCGCCCGAAAGCTGGCCGGGGAAATGCGCGTGCTTGTCCGACAGGCCGACCTTTTTCAGCAACTCATGCGCGCGGTCCGTCGCCTCGACCTTGCTTTCCTTCAGGACGTGCACGGGCGCCTCGATGATATTGTCCAGCACGGAAAGATGCGGCCACAGGTTGAAGTTCTGAAAAACCATGCCGACGCGGGCCCGGATGCGTTCGACCTGTTTCTGATCGGCGGGAACCGCCGCCCCGTCCCTGCCGGGCTTCAGGCGGATCTCCTCTCCGTCGATCAGGATGCGGCCGCTTTTCGGCTGTTCGAGCAAGTTGATGCAGCGCAGGAAGGTCGACTTGCCCGAGCCGGAAGACCCGATCATCGACACGACCTCGCCCGGTTGCGCAACCAGGTCCACACCCTTCAGCACCTCAAGCGTGCCATAGCTTTTGTGCAGGTCATGGATTTCGACCGCCGGCTGGCCGGATTGCGGGGCGCGGGCCGCCGGACGGGCCGCGACGGCGCGTTTCGGGGCGCTGCCGCCCTTGGCCTCAAGGTCCGCAAGCGCGCGGTCGAAACAGGACAGGCTGACCGCCAGCACCTGCGTTTGCCAGGCCGGATCCGCGGGAATGAAGGCGTGGCGCAGGCTGTCCTTGATCTGCTGTCCCTGGGCCGAGGCGACGTCGCCATGCAGGTGCAGCCAGTTATCTGCCCGGACGGTGTCGTTGACTTCTTCCCCCGGCAGCGTCCCGCATTCGATCACCAGCGGCAGGACGCGCGCCCGCGGCGTCCCCCTGCGCACCGCGTCCGAGACATAGCCCGTCGCCGTCGCCGCAATGCCGGTATCCGTGGTCTTTCCCGCGCCGGTCAGGACGACGGAGAGCGCCGGGCCGTAAAGCGCCTTGCCCCAGTCGAGTCCCGCATGGTCCTCCACCGCCACCGACAGCAAAGCCGGATAGCCATAGGGGCCCGCGCCGGTATGCAGGTCGAAGACGACCACATCCTCGGCCCCGGACGCGAAGTCGGACAGGATGCGGTTCAGCGTCAGGTTCGACCAGACCGCGCCATCGCCACCATAGAACAGCCCGTCGGGATGGGTGTATTGCCCTGCCTCGATCGTCGAGGCGAGGCCGGCATAGCCGCCCGCCCGCTGCTGCGCCTGCGCATAGGCATCGCGCGCCCGCGCCCGGTCGGGGCCGTCCAGATCGGTGAAGGTCAGCGCCGGATGCAGCGCCGGATAGCCCGGATTTTCGGGCCGCGGCTGCGACCAGTCGATGAAGTTGCGGTTCAGGTCGACATTGTCCTCGTTCACGCGGCGCGACCAGGCGGCGCCCCATGGGTTGATCAGATGGATCAGCAGGACGGCGACATTCTCGGGCAGGTGCCAGGGCGTGTGCCTGCGCATCCACGCCACCTGCGCGGCCGAGCCATAGGCGCCCTCGACCCCATGCGTGCCGGAATTGACGATCAGAAGCCGCGTCGCATTCCGGCTGCCGATCAGGGCCACGTCGGTGGCAAGGACCTCGGCATGGGGGCCGGGCAAAGGGTGGCGATATTCGACGATCTCGGCCCCGGCGGCTTTCGCTGCCTCCAGGAACCCGGCCCGCATGGTCGGATAATCAAGCGGCATGAAGGTCATGGCGTCGCCCCTTCCCTTTCCTTGAATGTCAGGAAAGTCCCGCGATTTTTCACATGACGGCCCGATTACCCTCAGGTTGACGCGGCCTTCGGGACGAGGTTGCAAGCTTGGCATCGGCGTCACAGCTCCAGAACGACGCGCCCGGCGGGACGCGAACAGCAGATCAGCACCTGACCGGGCGGCGGCGGGTCGAGCGGGTCCGAGACATATTCGACCGCCCCTTCGGCGATGCCGCAGCGGCAGGTGCCACAGATCCCCGCGCGGCAACTGAAGGCTGGGTCCAGCCCCGCCCCTTCGGCCAGTTCAAGGATCGAGGCCGCGCCATCGCTCCACGGGACGGTCACGCCCGAGCGGGCAAAGACCACCTCGGCCCCCGGCCCCTCCGTGGCGGACAGAACCGGGCGCGCAATCTGATCGGGCAAGGCGCGGGCATCGGGGTCGGTGATGAACTCCAGCCGGGACAGCGATTGCGGCGCATGGGCGGGCATCCGGCGGTCGGTATGGGTCGCCGCCACGGGCGCGGCGGCCAGCGCGGCCAGCGACCCACCTTTGCCGAAAAACTCATAGGCGATGCGGTGGGGCGCGATGCCGAGCCCGGTCAGAAGCCGCCACATCGCGACCATGAAGGGGGTCGGCCCGCACAGATAGACGTCATAGTCATCCAGCGGCAGCAGCGACTGCAAAAGCGCCCGGTCCACCATGCCCTCGCCGTCGAAGCGTGCCGCGGCGCGGTCCTCTTCGGTCGGCGCACGATAGACGTTGCGCAGGGTGATGCGCCCGTCCGAGGCGGCGGAGAGCGCCGCAACCTCGTCCCGCAGCGCGTGAACCTCGCCATTCTCGACGGCATGGACGAACCATGCCCGGCGCCGGGTCTGCACCAGCCGGTGCAGCATGGCCAGCAAGGGAGTCATGCCGACGCCGCCCGCCAGCAGCAGGACCGGCCGCTCGCTCGTCTCGTCAAGGCAGAAGCTGCCGCGGGGGGCGGCGATTTCCACGATGTCGCCTTCGGCCAGCTTGTCATGCAGCCAACCCGACCCCGATCCCATCGGCTCGCGCTTGACGCTGATCCGATGGTGATCGCGACCCTCGGCCGGGGCGGACAGGGAATAGGTGCGCAGCACCGGGCCTTCGGCAAGGGGGATGCGCAGGGTCAGATACTGGCCCGGCCGCATGTCCCAAAGCGGGCCGCCATCCTCGGGCACCAGATGGAACGAGGTGATGACGCTGCTTTCCGGCAATTTCCGGGCGACTCGGAACCGGCGAAAACCCCCGGCCATGGTCACGCCCGCATCTTTTCGTCGACCATCCGCTCTTCGGCGATCATCGCCTCAAGCTGGCGGCGGAAGCGCAGCTGGCCCGCGTCGATCGACAGGTCGATATGGGGCGAGGTCTTGGAGGTCATGCCGACCTGCACCTCGTTCAGCACGGCGCGATCTTCCTCGAAGGCGTGGCGGACGTCCTCGGACATCATCAAGGACAGGTCTGCGTCATCGGGCCGGATGTTGCGCAGCTGGAACCAGTAATAGCGGGTCTCGGTCTCGGTCGTGGGCGTCATGAAATTGTAGCTGTCCATGACGAAGGTTTTTTCATCCAGCGTCCCGTCAGGCCCGCCGGTGCCCGCCGGGGTAAAGACCGCGCGGATCAGCGCGTGGCTGGGATAGCGCACCTCGTAATGCTGCAACCGGTCGCAATTCCCCTCGAACTCGACGATCTTCTTGTAGAAGGGCGCGGGCTCGACATTCATCATCCAGCGGTGGACGATGACGCCATTGTCGGTGCGCGTCACCTTCAGCGGCGCATCCTTGGTCGCGGCCTGGGCGAAGCTGCTTTCGTGAACCCATGCGACATGCGTGGGGTCCAGCAGGTTGTCGCACATCAGCAGGTAGTTGCACTGCAACTCCATCGCGGCGCCGCGATTGATGCCCCAGTCCGGGCTGTCGAAATTCGGGATGTCGATGATGTCGTCGGCATCGGCGATGGCGGCATTGCCCATCCAGATCCAGACGAGGCCGTATTTCTCGTGCACCGGATAGGGCCGGACCTTCGCGGCCGAGGGGATGCGCCCGCCGCCCGGCGCCCAGACGCATTGACCGGCGCAGTCGAAGGTCAGGCCGTGATAGCTGCATTCGACATTGTCGCCCTTGATGCGGCCCTTGGACAGCGGAAGCTTGCGGTGCGGGCAGGCATCCTCAAGCGCGATCACCTCATCCTGGCTGTTGCGATAGACGCAGATCTTTTCCCCCAGAACGACGATCTGCTGCAGGCTGTCCGTGACCTCGTGGCTCCAGGCCGCAACGTACCAGGCGTTCTTCAGAAACATGGCTGCATCCTTCGTAGCTGTGTTGGGTCAACCTTAGCGCCGGGGCGCCGCAGGATAAGCACAGAAGGAGTGGGCAATCGTTTAGTTTTTCTGCTGCATCTGATCGCGCATCGACTTCGCCATCTGCATCAGCCAGTTCAGGAACTGGCGCGCGACGGGCCGGTCCAGCGTGGTCTGGCCCCAGCAGATGAAATAGGGATCGGGCAGCGCAAGCCGGTCCGGCGACAGGCGCACCAGCCGGCCGGATTCGAGGTCACCCCTCGCGAAGGACCATTGCGCCAGGACCGCACCCTGCCCAGCGGCGGCCGCTTCCAGCCCCATGCCCGAGGCCGAATAGATCGCGACATGGCGCAGCGGCGGCGGGTCGGCGGTAAGCTGCATCTTGAACCAGTCGCGCCAATGCGGCTCGGTCGTGTATTGCGCGCCCCAGTCAATGCCGATCAGGGGCAGGCGCGACAGGCCGTCGGCGGTCAGCGCCTCGGGGTGGCGGGCCAGGAAATCGGGCGAGGCCGCCGGAAAGCAGTGATCGGTGAAGAGCACGCGCGAATGGGTATAGCGCCGCCCGGCCTCGCCATAGGTCAGGCGGAACATATGCTCGAGCATATGCGAATCCGGCTCGAGATCCTGTGCGATCAGCCGCAGGGTCGATTCCTGCGCGGCAGCCTGAAAAGCGGGCAGCAACGGGTTCAGCCAGCGTTGCAGCAGGGTCGGCAGGCAGGAAAGCGTCAACTCCTGCGCGACCCGGTGTTCCGCGATATAGTCCTGCGCCAGCGCAAAGCGCCCGAACCCCTGCGAGATCAGCTCGTGATATCCGCGCGCGGCCGGGGTCAGGGCGGCGCGGCGGCCGTCCTTGACCAGCAGCACCATGTCCAGATGTTCCTCGAGCAGGCGCAATTGCTGGCTGACCGCCCCCGGCGTCACATTCAGTTCCTGCGCCGTCGCGTGGACCGTGCCGAGACGCCCGAAGGCCTCGAAGATCTGCATCGCGCGCAAAGGGGGAAGCTGCGCCAAGGGAACTCCCGCTTGCTGGTCGTTAGTTTAGCTGGCCTGTCGCACCCGCCAGGCGAACTGAATTGCCCGCCCCGAAAGCCTGCGTATAGCATCGGTGAAGCCTCAGGCAACAAGCCGCTGCGGCGGAAGGTCACGGCTTTACCAAGGGAGAGCGGGGAATGAAGCAGGTCGTCATCATCGGGGCGGGGATCATCGGTGGCGCCATCGCCTATGAAATGGCGAAAGCGGGTTGGGCCGTCACCGTCGTCGACAAGGCCCCCGAGGCCGGCTACGGCTCGACCTCGAATTCCTCGGCGGTGATCCGCATCAACTATTCAGTCATGGAAACCTGCGCCATGGCGCTGGAGGGCTGGACCTATTGGCGCGACTGGGCCGCCTATGTCGGTCTGCCCGATGAACGCCCGCTCGCCACTTATAGAGAGACCGGATCGCTGGTGATCTATTCCGGCGAGGGCGCGGCGATGACCAGAATCACCGAGATCATGGACCGGATCGGCGGGGCCTATGACCGCGTCGCGCCCGAGGGCATCCGCGATTATCTGCCCAAGGCCGACCTGCAATCCTATGCCCCCGCCCGGCGCCTCGACCACCCCGATTTCGGCGAACCGAACCCGGAGCAGGTGGGCGGCGCGGTATTCTTCCATCAGGCGGGCTATGTGAACGATCCGAAACTGGCCGCGCAGAACCTGCAATGGGCGGCCGAGCGCGAGGGGGCGGCGTTCCGCTTCCGCGCCAAGGTGGCGGGGATTGAGACGCGGGAAGGCCGCGTTTCGGGCGTCCGGCTCGAGGATGGCTCGGTGCTCCCCGCAGATGTCGTGGTCAATGCGGCCGGTCCGTGGTCGGCGGCGCTGAACCGTATGGCCGGCGTGACCGGGGACATGACCATCCGCAACCGCCCGAACCGTCAGGAGGTCGCCTATATTCCCGGCCCCGCCAATATGGATTATCGCCAGGACGGCATCGTGATCGCCGATCTGGATGCCGAGTTCTATGCCCGCCCCGACCCGGTCGGCATCTGCGTCGGCTCAACCGATCCGGCCTGCGACACGCATGAATGGATCGAGGATCCCGACGCGCTCGACACCCGCTTCACCGACCAGTGGACGACCATCGTGATGCGCGGGGCGATGCGCTTGCCCGAGATGCGCATTCCCGGTCAGGCAAGCGGGCTGGTGGCGCTTTACGACACGTCGGACGACTGGCTGCCGATCTTTGACAGGACCAGCCTGCCGGGTTTCTACCTCGCCTGCGGAACATCCGGGAACCAGTTCAAGATGGCGCCTGTCGTGGGCAAGCTGATGAACCACCTCATCACGGAATCCGAGGCCGGACATGATCACGATGCCGAGCCTCTGGCTTTCCGGCTGGAACGGACGCGCCGCGAGATCGGCCTTGGCACCTACAGCCGAAAACGCGCGATCAATGCCGAATCGAGCTTCTCGGTCATGGGCTAGCCATCGGGATCCCGGCACGCCCGCCGCGAATGGTCGCACGCTTGGGTCTTGAGCTGGCGCGCCAAAACCCGTTCCTATGGGGCGTGGGCGGCCCGTCCCAAGTCCCTCGACGACGGACAAGGCGCCGACGCGATGTTTCCGTGAACCCAGCCGGAGAGGGCCGCCATGCCTCGCTATCACAAACCCGTCGATGCAGCCGAAGTGCCCCGCTTTGCCGGCCAGTCCACGTTCATGCGCCTGCCGGCGGTGGCAACGGCCGAAGGGCTGGATATCGCGCTGGTCGGCATCCCCTGGGATGGAGGCACGACCAATCGCGCCGGCGCCCGGCATGGCCCGCGCGAGGTCAGAAACCTCTCAAGCCTGATGCGCAGCGCCCATCATGTTTCCGGGATCGCGCCATATGAAATGGCAAATGTCGCGGATGTGGGCGACCTTCCGGTCAATCCCGTCGATCTGGCCGACAGCATCGCCCGAATAGAGGAGGGCATGTCCCGGATCGTGGCGGCGGGCGCGCTTCCGCTTTCGGTCGGGGGCGATCACCTCACCACGCTTCCGGTCCTGCGCGCCATTTCATCGGGCAGGCCTGCGGGCGGAAAGCCCCTCGGGATGATACAGTTCGACGCGCATTCCGATACCAATGACAGCTATTTCGGCGGCAATCGCTATACCCATGGAACGCCCTTCCGACGCGCCATCGAGGAAGGGTTGCTCGATCCCAAACGTCTCGTGCAGATCGGCATTCGCGGCTCGGTCTACGAAACGGGAGAGCATGACTGGGCCAAGGCGCAGGGCGTGCGGATCATCTATATCGAGGAATTCATCCGCCGTGGTGCTGCCGATGTGATCGCCGAAGCCACCGCAATCGTCGGCAGCGATGCGACCTATATCACCTTCGATATCGACTGCATCGACCCCTCGATGGCGCCCGGCACCGGCACGCCCGAGATCGGCGGCTTCACCACCCGCGAGGCTCAGGAGATGCTTCGCCTGCTGGACAAGGTGAATATCGTCGGCGCGGATGTCGTCGAGGTCTCGCCCCCGTTCGATGTCGGCGGCATGACCGCGCTTGTGGGCGCAACCGTGGTTTTCGAGCTGCTCTGCATCATGGCCGACCATATTCGGCGCCACCGGACCGACTGATGAACACGTCGCCCGATGCGAAGCGAACGAACGGCGTTCCCGCGCGGGTGGCTTACGATGCGACAGATTTTCGGGATGATGTTCAATGGTCGGAGCGAGAGGATTCGAACCTCCGACCCCCTGCTCCCGAAGCAGGTGCGCTACCAGGCTGCGCTACGCTCCGACCGTGGAGGGGCAGGTAGCCCGACGGACGGCGGAATGCAAGGGGGTTCGTGCGCTTTTATCGCCGGTTCAGCATCCGCCTGAGCAAGCTGGCGCGCGGCGTTATGACCGTCTCGCTGCGCAGGCGTGCCTCGGTCACGGGCCGCAGGTTCGAACTGCCGCTGCCCTCGCGCATCAGGATGAAAAGACCCGAGCCGATGATGAGCGCGGCGCCGATCAGCGTCGCCCGGTCGGGGCGCTCCTCGAACAGCAGCCAGCCATAGGCGATTGCCCAGAGCATCTGGGAATATTGCATCGGCGCGACATTCGCGGCCTCGCCATTCTGATAGGCGAGGATCAGCAGGAATCCGGCGGCAAGTCCCAGCAGCGCGATCAGCGCGGTGAGGGCAAGGTCTCCCCCGGCCATCGGGCGATAGGCCAGCCCGAGGGAAAGCCCGGTCAGCAGGAAGTTTCCGAGGATGGGCCAGAGGATCAGGATCACCGTCCGCTCAGACCGGCCGAGCTTGCGCACCACCACCGCCGCCATGGCATTCGAGAGTGCCGCGAAAAGCGCCGCGAGATGGCCGAGGTCGAGGGGCACATAGCCCGGCCGCAGCACCACCAGCACGCCCGCCAGCCCCACGGCGACGGCCAGCCAGCGCTGCGGGCCAACACGCTCGCCCAGGATCGGCACGGCAAGGATGGTGATGATCAGGGGTGCGGCGAAAAGGATCGAATAGACCTGCGCGAGGGGCAGCGCCGAGAAGGCGTAGAAGCCGCAGATCCCCGAATTGACGATGCAGAGCGAGCGCAGCGTGACCCAGAAGGGAGAGCGCGGCCTGAGCGTCCCATGCGTTGGATCGCGCAGCAGCAGGATGGCGATGGGCGGGAACGAGAACAGGGCCGAAAAGAACAGGATCTGCAGCGCGGGATAGCCCCCGCCCAGATATTTGATGATCACGTCATGGGTCGAATAAATCCCCATCGACATGAGGGCGAGCAGCGCCCCCCTGAGATTTCCCCGCATAGCCCCTCCCCGGCCCGCAGAAATGACCGCGCCCGCCTTTCGGGGCGGGCGCGGCGGTATCTCAGAGTGCGGAAAGGGCCTCGACGATCTTGTCGCCCATCTGCGAGGTCGAGACCGGGGTACCGCCCTCGGGGCCCATCAGGTCGGCGGTGCGTACGCCGTCGGCCAGCACCTTCTCGACCGCCTTCTCCAGCAGATCGGCCTCGGCGCCGAGGTCGTAGCTGTAGCGCAGCGCCATGGCGAAGCTGAGGATGCAGGCGATCGGGTTGGCCTTGCCCTGACCCGCGATGTCGGGGGCCGAGCCGTGGACCGGCTCATACATCGCCTTCGGACGGCCATTCGCCATCGGCGCGCCGAGGCTGGCCGAGGGCAGCATCCCAAGCGAGCCGGTCAGCATCGCGGCGGCATCCGAGAGCAGGTCGCCGAACAGGTTGTCAGTCACGATCACGTCGAACTGGCGGGGGCGGCGGACAAGCTGCATGGCGCCGTTATCGGCATACATGTGCGACAGCTCAACTTCCGGGTATTCGTTGTCGTGGACCCATTGCACCTCCTCACGCCAGAGGATGCCCGATTCCATCACGTTGGCCTTTTCCATCGAGCAGACGCGGTTGTCGCGCTTCTTCGCCAGCTCAAAGGCCGCGCGCGCGACGCGCCGGATCTCGCCCGAGGTATAGCGCTGGGTGTTGATCCCGACGCGGCCACCCTCGTTCTGGGGGTTATTGTCGTCGGAATGGATGCCGCGCGGCTCGCCGAAATAGACGCCCGAGGTCAGTTCGCGCACGATCAGGATATCGAGGCCCGCGACCACTTCACGCTTCAGCGACGAAAAATCGGCCAGCGCGTCAAAACATTGCGCCGGGCGCAGGTTCGCGAACAGGTCCATCTCCTTGCGCAGCCGCAGAAGGCCGCGCTCGGGCTTTACCGAGAAATCGAGGTTGTCATAGGCCGGGCCGCCCACGGCGCCCAGAAGGACAGCGTCCACTTCCTGCGCCTTGGCCATGGTCTCGTCGGCCAGCGGCACGCCATGCTTGTCATAGGCCGCACCGCCGACCAGATCCTCGCTGACATCGAACTGGATGCCCTTGTTGGTCTGGAACCAGCCGATGACCTTGCGCACCTCGGTCATCACTTCGGGACCGATGCCGTCGCCGGGCAGGATCAGCAGGGAATGGGTGGTCATCGCAGGGCATCCTCTCGTGCTACGCGCGTTCGGCAAACCGCCTAGCCCTGCCGTCACCCTGCGTCAAGTTCACGGCGAATTGGGTTGCGCCCGGTGTGGCCTTGGGGCGGGATGGGCGGGCAACCGGAAATAAAGGGGCAACCCATGAAACCAAGCACGGCTTTGGCCGCAGCGCTGGTGCTGATGGCCGGCGCGGCGCTGGCCGACGGCGGCGTCACCGTCCAGCTTCCCGACATCTCGGGCCTCGATCAGGAGGAGGCGACGCGGCTGATCGCCGACCTCGCGAATGTGAACGTGATCACCTCGAACTGCCCGGGATACGAGATCTCCAACGGCGAATGGACGCTGATCACCGGCACCGGCGATCTGCTGGCGGCCAAGCTCGGGCTGGATGCGACGGCCTATGACCGCAAATATTACGGCCCCGCCTTCAAGCTGCTCGACGATCCCGCCGCCTGCGACCGGATCGGGCCGACCGCGAAGCCGCTGATCCAGCGGCTGGTCGGGATGGGCGGCGACACCACCCCCCTCGCCAAGTCCCGTTAGGACCATCGCGCGCGCTGGTCCTTGTCGCGGCGCGGCTTGCGCCCTAGCCTGCGCGCATGACGGCAGATCCGACCTATAGGGGATTCGCGCTCGACGCGGAAACGGCACTCGCGCTTTTGCAGTGGCAGGCCGAGCTTGGCGCGGACGAGCCATGCCTTGACGCGGCGATCGACCGCTACGGCCTGCCCGACCGCCCCGCCGCGCCGGTTGCCGCCCAACCGGCCCCCGCAGCCGCGACTGCGCCGCCGCCGGATGCCGCGACCGACCATGCCGCGCGGGCCGAGGCGCTGGCCGGGGCCGCGACCACGCTTTCAGCCCTCGCCGCCGCGCAGGAAAGCTTCGAGCCGATCGAGCTGCGCAAAGGTGCGCGCAATTTCTGCTTTGCCGACGGGCGCGCCGGTGCGCGGGTCATGGTGATCGGCGAGGCCCCGGGCGAGGAGGAGGATATGCAGGGCCGCCCCTTCGTCGGACGGGCGGGCCAGCTTCTCGACCGGATGTTCGCCGCCATCGGCCTGTCGCGGGACGCGACCGATGCCGAGCGCGGGCTCTATATCACCAATGTCCTGCCCTGGCGGCCGCCGGGGAACCGCAGACCCGAACCGGCCGAGATTGCCTTGATGCTGCCCTTCCTGCGCCGCCATGTCGAGCTGGTGCAACCCGAGCTGCTGGTCCTGATGGGCAATACTCCCTGCATCGCGGCGCTGAACCGGCAGGGCATTCTGAAGCTGCGCGGCAAGTGGAGCGAGGCCTTCGGCCTGCCCGCCCTGCCGATGACCCATCCCGCCTATCTGCTGCGCACGCCGCTGGCGAAGCGCGAGGCCTGGGCCGACCTGCTCTCGGTCGCGGCGCGGCTCGACGGCGAGGCCTAGTCGCGCGCCTTAATCCCGGGCCGGGTTGCAGCCCAGAAACTCGGTCGCGTCATCCGGCCCGATCAGGGTCAGGCGCAGTCGCGCGGGATCGAGGGGGAAGGGCTTGCCCGTCTCGGGAACGAAATCGGCCCGCGCGCTCAGCACGCCGTCGACATTGGCAAGCTCGGGCTGCGAGACCCAGACCGGGTCTCCGGGCAGTTCCATCGCCACTTCGGGTGCATCGCGGCCAGCAAAGCGCGCGGTCACGCGCATGCCGTCGCCGATCTCCTCGACATGGCAATCAGGCAGTTCGGTTTCCTGCGTCGGAACCGTTGCCAGCGAGGCCTCGATCAGCGGGTCGGGCGTCTCCTGCGGCGGGGGCGCGGCCAGCGTGACCTGAACCGGCACGCAGATATCCTCGCAAAGGCCGAAATCGACCACCACGGCCAGATCGACCGGCAATGCCGGATCCACGGGCGCAATCTCGATCGGCAGGACCAGCCGGTCGTGATAGCCCAGCGTGCGCTCTCCGCCGGATTCGATCGTCTCGGGGCGCGGCCAATGCATCGCGACCTCGCCCATGTTCCGCGACCCCGACCAGTCGAAGACCGGCGGCACGCCGGCATCGCCGGGGCTGCGCCAATAGGTCTTCCAGCCCGGCTGAAGTTCCAGCCGCAACGCGGTCATGCGGTGCCCTTCCGGGGTAAGCCAGCCCGGCATCAACTCGGCCGAGACGAGGCCGGGCGGCTGCGCGCCCGGCTGCGACAGGTTCTGAGCGAAAGCACCCTGCGCAAAGGCAGGCATGACCGAGAGGAAAAGAAGAGCGACGGATTTCATGTTCGTAGTCTTAGGCGCGCGCGGGGGTGTCGGTGAAGTCACAATGACGCAAGCAGGGTCATCCACTCTTGCGCAATCGCAAACCAGTGCCGATCTTTTGGTTAAGTACGAGGGAGCAGCCATTGGACACGTCCGCCGATCTGACCGGCAAATTCCTGATCGCCATGCCCGGAATGCGTGATCCGCGCTTCGAGCATTCCGTCATCCTGGTATGCGCGCATACCGAGGACGGGGCGATGGGGATTCTGGTCAACCGCCCCATGCCCGAGATTGGCTTCAGCGACCTGCTGGCCCAATTGGGGATCGACGCGGGCGCCAATGCGGTCGACCTTCCGGTGCGATTCGGCGGCCCGGTCGAGCCGGGGCGCGGCTTCGTCCTGCATCACGTCCCCGAGGGCAGCACCCCGAACGAGACGCGGATGCTGATCGGCGACAGCATCGCGCTTTCGACCACCCGTGACATTCTTGAGGATTATGCGGCCGGGCACGGCCCGCAGCCCGCCTTCCTCGCGCTCGGCTATGCGGGATGGGGTCCGGGTCAGCTCGATTCCGAGATCCTCGCCAATGGCTGGCTGACCGCCGACCGGCTGGACGATCTGGTCTTCGGTTCGGACAATGCCGGGAAATGGCGCGCGGCGCTTGGCGGCCTCGGGATCGACCCGCTGGCGCTGTCACCCAGCGCGGGCCATGCCTGAGCGCTAGCGCGGCGCGGCGGCCCGGCGCAGCCGGTCGTTGATCGCAGCGCCCAGCCCGGTCTCGGGCACCGGCGCGATGGCAATGGGCCGTTCCATCGCATCGGCCTGATGCAGAACCTCGAAGAGGCGCGCCGCCGCCTCGACCATGTCGCCGCCGGCGCTGAGCGTCAGGTCGCCAGACACCTTGCCGAAACCGATCATCACCTCGCCCGTCTCTGCCCCGGTCGCGTTCAGCCTCAGGCTGGCACGCGGGGCGTAATGGCTCAGCAACTGGCCCGGCGCGCTCGGGGCATCGGGATCGTGGGAGGGACGCATCAGGCGCTGGCCCAGCGCGGCCTCGATCGCCTCGGCGGGAATGCCGCCGGGGCGCAGCAGCGCCGGACGCCCGCCCGACCAGCCGACAATGGTGGATTCGACACCGACCGGGCAGGCCCCTGCGTCCAGAACGGCCGGGATCCGCCCGCCCAGCCCGTTCGCGGGATCGGCGACATGGGCGGCGGTGGTCGCGGTGATTCGACCCGAGGGATTGGCCGAGGGCGCGGCCAGTGGCCCGCCGAAAGCCACCAGCAGCCTGTGCGCCACCGGATGCGCGGGCATACGGATCGCGACCGTATCAAGCCCCGCCGTGACCAGCGACGCGATCCCCGCATCAGGCCGCAGCGGCAGCACCAGCGTCAGCGCGCCGGGCCAGAACGCATCGGTCAGCACCAGCGCCTCGCTGTCGAAGACCGCGAAACGCTCGGCCATGTCCTGATCGGCGACATGGACGATCAGCGGGTTGAAACTGGGCCGCCCCTTCGCCGCATAGATTCGCGCCACCGCCTCGGGGTTGCGGGCGTCGCCGGCGAGGCCGTAGACCGTCTCGGTCGGGATGGCGACGACCTCGCCCGCTGCCAGCAGGGCGCAAGCCTCGTCAATCCCTTGATCGTCCGGTGAAAGAAGTCGGGTCTGCATTTGTTACGTCGGGTTCGGGTTGCTGGCCTGAGCGACGGCCATCATGATCGCGCCAAGGGTTCAATTATGCGCCAACGCCGGTTTTGCCAAGGCGCAGGGGGGAAATGGATCATGGCATATAACGCTCCGGTCGAGCAGATCGCGTTCATCCTGAACAAGGTCGTGGGCCTGCCCGAAGTCGCGGCAACCGCGATGTTCGCAGAGGCCACGCCGGAAACCGTCGATGCCATCCTGACCGAGGCCGGCCGCGTCGCGACCGAGGTGATCGCGCCGGTGAACCGCTCGGGCGATCTGACGCCCGCAAGGATCGAAAACGGGCGACTCCGCTCCAGCCCCGGTTTCGCCGAAGCCTTCGCCGCGCTGGCCGAGGGCGGCTGGATCGGCCTCGCCTCCAGCCCCGAGCATGGCGGCATGGGCCTGCCGCAGGCGCTGAACATGGCCGTGAACGAGATGGTCGCCTCGGCCTGCCTTGCCCTGCAACTGAACCCGCTGCTGACACAGGGCCAGATCGAGGCGCTGGAGCATCACGGCAGCGAGGAGCTGAAGGCGCTTTACCTGCCCAAGCTCAATTCCGGCGAATGGTCGGGCACGATGAACCTGACCGAGCCGGGGGCGGGCTCGGATGTGGGCGCGCTGACCACGCGGGCCGAGCGGGCGGAGGACGGAACCTATCGCATCACCGGGCAAAAGATCTTCATCACCTGGGGCGACAGCGACGTGACCGCGAATGTCTGCCACCTCGTCCTCGCGCGGCTGCCCGATGGCGCGCCGGGAACGCGGGGGATCAGCCTCTTCATGGTGCCGAAATTCATCCCCGACGAGAATGGCGAACCCGGCGCCCCGAACGACCTGCGCGTCGTCAGCCTTGAACACAAGCTGGGCATCCACGGCTCTCCCACCTGCGTGATGAGCTTCGAGGGCGCGAAGGGCTGGATCGTGGGCGCCGAGCACAAGGGCATGGCCGCGATGTTCACGATGATGAACTGCGCCCGGCTTGGCGTCGGCATCCAGGGCGTCGCGCAGGGCGAGGCCGCGTTGCAGCAGGCCGCCGCCTATGCCGCCGAGCGCGTCCAGATGGGCCCGATCATCCGCCATCCCGATGTGCGCCGGATGCTGGCGACGGCGCGGGCCGAGGTCTTTGCCGCCCGCGCCATCTGCCTTGCCTGCGCGGTCGCGATCGACATGGCGAAGGCCACGGGCAGCGCCGACTGGGCCGCGCGCGCCGCTTTCCTGACTCCGATCGCCAAGGCCTATGGCACGGATGCGGGCACCCGCGCCGCCGATACCGCGGTGCAGGTCCATGGCGGCATGGGCTATATCGAGGAGACCGGCATCGCCCAATATCTGCGCGACGTGCGCATCACCTCGATCTATGAGGGGACGAACGGCATTCAGGCCATGGATCTGGTCGGGCGCAAGCTCGCCGATGGCGGGACCGCCGCCATGGCCCTGCTGGACGAGGTCCTTGACGGGGCCAAGGCTGCGCAGAGTGCCGAGCCTGAGCTTGCCCATCAGGTCTGGCAATGCGCCGAGACCCTGCGCGAGGCGACGCAGGATCTGCTGGACCGCGACCTGCCCGAGCGTTTTTCCGGCGCGGTACCCTATCTCTCGGCCTTCGCGCGCGTCCTTGGCGCGCATTACCACCTGCTTGCGGCGACGCGGGGCGGCAGCGCGGCATTGGCGCGGGTCCATATCGCCCGGATCCTGCCGCAATTCGCAGCCGATCTTGCGGCGGCGAAGGCCGGGCTTGCCGATCTCGAGGCGCTTGACGACGCGGTATTCCTCGGTCAAATGGCGTCGTGATCCACAGCTTGACGCATATCCAGCCCGCCGAGGGCGAGGCGCATGAAGTCGCGCCGGGGGTGCTGTGGATGCAGATGCCCCTGCCCTTCAAGCCGGATTTCGTCAATGTCTACGCGCTGCGCGACGATGACGGCTGGACGGTGATCGATACCGGAATAGACACCCGCAACTGCCGCGCCATCTGGCAAAGGCTGATGGCCGGACCGCTTGGCGGCCTGCCCGTCACCCGGCTGATCGTCACGCATCACCACCTCGACCATATGGGACTGGCTGGCTGGTTCGAGGCCCGTGGGGCGGAACTCTGGACCTCGCGCACCGCCTGGCTGATGGCACGGATGAGCATTCTGGACCTTCAGGACCGCCCGACGCCCGAGGCCGTCGCCTTCTGGCGCCGCACCGGGATGCCATCGGCGATGATCGCCGAACGGGCCGAGGAACGCCCCTTCAACATGGCCGACCACAGTGCCCCATTGCCGCCCGGTTTCCGCCGTCTGGTCGAGGGGCAGGAGATCGCCTTTGGCAACCGGCGCTGGACCGTGCACATGGGCGAGGGGCACGCGCCCGAGCATGTGACGCTCTGGTCGCTGGACGACGACCTCGTGATCGGCGGCGACCAGTTGCTTGCCTCGATCTCGCCCAATCTGGGCGTCTATCCGAACGAGCCGGAGGCGGATACGGTCGGCGCCTGGATCGAATCCAGCACGCATCTGCTGACCCATGCGAATGAGCGGCAGCTGGTCCTGCCCGGCCACAAGCTGCCCTATCGCGGGCTGCCGACGCGGCTGCGCCAAATGATCGACAACGAGAACGCGGCAATCGACCGGCTGGCTGCCGGCCTTGCCCAATCGCCGCGCACGGTGGTCGACTGTTTCGAGCTGCTCTATCGCAGGGCGATCAGCAAGACGGAATTCGGTCTCGCCTTGGCCGAGGCGGTCGGGCATATCAACCACCTGCGGGCTGCGGGACGGGTGTGGCACGCGGGCCAGACCTCGGACGGGGCCGACCTATGGGGGGCGTGACAGGGATGCCGCTTTAGGCTATCCCTTGGCCCACATGTCGAACGAGGGGTATGGGATGGCATCGCACCACGAGATCACCGAACACAAGCATGGTGAAATGGATATCAGCGAGCATCAGAAAACCTTTGCGGGTTTCGTCAAGGCCTCGACCTGGGTGGCGGGCCTCTCGATCGCAGTCCTGATCTTCATGGCGTTGACCAACGCCTGACAGACGCCCTTTCCGGAGAATTGAGATGCAACGGCGTGCCTTTCTTGCGCTGACGCTGCCGGCCGTTCTTGCGGCTTGCGGCGCAGACAACATCATGGCCAGCGACCAGGAGGTGCAGCGCGCGCGCTATGTCTCGAACGAGCCCCCCTCGATCACCCTCCTGACGGTGATCGGCATTCCCCGGGGCGAGGGCGGGCATTCCGCGCTGATGATCAACGGCAGCCAGCGCGTGATCTTCGACCCGGCCGGAAGCTGGAGCCATCCCCAGATCCCCGAGCGCCATGACGTCCTCTATGGGATCACCCCGAACTTCCGTAACTTCTACATCGACTATCACGCCCGCCAGACCTATTGGGTGGCCGAGGATACGGTGCCGGTTTCGCTGGCCGTGGCCGATGCCGCGATCCGCTCGGCCGAGCGGCAGGGCGCCACGAACAAGAGCTTCTGCGCCGTGGCGACGGGCCAGGTGCTGCGCCGGGTGCCGGGATTCGAGAACGCGCCGACCGGATTCGCGCCGCTGAAGCTGCGCAACTGGTTCCTGACCCTGCCCGGCGTCACCTCGAAAAAGCACATGGACGGCGATCCGGCCAACAACCATGACGTGCTGCTCAGGCAAAAGAACGGCGTGGTCGTCGGCTATGGCACCGACGGCCATCTTCACGCCCAGAGGTAGAGCATCCCGAAAAGCGTCACCATCCCCGCGACGATCGCCAGAAGCACGTTGCGGGTGATGATCCCGGTGGCCAGCGCGACTGCCGCCGCGCTCAGCCGCACGGGATCGGGCTGCCCCCCTGTCGCGGCCGGCCAGACGACCAGCGGCGCCGCGATCGCCGGCAGAACGGCGACGGCGGTATAGCGCAGCGCGCGCGCCGCCCATTCCGGCACCGGCCGTTTCCCGATCACCCCAAGGAACGACCAGCGGATCAGATAGGTCCCGATCCCCAGCGTCAGGATCACGAACCAGACCTTCATGTCGAAACCGCTCATTCGAGCCCCCTTGCGGCGATGCGTTCCATCCGCCGCTCGACCAGCGCGCCCGTGGCCATGGCCAGCGGCGCGGCCAGCAGGATCCCCAGCCCCGAGGGCAGCGTGCTGAACCCCAGCGTCGCGATGATCGAGACCGCGGCCGCCGCCAGATGCGCCGGCGTGCGCAGCATCGGCGCCACCATGGCGATGAAGGTGATCGGCAGCGCGAAATCCAGCGCCCAGCTTTCGGGGATCGCCCGGCCCAGCCGGAAGCCCACCGCGCTGGCGATGACCCAGGGGATGCACGAGCAAAGCGCCGTCCCGAAGAAATAGGCAAGGCGCTGATCCACCCGCAGGCGGGGATGCTTCTCGAACTGCTGGATCGACAGCGCATAGGACTGGTCGATCAGCAGATAGGCCAGCAGACCCCGCTGGCACGGCGACGCGCCGCCCAGCCAGGGCACCAGCGAGGCCGAATACATCGCCATCCGCAGGTTCACCGCCAAGGCCGAAAGCAGGATGATGACGACCGGGGCATGATCGTTCAGAAGTTGCACCGCGGTGAATTGCGACGCGCCCGCAAGCACCAGCACCGAAAAGCCCAGCACCTGCGCGAGGTCGAGACCGGATTCCGCCGCCAGCACGCCAAAGAGCAGACCGAAAGGCACCAGAACCAGCAGGAAGGGCAGCGACTGGATCACGCCATGTCGCAGGCATTCGGCTGGACTGCGGGCCAGAACGCGACGCTCATCCGGCGTCAGGACGGGATCGGCCTCGGGCGTGACCGCCGGAGGGCTTTCTGGGAAGGTCATGGTGGAAACGGCTTCGACTTGCGCTATGGGTGGAGGGAGATTGGCCAAAGCCCGCGACGGGCGCAAGGGTGGGATGATTTCGACCGCAAGCAAACGGGCCGGGTTCGACATTCGCCACGGCGTTCCCCCGCATCTTCAGGGCGCGGCGGCGCGGC
>NZ_DATMFA010000080.1:0-30305 GCF_035556475.1 Paracoccus sp. (in: a-proteobacteria) | reverse complement strand
ACGGCTTCGGCATGTGCCCCGAGGAACGGAAATCCGACGGCATCATCGGCGATCTTTCCGTGCGCCAGAATATCGTGCTTGCGCTTCAGGCGCGGCAGGGCTGGGCGCGTCCGATCCCCCGGCGCGAGGCCGATGCGCTGGCCGCGCGCTATATCAAGGCGCTCGACATCCGCCCGCCCGAGCCGGAGCGGCCGATCAAGTTCCTGTCCGGCGGCAACCAGCAGAAGGCGATCCTTGCCCGCTGGCTTGCTACCGACCCGCGCCTGCTGATCCTCGACGAGCCGACGCGAGGCATCGACATCGGCGCCCATGCCGAAATCATCAACCTGATCGGTAGGTTGCGCGCCGATGGCATGGCACTGGTCGTGATCTCCTCCGAGATCGAGGAGTTGGTCGCCTTCTCCACCCGCGTCATCGTGCTGTCGGACCGCCGCCATGTGCGCGAGTTGAAGGGGGCCGAGATCACGGCGGAAGCCATTGTCGAGGCCATGGCCGTTCCGGGGGATGCCGCATGAGAAAGCTGGTCCAATTGCGGCCGCAACTGATCGCGCTCGCCGTGGTTCTGGGGCTGATCGCGCTGATCTCGCCCGGCTTCTTCTCGGTCACGGTGCAGAATGGCCGGCTCTATGGCAGCCTGATTGATGTCGGCGTGCGCGTCGCGCCGGTGGCGCTGCTGGCGATCGGCATGACGCTGGTGATCGCGACCAAGGGCATCGACCTTTCGGTCGGGGCGGTCATGGCGATCACCGGAGCAGTCGCCGCGACGATGGTGGCGGACGGGCAGCCGGTGGTCGTGGTCCTTGCGGTGTCGCTGGCGATCGGGCTGGCCTGCGGCCTCTGGAACGGGGTGCTGGTCGCCTTCCTCGACATCCAGCCGATCATCGCCACGCTGATCCTGATGGTCGCGGGCCGGGGGATCGCGCAACTGATCACTGGCGGTTTCATCCTGACCTTCAACGATCCGGGCTTTTCCTTCATCGGCTCGGGCGCGGTGCTGGGCATTCCCATGCCGATCCTGATCTGGCTGGCCATGGCGCTTGCCGTGGGCCTGCTGGTCCGGCGCACGGCACTCGGCCTGTTGATCGAGGCGGTCGGGATCAACCGCCGCGCCTCGATGCTGGTCGGCGTGCGCGCCCGCTTCCTGATCCTCGCGACCTATGGCATCTCGGGGCTTTGCGCGGCCATGGCGGGGATGATCGTCACCGCCGATATCCATGGCGCGGACCCGAACAATGCCGGGCTGTGGCTGGAGCTTGACGCGATCCTCGCCGTGGTGATCGGTGGCACCTCGCTGGCCGGGGGGCGGTTCTCGATCACCGCCTCGCTGATCGGGGCGCTGATCATTCAGGCACTGAATACCGGCATCCTGATTTCCGGCTGGCCGCCCGAGTTCAACCTGATCGTCAAGGCAATCGTCATCGTCGCCATCCTGACGCTGCAATCGCCCGCCGTCGCGGATGAGCTGGCGATGCTGCGCGCCATGCTGCGGCATCGGAAGGGGGTGCAGAAATGATCCGCGCCCGCAACCTGCCCTTTGCCGCGACCGTCCTGATCTTCCTGATCGCCTATGGGCTTTGCGCGATGCAGTTCCCGAACATGCTGTCCTTTCGCGTGGCTGGCAACCTGCTGACCGACAACGCCTTCCTTGGCATCGCGGCGGTCGGGATGACTTTCGTGATCCTTTCTGGGGGCATCGACCTTTCGGTCGGCTCTGTCATCGCCTTCACCTCGGTCTTCGTCGCGGTGCTGGTGCGCGCGGGCGTTCATCCGGCGCTGGCATTCGCCCTTGCGCTGGTGGTTTCCACCGGATTCGGGGCGCTGATGGGTCTGACCATCCACGCGCTGAAGATGCCCGCCTTCGTGGTCACGCTGGCGGGGATGTTTCTGGCACGCGGCGCGGCCTTTTTGATCTCGACCGATTCCGTGCCGATCAGCCATGACTTCCTGAAATTGCTGAAGGGGATCTTCATCCGCCTGCCGGACAAGGGACGGCTGACCTTTCTTGCCATCCTGATGCTGCTGGCCTTTGTCGTGGGGGTGATCCTTGCGCATCGCACGCGCTTTGGCGCCAATGTCTACGCCATCGGCGGGTCCGAGCAATCGGCCGCGCTGATGGGCGTGCCCTTGCGGCGCACGATGGTCCAGCTTTACGCATTCTCGGGCTTCATGGCCGGGCTGTCGGGGCTGGCCTATACGCTCTACACCTCGGCGGGCTATTCGCTGGCGACGGTGGGCGTCGAACTCGACGCCATCGCGGCGGTGGTGGTGGGGGGAACCCTGCTGACAGGGGGCGCGGGCCTTGTCCTCGGGACGCTGTTCGGCGTGTTGATCCAGGGGTTGATCCAGACCTATATCGTCTTTGACGGCACGCTCTCCTCGTGGTGGACCAAGATCGTCGTGGGCCTGCTTCTGTTTGCCTTCATCGTGCTGCAAAGGCTGATCCTGATGATCTCCGAACGCCGCGCGGCGATCCGTGCGGCCGCGGGGGGCTGAGCCATGGGCGTGCTGCGTCGCCGCATGTTCGGAAACCAGCCAAGGTCGAGCCATGCCCGCGTGGTCGAGGGGCTGGGGCGCGCGATCATCTCGGGCGAGTTCTCCGAGGGTGAGACCCTGCCCGGCGACCAGCAATTGCTGGAACGCTTCGGCGTCTCGCGCAGCGTCCTGCGTGAGGCGATGAAGACGCTTGCCGCCAAGGGGCTGATCCTTGCGAAATCGCGGGTCGGAACCCGCGTAAACCCGCATGAGGGTTGGAATTTCGTCGATTCCGACGTGATCTCGTGGAAGATGCAGGCGGGCATGGACCGTGAGTTTGTCGCGCATCTGCGCGATATGCGGCTTGCCTTCGAGCCCGCCGCCGCGCGCCTTGCCGCGATCCATGCCACCAGCGACGAGATCGTCGAGCTGTTCAGCATCGCGGCGCGGATCGACAACCCGCATCACACCCGGGAATCCGTGGCCGAGGAGGATCTGAACTTTCACCTCGCCATCGCGGCGATGTCGCGCAATCCCTTCATGCGCTCGGTCACGACCCTGATCGAGGCCGCGCTGGCCGTATCCTTCCAGATTTCCTCGCCCGCGCTCAGCCCGGAGGGGATCTCGCGCTGCGCCTCGCAACATCTGCGGATCGCGAGCGCGATTGCGTCCCGCGACCCCGAAGCGGCCGATGCCGCCATGCGCGAGGTGGTGCTGGAGGGGGCAGAGCGGGCCAGCGAGGCGCTGGCGGTCGAGAGCGTGCCCGGTCCGGTCTGATCCCGGCTCATTTTGGCTTTCGGCTGGGCACTTGCCGGGTTAGGCTTGCCAAAAAAGACGAGCAGGAGGCAGTGATGCGCATTTCATTCAGACATACGGTCAGCTTTGCGGTGCTGGCATTGGTCCTCGCCTCGTGCGGGGCTGGCGGTTACGGGCCGACGCGCGGCGGCGTCTCCCAGCAGAGCCAGGAAATCAAATGGGGCCGCAACCAGAACCCGCCGCCCGCCAAGGTCGCGGGACTGAACAACTGGATCGAGGGCTTCAAGGGGCAGGCACGGTCGCAGGGCATCAGCGATGCGACGCTGTCCTTCGCGTTCCGCGACGTGGTCTATAATCCCGAGGTGGTGCGCCGCAGCCAGAACCAGGCGGAGTTCAAGAAATCCCTCTGGGAATATCTCGAGAACGCGGTTTCCGAAAAGCGCCAGAACAACGGCCGCGCGGCGCTGTCGCAATTCGGCGGCGCGCTCAGCCGGGTCGAGGCCGCTTACGGCGTCGACAAGGAAGTCGTTACCGCGGTCTGGGGCATGGAATCCACCTATGGCGAGCGGCGCGGCGACCTGCCGCTGATAGAGGCGCTTTCGACCCTCAGCTATGAGGGCTATCGGGGCGACTTCTTCCGCAGCCAGTTGATGGCCTCGCTGCGCATCCTTCAGGCGGGGGATATCGACCCGGCCCATATGACCGGAAGCTGGGCCGGGGCGATGGGGCATACGCAGTTCATCCCGACCACCTATCTGGCCTATGCCGTCGATTTCACCGGCGACGGGCGGCGGGACATCTGGTCGAACGATCCCACCGACTCGCTGGCCTCGACGGCGAATTACCTCGCGAAATCGGGCTGGCAGCACGGCCTGCCCGCCGCGGTCGAGGTGAAGCTGCCCGCCGGCTTCAACACCGGACTGGCCGGCAAGGGCAAGCGGCGCTCGGTCGCCGAGTGGCAATCGCTGGGCATCCGTCAGGCAACCTCGCGACCGCTGCCGCCGTCGGGCGCCTCGGCCGAGTTGCTGATCCCCGGCGGGCCTTCCGGCGCGGCCTTCCTGATCACCCGCAACTTCCACGCGATCCTGCGCTACAACAATGCCGACAGCTATGCGCTGGCGGTGGCGCTGCTGGCGGATCGGCTGAAGGGTTATCCGGGCCTCTCCAATCCCTGGCCCGCGGATGCGCCCGGCCTGCGGCTTGAACAGCGCAAGGAGATGCAGCGCCTGCTGACCGCGCGCGGCTTCGACACGCAGGGCGTCGATGGCAATGTCGGGTCGAACACGATCGCCGCGATCCGCTCCTACCAGACCTCGCGCGGGCTTCCGGCGACCGGCGAGCCGAGCGCGGCGCTGCTCGATCAGCTTCGCCGCGGCTAAAATCGGCGCGGATCAGGGCCGGACGGGACGGGCGGCGCCCTTCTCGTCCAGCGCGACAAAGGTGAATTTCGCCTCGGTCACCTGCTGGCTGTCATCGCGGTCGCGCTCGCGCCGCCATGCCTCGACATGGATCTGCATCGAGGTGCGGCCGATATGGACCAGCTCCGCGTAAAGCGAAACCTCGTCGCCGACCTTGACCGGGCGGTGGAACTTCATCCCTTCGACCGCGATGGTGGCGGTGCGACCACGCGCGGTCAGTGTGGCGACGGTGCCTGCGGCAAGGTCCATCTGGCTCATCAGCCAGCCACCGAAGATGTCGCCGGCCGGGTTGGTGTCAGCGGGCATGGCGATGGTGCGGATGGTGGGATTGTCCGGGGGCTGGTTCTCGGGCATGGCGGTTTGTCCCTCGCTGGCGTCTGGCTGACCGCCTAGCTAGCCGGTCGCGAGCCGCACGAAAACCGGAATTTGCATCGCGCTGCCTGAGAAAGCCCCACGCCCGGTGGGCGAGGGGCCTTGCATCGGCGGATCACATTGCGTTACGAAGCTCGCCCGCTTCCTCGCTTTCCATGACGCTGCGGTCGGTCTGGCCAAGGAGCTGCGAGGTGATGGTTCCGGCAGTCATCGAGCCGTTCACGTTGAGGGCGGTGCGCCCCATGTCGATCAGCGGCTCGACCGAGATCAGGAGCGCGACCAGCGTGACCGGCAGGCCCATCGCCGGCAGGACGATCAGCGCGGCCATGGTCGCCCCGCCGCCCACACCCGCGACCCCGGCCGAGCTGAGCGTGACGATGGCGATGAGCGTCGCGATCCATGCCGGATCGAGCGGGTTCACGCCCACCGTCGGCGCCACCATCACCGCGAGCATCGCGGGGTAAAGCCCCGCGCAGCCATTCTGCCCGATCGTCGCGCCAAACGAGGCAGCGAAGGAGGCGATAGTCTGGGGCACGCCAAGGCGGCGGGTCTGGATCTCGACATTGAGGGGAATGGTCGCCGCGCTCGACCGGCTCGAGAAGGCAAAGCTCAGCGCCGGCAGCACCTTGCGGAAGAAGGTCAGCGGATTCACCCCGGTCAGCGTCAGCAGGAGCGCGTGAACGCCGAACATGATCGCGAGGCCGAGATAGGAGGCGATGACGAATTTCCCGAGGTTGAGGATATCGGCGGCATTCGAGGTCGCCGCCATCTTCGTCATCAGCGCCATGACGCCATAGGGGGTCAGCGCCATGATCAGGCGCACAAGCTGGGTGATCCAGCCCTGCATCAGGTCGATGAAGGCGATCAGCCGCTGCCCCTTCTCGGGATCGCGCCGGACCAGCCGGATCGCGGCGACGCCGAGGAAGGCCGCGAAAACCACGACCGAGATGATCGAGGTCGGATTGGCCCCGGTCAGGTCGGCGAAGGGGTTTTTCGGGATGAAGGACAGGATCAGTTGCGGCACGGTCAGGTCGGCGACTCTTGGCGCGTAACTGGTCTCGAGCGTCGAAAGCCGCGCGGTCTCCGCCGCCCCCTGGACAAGACCGCTGGCGGTCAGCCCGAAGCCGAGCGCCATGACGATGCCGACGGCCGCGGCGATCGCGGTGGTCAGCAGCAAGGTGCCAAGCGTCAGCCCGGCGATCTTGCCGAGCGCCGAGGCGTCATGCAGCTTCGAGACGGCGCTGAGGATCGCGACGAAAACCAGTGGCATGACGATCATCTGCAGAAGCTGGACATAGCCGCTGCCGACGATGCCGATCCAGTTGATCGTTTCGGTGATGCTTGCCGATCCGCCGCCATAGACCAGTTGCAGCAGCACGCCAAAGACGGTGCCGACCAGCAGCGCGATCAGCACGCGGACCGAAAGGGAGATGTCGCGACCCTTGAGTTGATGGATCCCGACCAGCAGCGCGACAAAGATGATCAGGTTGAAGACTACCGATGCCATGACGCATCTCCAGCAGTAAACGGGGTCATATGTATAACCATGACCTTTCAACGCCGTAAGAGGCGCGGAAAAATAAGCACATGTGCCTTATCGAAGTCCCGATGTGGCAACAAAGTTCCACCGGAGCGGGCGCGAAGGGAACTAAAATCGTGGATCTGCGGGCGCTTCAGGCCGAGGGTTCGCCGAAAGGGTTCAGGATCCGGCAGCCCGAGGGCGCAAAATCCGCGACATTGCCGGTGACGACAATCGCATCATGGGCGATCGCGGTCGCTGCGATCAGCAGATCGGCCCCGTTATGGCCGATCTGCGCCGAAAGCTGACCCCAGATCCGCGCCTCGGCCGCGCCGAAGGGCAGCAGGCGGTCCGAGAACAAAGTCACGGTGCGCGCGATCCATTCGCGCAAGTCCTGGGCAAAGGCCGGGTTCACGCTGTCCTGCCGGACGATGCCGCGCTCGATCTCGCCCAGCGTGATCACGGAAAGGTAAAGCGCCGCTTCGTCCTGGTGCGACAGCCAGGCATGAACCTGGGGGCTGCGCTCGGGCCGGCGCAGGGCCGAGAGCACATTGGTGTCGAGGATCAGCACGGTTCAGAAGGACACGTCGCGCGGCGCCACGCGCGGGCGTTTGCCGCTGTCCGGCTCACCCGGAAAATTTCCCAGATGCGTGATGAAGGAACCGCGATTTCCCGCCGCGGCCGCCTGCATCCGGGCATATTCCGCAGCCGACAGCACGACGACCGCAGGCTTGCCCCGGCGCGTGACCTGTTGCGGCTGCCCGGCAAGCGCGGCATCGACCACGGCCGAAAACCTGTTTTTGGCGTCCTGAAGCGTCCACATGATCAATCCCAACAAGCTAGCTATCTGGCTAGATAGATAATCGATGCAACCCTCGTTTTCAAGCAAAAACGCCCGGCGCAGGGCACCGGGCGTTTCGCAAAGGCTTGGGGGCGTGGATCAGGAGACGCGGAGGCGCAACTGACGCGCGAACCACAGCGCAGCCATGGTGCAAGCCGCCCCCGAGAGCAGATAGAGACCCGCGGCCGGAAGCCCCAGCCAGGCCGACAGCGCCAGCGCGGCCAGCGGCGCGAAGCCCGCCCCGAAGAGCCATGCGAGGTCCGAGACGATCGCCGAGCCGGTATAGCGGCGGCGCGGCTGGAACAGCGAGGCGACCGCACCCGAGCTTTGGCCGAAGCTGAGGCCCAGGATAATGAAGCCGACGATCATGTAGATCGCTTCGCCAAGCTGGTTCCCGGCCAGCAGCAGCGGCGCGAACAGGCTGAAGATGGCGATGGCGACGGCACAGCGGAACAGCAGCTTGCGGTGCCCGATCCGGTCCGCGATCACACCCGAGAGGATGATCGCCACGAAACCGACAGCGGCGGCGATCGATTCGATCAGCAGGAAGTTGGTCAGCGTCTCATTGGTATAGAGATAGACCCAGGACAGCGGGAACACCGTGACCATGTGGAACAGCGCAAAGCTGGCCAGCGGGACGAAGGCTCCCGCGAGGATGGTCGCGCCATCATTCTTGAAGGCGGCGCGGAAGCTGGTCGGCTCCAGCTCGTGATTCTCGAAGGCGTCGGTATATTCCGGCGTCACCACGATGCGGAGGCGCGCGAAAAGCGCCACGACGTTGATCGCGAAGGCGACGAAGAACGGATAACGCCAGCCCCAGTTCAGGAAATCCGCCTGCGACATATTGGCCAGCAGATAGGCGAAAAGCAGGCTGGCGACGATCAGGCCGACGGGCGCGCCAAGCTGGGGCACCATGACATAGAGGCCGCGCCGCCCCTCGGGGGCGTTCATGTTCAGAAGCGAGGGCAGGCCGTCCCAGGCACCGCCAAGCGCGAAGCCCTGTCCGATACGCAGGAAGCAGAGCACCGCGATCGAGGCCCAGCCGATCTGGGCATAGGAGGGAATAAGACCCATGCCCACGGTCGAGGTGCCAAGAATCAGCAGCGCCAGCGTCAGCTTGGTGCTTTTTCCATAGCGGCGGTCGATCACCATGAAGAAGGCCGTGCCGAGCGGCCGCGCCAGGAAGGCGAGGGCGAAAACGGCGAAGGACCAGAGCGTCGCGGTCAGCGGATCGGCAAAGGAAAAATACCTTTGCGGAAAGATGATGACCGAGGCGATCGCGAAAACGAAGAAGTCGAAGAACTCGGAAGAGCGACCGATGATGACGCCGACCGCGATATCCGAGGGCGAGACGTGATGCCCGGGCGTCGCTTCACGGGGCAGGGTAGAAGGAGTGGGAGTGGCTGCGCACATGTCTAGCTCACCTATCAGGGGCACCCGACAGCGTAGGGGGCGAAGGGACTTTAAGGGCAATTGTGGGCGTCTTCATCGACCGGTCAACAGCGATGTTCAAGATGCGGCGGGTGTGGCAAATTGTCCTATGTCTGCCGCGGACCCGATCCCTTAGGGGGTTGGGCCCAACTACATTCCCTCAATGCCCCCTCTTCAGGTGAGGTTACGGCTTTCATGCGTATACTCCCCCGCTTGGCGCGCTTTGCCGCGCTTGCTCCCGTTATTCTGGCGCTGTCCGCTTGCAAGATGGAGGTCTTAAAGCCCTCCGGCGATGTGGCGGAGCGTCAAAAGGATCTGCTTCTGGCCTCGACCGGCCTGATGCTGATCATCATCATCCCGGTGATGATCCTGATCGTGCTGTTCGCCTGGCGCTATCGCGCCTCGAACCGCAAGGCGACCTATGCTCCCGACTGGGATCACTCGACCAAGTTCGAGCTGGTGATCTGGGCGGCTCCGCTGCTCATCATCATTTGCCTTGGCGCGCTGACCTGGGTTGGCACGCACCTTCTGGACCCCTTCCGCCCGCTCGATCGCCTGAGCGCGACCGAGGCCGTTCCCGACGAGGATCCGTTCCGGGTCGAGGTCGTCGCGCTCGACTGGAAGTGGCTTTTCATCTATCCCGAACAGGGCGTCGCCACGGTGAACGAGCTTGCCGTTCCCGTCGACCGCGAGGTCGAGTTCACGCTGACCTCCTCCTCGGTGATGAACGCCTTCTATATCCCTGCGATGGCGGGCATGATCTATGCCATGCCGGGCATGGAGACGACGCTTCACGGCGTGTTCAACAATCCCGGTGAATATCAGGGTCTTGCCTCCCATTATTCGGGTCACGGCTTCTCGGGCATGCGCTTCAAGACGCATGCGCTGGAGCCCGAGGCCTTCAACGAATGGCTGGACGAGACGCGCGCCGAAGGCGGGCTGCTGGATCGCCAGCGCTATCTCGAACTCGAGGCGCCGAGCGAGAACGTCAAGCCGATGTTCTTCGCGGATGTGGATCCCGAGCTTTTCGACCGCGTGGTCAACATGTGCGTCGAGGCGAACAAGATCTGCATGGCCGAGATGATGGCACTTGATGCGCGCGGCGGCACCGGTCTTGCCGGCACCATCAACGTCGCGCAGCTGACCCATGACAAGGAAATCCGTCGCGGCCTCGCCCGCCCGGTCCTGGGGCAGGAGCCCTTCATGGTGACCAGCTTCTGCACGCCGGCGGATTCGGCCCGCATGTTCTCGGACCTGCGCCAGTCGCAACCGGTTGTCCGGGTCGACCAGACCCCGATGCGCGGCATCGCGCTTCCCCGCCCTGAAAATCGCCTTGGCATCGACATGCCTCGGATCATCCAGGACGCACGGCGAGACAACGCCGTCGAACCCAAGCTCTGACCCGGAGTCCCAGATGGCCATTCCTACAAATGTCGAGACTACCTTCCTTCTGGGGCGCCTGAACTGGGACGCCATTCCGAAGGAACCGATCGTCGCGGCAACCTTCGTCGCAGTTGCGATAGGCGGCATCGCGCTTGTCGCGCTGCTGACCAAATACAAGCTCTGGGGTTATCTCTGGAACGAGTGGTTCACTTCGGTCGACCACAAGAAGATCGGGATCATGTACATGATCCTCGGCCTGATCATGTTCGTGCGCGGCTTCGCCGACGCGGTCATGATGCGCCTCCAGCAGGTGATGGCCTTCAACGGCTCCGAGGGCTATCTCAACGCCCATCACTACGACCAGATCTTCACGGCGCATGGCGTCATCATGATCTTCTTCGTGGCGATGCCCTTCGTCACCGGCCTGATGAACTATATCGTGCCGTTGCAGATCGGGGCGCGCGACGTCTCCTTCCCGTTCCTGAACAACTTCTCGTTCTGGATGACGGTCGGCGGCGCGGTCATCGTCATGGCGTCGCTTTTCGTGGGTGAATTTGCGCAAACCGGCTGGCTGGCCTTCCCGCCGCTGTCGGGCATTGCCTATAGCCCGTGGGTCGGCGTCGATTATTACATCTGGGGCCTGCAGGTCGCGGGTGTCGGGACGACGCTCTCGGGGATCAACCTGATGGTGACGATCCTCAAGATGCGCGCGCCGGGCATGACCATGATGAAGATGCCCGTCTTCACCTGGACCTCGTTCTGCACGAACATCCTGATCGTGGCCTCGTTCCCGGTCCTGACGATGACGCTGATCCTGCTGACGCTGGACCGCTATATCGGCACGAACTTCTTCACCAATGACCTTGGTGGCAACCCGATGATGTATATCAACCTCATCTGGATCTGGGGCCACCCGGAGGTCTATATCCTCATCCTGCCGCTGTTCGGCGTCTTCTCGGAGGTCACCTCGACCTTCTCGGGCAAGCGGCTGTTCGGCTATACCTCGATGGTCTATGCGACCGTCTGCATCACGGTCCTCAGCTACCTCGTCTGGCTGCACCACTTCTTCACGATGGGCTCGGGCGCCTCGGTGAACTCGTTCTTCGGGATCACCACCATGATCATCTCGATCCCGACCGGCGCGAAGATCTTCAACTGGCTCTTCACCATGTATCACGGCCGCGTCCGCTTCGAGCTGCCGATGATGTGGACCGTCGCCTTCATGTTGACCTTCGTTATCGGCGGCATGACCGGCGTTCTGCTGGCTGTTCCCCCGGCGGATTTCGTGCTGCACAACTCGCTGTTCCTGATCGCGCATTTCCATAACGTGATCATCGGCGGCGTGGTGTTCGGGGTGTTCGCGGCGATCAACTACTGGTGGCCCAAGGCCTTCGGCTTCAAGCTGAACGTGTTCTGGGGCAAAGTCAGCTTCTGGTGCTGGGTCGTGGGCTTCTGGGTGGCGTTCATGCCGCTCTATATCCTCGGCCTGATGGGCGTGACCCGCCGGATGCGTGTCTTCGACGATCCCGACCTGCAGATCTGGTTCATCGTCGCGGGCATCGGTGCATTGCTGATCGCCGCCGGTATCGGAGCGATGTTCCTTCAGTTCGGCATCTCGATCTGGAAGCGCAACGACCCCGAATATCGCGACGTGACGGGCGATCCCTGGAATGGCCGCACGCTGGAATGGGCAACGTCCTCGCCGCCGCCGGCCTATAACTTCGCCTTTACCCCGGTCGTCCACGGGCTTGATGCCTGGGCCGAGATGAAGGAGGCGGGCGCCGCCCGTCCGAAGGCCAGCTACATGCCGATCCACATGCCGCGCTATACCGGTTCGGGAGTGATCCTCGCCGCGCTCTGCACGATCTGCGGTATCGCCATGATCTGGTATATCTGGTGGCTTGCCATCCTGTCCTTCCTGGCCGTGGTTGGTTACTCGATCTATCACACCTTCAACTACGACCGGGATTACTACGTCCCCGCCGAGGAAGTGACCGCGGTTGAAAAGGCCCGTGATCTTCAGCTGGCACAGGGAGCATGATGCGATGAGCACCGTTACCCAACTCCAAAGCCCGGCAGATTACTGGGAGACCGAGCCCCACCACCACGCCGAGGGAGCCTCGACCAATATCGGCTTCTGGGTCTACCTGATGAGCGACTGCCTGATGTTCGCAGTCCTCTTCGCGACCTATGGCGTGCTTCACGGAAACCTTGCGGCCGGCCCCGGCCCCAAGGACCTGTTCGACCTGGAACTCGTCGCGCTGAACACCGCGATGCTGCTCTTCTCGTCGATCACCTATGGTTTTGCGATGCTGCGCATGGTCAGGGGTGACAAGGCGGGCACGCTGAAATGGCTGGCGGTGACGCTGTTCTTCGGCCTCTGCTTCCTTGCGATCGAACTCTACGAGTTTCATCACCTGATCCATATCGGCGCGGGACCGCAGCGTTCGGCCTTCCTGTCGGCGTTCTTCACGCTGGTCGGAACGCACGGCCTGCACGTCACCTTCGGCTCGATCTGGCTGATCACGCTGATGGTGCAGGTGTCGAAATTCGGCCTGAGCGCGGCCAACCAGCGCCGGCTGATGTGCCTCAGCCTGTTCTGGCACTTCCTCGACCTGATCTGGATCGGGGTTTTCACGGTCGTCTATCTCATGGGGGTGATCTGATGGCACATGCGCATAATCATCACGACGCACATCACGGTGACGATGATGCCCTCCATCACGAGGAGCACGGCACCTTCAAGAGCTACATGACCGGCTTCGTGCTGGCGGTGATCCTGACGGTGATCCCCTTCGGGATCGTCATGGGCGGCGGCTTCGACAGCCGCGCCCTGACGGTGGCGGTCGTGATCCTCTGCGCCGTGGCGCAGGTTCTGGTGCATATGATCTACTTCCTGCACATGAATAGCCGGGCGGAGGAGGGCTGGACCCTGCTTTCGGCCATCTTCACGATCGTGATCGTGGTCATCATGATTGCCGGTTCGCTCTGGGTCATGTTCCACCTGAACACGAACATGATGCCGCAGATGAACCACGAATTGCAGGTCATGCCGTGACTTCGGGCGCGGCCAACCAAGAGCCGCGCCGGTTCAGGTCAAGACTGGCCTGGACCCTGATGGCGCTCGCCTCGGCGGTGGGCGTCATTCTGCTTTGCGGGCTGGGCATCTGGCAGGTCCAGCGCCTGCAATGGAAGACCGAGCTGATCGAGCGGGTCGAGGCACGGCTTGCCGCGGCGCCCATCCCCGCTCCCGGCCCGGCCGAATGGGACGCGCTGGGGCAGCAGGCGGACGAATATCGCCGCGTCGCGGTCGCCGGGCAGTTCGCGTTTTCCGACGAGGTTCTGGTTCAGGCGGTGACGGCTCAGGGCGCCGGCTACTGGGTGGTGACGCCGCTAATGACGCCCGAGGGCTGGGCGGTCTGGATCAATCGCGGCTTCGTGCCGCAGGATCGCCGCGAGGCGGCGGATCGGCTGGCACCGGCGGGCGAGCAGCAAGTTTCCGGGTTGCTCCGAGTTACGCAGCCGGACGGAGCCTTTCTCAGGTCGAACGATGCCGCTGGCGGGCGCTGGTATTCGCGCGACGTCGAGGCGCTGTCCCAGACCAAGGGTCTTGGCCAGCATGCGCCCTATTTCATCGACGCCGATCGCGGGCAGGACGCGAACGCCCTGCCCATCGGCGGCCTTACCGTCGTCAGCTTCCGCAACAGCCATCTCAGCTATGCGCTGACATGGTTTGCGATGGCGGCCGGCCTTGCCGCCGGCGCCTTCTTCGTCCTCAGCCGGGATCGCTCGCAACCGTGACCGCCCGGCGGGCCGTCGCGGGTTCGAGGTCGTGCAGGAAGGCGCGCGCCCAGACCGAGACGGGATATTCCTCCAGCCGCCGCATCATGGCGGAATGGCGGTCCCTGCGCTCTTCGACCGGCATGGTCAGGGCGCGGGCCATGGCGTTCGCGACATCCTCGACATCATAGGGATTGACGATCAGGGCCGCGCCCATCTCGGCCGCCGCACCGGCGAATTGCGACAGGACCAGAACGCCCGGATCCTCGGGATCCTGCGCCGCGACATATTCCTTGGCGACGAGGTTCATCCCGTCCCGCAGCGGCGTGACGAGGCCGACCTTTGCGAGGCGATAGAGCCCGGCCAGCAGGCTGTGGCTGAAGGCGCGGTTGATATAGCGCACCGGAACCCAGTCGAGCGTCCCATAGCTCGCATTCAGCCTGCCGGCCCGCTCGGCCACCTCCTGCTGGATGCGGTCATAGCCCTCGATCCCGCTGCGCGATGCCGGGGTGATCTGCAGGAAGCTGACCCGGTTATGCAGGCCCGCATGGCTCTCCAGAAGCTGCTCGATCGCGCGCAACCGCTCGGGCAGGCCCTTGGAATAGTCGAGGCGATCGACCCCGATCACCATATCGCGCGGCCCGAACCTCTCGTAGAGGTCGCGGATGCGCGGCAGGTCGCGCGCCCGCCGCGCCCGCGCTGCAAAGCCCGCCGTGTCGATCGAGATTGGATAATGCCCGATCCGCGTTCCCCGTGGCGGGGTCGTCGCCTCCAGCGTGCCGCGCATCGCTTCGACGGCATCGCGCAGATTGCGCGCATCGGCCCGTGTCTGCAGCCCCACCACGTCATAGGCCAGCATCGCCGACAGGAAGCTGCGCGCGCGCGGCAAGGCACGGAACAGATCCTGCGCCGGCCAGGGGATGTGGTGGAAATAGCCGATCCGGTTCTCGACCCCGCGCTTGCGCAATGCCTCGGCCAGCGGGATCAGGTGATAGTCATGGACCCAGATCAGGTCATCGGGCCGCAGCATCGAGACCAGCTCATCGGCGAACTTGCCGTTCACCGCCATATAGCAGTCCATGTCGGCGCGGGTATATTCAAGCAGATCCGGCCGGTAATGGCAAAGCGGCCAGAGCACGCTGTTCGAGATGCCCTCGTAATATCCCGCGATGTCCTGCGGGGTCAGGTCCAGCGCGGCATAGGTCACCTTGCCCTCGACCTGCAGGCGCGGCGGGCCGGGCTCCTCGGAGGTCTTGCCCGACCAGCCGAGCCACAGCCCGTCCTTGTCCTTCAGCGCGGCTTCCAGCGCCACGGCCAGCCCACCGGCGGCGACGCCCTTGCCAAGCGCGGGCAGGCGGTTCGAGACGACGACGAGGCGGCTCATACCACGTCCTCCCAGCGCCGCGACAGCTTGATCGCGGCGTTGATCAACCCGACCATCGAATAGCTCTGCGGGAAATTGCCCCAGAGTGTGCGGCTGGCGACATGCACGCCCTCGGAGAGCAGGCCCAGCGGATTTCGCTGCGCCAGCACCTCGGCAAAGATCTCGCGCGCCTCATCCTCGCGGCCAAGCCGGCAAAGCGCGTCGATCAGCCAGAAGGTGCAGGCGGTGAAGGCGGTCTCGGGCGCGCCGAAATCATCGGGGGTCTTGTAGCGAAAGAGGTGGTGTCCCTGCCGCAATTCATCCTCGATCGCCAGGACCGTGGCGCGATAGCGCGGGTTCGCGCCGGTCGTGTAGCCCAGTTCGGTCATCAGCAGAAGGCTCGCGTCCAGATCCTCTCCGCCGAAGGCCATGACATAGCTTTGGCGCGCCTCGCTCCAGCCATAGGCCTCGATCGCCTCGCGGATCTTCGCGGCCTCGCGGCCCCAGAAGGCGGCCCGGTCGCCCAAGCCCAGATGCGCCGCGATGCGCGCCAGCCGGTCGCAGGCGCCCCAGCACATCAGCGCCGAATGGGTGTGGATGCTTTCACGGGTGCGAAACTCCCACAGGCCGGCATCCGGGGTGTTCCAGCGCGCGACGGCCTGATGGCCCAGAACCTCCAGCCGCTGGAACAGATCCGCGCCGCCCAGTCGCGGCAGGCGTTCGTCAAAGAAACACTGGCTGACGGCAAGGATGACCGAGCCGTAGCCGTCGTTCTGGACCTGCATATAAGCCGCATTGCCCCGCCGGACCGGCTTGTTCCCGGCATAGCCCGCAAGCGCGTCGCAGCTTTCCTCGACGATCACCCGCTCATGCCCCAAACCGAACAGCGGCTGCATATAGCCATCGGGCGAGCCGGTGGCGAGGTTCAGGACATATTCCAGATAATCCTCCATCGTCTTGGTGACACCGAGGCTGTTCAGCGCCTTGATGGTGAAATAGCTGTCCCGAAGCCAGCAGAAGCGATAGTCCCAGTTGCGCCCGGTGCCCTGATATTCGGGGATCGACGTCGTCAGCGCCGCGACAATGCCGCCGGTTTCCTCATATTCGCAAAGCTTCAGGGTAATTGCGGCACGGATCACCGCATCCTGATAATCGGGCGGGATCGACAATGCGCGGACCCAGTCGGACCAGTAATCCTGCGTGCGGTCAAGGAAACTGGCTGCGATCACCTCGGGTGCTTCGGTCAGAGGCTCGTCCGGGCCCAGCAGAAAGACGCGCGGGCGGTCGAGCAGGAAGGGCGTCTCGTGCAGCACGAATTCCACGGGCGCCGAGGTTGTCAGGCGCAGCCGCTCGTCTCCCAGCAGATAGCGCAGGTGGTTCGATCCGCGCCGGACCTTGGCCGGATGCGCGCCATAGCCGTGGCGGGGCCTGAGGCGCATGGTGATCCGGGGCATCCCCTGCAGCGGCTCGACGATGCGGACCAACGTGCGGCCCCGGAACATGCGCCCGCGATCGTGAAAGCGGGGCAGGAAGTCGGTGATCCTCAGGCTGTTGCCCTGCGCATCGGTCTGGATGGTTTCGAGGATCGCGGTATTGCGGCGATAACTTTGCCGCGTCTCGACCAGATCGTCGCAGCGGATCGACCAGATGCCCTCCTCGGGTCCGGCCTGCGGTTCGAGAAGGTTGCAGAAAACCGGATCGCCGTCGAAGCGCGGCAGGCACATCCAGACGATGTCGCCCCAGCGGTTCGCAAGCGCGGCAATTGCCGCATTGCCTATGATGCCCAGTTCCAGCGAGGGGGCGGGTGCGTTCATATTCATGCGTCCAGCCTTTCCCCAAGCCAGGCGGCAAGCGCCTCGGGGCCTGCGAGGCGCAGATCCCCGTCGATGGCCGCATGGCCAAGGGCGACCGCGATCCCCCCCGCCTCGCGCGCGGCATCCAGCATGGGCTGATCGTTCAGATCATCGCCAAAGGCGATCGGACGGCGGCCCCGAAAGGCGGGGAGGGCAAGGAAACGGCGCAGCGCGGTCCCCTTGTCGTCACCGACCGGCCGGATCTCGGCCACGCATTTCCCCGGCTGCAAGCGCCAGCCCGCGCCCAGTTCCGCCAGCACATCATCCGCCGCGCCGCGAAGCGCCGTCTCGGCATCGGGGGCACCGCGCCAATGCAGGGCAAGGCCCTGTCCCTTGTCCTCGAGCAGCGCGCCGGGATGGGCCGAAACCAGCGTTTCGAGCGCCGGCAGCAGCGGACGGACCGCCGCGATGCGGGCAGGGAGGTCGGGATCCGCCTCGACCGCCACGCCGGGAAAGTCCAGACCGTGCATTCCGGCAATCAGCATGTCAGAGGCGACCAGCGCGGACAATTCATGCCTGTTGCGCCCGGTGATGATGGCGACCGCCCCGTGCGTGCGCGCGACCAAGCGGACGAGGTTCCGGCCCATTTCCGCTGAAAGCGTCACTTCCTGCGGTCGGGGCGCGATCTCGGTCAGCGTTCCGTCGAAATCGAAGAAGAAAGCGAATCGATCCAGATCCAGTGATCCGAATTCGGCAGTAATATCCTTCAATGCATCCGTCCTTTCCGGTGATGCGGCCAGATTGGAGCGCGCCTTCTGCAGGCGCACATGGGGTTGCGCGCCGATTGACGCGACCGCTCCAAGCTTCAAGGCGCGGGCTTCCGGCCCGGTTCCCGCCAATTCGGGCAGCGCCACCCTCGGACGCGCCCGCTGCCCGTACATTGGACCCTTGCGATCGGTGTCCGGGCAATTTGACAGCAAGGAACGGAACGCATCACACGCAGGAAGCGCCTAGGCTATGCCCATCACGAACCGAAAGGTGCTATAGCATGTTCATGCATCAGGATCAAAACACCGCCCTCGACCCGCGCTGGCAGACCGTGCTTCGCCGCGACAGGGATGCCGATGGCACATTCGTCTATGCGGTGCGCAGCACGGGCGTCTATTGCCGGCCATCTTGCGCCTCGCGCCGCGCAAAGCCTGAGAATGTAAGCTTTTTCCCCTCGCCCGAGGCGGCGGAGGCACAGGGTTTCCGCCCCTGCCTGCGCTGCCATCCGCGCGGCCAGTCCCCGGCCGAGGCGAATGCCGCGCTGATCGCTGCCGCCTGCAGGATGATCGAGGAGAGCGAGGAGGTGCCCTCGACCGAGGCGCTGGCGCGCAGGATCGGCCTCAGCACCTTTCACTTCCACCGGCAGTTCAAGGCGCTGACCGGCCTGACGCCACGCGGCTATGCCTCGGCGCATCGCGGGGGGCGGCTGCGCGAGGCTCTGGCCTCCGGCGCCAGCGTTACGGCCGCGATCCACGAGGCGGGCTTCGGCTCGGCCAGCCGCTTCTACGAGACGGCAGAGAGCGTCATCGGCATGTCGCCCTCGGCCTTCCGCAAGGGCGGGGCCGAGGCCGAGATCCGCTTTGCCCTCGCGCAATGCTCGCTGGGCGCGATCCTTGTCGCCAGCACCGAGAAGGGGCTTTGCGCGATCTCGCTTGGCGATGAACCCGAACCCTTGCTGATCGAATTGCAGAACCGCTTCCCGCAGGCGCGCCTGATCGGCGGCGATGCGGCATTCGAGGCGCTGGTCGCCCGCGTCGTGGCCTTCGTCGAAGCGCCGGGAACCGGCCTCGACCTGCCGCTGGATATTCGCGGCACCGCGTTCCAGCAGCGCGTCTGGCAGGCTTTGCGCGACATCCGCGCGGGCGAGACGGTCAGCTATGCCGAGCTTGCCGCCCGGATCGGCGATCCAAAGGCGGTGCGGGCGGTTGCCGGGGCCTGCGCGGCAAATACCCTTGCCGTGGCGATCCCCTGCCACCGGGTCGTGCGCAGCGATGGCGCGATCTCGGGCTATCGCTGGGGCGTCGCCCGCAAGCGCGAGATCCTTGACCGCGAGGCGCGGGGCTAACGCCCCCGCTGCCAAAACAGCGCGTAAGCCAGATAAAGCCCGGCGGCGCCAAAACCCGCGGCCCAGAGCGTGGCGCCATTCGCCATTTCGATTCCGGCCCAGGCCAGCGGCGCAATGACGCAGATCAGCCTGACCCAGAGCGGGTTGAAGAAAGGATTGTTCGGATCGACCAACATGCCCCTTCCTTAGCGCAGGCTTGGACCCTGATGAAGGACCATTGCGTTCCTATCTGCCGGTTTTTGGGGAGATGGACCATGCTGCAGGAAGTGCAAAGGATCTTCATGGGGGATCAGAGCCCGCTTTTTCTGGCCGAGATCCTGTTTCGGACCACGATCATCTATTTCTACACATTGGCCCTGATGCGCTGGATCGGCGGCCGCAGCGTCGCCCAGCTTTCGATCATCGAGTTCCTGCTGGTCATCGCCATCGGCTCGGCCGTGGGGGATTCGCTCTTCTATCCCGACGTGCCGCTGATCCCGGCGATGCTGGCGATCCTGCTGGTCGTGACCGCGAACAAGCTGATCGACCTTGCCATCCTGCGCTCGGACCGGATGACGCGGTTCTTCGAGGGGAGTCCGGTGGTTGTCGTGACCGACGGCCATGTCCATCGCAGCAAGATCCAGAGCAAGGGCATCGGCGTGCAGGAGTTGTATCTCAAGCTGCGGGATCAGGGCATCACGGACCTGTCCGAGGTGAGGCTGGCGGTGCTGGAGACCAATGGAGCGCTTTCCGTGCTGACCAGACGCCGCGACGGGCCTGCGCCGGCAGGTCTTTACCAGCCGCCGGCAATTCCCGCGACGGAACTCGCCCCCTCTTCCGAACCGACCTGATCCCCGGCTTGCACCGGGGGCGTTTTCGCTTCAGGTTGCGGGCGCAAATTTCGCGAGCGTGCCATGACCCATACCCTGTTCCCCGGCATTCGGATCGAGGCGGCAGAGATCCGCATCGTGCGGCTGCCTTTGCTGACGCCTTTCGTGATCTCGACCGGGACCATGACCGAGAAGATCTTTCCGCTTCTGACCCTCAAGGGCGAGGGGTTGGAGGGCTATGGCGAGGGGGTGATGGACCTGCTGCCGGATTACCTCGAGGAGACGCAGGCCGGCGCGCTGGCCTTTCTGGCAGAGGCGGTTCTGCCGCGCATTCTGGGCCAACGCTTTGCCAGCCCGGCCGAGCTTGCCGCGATTCTCGATCCGTGGCGCGGGCACAGGATGGCCAAGGCGATGGTCGAAATGGCGGTCTGGGATCTGTGGTCCAAGGCGCTGAACATTCCGCTGGCATCGGCCCTTGGCGGCACCCGCTCAGAGGTCGAGGTTGGGGTCAGCCTTGGCATCGCCGATATCCCGACGACGCTTGACCGCGTCGCCGTCGCGGTCAAGGCCGGCTATCGCCGCGTCAAGCTGAAGGTCCGGCGCGGCCATGATCTGGGCCTCCTCGCCGCGGTGCGCAAGGAATTTCCGGCGATCAAGCTGACCGTGGACGCGAATACCGATTACCGGCTCGATGATCTGCCGTTGCTGAAGGCTATGGACGCCTTCGCGCTCGACTATATCGAGCAGCCCTTGGCCTTCGACGACATCCATGACCATGCGCAGGTGCAGCGCCAGATCGTGACGGCGATCTGCCTTGACGAGAGCATCCGTTCGGCCACCGATGCGCGCAAGGCGCTGGTCGCGGGGGCGGGACGGGTCATCAACATCAAGGTCGGGCGCGTCGGCGGCTTCGCCTCGGCCCGCGCGATCCATGATCTGTGCGCGGCCTTCGACGTGCCGGTCTGGTGCGGCGGCATGTTGGAATCCGGGGTCGGGCGCGCGCATAACATCCATCTCGCCACCCTGCCGAACTTCTCGAAACCGGGTGATACATCATCAGCAAGCCGTTATTTCAAAAGGGATATTATCGAGCAAAAGTTGGAATCTTCGGACGGATTGATGCCGCCTCCCCTGCATGGGCCGGGGCTGGGCGTCACGCTGGACCGCGCCTATCTCGACACAGTGACGGGCGAGCGGATGGATTTCCGGCCATGACCGAGGTGACGCTGCGCGAGCTGACATCGCTTGCGGAACTGAAGGCGACCGAGGATTTCCAGCGTGCGGTCTGGGGACAGGACGATCCGGCCGACAATGCCGACCTGATGCTTGCTATCCAGCATGAGGGCGGGCTTGTCGCGGGCGCGTTCGCGGATGGGCGGATGCTGGGGTTCCTGTTTGCCTTTCCGGGTGCGACGCCGGGACTCCAACATTCGCATCGGCTGGGGGTCTTGCCGCAGGCGCGCGGATTGGGGCTGGCGCCGCGCCTGAAATGGTTCCAGCGCGAATGGTGCCTTGCGCGTGGGGTCAACCGGGTGCGCTGGACCTTCGATCCGCTGCGCACGGTCAATGCCAGCCTGAATATCCATGTTCTTGGCGGGACTTCCGTGACTTATCTCGAAAATTACTACGGCAATATGCAGGGAATAAATCTGGGTCTGCCCTCGGACCGCCTGCTGATCGACTGGCATCTGGACCGTCCCGAGGTCGTGGCGAGGGCCGAGGGGGTGGCAAGACACTGGGAAGCGGCGCCGGTTACCGGGCGTGTCCGCATTCCCGCCGATATAGACCAGCTTCTCGCGACCGATCCCGATGCGGCGCTCGCCGCGCGGCTTGAGTTGCGCGAGGTGCTGACCGCGGCCTTTGCCCGGGGCGAAAGGATCCACGGCTTCGACAAGGGCGAGGCGAGCTATCTGCTCTCGCACCCGGCCGAGGGCTGAGATCAATCGGAGGGTGGGGCGGGCACCAGACTTGCAAGGGCCGCGGCGTCGAACCCGCCATTCCGCCAATCCTCGAGGGCCTTTCGCGTCGCCGGACCCGGCACCCCGTCGGTCGCGCCGTGATAGAGGCCGGTGATGGCGAGGCGTCCCTGCAGCGCCCGCAATGTGCGGGGGTTCCAGTTGTCGGCATGGTCGGTCAGCTCGCCCAGCAACTCTCCTCCGTCTGACGCGACGCCCAGAAGCAACTGGATGGCGGCGGCGGAGGGGTCTGGGTCGCCGCCGCGGCCCTCGTCCAGAAGCACCGCCGCCGCGCGATGAGCGCGCGGCTCGCCCTCGCGCGCGGCGCGCTCGAACAGCGCCCGCGCATCGACCGGGTCGCCGAACTTCCCGTCGCGGGCCAGAACGCCGAGGTTGAAAGTGGCGATGCCCGCGCCGCCCTCGGATGCCTTGCGCATCAGGGCAATACCGCGCGCGCGGCTTTGCTCATCCTGATCCGGGCCAAGCAGCGTCACGGCAAGGTTGATCGCGGCATCGGCGCTGCCGCCTTCCGCCGCCTTTTCGTAAAGCGCAAGCGCGCCTGCCGGGTCTTTCGGGGTTCCGTCCCCGGCCTCCTTCAGCAGGGCAAGGCTGACCATGGCGCGCAGGTCGCCGCGCGCGGCCGCATCCTCGTAAAGCGCGATCGCCTTTTCGCGCAACCCGGAGGCGGCATAGGCGCGGGCCAGCAGAGCGACATAGCGCGCCTGCCGGGGGTTGAGGCGGGCCGCTTCTTCACAATTGCGGATCGCCTCGACAGAGTTGCGGCCCAGAAGCTCGAACGAGACGCCGGGCGTGGTCTCGGTCCCGTCGCGGGGATGGTTCGCCAGCAATTCGCAGCGCCGCGCCGCGCCCAGATCGGCGTCGCTTGGCAGTTCCGCTAGAAGCTGGCGGGCCGCATCGACATGAGGCCCCCGCGGATAGGATTTCAGATAGCTCTCGAACAGAGGGCGCAGCTTGCTGCGTTGGGCCAGTTGCCACAATTGCTCGCCGTGGTCGTCATCGGGGCCGGCGCTCCGCAGATAGGTGTCGCCATTCTCTCCACCCGTCAGCAAGGCCAGCACATCGCTGACATGCGCGCCGTCGGGATAACGCTGAAGATAAAGCCGCAGCAGGCTGGGATCGCCGCCGCGCACCGCGACCTGATAGAACATCGTATCGGGCGAAGCCGTGGGCGGGCCGTCGTCGAAGAAGAACCGTCGCGTCAGGGACGAGCTTTCCCACGGGATCTGCTGGCCGCCGCTTTGCGCGATTACGTCCTTGCGCACAGCGATCATCATTTCGGAAATATCCTGGGACGGGGTGCGGATATGGTTCAGCAGCGCCCCGGTGAAGGTGCCGTTCCGGCCGCCGCCGTCCGAGGCGACCGCGCCCGGCTGCGTGGCATAGGCGATCAGGAAATCCGCCGCGCTGCCGACGCGGGCAAGGCCGTCATCGCCGCCGGGGATGCGGTTGCGGTTGTCGCGGCAGGCATCGAGCATCACGATCTTCAACCCCGGCGCGGCGGCCAGCGCGTTCAGTGCCGCGTCGAGCGAGACCGATGCCGCCGTCGCCTCCTCGCGCGTGGCGGGCCGGAAATCGCTTGGCAGCAGGTAGTTCTTGTCCGAGATCTGGAAGGCGTGGCCGGCATAATAGAACAGCGCCACATCCGCGGATTTCGCATCCACGCCAAAGCGCGAGATCATCTCGAGCATCTCGGCACGGCTGCGGTCGATCCCCAGCGTGACGCGAAAGCCAAGGCCGGTCAGGGCCACGGCCATATCATTGGCATCATTCGCCGGATTGTCGAGGCTGCCGATCGTGTCATAGCTCGCATTGCCGATGATCAGCGCAAGCCGTTCGGCTGCCAGCGCGCGCGCCGGAAACCCACCGCCAAGCAGCATCACCAGCAGCAGGGCGATGCCGACGGCCCCGGACCTAGAGGCCGACCGCACGGACCAGCATGTCATCGGCCTTGTCCACGGTGGCAAGGATCAGGTTCTCCTGGCGCGCATGGGCGCGGACCAGTTCGGGATCTTCGACGCGCAGCAGTTCGATCTGCTTGACGATCTGGGCCTTGGCCGAGGACATGGCGCGGCTCGCCTCGGTCAGGGCCTCGCGGCGGATGCTCTCCCGCTCGGTCTCGGTCGTTGCATTCCGCAGGCGGTCGCGGGCGCGGTTGCTGGACCGGCCGATCTCGGTGCTGGCCTCGCGCAGGATCGCCGAGACCGTCTGCATCGAGGGTGGCAGATCGGTCGAAAGCTGGTCCAGCGCTGAGGAATAGCGGCTCAATGCGCGCGAAAGGCAGGCCAGCATGTCCTCGGTCTGCCCCTCGTGCTGGCTGCAATTCTCGATCTCCAGCGAAATCTCCTGCGAGATGGAGGCGAGCCGCATGAGTTCCTCGTCCTCGGCGACGCCCGGTGCCTGCCGCGCGCCGGGGTCGCCAAGGCCGGTCAGACCGGTCAGGGTTGCCGGGATCAGGATCTCGGTCAAGTCGCGGGGGTTCGGGACGGGATCGACGTTCTCGGACTCCCCTTCATAGGGATGGGGAGGGAGCGCGCGCGGCAGCATTGCGAGGGTGCCGGGCGTGTAGTCGATGGCGTAATTCACCTCGGCCCCGTCCGTCATCGCGAGGTCCGAGGCCGTCACCACATAGCGGCCGGGCGGGCTGTCCTGATTGCCGTCGCTGTGGAAATCAAGGCCGGTGACGCGGTCCCCGTTCACCAATGTTCCATCGGCAAGCCGCCAGCGGAAGGTTGGCGTCTCTCCGGTGAAGATGGCTTCGTCCAGCACGTCGACGGTGATCGGGCGCGGCAGCACGGTCAGCGATCCCGTATTGTAGGTGATGGTGTAATTCGAGGTCGCGTTCCTTCCATTACCCCTGACGACAGCCCCCGAACCCGTGATGTCATAGGGAGAGCCCGTGACCCAGGCACGGGCAGGCGCGCCGTCGCTCGACAGCACGAACGCGGCCAGTTCGTCATCATAGCGCAGCCCGCTGACGATCCCTTCGATATTCGAGAGATCGAGCGTATCCCCATAGATTTTCTTTAGATCTCCGATCGTGATCGTCAGTGGCGCCCGGTCGATCGTCAGCGTCGCGTCCGAACTTACGATGTCATAGCGCCTGCCTGCGGGCGAGGTGACGGAACCTGCGGTCAGGACATCATAGCTGCCCGCATTGCGCGGCGATCCCGGCAGGCTGAAAATCCCGGTGGTCGAGGGGATGTCACCAGCGGCCCCGAAGAGATAGCGCCCGAGGCCGTAGACGGTGCCGCCGGGAACCGGCCGGGCATCGCCATAGGTCACCCTCAGATCGTCGGGAACGGCCCAGAGAACCGCGTCGAGGCTGTAGAGCTGTGGATAATCGCCATCTCCGCCCGGTGCCCAGGTGGTCTGGAAGTTCCATGCTGAGGCCCGGCGCAGGAAGCCTGCGGTATCGTTCTGCAACTGGGCGGTGGTGAGGCCGGTGCCGCTGGCCGATGTCGCTTGCCCCGTGGCCGTGACATCCCAGAACGAGAATGGCGCGTTCCCTTCAATGCCATTCGCGCCGACCGATCCTCCGACCTGCAGCCCTTCCCCTCCTGTGGCTGCGACCGGTCCTGCGGCAAAGGTGCGGGTGATCCAGCCGTTATTGTGGCCCACCAGCCCGCCGACCGCCGCCGGGGCGCCGCCACCATAGCTGACGCTGGCCAGCGAATAAGCATCGGTGATCTGACCGGAGTTCCTGCCGACAAGCCCGCCAAGAGAGGAGGGGGTGCCGTTCGGGCTGTCGATCCCGGCCTCCAGCGCGCCAGAGGCGCGGGCAAAGCGCAAGGCCCCCGCGTTCTGGCCGATGCTGCCGCCGATGAAGAACTGGCCCGAGCCGGTGACGGTGACGTCATTCGTGCCGAAGACATAACGCAAGGCGTTGTCGCTGTATCCGGCCAGCCCGCCGACCACGGCAAGGCTGGTCGTTTCACCGGGGCTCGACAGGTTGACGGTCACGTCGCCCGTCGCGAAGGAGGTCTCGACCTGACCGGAATTCGCGCCCATCAGCCCCCCCACCGCGACCGAGCCGGCGGTATCCACATCAATCGCGGTGCTGGAACTGCTGCGGGTGATCCCGCGGATATTGGTGCCGGTCAGCCCGCCAATCGCGCTGATCCGGGTGCCGAAAAATTCGTCGGGGCTGTCGAACGAAATCGAGCCGGCGCTCCTCACCCTCGTCAGCGTGCCGGAATTCTGGCCGACGATGCCGCCGATGATCCAGCTTCCCGACCCGGTCTGCGTGATGGTCGGCGTGGCGGTCGTGTCCCTGATCGCGTCGGTCAGGGTCGTCTGTCCCGCGATGCCACCGATGCGGTTGGGCGCGGGCGTGCCCCCCTCGCTGAACTCGCTGCCCCCGAAATCCGAGGTGATGGTCCCGATATAGTTGCTGCTCGCGATGGTCGAGTTGCCCGAGAGCCGCCCGGCGATGCCGCCGACATGGATCATGTCGTCCGCGCCATCGGCGAAGCCGTCGAAACTCAGCGTGACGCGGGAATCCGTGTTCGTGATCGTTCCATCGGTGAACTGGCCGATGATGCCCCCATACATCCCGCCGACGATTGCATCCTCGCCCCTGGTGGCCTCGATCGCGCCTGAGACCTGGACATTGCTGATGACGTTCGATCCGGCACCGGCCAGCGCACGGCCGACCAGTCCGCCAGTGGCCCCGGCACCCGACGCGTCGATGCTGACGCCCGTAAGTCGCAGGTTGCTGAGAGTCGCGCCCTGAATCATCCCGAAAAGCCCGCCCCGGAGACCCGGAAAGCTTTGCGTCAGCCCCGAGATGGTGCGCGGGCCGCCGGGGCCGGCCCCATTCAGGCTGCCGGTGAAGGGTTCGTCGAGGGTTCCGATCGGGTTGAAGCCCGCGCCGAGCCGCCATTCGGCGGTGCCCGCGGCCGCGATATTGCTGCCCAAGGCGTAATGCGCGGCCTCAAACCCTTCCGAGCCGATGCCCTGCAGCCCGTAGACGTCGGTGATGACATAGCGGTTGTCGGTCGTGCCTGCGCCGCCGCGCGCGCGCAGAAAGCCCGCATCCGCCCCGATCGCGAAGTCGCGCGCGAAGAATGCGGGCAGGGTGGCGGTGTTCTGCATCCATTGCGAGGCGCCAGTCAGGCGGAAGCTGTCCACGTTGACGCGGCCGCCGGCCGCAATCTCGGGCGCTTGCAGCGTCAGCGCACCCCCCGGCCCGGCCAGCGCCGCGTTCAGCGCAATGCCGGATCCGGCGGTCATCGACAGGGCGCTGCTGCCGGTCCAGCTTACCGGGCCGTTGACGACGATATCCGCATCGGCCGAAAAGGACAGGCTGCCCGGGCCGCTCCAGCTGAAGGGCTGTTGAAAGATGATGTCGTTATCGGCGATGAACGTCACGCTCGAATCCCCCCCCTCGCCGCTGGTCAGCGTGAAGGAAATCGGCGTCGCGAAGGTGATATTGCCGGCATCGCCGCCCGGAATGCTGTCATCGGCGGTGGTGAAGATATGGTCTCCGGGCGCTTCGACGATCTCGTAGAAGGTCGTCACCAGAAGCTCGGACGGATCCTCGGACGGTTCTGCGACGACGGTGATGTCCTGCGGGTCGAAAAGCGCGGTCCCCGGCCTGCCGCGCGGCGCGTCCAGCCGGATGTCTGAGCTGCGCAGCGCAAGATCGCGGCCCCCGGAAATCTCGGTAAAGCCGCCATCGCCGCCATGGGCTCCGCCGCGGACCGAGACGCCGCCGTCGAACTCGGTCAGCAGGTCAGACCACAGGATGACGCGCCCGCCATCGGCATCGCCGATCCCGTCCGCCGCGATCCGTGTTCCCGCGTCGATCAGGTTGTAGCTGGCGCGCTGCAATGGTCCGCCGCCCTTGTAGCCGCCTCCGACGCGGATCAGGCCGCCGCCGCCGGTACCACTGGCATCCAGATCGGCGCCCACCAGCTCGATCTGGTCGCCGGTGATCGTGATCTCGCCCCCACGCGCGGGCCGGGCCTCCGGTCGGGCCGCGCGGATCACCGTAGGGACGCGCACGCCACCCCGCGCATCGACGCGACCGGTGACGCGGACCTTCCCACCCTCGCCGCCGCCCAGAACGACGCGGCCGGAGCGACCCGAGACGCTGCGCGCCTCGACCACGCCGGAAAGGTTGATGGTCCGGCGCGCCGCATTGCGCGCGGCGGCGGCCTTCATCTCGATCGCGCCGCCATCGGCCGAGATGCGGCCGGTATGCTCGATACTGGCGCCCTTGTCGGGCGGCAGCGCCACCGACAGGAAGTCGTCGCCCGAGAGGTTCAGCGTCACCCGCTCGGCCGCGCCCAGCCCGGCCCGGCCGAGGGGCACGGTGATCGTGCCGGTATTGCTGACCTGTCCGCCCAGAAGTGCGGCATATCCGCCGGGAATGATGTCGATGCGCCCGGCATTCGCAACCGGGGCAGGGTCGTCGCCGGAAAAGCGCAGCCTGCCGGCCATGAAGTCGGAATCCGCGATGTCCAGGGTCGAGCCGACGAAGCCCGCCGTCGCGATCCGTCCCTGAGATCCCACCACGATCCCGTTCCTGTTCACGATAAAGACCTGTCCATTCGCGCCGAGGCGCCCGTCGATGCGCGAGGGGCTGTCGCCGGTGACGCGGTTCAGGAGGGCGGAGTTGCGGCCGGGCTGGTTGACCTGGACCGACGCGCCATTCCCGATGCTGAAACTTCCCCAGTTGATGATGGCGCGGTTGCTGTTCTGGTTGATGCGCATGCGCGGGCCGCTCTGGGTGACGCTGGCCGATCCCGCGGCGACCTCATGCCCGCCGCCGGGCAAGGTCTGGGCCATGAGCGCGCCCGGCAGCGCCAGCGCGCTGCCTGCCAGCAGCGCCGCCCACAGGCGGCGGCTAGAAACGATATGAGCTGACGATCGTGAAGCGTTCTTCGTCCCTGTTGCCATCGTCCCTGTTCCCTTTGCCGTATTCCAGCCTGACAACTGCGGAGGAATAGTTCGGGTCGCGGATCATCCGCAGGTCCACGCCGATGCCGAAGGTATTGGCATCAACGCGCGCCTCCTCGAGCGAGGAGGGCTGTTCCAGTCGGACCGAGCCGACCGCCGCCGCAAGATAGGGGCTGACCTGTATCGGGCGGCCAAAGCCCTGCGTGGTGAAGTTGCGCGCGACCTCGCCGCGCAGGAACCAGCCGGAATCGCCGGTGATGCTGCCCAGATCGAAGGCCGACAGACCCTCGGAGGAGGCGATGCCGAACTGCTCGCTGGAGAGCATCGGCTTGCCGAACGAGGTCTGGGCCTGACCGGCAAGCGACAAGCCCCAGTCCTGTTGGAAGCTGCGGTCGTAGCGGAACGAAAACTCGAGCTTCTGGAAATCGGCATCCGCGCCTTCGCGCGACAGCGGCAGCTCGGGCGTGGCGTCATCGGCCGATCGGGCGCCCAGCCCGTCGATCCCCACCGACAGGACCGCGGCCATGCGCAGGCCGGCATTGTCGGAAATCTGCCACGCCCCGTCCCCCGTGAGGCGCAGGACGCGCGTGCGGTCCTTGTAAAGGCCAAAACCCCCGGCAGCGGTGTCGAGATCCTGATCGTCGCTCTGGATGTCCAGCGCGCCGGTGACCGAGATATTGCGCTTGACCGTCCGCACGACGGGATAGAACAGCCGCAGCGACACGCGGCTGAAATCCGAGGGCGTGGCGATCGCATTGGTTTCCGGCCCGGTCTTGGAATTTGCCGCCTCGATCCCGAAGGTCAGGCCGTTATAGCCCAGCGGAAAGATGGCCCCCCCGGCAATGGTCCGCAGCTTGGGATCGTCGCCGAAATAGCCGTCCGAACCCAGTTGCGGATGGCCCGAGGCGCGCAGATAGATCACCTCGCCCAGACCGAACTGGTCGTTGAACTCGACCCCGCCGCTGAGGTTCCACTCGCCCAGCTCATCCGAGAAGGTGTTGTCCAGCCCGACAAACCCGGTGACCGAGCGGAACTGGGGGTTCAGGATCACGACGGTGCCGCCGGGTTGCGAACCGGTCGCGAGAGCAGAGCCAAGCGCGACCCCGAACATGTCGCCCGCCAGCAGCAGGCGACGCTCGATATCGGGAAGCCGCAGCGAGGGTTGGTCGACCAGCGGCGCAGTCGTCCGCTCCAGCCGCGCGCGCAGATCCGGGGGCGCGGCGCTGGCATCGACCTTCTCGACATAGCCGTTGACGACGGTGATCCGCAGCGCGCCCCCATCCTCGAGGGTCTGGGCGGGAATGACCACGCGCGAGAGCACATAACCCATCTGGACATAGGCCGCCTCGAGATCGGAGGCCGCGGTGAATATCTCG
>NZ_DATMFA010000079.1:0-10308 GCF_035556475.1 Paracoccus sp. (in: a-proteobacteria) | reverse complement strand
GGCGGCGGACCCGGCGCTTTCCGCCTGGCTCTCGGACGAGGTTGCCGAAAGCGACCGCCCGGAACTGACCTCGGCCAAACGCGTGGTCTCGGGCGGCCGCGGCCTCGCCTCGAAAGAGAACTTCGCGATCATCGAGACGCTGGCCGACAAGCTCGGCGCCGCGGTCGGCGCCTCGCGCGCGGCGGTGGACAGTGGCTATGCCCCGAACGACTGGCAGGTTGGCCAGACCGGCAAGGTGGTGGCACCCGAGCTTTACGTCGCGGTCGGCATCTCCGGCGCGATCCAGCACCTTGCGGGGATGAAGGATTCGAAGGTCATCGTCGCCATCAACAAGGACGAGGAAGCCCCGATCTTCCAGATCGCCGACTATGGCCTCGTCGGAGACCTCTTCACCCTCGTCCCCGAACTCAGCGCCAAACTCTGAGCTTCTCTGTTCAACAAATACTCCGGGGGAGATCCCAAAGGGATCGGGGGCAGAGCCCCCGCACCCTCACGGAAAGCCTGAGCGTCGGCAAGGGCAACTCCTCGACAGGACCGCTTTCCTGCAAACCGATAGAGAGACGATCCGCCGCGCGCAGCACCAGCCCCTTTTTTGCGGCGCCCGAGCTGAGGAGCAGCGGAAAAAGCTGCTATTTCCCCCGGGCAGTCCGAAAGCTGGCCCAGGTTATGGACCGACGGTGTCATCTGGCCGCGTTTCACCTGGCTCAGCCAACCGTGCCTATGACAAGGAGGATTCCGGCAACATCCTGCTTGGCGCTTTCGAGGCCAACGCCAAGCCTTCGGGCGTCCCCGAGGATTTCGACCATTTCGAACCCATCCTCGAGAAGGCCGTGGCCCGAATGTCGCTGCCGGCCGAAGCGGGAATCCACATCTTCTTCAACGGCCCCGAGAGCTTCACCCCCGACGACCGCTATTACCTCGGCGAGGCCCCGGAATTGAGGGGGCTGCGGCGGGCTACAATTCCATCGGCATCGCCTCTTGGGCTTTGCGGTCAGGACCGGCAAGGGCGATTTCATCGGCCGCGCGTCGGTGCTGCGGAAGCGCAAGGCCGGGCTTACGCGCGGCCTCATCCAGTGCCGGCAGCATGATCCCGAACCGCTGCTGTTTCATCACGCGCCTGTCCTGCATGACGGCAAAATCGTCGGCTTCCCAACCTCGGGCAATTATGGCCACACACTGCGCGGTCTGGCTTGGCTATCTGCCGTGCCGGAGGGACGAGTCCACACCCAAGATCCTCGCGCCAGTCCCGTCCGCTCCGCAGAGGCCAGCCTGACCTCCTACGATCTCGGCTCCCTGCGGGTGCACGCCTGGCGATCGCTTCTGCACTGGGAAACAGTCCCGCCCCTCTGGGAACATCCTGATCCTCCGACCGTTCCCGCAGAGGAGGTGTTCATATGCAAACCAAGCTTCTGCACGATGCCGATGGCCAGAAGACCTATGCCCTGATCCTCGAGACCGGGGATGAGGTCATGGCCTCTCTTGGGCAGTTTGCCCGCCAACAGGGTCTTTCTGCGGCGAGTTTCAAGGCAATCGGCGCGTTCCAGTTGGCGACGCTGGCCTTTTTCGACTGGGCTTCCAAAACCTATCTGCCGATCGAGGTCGAGGAACAGACCGAGGTTGCCTCGCTGACCGGAGACATTGCCTCGGGCCCGGACGGCCAGCCCGCGATCCACGTCCACGCGGTCCTCGGGCGGCGCGACGGCAGCGCGCTGGCGGGCCATCTGCAGCGCGGTATGGTCAGGCCAACGCTCGAGATCATCCTGACCGAGTCGCCTCGTCATCTTCGCAAGCGATACGACCCCCTCTCGGGGCTGCCGCTGATCCGACCCGAATAATCCCGCAGGCGATCGGCGCGCCCCTCCTACGGATGGTCGGTCGACCAGAGCCGCCCGAACCGCGGTCGATGATCCGGGGCGTTCACGGGCGATTACGCCCGCTCACTAGCCGGTGACAACAGGAACATCCCTCGCCCTTCCGGGTTTTTCGTCCCACATTGAAAGGGAGAAGAACAATGAAGAACGTACTTGTCCTGACCTCCGCCGTCCTCGTCCTCGGGACCAGCGCGGGCGTCGCGCAGACCACGATCGTCACGCAGCCTCCTGCCCAGGCGACCCAGGTGCAGACGGACCCCGACACGACCGGAGGCGGCGCGGTTGGCGGCGCAACCACAGGTGCGGTTGCGGGCGGCATCGTTGGCGGTCCGGTTGGTGCCGCGGTCGGTGGCCTCGCCGGTGCCGTTGTCGGCGATGTGACCGAGGACGCCTCTGTCCCGCCGGAAACCCGCACCTATGTGCTGGAAAACAAGATCCAGTCCGTGACGCTGGACGACCTGTCAGTCGGCGCGGCCGTGCCAAGCAGCGTCCAGCTGCAGCAAATACCGGATTCGCAATACCAATATGTCTATGTGCAGGAGCAGCCGGTCATCGTCGAGCCGCAAACCCGCAAGATCATCTATGTCGTGCGGTAGGACGGCAGATCGGATTTCAGCTATCCGGTTCTGAAAGCAGCGCCGCGCTGCAAGAGGCGGCGCGTTCCCCTCCCCCGTTCCGGTCCCGCCGGGGCGGGGGTTTTGCGGGGTTATTTCCGATGGGCGGCGCGAAGCCACCCTGTCCCATGCCGCGAACCCTCTCTATGCTGCCCGCGGCAAAGCATGGGGGACAATATGGAAATCGTCGACGAAACCGACGTCCGAAAGGACGAACCCGTTCCGCATGGCCGCATCGGCATGTCCACGGCCTATCGCCTGACGGCAGAGGTTCCGCGACGCAGCATGGAGTTCCGGCGCAGGACATTGCATCCTGACGCCGCCATCGGCCTTCACCTCATCGACCACGACGAGGTCTATTATGTCCTGTCCGGCAAGGGCGAGGTCGAGGCGGACGGGCGCAGTTCGATCCTCGGCGCCGGCATGATGGCCTATCTTTATTCCGGCGAGACTGTCGGCATTCGACAATTGGGGGATGCCCCCCTCGACCTGATCGTTTCCTATCCCCTGCCGGGCCCTCTCGGGGATTGATCCGGGGCAGTCCTGCAGGGCTATGCCCCCTTGGCGGGCGTCCCTTGTCCGATCGAAGAGATCGCCTTGGCCACGCCGATAGTGCTTGCATAACGCTGAGCGGCGGCTTTCTTTTGCCAAAGAACCGGCCTCAAGCGTGACGATCATGCCCAACCTGATAGATGTCCTCGGTCAATTGATTGGTGGACTTGCCCTTTTCCTTTTTGGGCTGGAACTGATGTCCACAGGGCTGAAATCGGTCGCTGGCACGCGGATGCAGGCGCTCCTCGCGACGCTTACGGCAAGCAAGCTGCGTGGCGTTCTGGCGGGGGCCGGGGTCACGGCGCTCCTGAACTCATCGACGATCACCACCGTGCTGCTTGTCGGCTTCGTGTCGGCCGGTCTGATGACGCTTGCCCAGTCGATCCCGATGATCATGGGGGCCAATATCGGCTCGACGCTGACCGCGCAGCTCATCGCGTTCGACCTGTCGGGGCTCGCGCCATTCCTGATGGCGGTGGGCTTTACGCTCCATGCCTTTGCGCGGCGCGAAACGCTTCAGCAACTGGGCGGAATCGTGCTTGGCTTCGGCCTGCTGTTTCTCGGGATCGAAACGATGGGCGACGCGACAAGGCCATTGCGGACCTTTCAGCCCTTCATCGAGGCCATGTATAACCTCAGCCATCCGCTGCTGGGCATCCTGATCGGGGCGGCCTTCACGGCGATCGTCCAAAGCTCGGCCGCCACGCTCGCCATCGTCATCGCGCTGGCGGGCGAGGGGCTGATCCCGCTGGAGACAGCGATCGCACTGGTTCTCGGCGCCAATGTCGGCACCTGCGGCACCGCATTGCTGTCCGGGATCGGGAAATCGGCCGAGGCGGTGCAGGTCGCGGTGGTCCATCTGCTGTTCAACGTCCTTGGCGTGATCGCCTTCGCCCTCGTCATCCCGCAATTCGCCGATCTTGTGCGCTGGGTCTCGCCCTCGGCACCCGAACTCTCGGGCCTCGCCCAACTCGCGGCCGAGACGCCGCGGCAGGTCGCGAATGCCCATACGATCTTCAGCGTCACCAATACCGTCGTGCTGATCTGGTTCAGCGAGCCCTTGGCGCGGATCGCCCGCTGGATCGTTCCCTCCCGTCCCGGGCCCCATGCCGATACGTCCGGCACGCCGCGTTATCTCGACCCCAAGCTTCTCGACGTTCCCGCGCTGGGGATCGCCCGCGTCCAGCTTGAGCTGCTGCGCGTCGGGCGCGAAAACCTGAACCTCGTGCAGCATGGCGCGGAAGTCGCAACCGGCGCGCAAAAGCCCGATTCCAGAGGCCACGCGCTGCATGATGAGGAAGTGCCCGACCAGCTCTCGACCGCGATCCTCGAATATATCGGCCGGCTTTCCGAGGACACCCGGGACGAGCGGGAGGGCCAACAGATTGTCGATCTGGCGCAGATCGTCATGCGTCTGGAGGAGGTTCGAGAGGTGGCGGCGATCAACCTGAAGGCGGTGCGCGACCGCCAGCATGGTGCAATCGCCCATCCGGCCTATCTGCAAAGCGACACGAGCCTGCGCTTCATCGAGAAGGTGGTCGCCAATCTGGAACGCGCGATCCAGCTTGTCGGCCAGCCGGATGATGAGATCGCGAAGGCGATCATCGCCGACAAGCGCGAGACCGATACCCTTGCCGTATCCGCAAGCGAGCAGCTTATGGTCGGAACGCCGCTGCGCAGCCGCGAGGATGTTAGGAATTTTCGTCTGGCAAGCAACAGTATCGAACAGTTCAACGAAATCGCGCGGCTGTCGCGGGCGATTGCACGCTCGACCGGACGTCTCGACCCCGTGAAGGTCGGCAAGATCGACCTGCCCCCCGAACCCGGCCTTGGAGAACTCAAGACCGCGTAGGGGGGGCAAGCCAAGGCCACGCGCGGCGCGGCGACCGCCTCAGGACTGGCGGGCCACCATCTGGCTGGCGGTGCGCTGACGCCCCAGCCAGACCAGCGCCAGACCGACGGCCGCGGTCAATCCGCCCGCGACAGGAACAGCGGCATAGCCAAGCCCGCCCCAGACCAGCAGAGTGATGGCAGCGCCGACAGGGCTGCCCAGCAGCAGCGGCGAGGCGATCATCACCAACGAAAGCGTCGCAAGGAAGATCGCCGTCGCGCCGGCCAGCGACCAATCGGCATAGGCGCCGACCAGCAGCCCGGCGGAGGGGATCGGGACATTCACGCCCTCGGCGATCACCGGCAGCGGGCCTTCCTCGACCTCACGGCGCCAAGACTGCGAAGCTTTCTCGAACACAGCGCCCGGAACTGATGCCGTCCCCTCTCCCGCAAGGTAGAGAGCCGATCACTGCCGATGAATGCGCCCTTTCCGGCCTGACCAGGTCGGGTTATCCTGCCGCTCGACCCATGGCCCGGTCTCCACGCTGAGAAAATCGTCGCGGGCATAGCCATGCGCTTCCCAGTCGGCCAACATCTCTTCCGGCGGGCGCTGGGTTCGATAGGTCAGCCGATCCCCAAGCCAGACCGCAGTTTCCGCCTCGGATGGCGTGAGAACCGCGTTTTCGATGCCCCTGCGGACAGCCGTGCTGAGATCAAAGGCCGGGCCAAATGTGATCGAAATTCGCAAGTTGGCTCTTCCCTCCTGAGACCGTGAGCGCATGTGCGCCGGATACAAGCGTGGGGGCGGTTCGCCCCCGGCCGTTCACCTTCCGAGAGTAGCGATCATGCCGGGAAGTGTGAAGTTTGCAAGAGGGTGACGGAGAGCCTCGTCAGGCTCCGGCACGGCAGGCAGCCCGCTCCTGCGCAGTCCTTCGAGCTTGAAGGCCGTCGCCAGCCGCCACCCCTCAGCGGGCAAGTTCCGCGGCGGCAAGCGCGGCGATTGTCAGATCCACCTCGACCAGAGGATCAGCATCTTCAAGAAACCATGCCGCCGACAGCCCGGTCCATGCAAGGATCCATCGCAGCAGGCGGCGCCGCTCCATGCCCGCCGCCTCCGCCACCACCTCGAGGCGGCGATGAAAGCGCCCTGGCAATGTGGCGACCGGTCGGGTTGGATCGCTCAGGTCGGGATTGGTGAAGATATTCGCGAAATCAAAGCCCCGCTCGCCAATCAGACCATGCGGGTCGATGGCGAGCCAACCGCGCGGGCCAAAATCCATGACGTTCTCGTGGTGCAGATCGCCGTGGAGCACCACCTGCTCGACCGGATCGGCCAGCAGCGCATGTGCTGTCTCAAGGCTGAGCGCCAATATCCCCCCATGCGTCGCCGCGGCCGGCTCGAGTTCGCGAAACCACAGCGGCAGCGGGACCAGTTCGGGCGGCGGGTGTCCGGGTCTTTTCCGATGCAACCGGGCGGCGGTGGCGCAAAGGATGCGGCAGGCCTGATCATCCTCCCCGTTCCGGGCCATGTCCGCCAGAGACCCGCTTCCAGTCGCGCGCTGCATGAGGAGGGCCGCATCCTCTCGGGCCAGAACCTTTGCTGCCCCCTCTCCGTTCCACCATTCCATCAGCGCCGCCCCACGCTGCTGATCAGGGTTGGAGGACAGCTTCAGCATCGCCGGCCCGCTCTCCCCCCGCACAGGCAGAAGCCGGGCGGCGGGAGTGGCGATCGGCTCACCATCTGCGACCAGACTCCAACGCCGCAGATATGGTCCGAACATCCGTCTCTCCCGATTTGAAGCAGGCCTTCCGCGCCCTGCAATTCCGATATAGCGCCGCGAGGTTTGTTGCCGCCTGCATGAACAGCGAACTATGCGCCGGTTCGAGGGCAGAACCGCAAAATGGGCGGGACCGCCTCCGAACTCACATCGTGGCGATGTCCATGACGAAGCGGTACTTCACGTCGCCCTTGAGCATCCGCTCATAGGCGGGCTCGATCGCGTCAGCGCGGATCACCTCGATATCGGCGGTGATGCCGTGCCGGGCGCAGAAATCCAGCATCTCCTGGGTCTCGGGGATGCCGCCGATCATCGAGCCGGCGATGCCGCGCCGCTTCGCGATCAGATTGAAGACATTGGGCGAGGGATGGGGCGTGGCGGGCGCGCCCACCAGCGTCATCGTTCCGTCGCGCTTCAGCAGCGCAAGGAAAGCGTCCAGATCATGCGGGGCTGCGACCGTGTTGAGGATGAAATCGAGGCTCTTGGCATGGGCCGCCATCTCTTCGGCATTGCGCGAGACCACGACCTCATCCGCGCCAAGGCTCAGCGCATCGCGCCGCTTGCTTTCGGAGGTGGTGAAGGCCACGACATGGGCGCCCAAAGCATGGGCAAGCTTGATCCCCATATGCCCGAGCCCGCCGATGCCGACCACGCCGACCTTCTTGCCCGAACCGGCGCCCCAGTGGCGCAGCGGCGAATAGGTCGTGATCCCCGCGCAGAGCAGGGGGGCGACGGCGGCAAGCTGATCCTCGGGATGGGTGATCTTCAGGACATAGCGTTCATGCACCACGATCTCTTGCGAATAGCCGCCTAGGGTATGGCCGGGGCATCGGGCGTCGGCCCGTTATAGGTGCCGATCATACCGTCACAGTAATTTTCCAACCCCTCGGCGCATTCGGCGCAATGCTGGCAGCTGTCGACGATGCAGCCGACGCCGACCAGATCGCCGACCTTATGGGTGCCGACGTGATCGCCGACGGCGCTGACGCGGCCCACGATCTCGTGCCCCGGCACACAGGGATAAAGCGTCCCGGCCCATTCGGAGCGCGCCTGATGCAGGTCGGAATGGCAGATCCCGCAATAGAGGATCTCGATCTGCACATCATGCGCGCCCGGAGCGCGGCGGGTGATGTTCATTGGCGCAAGCGGCTTGTCGCTTGCCGGCGTGCCATAGGCTTTGACGACCATCGGTATCTCCTTTTCGGGTCGGGGACCGGCCGCGCGAATATTACAATGCGGCCGCAGGAATGAAAGCGTTGGGCGTCCTCCGCCCTGCGCTATCGCGCGCTCCTGTTGACGACGGCCGCGGCGGCAAGGGTTGCGCCAAGGAACAGGACCGCGCCAAGGGCGAAGGGGCTCCACCAGCCGGCGCTGTCGAAAAGCAGGCCTCCGGCAAAGGCCCCGAAGGTGATGGCGGACTGGATCAGCGCCACCTGCAGACCGCCTCCGGCCTCGAGGTCGTCGGGGATTACGCGGGTCATCCATGTTCCCCAGGCGACCGGGATCGGCGTGGTGCAGATGCCCCATAGCGCCAGCAGCACCGCCACCGCCCAAGCCGAGGGGCCAAGCAGGATCAGCAGCAGCGGGATCACCGTCAGGGCCGCCGGCATCCCGATCAGAACCGGCGCGAGATGCCGGCGCAGGATCAGCCCCGCGAGCCAGGTTCCGATCAGGCCGAATATCCCCAGGATCAGCAGGAAGGCGGAAAGGCTGTTCACCTCCAGCCCGGTCACGCGTTCGAGGAAGGGGCGCAGATAGGTGACGACGGCGAACTGCCCCATGAAGGCCAGCGCCGTCGCGGTCATGCCAAGGGTCAAGACCGGGTTGCGCAGCAGACCCGCCATGTCGCGGACCGCGACCGGACGCTCGGCCGGCATCCGCGGCAGGACCGCGAGTTGCCAGAGCATCGCTGCCAGCCCGACCGGAATCACCGCCGAAAAGGCCCCGCGCCAGCCGATCAGCCCGCCGAGGAAACTGCCCAGCGGTGCCGCGATCACCGTGGCCAGCGCCGCTCCGCCCTGCAAGGTGGCGATGGCTTTGGGCAGGTCGCGGGCGGGGACGATACGGGCAAGGATTGCAGCCGAAAGCGACCAGAACCCGCCGATCGAAACCCCGATCAGCGCCCGGCCGACCATGAAGACCAGATAGTTCGGCGCCAAAGTCACCGCGATCCCCGAGACGACGAGGATGCCGGTGTGAAAGAGAACCACCGAGCGGCGGTCGAACCGCGACAGCAGCGCATTGCCGAACAGCGCGGTCAGAACTGCGAACAGTCCCGAGACCGAGATCGCCTGCCCGGCCTGTCCCTCGGAGATCGAGAGTTGGAGGGCGATGGGGGTAAGCAGGCTGACGGGCACGAACTCGGATGCGATCAGAACGAAGGTCAGCAGCGAAAGGCAGATTACCGCGCCCCAGGGATTGCGGGAGGCAGGCGCGGCAAGGTCGAAAGTATGGGCCACGGGCGAAAATTCCGGTGCTTGTGAGGGATTGTGAAATTGACCGATTGCCCAAGCGGCGAACGGCACCGGCGGAAGATAGCCTCTTGGCTTTTCCGGGTTTAGACGGTGCAATCTAAATAGACTTATCTATTTTCGACATAAGTGAGGGGTGACGCCATGGACAGAAAGGACCTGACCAGCATGCTCTGGTTCGTGGCCGTCGCCGAGGAGGCAAGCTTCACCCGCGCGGCCGCGCGGCTCGGCACCTCGCAATCGACACTGAGCCATACGGTCAAGCAGCTTGAGGCCCGGCTGGGCCTGCGCCTTCTGAACCGCACCACCCGCAGCGTCATGCCGACCGAAGCGGGCGAGCGTCTGCTGCAAACCCTCGCGCCCCGCCTGCGCGAGATCGAGGCGGATGTCGACAGCCTGATGGCCTTTCGCGACAAGCCCTCGGGTTCGGTGCGGCTCACGCTGTCGGATCACGCGCTGAACTGGATCGTCTGGCCAAAGCTCAAGCCGGTGCTGCGCGAATATCCCGATATCCATGTCGAGTTCAGCATCGACAGCGGCTTCCGCAACATCGTCGAGGAGCGTTTCGATGCGGGGGTCCGGCTGGGCGAAAGCGTCGACAAGGACATGATCGCGGTGCGCATCGGGCCGGACTGGCGGCTGGTGGCGGTGGCCTCGCCTGACTATCTGGCTACCCGAGCGGTGCCGGTGTCGCCGCAGGATCTGGTGCACCACCACTGCATCAACCACCGCCAAACCAGCTCCGGCGGCCTCTACGCATGGGAGTTCGAGAGGGACGGGCGCGAGATCAGGGTCCGGGTCGAGGGGCAACTGACCTTCAACAGCGCGCTCGCCATGGTCGATGCGGCGCTGAGCGGGCTGGGGATCGCTTATGTGCCGGAAAATCTGGTGGCCGATCTGGTGGCGGCGGGCAAGCTGGTGCAGGTGTTGGACGATTGGTCGCCGATGTTTCCGGGCTATTATCTCTACTATCCAACGCGCCGGCAGAACTCGCCCGCATTCGCAATCGTCATCGATGCCTTGCGGAAATAGCTGGGATTCCGATCGAACGCTCCTGCGCAACCGGGGGGTGTTCACCGGCCATGCGGCTCCCGGTCCTCGGTGCGCCCGGTCACGTCCCTCCCAGACAGGCCATGACGAAATCGGCGCGCGCCTCTATCCCGGCAAGCGGCAGCTCGACGATCTGATAGCC
>NZ_DATMFA010000078.1:0-4739 GCF_035556475.1 Paracoccus sp. (in: a-proteobacteria) | reverse complement strand
AGATCTGGGGCTGGTCCTCGGCCGCGCCGGGCGAGGACCGGCTGCGCGACGCCGGGCTGCATCCCGGCGACAGGCGCGTCGCGCTGGCGGTCAGGTTGATCGGCGAGATCATCGGCTTTCCGCGCCATCTCAGCCAGCATGTCGGCGGCTTTGTCATCACCCAAGGCCGGCTCGATGAACTCTGCCCGATCGAGAATGCCGCCATGGAAGATCGCACCGTCATCGAGTGGGACAAGGATGACATCGATGCGCTGGGGCTATTGAAGGTCGACATCCTCGCGCTCGGCATGCTGACTGCGATCCGCAAGGCCTTCGGCCTCATCGAAGAGCACCGGCGCGAGTACCGGACCCTCGCCAATATCCCGCCCAATGACGTGCAGGTCTATGACATGCTCTGCCGCGCAGATGCGATCGGGGTGTTTCAGGTCGAGAGCCGGGCGCAGCTGAACTTCCTGCCGCGGATGCGACCGCGCAACTTCTACGATCTGGTCTGCGAGGTCGCCATCGTCCGGCCCGGGCCGATCCAGGGCGGTATGGTCCATCCCTTTATCAATCGGCGGCAGGGCAGGGAGAAGGTCGAGGATCTCGGCCCGGCGATGATGGAGGTGCTGGGCCGCACCTACGGCGTGCCGCTGTTCCAGGAACAGGCGATGCAGATTGCTGTGGTTGCGGCAGGGTTCACCCCGGCCGAGGCCGACCGATTGCGCCGCTCGCTCGCCACCTTCAAGCGCATGGGTACCATCGGCGGCTTTCGCGACCGCTTTATCGGCGGCATGCTCGAGCGGGGCTATGACGCGGATTTCGCGGCGCGCTGCTTTGCCCAGATCGAGGGTTTCGGCAGCTACGGCTTCCCCGAAAGCCACGCCGCCAGTTTCGCGCGGCTGGTCTATGTCTCGGCCTGGATCAAGCGCCATCATCAGGCGATCTTCACCTGCGCGCTCTTGAACGCCCAGCCGATGGGCTTCTATGCCCCGGCGCAGCTGGTCCGGGACGCCCGCGATCACGGCGTCGAGGTCAGGCCGGTTTCGGTCAATGACTCACTCTGGGACTGCACGATCGAGCCACGTGCAGACGGCACGCATGCGCTGCGGCTCGGATTCCGACAGGTAAAGGGCATGCGCGAGGAGGATGCGATCTGGGTCGCGGCGGCGCGCGGCAATGGCTATCCCGATGTCGAGAGCGTCTGGCGACGGGCGGGGCTGCGTCCCGATGCGCTGGACCGGTTGGCCGAGGCCGATGGCTTCGCAAACCTCGGGCTGAGCCGGCGCGACGCGCTCTGGCAAGCCAAGGCCCTGAAGGCAGCAAAGCCGCTGCCACTGTTCGGCATGGACGGCGAGGGGGAACGGGAGCCAATGGTCGAACTTCCCCGGATGACATTGGGGCAGGAGGTGATCGAGGATTACCTCGCGCTGCGCCTGTCGCTGCGCGCCCATCCTTTGGAGATCCTGCGACCCAATCTGCCCGAAAGCCTGCCCGCGGATCGGCTGACGTCGGCCAAGGGGCGGGTGGTGCTGACCGGCCTCGTTATCACCCGACAGCGCCCAGGCACCGCCTCGGGCGTGGTCTTCCTCACCCTCGAGGACGAGACCGGCACCGCCAATGTCGTCGTCTGGAAGCGGATCTACGAGGCCTATCGCGCCGCGGTGGTCGCCGGTCGCCTGCTGCGCGTGACCGGTAGGATCGAACGCGACGGACAGGTCACCCATGTGATCGCCGAGCATGTCGAGGATCTGTCAGATCGCCTCGCGGGTATCGGGCATCCATTACGGATCGGAGCCGAGACCGAGAGGGCAGGGGAGACCGTGAGGCCGAGCCGCACCGCCAGCCGCGCCCGCCATCCCCGCGAGCAGGCCAAGAAGCTCTTTCCGAGCCGGGATTTTTACTGACCGGCGTGTTGGCCTGAGATGAAAAACACCGGGCGGGCGTGCAAAAGCGTTCGACGACGACCTGCCCTATGCCGCCCCTCCGCGAAACGTTGGCATGCTACCGCATGGCCCCGCGAACCGGCCATGCGCTGCGGGCGCAAAATTGTGCAAGCGGAGCGTTCACAGCTGCGGGCTCGTGGAATTCATGCGCAGCCTGTGGCAGCATCCTGACATGATCAAGTTCCGCACTCTTGCTGATGACCACCCCGATCTCGCGCATTCACCGCTGCTTCGTGGCGCTCTCCTGACTTTACAATATACGCAAACGCATGGGGCAATCGGTCTCACCAAGAACATGGCCTTCAAGCGCGTCTTCGTCCATTGGGCCGTCGAGAACTTCGACTGGCCGGGAAAATCCGCTGAAGAGATGTTCCGCTAGGCTCAGGACTTCGGTAACGGGGTCGTCCCAGTCAAGCGGTTTTGCGCATACGGAATGTGCCGCCGGGGCGGGCGGCCTTGTTCTTTGGTAAAGTGGTCTGCTTGCCTGTTCGGCAGCCTTCGCCTGAGATCGACCCGGGTGCATGCTTCGGTCCGTGGTCAGCGCTGTGACTGCCAACATGATGCTGGTTCAATGCAATTCCGATGTGCCCATCTCATTGGCGTGCTCGATAGGATCGGCATCAGTCCTGAGCACGGCATCACCGGAACCGCGTCCCGTGGGGACCTCAAAGGCCCGCGATCAGGCGGGCAGCAGTCTGGAATCTGTGTCTTCAGCCGGCATGAAGCACACGAATGTCAAAATGGAAGTCGGTGTCATTCTTCCACATCCGGTGCAGGATTACGGCGATGCGGCGGGCCAGCCCAACCATCGCGCGCTTGGCACCACGACGGCGCGCGAGTTTTGCCGCCCAGGTTCGCAGCCAGTTCGCCCGTCCACGATGCATCATGACGGTTGCCGCCTGGCACAGCGCTCGCCGAAGGTTGACGTCGCCTGCCTTTGTGATCCCTCCCGAGACGTCGCGCTCGCCCGACTGGTTGCGAGACGGCGTCAGGCCGACCCACGGTCCGACATTCTTCGAGGACGTGAAGCGGTCGGGATCATCGACAGCAGATCGATAGGTCAACGCCACGACGGCGCCAATCCCGGGCATCGACATCAGCCGACGACAAACCGGATCCTCCAAGGAAAGTTGGCGGACATTGCGTTCAAGACCCGCCAACTCTCGCCGCAGTGCCGAGCGCGCGCGAAGCATGGGTTCGGTTGCCGCTTCCAGCATCAGGTTGCCCGCCGCCAGTTCGCGGATACGTTGTTCGAACCTGCCGCGGGATATGGTGCCAACCTTGAGCCCAAAGTTCCGCAGCAGCCCGCGCAGTGACATTTCCAGCGTGATAAACCCTTGTTGCACAGCCTTACGGGCGCTGAGCACCGCTCTAACCTCCTGTGCAGACACCGATTTGCAATGAACGGGTCGGAACCAACCAAGATGAAGCAGACGTGCAATACCCTCTGCATCCCGCCGGTCCGTCTTGATCGGCATGGCCTTCAGGGCGCCTTTTACCTGTCTGGTTTCCATCAGAACGACAGGTAGTCCCGCATCTGACAACCCGCGATGCAGCCATTGCGACAATGGACCGGCCTCAAGCCCCACGGCGGCAATTGCGCCGTCCTGGTCGCAGATCCAGCACGACAGCGCTTCAGGCTCACTGGCCACCTGCGCTTCCTTCACGATCTTCCCATGCTCGCTGATCACGCAGATCGCGGTTTTCTCCAGCGACACATCCAGCCCGACAAACAGCTTCATCCCGCAGTCCTCCATGTGGATCCGATACGGGAATGGCGCCAGCTTGCCCTCGATCTTGCAACAGTAACGGGCGGGTCGCGACGCAGGCCCCGTTACGGCATCTCGTTGTGGATCATAGCCAGAACAGGACGATTGCGGCGAGGAGGATGGCAGAGAGGAAGGTCTGTGGACAGCGGTCGTATCGGGTGGCGACGCGCCGCCAATCCTTCAACCGCCCGAACATGATCTCGATGCGGTTGCGGCGTTTGTAGCGCCTCTTGTCGTATTTCACCGCCTTCTTGCGAGACTTTCGGCCTGGGATGCAAACCTTTATCCCCTTGTCTTTCAACGCTTCTCTGAACCAATCGGCATCATAGCCTCGGTCTCCCAGCAGCCACGCTGCCTTCGGCAGGCTGCCCAGCAGCGCCGCCGCGCCAGTGTAATCACTGACCTGGCCGGCGGACATGAAGAACCCGATCGGCCGCCCTTTGGCATCGGCAACGGCGTGCAACTTGGTGTTCATGCCGCCTTTGGTGCGCCCGATCTGGCGCCCGCGCCCCCCTTTTTCACCCCAAGGCTTGATGCCGTGCGGTGTGCCTTGAGGTAGGTTGCGTCGATCATGATCGTCTTGTGCTCGGCCCTCTCGGCAGCAAGGCCGACCATGATCCGGGCAAAGACGCCGTTGTCGCTCCAGCGCTTCCAGCGGTTGTAGAGGGTCTTGGCCGGACCGTATTCCCTTGGCGCGTCGCACCAGCGCAAGCCATTGCGATTGATGAAGATTATGCCGCTGAGGACGCGACGATCATCAACACGGGGCTTGCCATGGCTCTTGGGAAAGAACGGCTTCAGACGCTCCATCTGGGCGTCCGTCAGCCAGTAAAGATTACTCATCGATCAGGTCTCCTTGCGGAGCCTGAATCACGCCAAACGCCTGAAATCAATGGGTCTGGAGCCTAAGCAAACCGGCCACCATGAGCGATGCTGACGCGAACCGGCAGTGTCGCGCCGAAGGAGAGTTGCGCCGCGGGAAAGGGGTTGCCGACATCGAAGCGGCCGGGACCGTGACCCCGGACGTCACGCTCTAAGTCAAGGC
>NZ_DATMFA010000077.1:0-12256 GCF_035556475.1 Paracoccus sp. (in: a-proteobacteria) | reverse complement strand
TCGCTCTCGGCGGCGGTCATGCTGATCATCGGCACCGCCAGCGTCTTCTCGTGGCTGATCGCCAATGCGAACGTGCCGCAGATCCTCGGGGAATGGCTGACCTCGGTTTCGTCCAGCCCGATCGTGTTCCTGCTGATCGTTAACCTGCTGTTGCTGGTCGTCGGCATGTTCATGGAGACCATTGCCGCGATCCTGATCCTCGTCCCCGTTCTCGCCCCGATCGCACATCAGCTTGGGATCGACCCGATCCATTTCGCGCTGGTGGTGGTGATGAACTTTGCCATCGGTACGGTGACGCCGCCCTATGGCGTCTCGCTTTTCGTCGCCTCCAGCGTGGCCGGGCGCACGGTCATGCAGGTTACGCGCAAGCTGGGCCTGCCGCTGCTGGCCATGTTCATCGTCCTTGTGGGCGTCACCTATCTGCCGGACCTGTCGCTGTTCCTGCCGCGCATGTTCGGCCTCATCGAATAAGGAAAAACCATGTCAAACCTGAAAGTCACCATCGCCGGGGTCGAATTCGAGGCGAGGTTCGAAAGCGCCGCGCCGAAGACGGTCGAGGCCTTCAAGAAGCAATTGCCCTATGTCAGCAAGGTGGTCCATGTCCGCTGGAGCGGCGAGGGGGTCTGGATCCCGCTTGGCGACGAGGATTTCGGCCTCGGATACGAGAACCACACCAGCTATCCGGCGCCGGGCCAGTTCATCCTCTACCCCGGCGGCATCAGCGAGACCGAAATCCTGCTTGCCTATGGCGGGGTGCATTTCGCCTCGAAGCTTGGTCAATTGGCGGGCAATCATTTCATGACCCTGACCTCAAATCTCGACAAGCTTGCAGAGATCGGCCCGAAGGTGCTTTGGGAAGGCGCGCAGGAGATCAGGATAGAGCAAGCCTGAACCGCACGGAGCCGACGATGACCCCGATCAGTTATTCCACGCGTCTGCGTGCCCTTGCCGCAGCCCGTGGCGAAGCCGAAGCGATCCGCTTTCTGCCCCGGGAGGGAGCCGAAGCGTCACTCTCCTGGGCCGGGCTAGACCGGTTGGTCGAGCGGATGGCGCAGGGGCTTGCCGCGCGGGGTGCAGGACAGGGCGACGTGGTGGGAATTGCGCTTGGCAATGTCGTGGCGCATCTGGCGCTTGCCCTCGCGGTATGGCGGGTCGGCGCGACGACGCTGGTGATGGACCCCGCGATCACGCCCGAGGCCGCCGCTTCCCTTCGCGCCCGCAGCGGCGCGCGGCTGGTCGTGGCCGAAGCGCGAGGGCCGGTCGGCGATCTCGGGGCCGAGTTGCTGGTCGCGGCGGGGCAGGGCCGGGACGCGTTCCTTCCAGACGCGGTTCCGTGCCCGGCCAAGATCGTCATGTCGGGCGGCTCGACCGGACTGCCAAAGCTGATGTGCGATCGTCGCCCTCACCTGCGCGTGCCCGGGCAAAGCTGGGGGCGGATCGCGCCCGCCCTCGGATTCCGGTCCGACCAGACACAGCTTGTCTGTGCGGCGATGTCGCATAACGCGCCCTTCACCTGGGCGCAGAATGGCTTGTTCGAGGGCAACCGCATCGTCCTGATGGAGAAGTTTGACGCCGCCCGTGCGCTTGCGGCCATCGACCGCCATGAGATCGGCTTCGTGATGCTGGTGCCGACGATGATGGTGCGCATGCTCGAGGCAGATCGGGATGCGCGTGCGAGCTTTCACACCCTGCACATGCTTTACCACACCGGCGCGCCCTGTGCGCCATGGTTGAAGCAGGCATGGATCGACCGTCTGGGGCCGGAGCGCGTCTCGGAAATGTATGGCTCGGGCGAGAATACCGGCCAGACCGTCATCCGGGGAACGGAATGGCTTGGCCATCCGGGTTCGGTCGGCAAGGGCTTTGAAACCGAGATCCGCATTTATGGTCCGCGGGGTGAATTGCAGCCCGCCGGCATGGCCGGAGAGATCTTCATGCGGCCCGACGACGTGGCAGGGCGCAGCGAATATATTGGTCCCGACGCGCCCCGGCCCCGACGCGATGCCGAGGACTTCCAGAGCATCGGAGATTCCGGCTGGCTGGACGAGGAGGGCTATCTCTACCTTTCCGGGCGCTGCGATGACGTGATCAACACCGGAGGGGTCAAGCTCCATCCCGAGGCGATCGAAGCCGTCCTGCTGCGCCACCCGGATGTCGCCGATGTCGCGGTCTTCGGCATTGCCGACCGGGAATGGGGCCAATGTGTCGCGGCCGCCATTGTCCCGCGCGAGGGCAGGGCGCCGGGACAGGCGGAGCTGGCAGCCTGGGCGCGCCTCTCGCTCAGCCCCGAGGAGGTGCCGAAATCCTGGCGGTTGGTCGGAACCCTGCCGCGTGACGGGTTCGGCAAGCTGCGTCGCAAGGTTCTTGCCCATTCCGAGGACGCCGCCCTGACCCCAGCCGGCTGAGCGTCTGCGTCATCATCATCGCCCCCTCGCAGCGGATGGTGCGCGTGGCAGAAGGCGGAGTGCCTTCCCCTTTTCCTTTCAGTCCTGCCGGGTGCTGGTGAATTTCTCGGCCATCAGCCCGACGGGCCGCGCCGGCGCAGCAATCTGGCCGTTGGTGCCAACATCGGTCAGCGCCAGGAAATAGCGGCCGGGTTGCAGCATCAGCGCGGGGATCGGGGCGTTCTTCGAGGTTTCGGTGTCATCGGCCTCTTGCAACATCTGGCCTTCGGCGTCGAACAGCACCAGCTTGGTGTCGACCCCGCTAATCGAACCCATGGTGTTCACGGCGATGACCGACCGCTGGTCGAGGTCGAAACTGAACCAGTTTGCCGCTCCGGCCTGCATGACGATCTGGGTCCGGCCCGAAAAGGACAGCTCCTGCAGCGGATAGCTGCCGTCCATCGGCGGAAGCTCTCCGCGCATGTGGGCTTGCCGCACGAAGCTTTGCAGGTCCAGCTTTTGCGCCGAAAGCCTGATCATTCCGGTGCTCGGGGTGACCGGACCGACGCCGATGCAGTAATCCCCCGGCGCGAGGCCCGGCGTGAAATCCAGCCGCGCGTCGCGGCCATCGGCATCGTCGTTGGCGGCCAGCAGCCGGCCGGCCGTGTCGAACAGGGCGATCTGCGGATCGACATCGCCTTCAGCGGCGCTTGCCCGCAGCGACATCAGCGTGGGTTCCTTGACGCTGAAACGCAGATAGGCGTTGCGGCCAGCATCGATCGCGACCGAAACCGCTCCCTGCGCCAAGGCGGCATCCAGCGCACCCCCGACCAGCGGGCTGGTCGCTGTATCGGGTCCGCAGGCCAGCGTCCCGCTTTCGTTCAGGGCTTGCTGGGATTGTAGCCCGACCTGCAGCATGACATCGCGGTTCTCGGTGGAATCTTCAACGGTGACGCAATATTCACCCGCGGCCAGATCCATCTCCAGCTGCGCTTCCAGCGACCGCTCCATGTCGTCGTTATAGCCGATCTCGGCGCCGGAGCTGTCAAAGAGCCGCACCGAGGGATCACCGCGGGAATCGCTGCGCGCTTCGATCCGCACCTGCCCCGGCTCCGCCAGACGGAAAGCGCGGGTTTCGGGGCCTGAGAGGCGGATCATTTCCTGCAACGGTGCCTCGGCCATGCTGGCGTTTTCACCGCCAAGCCAGACAGCCTGCGCACCGGGGCATTGCGATCCATTCGCCGGGACGGCAGCACTTTCCTGCGCCCGGACGGCCGGGACCACGCCCATGATGGCCAGAACCGCAAGCGGGACGAAAAGTCGGTGGCGGTAGAGCATGGCGGGATCCTCGATATCTTTCGACAGATAGTCCGGTTAACAGAAAAATTGCGATTATGCGAGGAGGCGAGAACCGGATGGAGGGGTTGGTTGGCGTCCGCCTCCGGCCCATTGCGGGCAAGGTTATCATCTGCGACGGGCGGCGCGCTGGCAAGCCGAGGGCCGCTCGACCGCGAATTCGAACGCTGACAACATGGGCATTACTGCGTGGCCTCTGAAGAGCATTGGAAAAGTTGAATGGCACGACAATCGGATCCCCCGCAGGCCGCGCGCGCCTCAAGAAGCCGCACCGACCGCGCGAGCCTCAGCCTGCGTCAGATCGAAACGCTTCATGGCGTGCTTTCGACCCGGTCCATTACGGCGGCGGCAAAATTGATGGGGGTGTCGCAGCCGTCGATCAGCCGCACGGTCAAGCGGATCGAGGACGTGCTGCGTCTGCGTCTCTTTACCAAGGACGGCAAGGGGCTGGTCCCGACGAGGGAGGCCATGCTGATCTTCGAGGAGGTCGACGACATCATGAGGCAGCTGAACGGCCTTGGGCGGCGGATCGCGCGCATTGCCGACAGCAACGAGGGCACGTTCCGGCTTGGCGCGACCGCCAGCGTCGCCCGTGCGCTGGTGCCGCAGGCCATCCATGCGCTGGCGCGTCGGCATCCGGGTCTGGACCTGTTTCTGGACGTGCTTTCCATCGACCAGATGGCGCAATATCTGGTGAACGGCACCGGCGACTGTCTCGTCACGATCGCGCCCGACAAGCATCCCGCCCTCGTCCGCCGCAAGCTGGGGGATGGAGAGCTGGTCGCGCTGATGAGCCAGACCCACCCTCTGGCGCGGCACGAGATGATTTCCGCAGGCGAGTTGGTGGGGCAGGGGATCATCTGCTTCCAGTCGAACGGCCCGCATCAGCGGGCGATCCGCGCCTTTCTTGATGGGGTGGTCGATATCGCCAACCCGAAGATGGTGGTGCGTTTCAGCGATACCGCCATCGCGCTGGCCGGGCAGGGAATGGGGGTCGCGCTGATCGACAGCTTTTCGATCCGGGGCCAGATCGGCGCCGGTCTGGTCGCGATCCCGCTGAAGAACCCGCCCCGTTTCGAGGTATTCCTGCAATGGAACGGCAGCCGTCCGGTTTCCCGCAATCTGGATCTGCTGACGGACGAATTGCGCAGGCTGCTGGCAAGCAGTCCATAACCTCAGGGCATGGCAAACGCAAAATTTGTCGATTGCACGCATGGATCAGAAAGCGCATCTAGGCCCCCTAGATCTTGGGAGGGGTGATCCAATGGGATTTCAGAACACTCGTGCCGTCGCGCTGTCGACGCTGACCGTGATGATGGCTTGGACCGGCGCGGCCTTTGCGCAGACCGACATCAATGTCGGCGCGCTCAGGCTGGCAAGTCAGGCGCCGACCTTCATCGCCTATGAGAAGGGCTATTTCAAAGAGGAAGGCCTCGACGTCGACCTGAAGTTCTTCGAAGCCGCGAACGCGCTTTCGGTGGCCGTAGCGGGCGGCGATGTCAGCTATGGCACGACCTCGATCACCGGCAGCCTGTTCAATCTGGCCGAGCGCGGCGTGGTCAAGGTCATCGCAGGCGGACTTTCCGAAGATCCCAAAATCCCGGGCGCGGTGATCCTCGCCTCGAAAAAGGCCTATGACGCCGGGCTGACCGAGCCTGCCAAGCTGGCCGGGCACAGCTTCGGCGCCACGACGGCGGGGTCGTCCTTCCATTACATGCTGGCCGAGATCGCCCAGAAGGACGGCTTTGCGCTGGACAGCGTGCAATTGAAGCCGCTGCAGAAGATCGGCGCGATCATCGGCGCGATCAGCACCGGGCAGATCGACGCATGGGTGATCCAGCCCAGCATCGGCAACAAGATCCTTGCCGATGGCGGGGCGGTCAAGATCGGCGATTACAACGCCTATGACCCCGACTATCAGGTGACGGCGGTTTTCACCTCGACCAAGGTGGCCGAGGACGAACGCGCCCAGACCGAGGCATTCCTGCGGGCCCTGTCGCGCGGCGTCTCGGATTACAACGCCGCTTTCGTCGACAAGACCGCGCCGGCCGCCGATGTCGATACGCTGGTCGACATGGTGCATAAATATGTCGGCACCGACATGGACGTCGAGGAGTTCGCGCCCTCGCTGACCGAAGATTCGATGCGGGTGAACGAAGGGCTGACCCTCTCCACCACCTCGGTCGCGAAGCAGTTGAAATTCCTGCAGGACAGCAAGCTGGTGGCGGATAACATCACGGTCGAGATGCTGGTCGATCCCAGCTATGTCACGACCCGCTGACCGTCGGTAGCACGCCAAGACAGCCCGCAGGACAAGCTCATCATGGACATCAAACTTGACGGCATCAGCCATTCCTATGGCCCGGTCGAGGTGTTGCGAGACATCTCGCTGACCATCAAGCAGGGACAGATCGTTTGTCTTGTCGGGCCGTCCGGCTGCGGCAAATCGACCCTGCTTCGCTTTATCGGCGGGCTGGAGCGTCCGACCGCGGGGCAGGTGTTGCAGATCGGCGCGCCGCCCCGTGAATCCCTGAACCCCCTGACCTATGTGTTCCAGCATTTCGCGCTGCTGCCCTGGCGCACGGTCGAGGGGAATATCCGCCTGGTGCTGGAGGGTCACAAGCTGGCGCGCGGCGAAGCCGACGCGATCGTTCGCGACGTGCTGGCGCGCACCCGGCTGACCGACTTTGCCAAGGCGCTGCCCCGGCAGCTTTCGGGCGGCATGAAGCAGCGCGTGGCCATTGCCCGCGCGCTGGCCGTGCGCCCCGCCGTCATGCTGATGGACGAGCCGCTTTCCGCATTGGACAGCCAGACGCGCGAATTGCTGATGGACGATCTGATCGACCTGTGGACGCGCCAGCCTTTCACCGCCGTCTATGTCACCCACAACCTGAACGAGGCCGTGCGCCTCGGCCATCGCATCGTCGTGCTGTCGCGCCGTCCCGGCCGCATCCACAAGGAAATCCAGATCGAGATGCCGCTATCGGAACGGCAGCCGGGGGATCCCTTGCTGGAGGCCAAGCAGGCCGAATTGTGGGGGTTGATGCGCGACGAGGCCAAGGCCGCAGATCAGGAGCTTGTCGATGGATAATTCCACCACCCGTCCCGTCCCCTTTCGTGGCGGAGGCTTCAACCCGCGCCCGATGCGGACCGTCGCCCCCATCGTCTTTGTCCTGCTGATCGCCTTTCTGGAAGTCGGCACCCGCACCGGCATCATCTCGGGGCTGACCATGCCGCGCCCCTCGGACGTGGCCCGGACGCTGGGCGGCATGATCGGCAGCGGGCTTCTGTGGCAGCATCTTCTGCCCTCGCTGCAACGCCTGTTCGTCGGCGGGCTGATCGGCACGCTGGCGGGCGTCACGCTGGGCACGCTCATCGGGCTTTTCACGCTGGTCCGGGCGGGGCTGCTGCCGCTGGTCGCGGCGCTGTTCCCGATCCCCAAGATCGCGCTGCTGCCGCTTTTCGTGATCTGGTTCGGCATCGACGAGACCTCGAAATACGCGCTGATCGCCTTCGGCGTCTTTACCCCCACGGTCGTCTCGACTTTCGGCGCTGTCGATAGCGTCGATCGCTCGCTGATCCGCATGGGCCAGAGCTTCGGCCTGTCCTGGTGGGCGATCGTCAGCAAGATCGTCCTGCCCGGCGCCTTCCCCGGCATCCTTTCCGGCCTGCGGGTGTCGCTGGCCATCGGGATCATCCTGCTGGTCGCGGCCGAGATGCTGGGCGCGCAATACGGCATCGGCGCCTATATCCTCGAGGCGGGCTCGCTTTACGACCTGAACCGGCTTTTTGCGGGCGTGACGGTGCTTTCGGTCCTCGGGCTGATCCTCAGCACCGTGATCGGGCTGGTCGAGAAACGCTTTCTGGACTGGCGGGGCTGACGATGCTGGCATTGCAAAAGCTGCGCCCCGAGCCGGGCATCGCCCTGCGCGAGGTTCCGCCCCTGCGCGACCCGCAGGAGGGCGAGGTGCTGATCGCGGTCGAAGCCACCGGCATCTGCGGCACCGACCTGCATATCGCCGCATGGACCAGCGGCTACGCCTCGATGCGGGACGCAATGCCGGTCACGCTGGGGCATGAATTCTGCGGGACCGTCCTGATGGCCGGACCCGGCGCGCCTTCCGATGTGGTCGGGCAGCGGGTCACGGTGCGGCCTTCAGTCCTCTGCCATGGCTGCGCGGCCTGCCGCATGGGGGATTTCGACCATTGCACCGGGCGCAAGGGCATAGGCATCGGCCGCGACGGCGCATTCGCCGCGCGGGTGTTGGTGCCGTGGGAGAACTGCATCGCCGTTGCCGACGCGATGCCACCCGAGATCGCCGCCCTGACCGAGCCGATGACTGTCTGCCACGAAGCCGTCCGCACCGCGGATATCCGGGGGGGCGAGCGGGTGCTGGTCATCGGCCCCGGCACCATCGGGCAGGGCATCGCGCTTTTCGCCGAAGCTGCCGGCGCGGCCCAGATCGTCGTGGTCGGGCATGACGATGCCGCGCGTCTGGCGACCCTGGGCGAGTTGGGCTTTCTGGACACCGCTGACAGCGTCGGACGCAGCCTGACCGAAGCCGTCGCGCCTTGGACCGGGGCGGGCCTCTTCGACGTGGTGATCGAGGCGGCGGGCGTCCCCGCTATCGTCTCCGAGGCACTTGGCCTGCTGCGCAAGCGCGGTGTGCTGGTGATCGCGGGCATTCATGCCGCCCCCGCCAGCATCGACCTGACCGCGCTGGTCCGTGATCACAAACAGATCCGCGGCACCTATCGCGCTCCGGTTGAGACATGGCCCGAAGTCGTCGCCTATCTTTCTCAGCACCAAGCGCGGGTCGCAAAGATGATCTCGGCCCGCCTGCCGATGGCGCAGGCAGAGGAAGGGTTCCGTCTCGCCTCCGCCAAGAACGCCTCGAAGGTGATGATCCTTCAGGACGAGGCCCGGGCATGAGCTTGCAGGGCACGGCATTCCTTTGCATCTGGAACGATCACGACCCGGATCAGGCCACGGAATACGAGGCGTGGCATACATTCGAGCATGTCCCCGAGCGGGTCTGCGTGCCGGGGTTCCTGTCCGGCCGCCGCTATGCCGGCTATGATCGCGCGGAAAACCGCTATTTCACGCTCTACGATATTGCCTCGCTGGAGGTGCTGGACACACCGCAATATCGGGACTTGCAGGACAATCCGACCCCATGGTCGCGCGAGATGCGGCGCGCCTTCCGCAACTTCCTGCGCATTCCCTGCCTGACCCTCGCCTCAGAAGGCGAAGGCTGCGCCGGCGCGATTGGCACGCTGGTCTTCAAGGCTGAACGCGATGCCGACGACGCCGTCGCGGCACTGAAGACCTCGCTGCAGGTCATGCTGGGCGAACACGCCTTGACGGCCTATCACCTTGGCCGGGCGCCGGTGATCCCCGCCTATGCCGTCTTCGGAACCCCGGCGGCTCAGGACGAGGCGGCCGAGACCTATGTGCTGATGGTCGAAGGGCTGCTGACCACCGGCACAGATTTCGCCCTGTCTGCCGTGGCGACCCTTCTGCCCAAGATCTTTGCCCGTCCCGTGGTGATGAAACACGAGAGTTCGGGTTTCCTCTTCAAGGTGCAGGAGAGTGAGCTGGTCGGCAGCCCCCTGAAGCGCGGCGCGGCCGCCGATTGCCGCGCCTGACAGGTTTCACTCGCGCTGATAGGACTCGGACGCTGCCGAGCCGCGAATGGGCTGCACCATTCCCGCCGCGCCAAATGCGATGGCCGCGTCGTCCAGACCGGCCTGCGTTGCCGATGTGCCCAACGCCACCTATGCGGAGGGTTGGTCAGGAGGGTGATGGTGGGCAGCCGCAGACGGGTTTGTCTCGGCCGGGAGCGACAAGGCACTCACGGACGACCTTTGGGGTGAGGCCTGATGTTTCTCGATGCAAGCGCGATGGTGGCGGTCCTGCTACGCGAGCCGGAGGCGGCAGGCCTCTTGGAGACCATGGAAGCGACCTGTGCGAAGGTGAGCAAGCTGCCCTGCGGCCCCAAACGACCTCAAACCAGCGGTGGCCCCCGGATCGGGGTTTGGAGCAGCTCGCCACAGAAGTTCCCAATCTACGGTTGCAGAGAACGCTTACGTTTCACATAGTTCACTGCGACACTTAGCCTGGCTTGCCCCAATCGGGTGCTTACGGGTCTCGGAACGGCAGTTGGCGTAACCCGAGTAGCTGGGATTGCAGGATCTCGACGGCCCATCAGGTTTCGATGACGACCCTTGGCCGTATCGTAGGGGGAGGATGGTTCGAATGTTTCGTCTGGGAATGATGCTTGCGATGCTGGCCGCCCCCGTCGGGACCGCTTGGGCGCAGCAGGCCGCCGATGCCTTTGCCCCCGAGGGCGCGACCACCGAAGCCCGGCCCGAGGTCTGGTCGGGATTGGGCGCCCCCGCGCGGACGGCGCTCGCAGCCAAGGCGGCCGGCAAACCGGTCGAGGCTCGGGACTGGATGGTCAGCGTCGCCCATCCCCTCGCCGCGGAGGCCGGAGCGCGCATTCTCGCGGCCGGGGGCAGCGCCGCCGACGCGATGGTCGCGGTGCAGGCCGTGCTGGGCCTCGTCGAGCCGCAAAGCTCGGGGCTGGGCGGCGGGGCCTTGCTCGTCTGGTATGATGCGGCGAGCGGGGATCTGACGACGCTCGATGCGCGCGAAACCGCGCCGGCGGCGGCCTCGCCCACGCTGTTCCAGGACGCCGATGGCGAACCGATGGGTTTCATGGCGGCGGTGGTTGGCGGCAGGTCGGTCGGGACGCCCGGCACCCCTGCAATGCTCGAGGCGGCGCATCGCCGCTGGGGCAGGACCAACTGGTCCGCGCTGTTCGAGGATGCGATCGCGCTGGCCGAGAACGGCTTCGAGGTCTCGCCGCGCCTCGCTGGCTTGGTCGCCGAAGAGGGCGAGGCGCTGCGCGGGGATCCGGCGACCAGCGCCTATTTCTTCCCCGGTGGCCAGCCGGTTGCGGCGGGCGCGACGCTCCGGAACCCTGAATATGCCGGAGTGCTGCGCCTGTTACAGCGTGAGGGTGCCGCGGGTTTCTACTCCGGTCCCGTCGCACAGGAGATCGTCGCGGCGGTGCAGGGCAACCCGAGCAATCCGGGCCGGCTAGCGCTGTCCGACCTCGCCGCCTATCGCGTGATCGAGCGGGCGCCGGTCTGCGTCGCCTATCGCGCCCATGAGGTTTGCGGTATGGGGCCGCCTTCGTCGGGCGGGCTGACGCTGGGGCAGATCCTCGGCATGCTGGGCGGCTACGACCTGGCCGCGCTCGGCGCCGAGAACCCCGAGAGCTGGCGGCTGATCGCGGATGCCTCGCGCCTCGCCTTCGCAGACCGCGAGCGTTACATGGCCGACAGCGACTTCGTCCCGATACCGACCGAAGGTCTGGTCGATCCCGCCTATCTCGCGCTTCGCGGCAAGCTTCTGGCAGGCGATGACAGCCTGCCCGAGGTCAGCGCCGGCGCGCCGCGCTGGAGCCACGCGCGGCTCTGGGGACGGGACACGGCGCTGGAGCTGCCCTCGACCTCGCATGTCTCGATCGTCGATGCCGCGGGCAATGCGCTTTCGATGACCACGACGATCGAGAACGGTTTCGGCGCGCGGCTGATGGTGCGGGGCTTCCTGCTGAACAACGAGCTGACAGATTTCAGCTTCGCCACCCATGACGAGGCGGGCCACCCGGTCGCGAATGCAGTCGCCCCGGGCAAGCGGCCGCGCTCGTCCATGGCGCCCAGCATCGTGCTGAAGGGGGGCAAGCCAGTGCTGGTGATCGGCTCCCCGGGCGGCAGCCGGATTATCGGCTATGTCGCGAAATCGATCATTGCCCATCTCGACTGGGGCATGGACGTGCAGCAGGCGGTAGCCGCGCCCCACGTGCTGTCGCGCTTCGGACCCGTCGACATCGAGGCGGGGAGCCCTGCCACGCGACTGGCGGAACCCCTGGCCGGGATGGGTTTCGAGACCAAGGAGATCGAGCTGAACTCGGGCCTCCAGGCCATCGCGATCACGCCCGAGGGCCTGGAAGGCGGTGCCGATCCCCGTCGCGAGGGTATCGCGCTCGGCGGGTGATCGGTGAGGCAGCTTTCCGGCAACGCCGTTGCGCTCTTGCAGCACTAGAATAACATAAATCGGATTATCAATAAATCTTATGTAGAACGGGTGGATTCAAGTTGGAACTGCGACTTTGATGTAAAATCAGGAGATTGCATCAAGGAGCACTGTCGATGTCCAAGCCTTATCTGCATCTCGACCTCGAAGAACGGCGCAAGATCGCGCGCTGGCATGAGGCGAAAGTCCCGGCAACCGAGATCGCGGCCCGTCTCGGCCGGCATCGCTCAACGATCTTCCGTGAGCTCAGCCGTAATCGCTTCGTCGATGACGAACTGCGCTATCTGTCCGGCTATTACGCGCTGAATGCGCAGAACCTGGCGGCCGAGCGCCGCGCCAACCAGCGCAAGCTGATCCAGCATCCGAAGTTGCGTGCGGCGGTGATCGATCGGTTGCAGTCCGGCTGGACACC
>NZ_DATMFA010000076.1:0-36267 GCF_035556475.1 Paracoccus sp. (in: a-proteobacteria) | reverse complement strand
CACTCCCACCGACAGCATGAGCGGCCCTCCCAAACCATTCACAGTCGTCTCTCGCTGCCACCCTTTCCGGATCGCGCAGCACGGTCAACAAAAATCGTGATCTGTGATCTCAATTTGCGCACTTCCAACTTTGTGCTATCGGTGAGTCGAAGGCGGCTGCCAATTAGGTGCAGCGTATGGAGGAGGCATGAGGACAGATCTCGGACAGATCGAATCGGCGACTATTCAGGTGCAGGTCTACAACCGGCTCCGCGAAGCGCTGTTCACCGGGAAACTGCTGCCGGGTGAAAGTCTGACCATCCGCAATCTTGCCGCAATGCTCGGCATCAGCCCCATGCCGGTCCGCGAGGCGTTGCAGCGGCTGGTGGCCGAGCACGCCCTGACCCAGTTACCGAACCGCACCTTCTGCGTGACCCCCTTCACGGCCACGATGTTTCGCGAACTGATGCGGGTGCGGATGACCGTTGAAGGCTTGGCGGCAAATCAAGCCGTGCGGCGGATCACGCCGGAAACCATCGCCCGGTTGCGTGATATAAACCGCGAGATGATCGAGGGCGTCGAGGCCGGTGTCCCGACTGTGGTCATGACGGCCAACCGCGCGTTTCATTTCACGCTCTACGAAAGCGCCGAGATGCCGCAGCTGTTTGACATCATCAATGGGTTGTGGCTGCGTGCGGGGCCCTATCTGATGAACGCACATCGAAAGCTGGACAACCCGACCCCGTTTTTGCGCGCAGGCACGCTGTTCCATCAACGGATCATCACCGCGTGCGAGAATGGCATGCCGAGCGCCGCTGCACGCGCCATCGCCGGGGATATTTGGCACTCGGCCCGATATTTCCGGCGCAATGTCGACCTGATCAACGAAGTGGAACCCCCGCCTGCTGCGGATAAGCGCCGTGGCAGGCGCAAAAACGAACCGAAAGAGGGATAGCATGGACTTGACTGGAAAGATCGCCCTCATCACCGCCGGCGCTGGGGGCATCGGGCTTACGATCGCCCGGAGATTCACCGATCTGGGTGCATGCGTCTGCATCTGCGACATTTCGGAAGGGGCGGTCGAGGCGGCCCGCGATCTGCTGCCCGAGGCGCTGATCCTGCGTGCCGATGTCGCCAATTCGATCGAAGTCCGGGGCGTCTATGACCGGCTCTTGTCGGAATATGGCGGGCTTGACATCTTGGTGAACAACGCAGGCGTTTCTGGCCCGACATGCGCCGTGGGCGAGATTACCGATGCCGAATGGGAAGCGACGCTGGCGGTGAACATCACTGCAATGTTCTACATGGTGCGCGCCGCAGTGCCTCTGTTCCGCGCGGGAGGCGGCGGCGCGGTGATCAACATGGCCTCGGTCGCCGGCCGCGTCGGCATGCCCCTGCGCCTGCCCTATTCTGTCTCAAAATACGCGGTTCGTGGCCTGACCGAGACGCTGGCCATCGAACTGGGAGAGATGGGGGTCCGGGTCAATTCGATCCTTCCGGGTCTGGTCGACGGGCCGCGTGGGCGCCGGGTGATTGCCGAGCAGGCGCAAGAGCACGGTATGGCGCCTGATAACTATGCCCGCCTGTTCCTGCACAATATCTCCATGCACAGCATGGTGCAGATGGAGGAGATAGCCGATATGGCGGCCTTCCTCGCCTCTGATCTTGCTCCGCATATCTCGGGCCAGTCCATCGGGGTATGCGGTAATTTCGAAAGCTATCGCGCGCCGATGATACTGTAGGCGTGACGGAGGTGCCGTATGGCAGAGGCCCTGGACTCGCTGGATCGCCGCATCCTGGCGCAATTGCAGGGGAATGGACAGCGACGCATCAGGAACTGGGCGACTACCTCGGACTGTCGGCCACGTCCTGCGCCCGTCGCGTGCGAATGCTGGAGGATGCCGGGTTCCTCACCGGCTTTGCCGCCCTGCTGGACGAAGCACGGACGGGTTTCGGCTTTTCGGTTTTCGTCTCGGTCAAGCTGGACAGACAGCTCGATGATCAACACGCCGCCTTTGAAGGCGGTTGAGGGGGACCTCCAGACGCCTGGCAATACGCACGAGGTCGGCGAATGAGGTCGCCGCCATCTTCTGCATGACATTTCTACGGTGCATTTGCAGCGTGACCTCGCTGATTGCGTGTTTCGCGTGATGGCGGGCAGTGATTTCAGATGATGGCGGGCGCCCGTTTCGTGCGATGACGGGCATTGATTTCACGCGATCGCGGGCAGCGATTTCGCGTCATCGCGGGCAGGTTTGGTCGACACCCAGAGGATAGAGTTCCGCTCCTGAATGCAGGAGAGGGCCGAATGCCGACAGGACGACTGAACATGCGGCGGATACGCGATGTTTTACGATTGAAGTATGGCCAGGGCTTGAGGGAACGGCAGATCTCGGCCTCGCTCGCGCTGAGCAAGACCAGCGTCGGGACCTACCTGTGCCGGGCGCGGCAAGCCGGGCTGCGTTGGCCATTGCCGGAAAGCCTGGATGACGATGGTCTGGAGCTGCTGCTGTTTCCATCGGCCCCCCACCGTTCCCGACCCCGACCGGCCCGTGTCGGACTGGGCCCATATCGACCGCGAGCTGCGGCGGCCGGGGGTGACGCGGATGCTGCTGTGGGAGGAGTATCGCGCCTCCTATCCCGAGGGCTTTGCGTATACCTGGTTCTGCACCCATTACGACGCCTGGAAGGGGCGCGTGCGTCCGACGATGCGGCAGACGCATGTCGGCGGGGAGAAGATCTTCGTCGATTTTGTCGGGGACAGGATCGACATCATAGATCCGGGAAGCGGCGAAGTTCGGCCCATGAAGCTGTTCGTCGCGGCCATGGGGGCGTCGAATTACATCTATGCCGAGGCCGTTCCCACGGAAGGGCTGGAGGATTGGATTGGTGCCCATGTCCGGATGTTCGCCTTTCTGGATGGGGTCCCAGAGTCATTGTTCCGGACAACTTGAAGTCGGCGGTGCTGAAGGCCGATCGCTATGATCCGGGGCTGAACCGGACCTATGCCGCGATGGCCGAGCATTATGGCACGGCGATCCTGCCTGCCCGGCCGCGCAAACCCCGCGACAAGGCCAAGGTCGAGGTCGCGGTGCAGGTAGCACAGCGCTGGATCCTGGCCCGGCCGCGCAATCGGCGTTTCTTCTCGTTGGCCGAATTGAACGCCGAGATCCGGCAGTTGCGCGATGAGCTGAACATGCGCCTCATGCGTGGCTATGGTGCCAGCCGCGCCGATCTCTTTGCCACGCTGGATCGGCCGCACATTCAGCCGCTGCCCGCCACCCCCTATGCCTTCGCCAGATGGAAGCGCGCCCGGGTGGCTCCGGACTATCACGTCGAAATGGACAGCTCCTGGTATTCCATGCCCTTCGGCCTGATCCGGGAAGAGGTGGATGTCCGGGTCTGCGGCGAGATTGTGGAGGTTTTCCACAAGGGCCGGAGAGTTGCCAGCCATCTCCGCTGCCAGGGGCGGCGCAGCTATGTGACGCTGCCTAATCACATGTCTTCCGCTCACAGGCGGCACGCGGAATGGACCCCGGCCCGGATGCTGGCGCAGGCCGCGAAGCTTGGGCCATCGGTGACCGCATTTTGCGAGGCGGTCATGGCGGACCGTCCCCATCCCGAGCAGGGCTTCAGAACCTGCATGGGCGTGCTGGCCCTGGCCAAAAGCTATGACGCGGCCCGCCTCGATGCCGCCTGCCGACGCGGCCTGGCCATCCGGGCCAGATCCGTCGCGTCGATCAGGTCGATCCTGAAGAACGGGCTCGACCGGGCCTTCATTGAGGATCGACCCGAAGACCGCCCCCTGAACCACGCCAATATCCGTGGCCAGGGTTATTGCCACTGACAAGGAGAGGACCCATGCTGACCCACCCCACCTCCGAGCGCCTCATCGCGCTCGGCCTGGCCGGAATGGCCCAGGCGCTGGATGAACAGCGCCGCGCAGGTCCGACCTTCGAGGCTCTAAGCTTCGAAGATCGGCTCGGCCTGCTCGTGGATCGCGAGGCCGCCGAGCGCGACGCCAAGCGGCTGACCGCCCGCCTGAAGTTCGCGGCCCTGCGCCAGGCCGCTAGTGTCGAGGATCTCGATCTGCGCACGCCCCGCGGCATCGATCGCGTCGTCATGGCGCATCTGGTCGACGGAGCCTGGATCGACCGCCATGAGAACCTTCTGGTTACCGGCCAGACCGGCCTCGGGAAGAGCTGGATTTCTTGCGCGCTAGGTCACAAGGCTTGCCGCGATGGCCGCAGCGTGGCCTATCACCGGGTGCCACGCCTCTTCGAAGCGCCACGCCCGCATGCTCAAGGCCATCGCCCGACTTCTCATCCTCGATGATTGGGGGCTTGCCGTCCTCGCCCCGTCTGAACGTCGGGATCTGCTGGAAATCCTCGAGGATCGTCACGGGCGAGGTTCCACAATCGTCACCAGCCAACTGCCCGTCGAACACAGGCATGAAGCCATCGGTGATCCAACCCTAGCAGACGCCATCCTCGACCGTCTCGTTCACAACGCTCATCGCCTTCAACTCTCAGGCGAAAGCATGCGGCGAAGAACAACGAAACCCCTTGACCTCAGCCCTCAGTGCTGACCCCATGAACCTGTCGACCAGCCTGCCCGTGACCGCGAAACGGTTGCCCCAATTTCGCGAAATGCGCACGCTGATCCCGATTTCCGCGGCCGCCTGCTAGTTCAGAAGCCCACTTACCACCAGCGGCAACACCTCTCGTTCGCGAGGGGTGAGTGACTGATAACGCTGTATCAGTGCCTCGAACTCCAGGCGCGCGGCTATTGCTTCGCGGTCCTGTGCGATGGCGGTTTGGACCGCATTCATGAGGTCGGCTTCGCTGAAGGGCTTGGTGAGAAAATCTACCGCGCCATCCTTGATCGCGCGGACAGAACTCGGGATGTCACCATGCCCGGTAATGAAGACGATCGGCGGATGCCCACCGGAGATCTGACGCTGCAGGTCGAGGCCGTTGATATCTGGAAATTCGATGTCAAGGATCAGGCAGGCCGACACTTTCGGTTTGTCCGCGCGGACATAGTCGCCGGCAGAACTGAATGTGATGGCGCGCATGCCATGGGATGCTAGCAACTCTGCGAGAGCCTCCCGCATGCGTTCATCGTCATCCACTATCCAGACGACATGATCATCCTTTGTTATCATTCCACTTTCATTTCGGTCGGCAAGGTGAAGATGAAAATCGCACCTCGTGGTTCAGTTCTTTCTGCCCACAGCTCTCCGCCATGCGCTTCGACGATTGAGCGACAGATCGCCAAGCCCATCCCCATTCCGTCTGTCTTGGTCGTGAAGAATGGATCAAAGACCTTGTCCAGATCGGCGGGGCCCGCGCCGCTATCGGCGACCTCGACTTGGATGCCCTCGGGTATCGATCCGGCGAGGAGATTGAGCAGCCTGTCGCCCGCCATCCCCTCCATTGCTTCGATGCCGTTTCGGATCAGGTTCACCAGAACCTGCTGGATCTGGGCACGGTCGAGCAATACAGTCGGAAGGGCACCGCGAACCTCCAAAGTTATGCGGACGCCGCCCGGTGCGGCCTCTTCGGCCATGAGATCGCGAGCCTCCGCCATAACCGTGGCGATTGCAGTCACCGTGCGTGCTTCGGTCGATTGCTTGAACAACGCACGAATGCGGGCGACAACATCCGCGGCAGAGTTGGCATCGCGAATAATGCGTTCAGCCGTAATATTGGCGCGCTCGAGATTCGGAGGGGTGGCCGATAACCATCGGCGGCACGCATGTGAGTTGGCGACGATCGCGGCGAGCGGCTGATTGACCTCATGGGCGATAGATGCCGACAGCTCTGCGAGGCTTGCGGCCTGACTTGATCGTGCGAGCCGGTCCTGGGCAAGGCGGAGCGCTTCCTGCGCGCGGACCTCACCGTCGATATCCAGACAGATCACATTCCACTGGATGATGTCTCCGTCCGAGTTGCGCATTGGTACGGCGCGGGTCTCGACCCAGCGGTATTCGCCATCATTGCGACGTAACCGATGCCTGCGGGTATAGGGTTTCCCGTGGCGAGCGATCGCGCGTATTCCTCTTTGACGCCGGATACATCGTCGGGGTGCACGCCGGAATCCAGCGTACCAGCCAGTCGCGATTTTGCGGTGCCATCAAGCCTTCAAGCGGATAGCCAAGAAACTCGTGCAACTGCTGGCTTCGGTAGACAGGCTCACCATCTGGTGGCGCACAGTTGATCATCGCGGGAAGTGTCTCAACAACTTGCCATAAGAAGCGCGCGCGCGCAGGGCCTCCTGCGCGTTCATTTCATCCTCGATATCGATCGATGCGAAATACCCCTGCACGACCTTGCCGTCGGCGCCCCGCAATGGTTGGGCGCGCGCCTCGATCCAGCGATATGCGATCCTTCTGGGCGAATATGCCAGAGGACGGCCCGCCCAATCGCGCGGGTCTTTTCGGCACCGCTACCCTTGGACAGCCAGACGCCCAGAAAAATCAGCACGCTTCCGAGCCAATGAAGATCGCTCGACAAGATCACCGTCACCACCGCCGTGCCGAGGTTCGCGCCCAGCATCATCGCCTGCGCCATACGCGGGCGCACCAGATCGCGCGCGGTAAACGAAGCGATCAGCACGGCCGTCGCGGTGCTCGATTGCAGCCCGAGCGTCGCCATGAACCCCCAGAAAGCCGCGCTGAAACGGTTGCGCGTGCCCCGCGCCAGCCATTGCCGCAGCCCGGCGCCAAAGGCCGCAAGCACCCCGGTCTTGATCAGATCGAGCCCCCAGAGCAGCAGCGCCACCGCGCCGAGGAGGTCAATAAGTTGAATTGTCGAGGCCACGCCATCCCCCTACCCGGACGGATCCTGGTCCGGTTTCAGCCTATCGTGACAGTTGTTGCACAGCAGTGCAAGAATTTCGCATGGTTGCAGCAAGCGCGGCATGGATTTGCCCGCGAAGCTTTTAGCGAGACGCTCGTTAACCATAGCGATAGCAGGGAAAAATCGCGAAAATCCCCCTCCGAAAAGATGTTTTTCTCATCATGGTTTTGTGCAAGATAGGACGGAGATCTTGGGGACGGATGGGCCAGTGTCGAAAAGCAAGAGCAAGCCGCGGAAAGCCTCAGTCAGCGCGAACAAGGTGGCCGAACTTGCCGGGGTATCGCGCTCGGCGGTGTCGCGGACCTTCACCGACGGCGCCAGCGTCTCGCCCGAGACCCGCGCCAAGGTTCTCGCCGCCGCGGAAAAGCTTGGCTATCACGTCAACCATCTGGCGCGCGGGCTGATCCAGCACCGCTCGGGCATCGTCTGCCTGATCGTCTCGGAAATGCAGACGCCCTATCAGGCCGCGCTGGTTGAAACCGCGATCCGCCGCCTGCAGGCGATTGGCAAGGTGGTGATGGTCCTCAATACCGCAGGTCAGCCCGAGAATGTCTCGGCGGCGCTGCGCCAGACGCTGAACTACCGCGCCGATGCCACCGTCGTGCTGTCCGGCGGCCCGCCCGCCTCGCTGATCGAAACCTGTATCGAGAACGGCCAGCGCGTCATCCTGATCAACCGCGACGAGCCGATCGAGGGCGTGCAATTCGTGCTGACCGGCAATGAAGATGCCGCGCGCGAGGCCTGTCTGATGCTGCGCCGCGCCGGTTGTTCGCGGCTGGCGCTGGTCAGCTCGACCGCCGGCACGCCCAGCATTGTCGCGCGGGAAAATGCCTTTCTGGCCGCCGCAGCCGAGTTTGGCATGGACGTGACCGCCAGCCGCAGCGGTCCGACCAGTTATGCCACCGGGGCCGAGGCCGCGCGCCATCTGCTTGCGGGATCGAACCGGCCCGATGGGGTCTTCTGCGTCACCGATCTGCTGGCGCTTGGCTTTATGGATGCGGCGCGGATCGAGTTTCGGCTGGATATCCCGACCGATCTTTGCGTCGTCGGATTTGACGATATCCCGCAGTCAAGCTGGCTGGGCTATAACCTGACGACCTTCCGCCAGCCTTTGACCGAGATCACCGATTACATCGCCCAGATCATCGACGCGGATGAGGCCGATGTCCCGCGCGAGAAATCGTTGCCCGTCCAGATCGTCTGGCGCAAGACGGTGCGGCCCTAAAGACGCGTTACCGTCATTTCGCGCAGATCAATCGCGATGTCGCGGTTGGGCAGGCGGTCAAGATAGGCGCGCATGATCCGCAAGAAGCTTGTCACCTGCCCCGCCAGGCCCTCGGCCGCGCCCCCGGCCTCGGGCAGATCGCGGGTGAGGCGGTCGTAAAGCGCGAGCCGTTCCGCCGGGATATAGCGCGCCGCCAGATCGGCCCCTTTGCGGAGACGATACCAGTCTTCGGCAAGATGGGTCAGGGGCAGGTCCGGCAGCGCCTCTGTCAGTCCGAACAACGCGCCCAGATCGCGCAAGTCTCCGGTCGCGAAAAGCGCGGCCATCTCTGGCGGCCATTCGCGCGGGATATAGCGGTCCTGGACCACCGCGCTCAGGTGGTGATCCATGAAAGCGCCGTGATTATCGGCGCGGCTCGCGACGGGGGGAGTGCGACCGGCCAGCGCAGCCTCGGCCTGATAGGCGGCATAGGCCAGATCATGGCCCGGCACCTCGGCCAGATCGAGCGTCCGCAGCGCAAGGCGCGGGCCGTCGCTCTCGATCAGCTTCATCGCGGGCGGAAAGCCGACCGGCGAGGGCGTCGCGAGGTTGAGAAACGGGCGCGGCCCATCATGGCGCGAACAATCGTTCACATGCAGATGCCCCGAGAAATGCAGCGGCACGCCGGTTGCGGCGAAAGCCTCGGCGACAGTGGCGGGCGGAGCGCGGCGGGCAAGCCCGGTGGCACCGAAGATCGCGACCTCTTGGGTCGATGCGCCGCCCAGGGGATCAAGCACCGGATAATGCGAAAAGGCGATCAGCTGCTTGCCCTGCGCCTTGGCCCGCGCGGCGACATCAGCCATCCAGTCAAGCAAATGGGCGCGATGGGCGATCACCGCAGCCCAGCCCCCATCCGTCGGATCGTGATAGGCCGTGGGGTCGCTTGCATCGGTCTGACCGTTGCGCGGCGCGCAGACATTGGCGTCAAGAGCGAGGATCCAGATACCGGGCGCGGGCTCGACCAGATACGAGCTGTCGATCATCTGCTGGCGGCTTTGGCCATCGGGGCTGACCACCTCATAGTGACGGGCCGCGAAATCAGGATCCGTGCCGAAAGGCGTTTCCCAATGGAGATCGGTGGGTTCCGGCCGGTAGCCCAGATGCGCCATCAGCCGCAGCGCCGTTTCGGTCCCCAAGGTCGCGGCATCGGGCGAGGTCGCGGAATCCACCACCACCGGCGCACCATCCGCGCCAAGGAAGGTTTTCACCTGAGGACGGCCTGCCAGTGCGTAGAAATCATGGTTCCCCGGCGTCGCCAGCACCCGCAGGCCGTGGCGCTGACGGTATTCCGCCAAAATCGCCAAAGCCGCGCGGATATTCGGTTCCTGTCCGTCATCGGTCAGATCGCCGACCAGCAGCGCAAGCTTAGCCCCTTCAGCCACCGCGCGGTCGAGTGCTGCGCGAAAGGCCGGGATGCTTTCGTTGAAAACACGGGTCGAGGCGGCGGTCTCGGAATAGCTGCGGATCGCGCCGGTCAGGCCCGAATTTTCGGGCCGCCAGCTGCAATCATGAACATGCGGGTCGGCGATAACGGCGATTTTGATCACGCGAGCGCCGCCTCTGCCCGGTCATGTTCGGACTCGATCAACCGCGCCCAGGCGGCGCTACGCTCGGCTGCGGCGATCAGCATGGGCTTTGGCGTCGAATCCCATTCATCCGGGCGCAGCTCGCGCTTGACGCGGACGTGAGCGATGGCATCGGCCAGCGTCGGGAATTCCTGCGGCAGATGCATGTGCAAAAACAGCGAGACCAACGCCACCGAACGCGAGCGACCGGCGCGGCAGTTGACCAGCACATTGCCACGCTCGCGCAGCGGATAGCTGGGCTTTTCGGGCAGCACCTGCTCCAGCGCGCCTTTCAGCTGAAAGTAACCGGCCAGCATCATCGTATCTGGGTTACCCGGCCCGTCGACGATGCCAAGTTTGTAATAGCGGATCTGCGCCGGACCGTATCCAACGCCGGAATCATGCGAGATTTCATCGACTTCAGCGACATAGTTGAAATCAAGATTCACCGCGCAGTTCAGAACCGTGCTGATCCCGTTGGCGCGCAGCAGGCCGACATCCGAGGCGCCCTCGCGGCCCCCGACGTAGAGATCGACACCGAAACCCGGCAGGTTTTCGTAAACGCGGCTGATCCAGGGGCGGTCGTAATGCGGGCTCATGCGGTCCTCAGGGATTGGGCTTGGGTTTCGGGCAGAAGGTCGCGGCCAGCAAGCAGCGGAATGGCCGTGGCCTGCGACAGAATATCGGCAACGCCGGGGGTCGCAGCAAGGACAGAGCCACCCTGCGCCAGCCCGTCCGAGGCAAGGAAAGGCCCGGTCACGCCCCCGGCCTCGCGCACTAAAAGCAGTCCGGCAAGGCAGTCCCAAGGGTTCATATGCAGCTCGGCATAGCCGTCGCTGCGCCCGTCTGCGACATAGGCCAGACCCAGCGCCCCCGAGGCACCACGGCGCACATTGCTGCCCGCCTCGAACAATTCGCGTTGCGCCGAGACATAGCTTGCCAGCGGGCGGCGGTTCGACCAGCCCATCTCGAACGAGGTCGCGGCGATGTCGGTGGTTGCCGAGACATGGATCGGCTGGCCGTTGCGTGTGGCCCCCTGCCCCAGCCGCGCCAGATAGGTCTCGTCAAGCGCAGGGTTCACGATGCCGCCAAGCTGGACCTCGCCCCTTGCCACAAAGGCGATGGAGATGCAGAAATGGGGAATGGCGCGGGCGAAATTCGCGGTGCCGTCGATCGGATCAACCACCCAAGCCTGATCGCCGGGCGTGCCGCCGGTTTCCTCGCCCAGAAATCCGTCCTCGGGGAAGGCCTCGGACAGACGGGCGCGGATATGGGTTTCGACCGCGCTGTCCGTCTCGGTCAGGTAATCTTGCGGGCCCTTCATGCCGATGGGCCGGCCTTCCTGCTGGCGGAACCCGTCGAGGGCAAGCGCCCCTGCACTCGCGAGCAGATCGCGCAAGAAACTCTCGCGCCGGGCTATGTCTTCATTTGTGAGCGTCATTGACAATTCCTTTTCACCCGCTTCTTCAGGCATATTGCACAGCCGTGCAAGTGCGGACGGCGAAATCTTGAAAAAGGCCGGGACATCCCCTGCGGAATGCCCCGGCAGGAGGATCACCGTTTGTAGGAAAGCCGCCAGATGTCCTGCCAGTCCTGGCGATTGTCCCAGTCATCCATCCCGGTCGAGGGATCGTAAGCCAGCACTTCGCCCAGATGCTTGGAAATCCCCGAAGGCTCGTCTGCGGGCAGCTGAACCGTGCGGTTCGACGAGACCTTGCCATCTTCGCCCTGCGGCGCGATGCCTTCGGCGGTCATAGCGTAATGGATGAAAAGCTTCGCGGCATTCGGGCTGTTGGTACCCTTGACGATCAGCCCGACAGTCGAGTTCAGGAAGCCGATGAAGGGATCGACGTCCGAGCACAGGCCAAGCGTCAGCTTGCCCTCGGCGTTATCGCGAAACTTCGCCGCGCTGACGAGGCCGACGAAGGGCTCGGTCTGGCCATTGGCCGCAACCGCATCAGCCGCCGCCGAATCCGAATCCGTCAGAAGCGGGCCGTTGGCCGCCAGCGCCGCCACAAAGGCCTCGGTCGCGCTTGGCGTGTCGGTTTCCAGCTTCTTGCCGAATTTCGCCTCATAGGCCGCGGCGATCTTGTCGTCAGCATGGCTGCGCATCTGGTTGAACCAGTCGGTATAGGACGGCTTTCCAAGCGGGTCCTGCATCGCGAGCTTGCCCTTCCACTCGGGGTCGGTCAGATCCCAGAGGTTCTTGATCGGGCATTCCTTATAAAGCTGGGTATTATAGGTCAGCACGTTCGGGCTGCTGACCACCAGAAGCGGGTTTTGCGCCTTGGGGTCGATATCTCCGGCCAGATCCGGCGGCACCCAGCTGATCGCGAAACCCTCGGGCATCAGCTGGCCCATGGCGGCGGGCACGTCCGAGATCATCACGACATCGCCCTGCACATTGCCCGACTGGGCCTCGCGCACGACGGCCTCCAGCTGTGCCGTCGCCTTGCTTTTCGTGCCGACGGCCTTGACGCCATATTTCTTCGAAAAGCCTTCGGCCATGTCGACGATCTTGCCGGTGCTGTCGACGACGTTGATGCCTTCCTCGGCCTGCGCGGCCTTGATCAGCGCGTCGAGGTCGAACTCCTCGGCCAAAGCGGGCCCGGCGAAGACAGCGGCCAGAACCGCCAGCGGGATCAGTCTACTGATAGCCATATCTTTGTCGTCTCCCTTTGCGCCCCTGTTTTCCGGGCGTGTTAACGTGCGAGATTGGTGCGCCAGATGTCTTGCCAGTCCTGCCTTGCATCGAGGTCAGAGGTCGCCTCGGCATTGTTCCAAACCATCAGCTCGCCCAAATGCGCGCCGATGCCCGAAGCCTCATCCGCGGGCAGGCCGATACGCGGATCGGCGGGCACTTTGCCGTCAACGCTTTGCGCGGCAATGCCCTCTTCGGTCAGCAGATAGTGGATGAAGAGCTTGGCGGTATTCGGCGCGGGCGTGCCTCTGGCGATGACGCCGAGACCCGGATAAAGCCAGCCCGCGAAGGGTTTCATCCCCGTGCAGAGCGCCAGCTGATAGCCCTTGTCCTCATTGCCGCGAAACTTCGCGGTCGAGAGCATGCCGAAGAAGGGCTTTTCCTGCCCCGGCGCGCCAATCGCATCGGCAACATGACCGCTATCCGAAACGAGCGGCGCGTTTGCGGCAAAAGCCTTGACCCAAGCCTCGGTCGCGCTGCCCTGCGCGGTATCAAAGGGCTTGCCGAAATGGGCCTCATAGGCGGCGGCCATTTCGCCGTCATGGTCGCGGGCCAGCTGGTTGAACCAGTCGGCATAGGCGGGCTTCTCGAGCGGGTCCATCAGCGTCACGCGGCCCTTCCAATCGGGATCGGCCAACTGCCAGACATTGGTGATCGGGCAGGTCTCATGGGCGCCGGAATTATAGGCCCAGACATGGGGATCGCTGACCACGATCAGCGGATCGCGCGCGCCCTCGGGCAGATGCGGGGCAATATCGCCCGGCACCCAGCTTTCGACGATCCCCTGCCCAAGCAGATCCGAGGCAACCACCGCCGCATCCGCCGCAAGCGAGACCGAGCCGCTGACATTTCCGGCCTGATGCTCGCGGATCAAGAGGTCGACCTGACCGGCCTCGTTCACCTTCTTGCCGGTGACCTGCAGCCCGTATTTCTGGCTGAAGGCATCGGCGGTGTCGACGATCTTGCCGGTGACAGCATAAACGGTCGTTGGCGGCTCGGATTTCGCGGCCTCGATCAGCCCGTCGAGGTTGAAATCCTCGGCATGGGTGAGGCTGGCGAGCAGGAGCAGCGGCAGAGCAAGAAGCGTGCTTTTCATCTTTGGGTCCACGATTCAGGCCTCGCGCACGGCTGCGACACCGGCATCGGCGCGGGCGAGAGCTTTGTCGGCGGCGGTCAGGCGGCTGCGGCTGGTGTCGAAAACATGCAGCGCGCTTGGCCGGGCATGCAGCCAAACCTGCTCGCCGCCACGCCAGCGCGGGCTTTCGGTGGTGGTCATGAAAATCATCCGGCCCGCGCAATTGATCTCGACAATCCAACTGCCACCGGTCGGCAGAACGCCGGTGATGGTGGCCTCGTGATGGAAGCTGCCCGTAGGGATCGCGGCCTCGCTTGATGCGAGTTTCAGCGCCTCAGGCCGGATGCCGACAGAACCCAGATCGCTGCGATCCCCCAGCCGCACGCGCAGCCATTCCTTGGCGGCACGGTCGAGCGCATGATCCGAGGCGAGTTCGAGAATATTGATCGGCGGGCTGCCCACGAATTCCGCGACAAAGCGGTTCGCGGGCCGGTCATAGATGTCGTTGGGCGTCCCAAGCTGCTGAAGCGTGCCCTCATTCATCACCGCAATCGAGGTCGCAAGCGTCATCGCCTCCCATTGGTCATGGGTCACGAAAAGGATCGTGGTGCGAAATTCCTCGTGGATGCGCTTAAGCTCGGCGCGCATTTCCAGCCGCAGCCGCGCATCGAGGTTCGAGAGCGGCTCATCGAGCAAAAGGACGCCCGGATTGACCGCCAGCATCCGCGCCAAAGCCACCCGCTGCTGCTGCCCGCCCGAAAGCTGCGAAGGGTAGCGATTGCGGAATTTCTCGATATCGAGGGCCTTCATGACGCGGTTCACGCGCTCTTCACGCTCGGCTTTCGGCACTTTGCGCAGGCGCAGGCCGAAGTCGGTGTTGCGCTCGATCGTCAGATGCGGCCAAAGCGCATAGGACTGGAAAACCAGCCCCATGCCGCGCTTTTCCGGCCCGATAAAGACGCCCTTTTCGGCGCTATCGACCACGCGCTCGCCGATGCGAAGCTCGCCCCCTGAGAGGTTTTCAAGCCCGGCGACCATGCGCAAGGTCGTGGTCTTGCCGCAGCCCGAAGGGCCGAGCAGGCACATGAATTCGCCGTCGCCAATGTGAAGATCCAGCGCGCTCACGGCATTGGGCGAACCGCCGCCATAGGATTTCTGCACATTGCTGAGGATGATGTCCGGCATCAGTTTCCAAGTCCTTCGGCAAGATTGGTGCGGGTCAGTTTCTGCGCGAGCAGCGTGCCCGCATAGGCCAGCCCCGCGATAATAAGGACCACCGCATTGGCAGCCTGGGTGTAGTTGTAATCAACGAGCCGCAGCGAGAAGGTCGTCAGCACATCCGTCGCCGGCACCGCGAGGATGACAAAGAGGCTGAGGCCCTTGATCCCCGAGATGAAGGGCAGAAGGATGCCCGTGACCAGCGAGCCCTTCTGGATCGGGATCACCACCGAGGTCATGCGCTTCAGCCAGCCCGCGCCGACGATCTGCGCGGCCTCCTCGGGGTCTTTGCCAAGCTGCATCATCGCCGAAATCCCGGCCCGTGAGGCATAGGGCATCTGATCGGCCATCAGTGCGAGAACAAGGATTGCGGTCGTGCCGTAAAGCGCCGGAACCGGGCCGCGCGACACCGCAAAGAGCGAGAGATAAGCGGCAGCAAAGGCAATCCCCGGCACGAGATAGGGCATGAAAGTGACCTGCCGCAGGAAAACCGCAAGCGGGCGGAAGCTGGTTCGGACCACGACATAGCCGGTCAGGATGCCCAGAATGCCCGAGCAGATCGACGCCATGCCGACGATTGAAATCGTATTCCACGCCGCCCGCCAGAGATCGGGGCTCAGCAGAATTCCGGTCTTCATGGCAACCGTCGGCAGATCGCGCCCGATCCAGTAATCAAGCGTGAAGTTCGACCATTCGAAGATCCCCGGACGGCGCATGACCGTCGACAGCGCCAATGTGAAGATCGGCAGTCCGACGCCGAAGATGAACATCGTCCCGGCAAATCCGGTGGCAGGCAGCCGCCATTTTTTCAGCTTTGAGGCACGGTTCATCGCGCCTTTCGAGCCGACGGTGACAAAGCGGCGGGCCTCGCGCGCAAGCCAAGCGTCGATCAGGATCGCAATCATCCCGATCAGCATGATCGCCCCCGCAAGCACGCCAGCCACCCCGGTCTGGCGCGAACCGATCGAGCGGTAAAGCGAGGTCGCCAGCACGTCGAATTTCACCGGCAGACCAAGGACATAGGGCACGCCGAACTCGCCAAGGCATTTCGCGAAGATCAGCACCACCGCCGAAAGCAGCGCCGGGCGCATCAGCGGCAGGATCACCTGACGGGCAACCGTATAGGATGAGGCGCCAAGGATACGCGCGGAATCCTCGAGCTGGCTGTCAAAGCGGCGCAAAGCCGAGCCGAAGAGCAGGATCACGAAAGGCGTGTAATGCAGCGCCAGAATGACCGTGATCGGGAACTGGCCGTAAGCAACCCAATCGGGCGGGGTCAGGCCAATCGCCTCCAGCCAGCCCTGCTGACCGCCAACGGTGCGGTTTTTGAAAAGCGTCGACCAGGCCAAGGCAAAGGTCCAGGCGGGCAGCATATAGGGCACGATCAGCGCGGTGGCGAACCAGCGGCGCCCGAACATATCAGTGCGCGCGATCAGCCAGGCAAGGATCGTGCCGATCGCCAGCGACAGGACAATGGCACCCGCCGCGACTTTCAACGTGTTCAGCAGCGGCACCCAGAAAAGATCCTGTGCGACGCGCGAACTGAGTGCGCGTTCAAGATAGTAAAGCGTGAACGTCCCGCCCTCGGCCTTGATCCGGCGCTCGTCTCCGAACTGGACCGTAACCGAATCCCCGAGGATCGACAGAATCGGGACGATGATCAGGTAAAGAAACAGCACCGCCATGAGGATGCCGATAACCGTGGTCGGATCGCGCAGAGCGAGCCTCAGCCGATAGCGCAGACGCCCACCTTGGCCCGCCGCCCGGTCGATGTCGTGATCAAGCGAAGACACGGGCGGTCCCCCTGGTCTTCTGCGCGCATGCAGCATCGTCAGCAGAGCTGTGCAATGTCTTCCTCCCCGGCAGGGCGCAGCGGTCCGCGCCTCATCTCCTTAATTCAGATGGAAACAATGCTGCTCCACCCGCTCCTCCACGAGAAGCTTCCTACGGGAAATCCAGCACGTCAACATTTTTTGCACAGCTGTGCAAATATAGGCCGACGCATCCCTCGGCTGGCCGCTACCTAGCCGGGCAGGATCTCAGAATGATGACAGGATGCGCGCGGCCCGGACATCCGTCAGGGGCGCTACCTCCACAAGATGTAGCTGTAGAGCGAGGAATAGATCGTCCCTGAAAGCGGGTGCATGCGCGTACCTGCCAAGGCCCTGGCGATTTTCAGCGGTTGTCTGAGCGCCATATCGCGTCTCTCCATCAGCTTGCCTAAGGGATATTTCACCATATCCACGCGCTTGCTTGGCCAGTGCCAGAAAGACGATCAAAGAAAGCCTGCTGGGGGGCAAAACATGCAGGCCCAACACCCGCCGCATCCCGTTTTCAGGCCAAATCGCGGCCAGTGAGCCAGTGGCGAACGCGGCGGCATTCCTGGCGTGGACAGCGCGCCGCGCCCTCGCGAACTTGCGGAAGCCGGGACCCTGAAAAGCTTTGCAAGTGCAGCGAGGAAGACAACCCACAGTCAACCGGAATGACTAATTTATTCATTGACATCATCACGATTCGCGACCGAACCTAATGCACAGCTTCACAAGAAGCGAACCCCCTTGAGGGGGGCCAGGGAGGAAAAAGGATGAAAAAAGCGGTCGTGGTCGCCCTTGCCGGTGGCCTGTCCCTGCCTGCCTTCGCGGCAGCAGCGGGTGAGTTGAACCTTATCTGCGCGGCAGATGTGGTGATTTGCGAAAAGCTGGTCGAAGAGTTCGGCAAGGCCCATTCCGACATTCATGTGAATATGGTGCGGATGTCCTCGGGCGAGGCCTATGCGAAGATCCGTGCCGAGGGGCGCAATCCCCAGACCGACCTCTGGTGGGGCGGCACGGGCGACCCCCATCTGCAGGCAGCCGCCGAAGAGCTGACCGCCGCATATAAATCGCCCGTGCTGCCCGATCTGCGCGACTGGGCGCAAAAGCAGGCCGAGATCTCGGGTGATCGCACCGTCGGCGTCTATTCCGGCGCCCTCGGCTGGGGCTATAACACCGAGCTTCTTGAGAAAAAAGGCATCACCGGTCCGGCTTGCTGGGCCGATCTGCTTGACCCGAAGCTGAAGGGCGAAATCCAGATCGCCGACCCGAATTCCTCGGGCACCGCCTATACCGCGCTTGCGACGCTGGTGCAGCTGATGGGCGAGGATGAGGCCTTTGCCTATCTGAAAAAGCTGAGCGGCAATATCTCGCAATTCACCAAATCGGGCTCGGCTCCGGTAAAGGCCGCGGCGCGAGGCGAGACCGGCGTGGGCATCGTCTTCCTCCATGACGCGGTCAGCCAGAAGGTCGAGGGCTTCCCGGTCGTACCTGTGACGCCCTGCGAGGGCACGGGCTATGAGGTCGGCTCGATGTCGATTATCGAGGGCGCGCAAAACCCCGACCAGGCCAAGGTTTTCTACGATTGGGTGCTGACGCCCGAGGCGCAGAACCTGATGCCGACCGCAGGCTCGTTCCAGATCCCCTCGAACAAGAATGCCGTGCCCTCGCCCGAGGTGCCGGATCTCTCGAAGATCAAGTTGATCGATTACGACATGGCCAAATATGGCTCGACCGAGGTTCGTAAGGCGCTTCTAGCCCGTTGGGATGCCGAAATCGGCGGCCGCGCGGCGGAATGATACGTTCGAGGGCGCGCGCGGCGATGCTGCGCGCGCGTCTTTCCTTGCGAGTGACGAAAGCCGAGGGGCAGGCAGGGTCAGCGGCATGAATGCGGATAACAGGCGGCTCGACCGGGTGCTGGCGGGGGCGATCCTCGCCCTGCTCATCTTGCCGTGGTACCGGGTCAAATCGGGTTTCTTCAGCCTTGAATGGGTCGGCGAGCTGTTCTCGCGCGATGCCCTTTGGCCGGGCGCGCTACAGGCTTTGGCCGGGCGCTGGCAGCTTTGGCCGGTGCTGGTGCTGGTCGCGCTGACCATCGCATTGCGGGCAACGCCTTCGGGCGCGAAGCGCGGGCGCTGGCTGATTTGGATCGGCGTCCTGGGCCTTATCTGGATGGCGACGCAGGGCCTGTCCGTTGGCACGCGCGGCTGGAACTGGGGCGTTCTCGAACAGCTTTTCGGCGAGATCAAAGGCCAGCAGGCCTTTGGCGCGGGCGCGATTATCACGGGCCTTATCTTCACCTGCCTGATTTCCTTTGGCTTGGCCGAAAGGGGCGCGCTCAAAGGTGATGCCTTCATCCTGACCGCGATCTCACTCCTGATCCTCTTGGTCGCGGTCTTTGTCCTCTACCCGATCCTGTCGATTTTTACCGGCGCATTTCAAGACGTTGACGGTTCCTTCACTGCAGCGGGCGTGCGTCACAATATCGTCGATCCGAAAATCTGGAGCCTCTCTTGCCTGACCGGAGGCGCCTGCGGTGTCGCTTGGCGCACGCTGTTTCTGGCGATTTTGACCGCGACCGCCACGACGCTACTGGGGCTGGCCTGCGCGCTTGTCGCGACCCGGACGGGCTTTCCCTTCAAAAAGGGGCTGCGGCTCCTGACGATCCTGCCGATCATCACCCCGCCCTTCGTTGTGGGCCTTGCGCTGACCATGCTGCTTGGCCGCTCGGGGACGGTGACGCAGCTGATCCAATCACTGACCGGCATCGAGCTTGGCCGCTGGCTTTACGGGCTGACGGGGATCTGGCTCGCGCAGGTTCTCAGCTTTACCCCCGTCTCTTTTCTCGTGCTGATCGGCGTGGTCGAGGGCGTCAGCCCCTCGATGGAGGAGGCTTCGCAGACACTGCGCGCCGGGCGCTGGCGCACCTTCCGCAAGGTCTCGCTGCCGCTGATGGCGCCGGGGCTGGCCAATGCTTTCCTGATCGGCTTCATCGAAAGCATGGCCGATTTCGGCAACCCTCTGGTCCTTGGCGGCTCGGGTGGCGTCCTTTCGACCGAGATTTTCTTCTCGGTTGTCGGCGCGCAGAATGACCCCTCACGGGCGGCAGCTCTGGCGGCGATCCTGCTGGTCTTCACGCTCTCGGCCTTTCTGGCGCAGAGGCTTTGGCTATCGGGCAAGAACTTCGCGACGGTCGGCGGCAAGGGCGACGGCGGCAGCCATGCGGCATTGCCGGCGCGCGTCGCTTGGCCCGTCATCACCGTGGTTTCGCTCTGGGTGGCCTTCACGGTCGTCGTCTATGCGATGATCCTCTTTGGCGGTTTCGTGAAGCTTTGGGGCCTCGATCACAGCCTGACCATCGACCACTATATCCGCGCTTTCGGCATCAGCTTCGATGGCGGCATCCGCTTTACCGGGGTTGCTTGGAACAGCTTCTGGACCACGATGATGATCGCGCTGATCGCGGCACCGCTGACCGCAGCCGTCGGCCTCTTGACCGCATGGCTGATCGCGCGGCAGCGTTTCCCCGGCAAAGGCATTTTCGAATTCGTGCTGATGATGAGCTTCGCGATCCCCGGCACGGTCATCGGCATCAGCTATATCATGGCCTTCAACCTGCCGCCGATCCAGATGACGGGAACCGCGCTGATCCTGATTATCTGCTTTGTTTTCCGCAATATGCCGGTCGGCGTGCGCGGAGGGGTCGCCGCCATGTCCCAGATCGACGGCAGCCTCGACGAGGCCTCGCTGACGCTTGGCGCGACCTCGGGCCGGACGTTGCGCCGCGTGATCTTGCCGCTTCTGAAACCCGCGATCACCGCCTCGCTGGTCTATAGCTTCGTGCGCGCGATCACCTCGATTTCGGCGGTCATCTTCCTCGTTTCGGCAAAATACAACATGGCGACCTCTTACATCGTCGGGCTGGTCGAGAACGGCCAATACGGCGTCGCCATCGCCTATAGCTCGGCGCTGATCGTGGTCATGATCGCCGTGATCGGCGTCTTCCAGATGCTCGTCGGCGAGCGCAAATTGCGGCGGCCCAAGACCGCCCCCCAGAAGGTTTCGGAGGCCGTCACGTGAGCAATCCGCAAAGAGGCGCGGTCGAATTCCGCGCGGTGCGCAAGGATTACGGCAGTTTTACCGCGATCCCGAGCCTTGATCTGAAGATCGAGCCGGGGCAGCTGGTGACTCTGCTTGGCCCCTCGGGCTGCGGCAAGACCACGACGCTGCGGATGCTGGCGGGGCTGGAGAGCCCTAGCGCAGGCTCGATCCTGATCGGCGGGCAGGATGTGACGCGGCTCCCCGCGAACCGCCGCGATGTGACGATGGTTTTCCAAAGCTATGCGCTTTTCCCGCATATGTCGGTCTTGCAAAACATCGTTTACGGGCTCGAATCTGGCGGGATGGCGGCGGCATTGGCGCGCGAGACCGCCGAAAAGGGCCTCGATCTGGTCGGGCTCTCGGGTCTGGGCAAGCGCCTGCCATCCGAGCTTTCGGGGGGCCAACAACAACGCGTGGCCGTGGCGCGGGCACTGGTTTTGGAGCCGCAGGTGCTGCTGCTGGACGAACCGCTTTCCAACCTGGATGCACGGCTGCGAAGGCGCGTGCGAACCGAAATTCGCGAGCTTCAACAAAGGCTTGGCTTTACCGCCGTCTATGTCACCCATGATCAGGAAGAGGCGCTGGCGGTTTCGGACCGGATCATCGTGATGAATCGGGGCGAGATTGCGCAGGACGGCACCCCGCGCGAGCTTTACGAGGCCCCAGCATCGGAATTCATAGCGAATTTCATCGGTGAGGCCAATGTGGTCGAGGGTCAGGTGCTTGCGGTTGATGGCGGCCTTGCCCGCGTACTGGTGGGCGGGATCGAGACCGCCCTACCCGCCCGTAACGCAAGCCCTGGCCCGATCAAACTGGCCATTCGCCCGGGCGCCTTTACCGTCGGCACGCCCATGGGTATCGCGGGGCGCGTCCTGTCCTCTGCCTATCTTGGCAATCATGCCGAATATGAAATCGAGAGCGCCATCGGCCGGCTTTTCGTCACCGATTACGCCCATCGAACCCCACTGGCTGCTGGCGAGGAGGTCACGCTGGGGCTGAGCGGACAGGGCGTCGCGCTGATCTCCTAAGCGCTGGAAACCCGCTGACCCGCCACGCTTCACGGTGGGTCAGATGGCCACGCGCCACCATCATAGGTCGCAAGGCAGGGAAACTCTTGCCCTGACAGATGCTGCCAATGATAAGGAAACCTCACAGACTCTCATAAACTATCACACCCTCTGGCAGTAAAAGGATCAAGACATGGGCGGACGCCCCACTATCGAAGATGTCGCGACGGCCGCCGGGGTCAGTGTGGCAACCGTCGATCGTGTTTTGAACGGCCGCGCCAAGGTGCGCGAAGAAACCGCACGCAAAGTGTCAGAGGCGGCAGCCTCTATCGGCTATCACGGCGCCACGGCGATCCGGCAGCGGGTCATGGCCCATATCCCGGAGTTCCATATCGGCCTTGTGCTGCAGAAAGAGCGTCACGCCTTTTACCAGGAATTCGCCGAACGGGTCGCAGAAGCCGCGCGGAGTGATCCGTCGCGACGCTGGCGGCTGACGGTGAAATTCTCGCCCGGCCAATCCCCCGGCGATTTCGCCGAGACCATCGCAAGCATGGCGGGCAAGGTGCAGGCGGTGGCGGCGACCGGAATCGATCATCACGAGGTCACCTCGGCAGTCGCGCTGCTGCGCGGGCGCGGCATCCCGGTTTTCTCGCTGCTGTCGGATTTCGCGCAGGGGCTTCGGGAGGCCTATCTTGGCACTAACAATTTGAAAACAGGGAGAACTGCGGGCTGGCTGATGCATCGAACCCTGCCCCGGCGCGGCAAAATCGCGGTCTTTATCGGCGGTCATCGCTTCCACGGGCATGACCTGCGCGAGGCGGGATTTCGCAGCTATTTCCGCGAATATGCGCCCGAGGTCGAGTTTCTCGACACGCTGCTCAACCTCGAAACCCGGCAGCTGACCTATGAGACGACGCAGGAAATCATGCACCGCCACCCAGAGCTTGCCGGGATCTATTGCGCGGGCGGCGGCATGGAGGGGGCGATTGCGGCGCTGAGCGAGGCAGGCCCCTCTCGCGAGATCGCCCTCTTGGTCCATGAGCTGACACCGGAATCGCGGCAGGGCCTGATGCAAGGCACGGTCTCGGCGGTTCTGGGCACGCCGTTGCAGCAACTCGCCAGCGAAATCCTCAGCGCATCGGCGCATGTTTTGGAGCATGGCATGGCCGAAAGTCCAGGCCAGAGATTCGTCACCGCGCTGATCGTGACGCCCGAGAGCCTGTGAACTTGCAAGGTATCGCAGAAATGACAGAATCTATCATGCTGCGATGACATTCTCTCAAAGATGAGGGGAATAGTTCCTTAAAATGGTTGACCGGTTGGGGCTTCCTTTGGAATCTCATGGCCGGGATCCCCGTCACGAGGAGAAGCGCGGACCCTTCTAGACATGGGATGAGCCCGCTGCCCGAAGCACGCTTCGCGGCATTAGCTGAGGTTTGCCCGGAATCCGGCACGTCACCGGTGCGCCGGACACCGAATTGGGAGGATGAGAATGAAGAAATTTCTGCTGACGGCCGCGTCGCTGGCGCTTCTTTCAAACCCGGCGCTGGCCGAGAATATCGGCGTCTCGATGGCCGCTTTCGACGATAACTTCCTGACCGTGCTGCGTAACGGCATGGGCGATCACGCCAAAGAGCTGGGCAATGTCACGCTTCAGGTCGAGGATGCCCAGAACGATGTCGGCAAGCAGCAAAACCAGGTCGATAACTTCATCGCCTCGGGCGTGGATGCGATCATCGTGAACCCGGTCGATACCGATGCGACCGCGGCGCTCAGTGCAGCGGCTTCTGCTGCCGGCATTCCGATGGTCTATGTCAACCGCCAGCCCGCCAATGTCGACAGCCTGCCCGAGAAACAGGCTTTCGTCGGCTCGCTGGAACATGACGCGGGCCGGATGCAGGGCGAAGAGATCTGCAAACAGCTGAAGGCCGCGGGCCGGACCGAAGCCAAGGCCGCGATCTTGCTGGGCGAGCTGTCGAACCAAGCTTCGCGCGAACGCACGCAGGGCTTCAAGGATGTGATCGCCGGGGATGACTGCAAATTCATCACCGTCGCCGAAGAGCAGACCGCGAATTGGCAGCGCACCCAAGCGACCGACCTTGTCACCAACTGGATGTCGGCAGGCACGGCCTTTGACGCCATCGCCTCGAACAATGACGAGATGGCGATTGGTGCGATTCAGGCGCTGAAATCGGCAAGCAAAGACTTGGCTTCGATCGTGGTCGGCGGTGTCGATGCGACGCAGGACGGGTTGGCCGCGCTGCAATCTGGCGATCTCGATGCCACGGTTTTCCAGGATGCCAAGGGTCAGGGCGCGGGCGCGCTTGATACCGCGCTGAAGATTGCCAAAGGCGAGACGGTCGAGAGCAAGGTCTATATCCCCTTCCAGCTCGTGACCAAGGACAATCTGGGCGATTTCATCTCGAAAAACTAAGCCGCGACAGGCGTGGGGGCGGCTCCGCCCCCCGCCCCATCCTGAACGGGAGGAGCAGATGCTCGACCAAGCGGCGGGTCGCTATCAGGGCGAATATATTCTCGAAGTCGATCATATAGTGAAGGAATTTCCGGGCGTTAAGGCGCTCGACGGGGTCGAGCTGCGGCTGCGTCCCGGCTCGGTCCATGCTTTGATGGGCGAAAACGGCGCCGGGAAATCGACGCTGATGAAGATCATCGCAGGCGTCTATACGCCCGACGGCGGCGAGGTCCGCTTTGCCGGTCAGCCCCTTGCGATCAAGACGCCGCTTGATGCGCTGAACTCGGGCATTGCCATGATCCATCAGGAGCTGAACCTGATGAACTGGATGACGGTGGCCGAGAATATCTGGATCCGGCGTGAGCCGAAGAACCGTCTTGGCCTGATCGCTCATCGCAAGATGCGCGAGATGACCGCCGATCTTTTTGCGCGGCTGAATATCCGCCTCGATCCTGATGCACAGGTGAGCGAGCTGACGGTCGCGCAAAAGCAGATGGTCGAGATCGCGCGCGCGGTCAGCTATAATTCCGATGTGCTGATCATGGATGAGCCGACCTCGGCCATCACCGAAAACGAAGTCGAGCATCTTTTCGCGATCATCCGCGATCTGAAGGCGCGCGGTATCGGCATCGTCTATATCACCCATAAGATGAACGAACTCTTTGAGATTGCGGATGAATTCACGGTTTTCCGCGATGGTAAATATGTGGGCACCCATGCGTCCAAAGACGTGACTCGCGACGATATCATCCGCATGATGGTCGGGCGCGAGATCACCGAGATGTTCCCGAAGGTCGAATGCCCGATTGGCGAGACCGTGCTTGAGGTCCGCAATCTGACCCTGCCCGGCGTCTTTCAGGAGGTCAGCTTCTCGGTCCGCTCGGGCGAGATTTTAGGGATCGCCGGGCTGGTGGGCTCAAAACGCTCGAATGTGGCCGAGGCGATTTTCGGGGTCCACCCCGCACCTTTTGGCGATGTATTGATCGACGGGCGCAATGTTCAGATCACCTGCCCCTCGGATGCGATGCGCCACGGCATGGCCTTCCTGACCGAGGATCGCAAGGAGACCGGCTGCTTCCTGATCCTGAATTGCCTTGAAAATATTCAATCCGCGCTGATCACCCAGGGCCATGTCAAACGCGGCTTCATCGACCAGAAATCGGTGACCGCCAAGGCCGAGGAAATGGCGCGTTTGCTGCGGGTCAAGACGCCGGATCTGCTGGAGAAGGTCGAGAACCTATCCGGTGGGAACCAGCAGAAACTGCTGATCGCGCGCTGGCTTTTGACCAATCCGCGCATCCTGATCCTGGACGAGCCGACGCGCGGCATTGATGTCGGCGCGAAATCCGAAATTCACCGTCTGATCACCAATCTCGCCGTGCAGGGCGTCGCAGTCGTCATGATTTCCTCGGAAATGCCCGAGGTTCTGGGGATGAGCGACCGGATCATGGTCATGCATGAGGGCCGCGTTTCCGGCTTTCTCGACCGCGCCGAGGCCGATCAGGTCAAGATCATGTCGTTGGCCGCACAATGACGAGGGCAGAGAATGACTGACGCAATTGTAACTGCCGCGCCGCGCCGCCGCGCCTCGGTCTCGGAACTCAACATCCTGCTGGTTCTGGTCGCGATCTGCGCCGTTTTCGAGATGCTGGGCTGGATCACGCAGGGCCAGAGCTTCCTGATGAACTGGCAGCGGCTTTCGATCATGATCCTGCAGGTCTCGGTGGTGGGGATCATCGCCATCGGGGTGACGCAGGTGATCATCTCGGGGGGCATCGACCTCAGCTCCGGCTCGATTGTCGGCGCAACCGCGATGATCGCGATGAGCCTTGCCCAAGCCTCGGGCTATGAGCGCGCGGTCTATCCCGCGCTGACCGGCCTGCCCGTCCTGATCCCGGTCGCGGTTGGGCTACTGGCCGGGCTGATCGCCGGGACGATCAACGGCGCGCTGATCGCCTATACCAAGATCCCGCCCTTCATCGCCACGCTTGGCATGATGGTGACGGCGCGGGGTTTCGCGAAATGGTACACCAAGGGCCAGCCGATCTCTTTCCCAAGCGATGCCTATGCTTGGATTGGCAAGGGCATGCATCCGGTGATGATCTTCATCATCGTCGCCGCGATCTTCTATGTCGTGCTGAAATACACCCGCTATGGCAAATTCACCTATGCTATCGGGGCCAATCCGCAGGCCGCGCGGGTCTCCGGCATCAATGTCGAAATGCAACTCGTGAAGATCTACGCGGTCGCGGGCCTCCTGTCGGCTTTGGCCGGGATCGTGGTCAGCTCGCGCGGGCTGACGGCGCAGGCGGGCATGGGTACGATGTACGAACTCGACGCCATAGCCATGGCCGTGATCGGGGGCGTGTCGCTAACCGGCGGTCGCGGCACGATCCTTGGGACCTGCATCGGCATGGTGATCTTTGGGGTGATTATCTCGGGTTTCACCTTCCTCAGGCTCGACGCCTATTACCAGGAAATGATCAAGGGCGTGATCATCGTCGCGGCCGTGGTGGCCGACGTCTACCGCCAGAAAAAGCGCAGCAAGAAGGCGTAAATCCCATGAAAGTTTCGTTGCTTCTGACCTCTGCTCTCGCGCTCGGGCTGGCCGCTCCGGCGATGGCCGATACCCTCAAGATCGGGGTTTCGATGACCTCGTTCGACAATCCGTTCCTGACAATCATCCAGAACGGGATCAAGGAAGAGGCCGCCAAAGAGGGCGTCGAACTGATCGTCGAGGATGCCCAGCTTGACGTCGCGCGCCAGCAAAATCAGGTCCAGAACTTCATCGCCAACGGGGTGAATGCGATCATCGTGAACGCGGTCGATGGCTCGGCCTCGCCTGCGATGACGCGGATGGCGGTCGAGGCCGGCATTCCGCTCGTCTACGTAAACCACCCGCCCGCCGAACATGCCCAGATGCCCGAAGGCACCAGCTTTGTCGGCTCGGATGAGGTCGAAAGCGGCACGATGCAGACGCAGGAGGTCTGCAAGCTTCTGGGCGGCAAGGGCGATATCTATGTGCTGATGGGGCCCTTGGAGAATGAATCCTCGAAGATCCGCACGCAGGATATCGAGGATGTCATCGCGACCCCGGATTGCGCGGGCATGAAGATCATCGGCAAGCAGGTCGGCAATTGGAGCCGCACCGAAGGCCAGGATCTGACCGCGAACTGGCTGACCACCGGCCAGCCCTTCGCCGCGATCATCGCCAATAACGACGAAATGGCGATTGGCGCGATTCAGGCGCTGAAGGCCGCAAGCGTCGATATGAGCAAGGTCGTCGTTGCCGGAATTGATGCCACGCCCGACGGGCTTGCTGCGATGAAGGCGGGCGATCTCGACGTCACCGTTTACCAGAATGCGAAAAAGCAGGGCGAGGCGACGCTGCAAGCCGCCGCCAGCATGGCCAAGGGCGAAAAGGCCGAGGGCAATATCTGGATCCCCTTCGAGCCGGTCACCCCGGACACGATTTCAAAATACGAGTGAGAATATGAGCGGGACGAGGTCTTTGGGCATAGCGCTGATCGGCACGGGCTTTATGGGCAAGTGTCATGCAATGGCTTGGCGCAATGTCGCGACGGCCTTTGGCGGGGTGCCGCCCCGGCTGGAGGTTCTGGCCGACGCGCCTCTCGAAAAGGCGAAGACGGCGGCGCAGGCTTACGGCTTTGCCCGCGCCACCGCCGATTGGCGCGAGGCGGTGAATGATCTGGCGGTGGATGTCGTCTCGATCACGACGCCGAACGGGATGCATCGCGAAATGGCCGAGGCCGCTTTGGCTGCTGGCAAGCATGTCTGGCTGGAAAAGCCGATGGCGCTGACCGTCGCGGATGCGGAGTCGATGGCCCATGCCGCGCGCGCCTCTGGGCGGGTGACGATACTTGGTTACAACTACACCCGCTCGCCCGCTTTCCGCGCGGCAGCCGAGCTGATCCACCAAGGCGCAATCGGCCGCCCGATCCATTTTCGCGGGATGTATGACGAAGATTACATGGCCGACCCGAGCCTGCCGTGGAGCTGGCGGCTGACCCGAGAAGGCGGCGGTTTGGGCGCGCTTGGCGATCTCGGCTGTCACCTCGTCTCGGTCATGATCGCGCTGATGGGTGATGTCGCGCGGGTCTATGCCCAGATGGATACGGTGGTCACCGACCGCCCGCATGGCACCACCACGGCGCGGGTCGAGAATGAGGATCAGGCGCAGGCGCTGATCCGCTTCACCTCGGGCGCGTCGGGCGAGTTCTCCTGCTCGCGCGTTGCGCGGGGCTGTCGCTGCCGTCTTTTCTGGGAGGTTCAAGGGACCGAGGGCACGATCCGCTTCGATCAGGAGAACATGAACGAGCTTTGGCTTTACCAGCCCGGCGCCCCTGAGGTTGACGGTTTCCGCCGCATCCTCACCGGCCCGGCCCAGCCCGGTTTTGCCGCCTTCTGCCCCGCGCCCGGCCATAATTTCGGCTTCAACGAGCAAAAAGTGGTCGAAGCCGAGGCGCTCCGCCGCGCCATCGAGGGCGTCGCCCCCGCTTGGCCCGACTTCAACGCGGGTCTGGGCATCGAGCGCATCATTCACGGCATGGCCCAATCCGCGACAAGCGGGCAGGCCGTCACTTTCTAACCAACGACATTTGAAAGACTGCGGCCCCCGCGCCGCGAAACGGAGCAAGAAAAATGACATTGAAGATCGGGGTCATCGGGACCGGAGCCATCGGTCAGGACCACACTCGCCGCATCAATCAGGTGCTGGCCGGGGCTAAAGTGGTCGCGGTGAATGACGTCAACCGCGAGAATGCGCAGGCCTGCCTCACCGCCTACGCCCCCGAAGCGACGATCTTTGACGATCCGATCGCGCTCATCAACGATCCGGGCGTCGATGCAGTTCTGGTCTGTTCCTGGGGGCAGACCCATGAGGAATATGTGCTGGCGACCATCGCCGCCGGAAAACCCTGCTTCTGCGAAAAGCCCTTGGCAACAACGGCTAAAGGTGCGGAAAATATCGTCAAGGCCGAGGTCGCGGCGGGCAGGCGTCTGGTGCAGGTAGGCTTCATGCGCCGCTACGATCCGGGTTATCTCGCGCTGCGTCAGGCCGTGCAAGAGGTCACGGGCGCGCCGCTGATGGTCCATGCCGCGCATCGCAACCAGCGCGTCGGCACGAACTACACCACGCCCATGGCGATCCATGACACGCTGATCCATGAGATCGACGTTTTGCGCTGGCTGCTCGACGACGATTACGTCTCGGCCCAGGTCTTTTTCCCGCGCAAAGGCCCGCGCGCTCATGAGAAGCTTCGCGATCCTCAGGTCGTGGTGCTGGAAACGAAGAAAGGCGTCGTGATCGATGTCGAGGTCTTTGTGAACTGCCATTACGGCTATGATATCCAATGCGAAATCGTGGGTGAGGACGGGATCGCCAAGCTGCCCGAGCCGATGTCGATCCAGACCCGCTCGAATGCGCGCTTGTCGAACCCGATCCTTACCGATTGGAAGGACCGCTTCATCGACAGCTATGATTATGAGCTGGCCGATTTCCTGAAAGCCGCCGCCAAGGGCACCGCTGCGGGTCCGACCTCGTGGGACGGCTATGTCGCCGCCGTCACCGCCGATGCCTGCGTAGCCGCCCAAAAGGCCGAGGGCGTGCCGGTCCGCATCACCTTGCCCGAGCGGCCGGCGCTTTACGCATAAGGACGCGGCCGATGCGCTTTGCCCTGAACCATATCGCCGCGCCGCAGATGCCGCTGCCAGATTTTCTGGCCATGGCGCAGCGGTTGGGTATGACCGATATCGAGATCCGCAATGATCTTCCCGACGATATCGGCACCATCCCGCCCCGCGCGCTACGCGAAATGGCGGGCGATACGGGTGTGCGGATCCTCACGATCAACGGGCTTTATCCCTTCAACCTCTGGTCGGATGATCTGGCAAGCCGCGCCGCGCGCCTTGCCGATTACGCGGCCGAGGCCGGGATTGGCGCTTTGGTGATGTGCCCGCTCAACGACGGTCGCATGGTCGAGCATTCGCATGTCGTCGATGCGCTGCATCACCTGCACGCGATCCTGAAGGCGCGCGGGATCATGGGCTATGTCGAGCCTCTGGGCTTTCGGCGCAGCTCGCTTCGCCGCAAGAACGAGGCGATTGCCGCGATCACCGAGGCGGGCGGATTTGATCACTTCGCGCTGGTGCATGACACATTCCATCACCGGCTTGCGGGTGAGGACCGGCTTTACCCGCACCGCACCGCGCTCGTGCATGTCTCGGGCGTGGTCGATCCGCAGATCCCGCTTGAGGCGCTGGAAGACGAGCATCGCGAGCTGATCGATCACCGCGATCTTCTGGACAATCTCGGGCAGCTGCGGGCGCTGCTGGCGGATGGGTATGAGGGGCCGATCAGCTTCGAGCCCTTCTCGCCCGAGACCCATGCGAACCCGAATATCGAAATTGCGCTGGCGGAAAGCATGGGCTTCCTGCGCCGCGCTTTGAACGAAAATGGATAGAATGACGAAATCTCTCGATCTCATCACGATTGGCCGCTCTTCGGTCGATCTCTATGGCGCGCAGGTCGGCGGCAGGCTCGAAGACATGCGCAGTTTCAACAAATATGTCGGCGGCTCGCCCACCAATATGGCGACCGGAACCGCGCGGCTCGGGCTGAAATCGGCGCTGATCACCCGCGTCGGCGATGAGCATATGGGCCGCTATCTCCTTGAGGAACTGGCGCGCGAGGGCGTCGATACGCGCGGCGTCGTGACCGATCCCGAACGGCTGACGGCGCTGGTTCTGCTGGGGATCCGCGATGAGGACAGCTTTCCGCTGATCTTCTACCGCGAGAATTGCGCGGATATGGCCCTGTGCGACGACGACATCGACCCCGCCTTCATCGCCGAGGCTCGCGCGGTCGTCGCGACCGGCACGCATCTCTCCAACCCCCGGACCGAGGCGGCCGTGCTGAAAGCCCTGCGCCTTGCCCGTGAAACGGGCGGGCAGACGGCGCTGGATATCGACTACCGCCCGAACCTTTGGGGGCTCTCGGGTCATGGCGATGGTGAAAACCGCTTTATCGCCTCCGAGGCAGTCACCGCGAAACTGCAATCGCATCTCGCGCTGTTTGACCTGATCGTCGGGACCGAGGAGGAATTCCATATTGCGGGCGGCACCACCGACACTTTGCAGGCGCTTCGCAATGTCCGCGCAGTGTCGAATGCCACGCTGGTCTGCAAACGCGGCGCGGCGGGGGCAGTTGCTTTCACCGGCGAGATCGCGGATTGGGACAGCGGCGAAACCGGGCCGGGCTTCCCGATCGAGGTTTTCAACGTCCTTGGCGCGGGCGATGGTTTCATGTCGGGGCTGCTGAAAGGTTGGCTCGATGGGGAAAGCTGGCCGGTGGCCCTGAAATACGCCAATGCCTGTGGCGCTTTCGCGGTCAGCCGTCACGGCTGCACCCCCGCCTATCCGTCATGGGCCGAGCTTCAATTCTTCCTGTCGCGCGGTATCCGCGAAAAGGCTTTGCGCAAGGATGCCGAACTGGAACGCATCCACCGAGCCACCAATCTCCACCCGCTGACGGGCGATCTGCGCGCCTTTGCCTTCGATCACCGTATGCAGATGGAAGCGCTGCCGGGGGCCACGCCCGAACGGATTTCGCGGTTCAAGACGCTGTGTCTTGATGCCGCGCTGATGGTGCAGGACGGGCGCGAGGGTTATGGCATTCTCTGCGACGACCGGCTCGGGCGGGCGGCGCTCCATAAGGCTTCGGGGACCGGGCTTTGGGTCGGGCGTCCAACGGAATGGCCGGGCTCGCGCCCGCTGCGGCTGGAGCCCGAGCTTGGGGCATCCAATCAAGGGCTGGTCGAATGGCCGGCGGGGCAGACGGTTAAGGTTCTGTGCTTCTGCCACCCGGATGACGATGCCGCGATGCAGACCGATCAAGAGGCGACCGTGACCCGGCTTTATCAGGCAGCGCGGGCGAATGATCTGGAGTTTCTGCTGGAAATCATCCCCTCGAAGGTCGCGCCGGTCGATGATGACACGACCGCGCGACTGATCCGGCGCTGGTATGAGATCGGGGTCTATCCCGATTGGTGGAAGCTCGAGCCGCTGCAAACCGATGCCGCTTGGGAAAAGGCGGTGGCTACGATCACCGAATACGACCCCTATCTGCGCGGCATCGTCGTTCTGGGCCTTGAAGCCCCCGAAGCCGAACTGGCCGCAAGCTTCGCCAAAGCCGCCAAGCATGAGCTGGTGCGCGGCTTTGCCGTCGGGCGCACGATCTTTAGCGACACCGCCCGCGACTGGATGGAGGGCCGCGTCGATGATGTTGCGGCCACCCGCGACATGGAACGCCGTTTCCGCAATCTCTGCGAGTTGTGGGACAATGCCCGAAAGGAAGCCCGCCCATGACCACGATCCGTTTGACCGCCGCTCAGGCGATGATGCGCTGGCTTTCGGTGCAGATGACCGAGGAAGGCGAGCGTTTTATCGACGGCGTCTGGGCGATCTTCGGCCATGGCAATGTTGCCGGGATCGGCGAGGCTTTGCAGGGGATTGGGGATAACCTCCCAACCCTGCGCGGCCAGAACGAGCAGACCATGGCCCATGCCGCCATCGCCTATGCCAAGGCGAAAAAGCGGCGTCGGGCGATGGCCGTGACGTCCTCCATCGGGCCGGGGGCCACGAATATGGTGACGGCGGCGGCGCTTGCCCATGTGAACCGCCTCCCCGTGTTGCTCATCCCCGGCGATGTCTTCGCCAATCGCCGCCCCGATCCGGTGCTGCAACAGATCGAGGATTTCGACGACGGCACGGTCTCGGCCAATGACTGTTTCCGCCCGGTCAGCCGCTATTTCGACCGCATCCAACGCCCCGAGCAGCTGCTGACGGCCCTGCCCCGCGCGATGCAGGTGATGACCGATCCCGCGACTTGCGGGCCGGTGACGCTGGCCTTTTGTCAGGATGTGCAGGCCGAAGCCTATGACTGGCCCGAGGCGTTTTTTGCGCCCAAAGTCTGGCGCATCCGCCGCCCCGAGCCTGACCGGCACGAGCTGGCCGAGGTGATCGAAGTGATCCGCGCCGCAAAAGCGCCGGTGATCGTCGCGGGCGGTGGCGTGATCTATTCAGGGGCCGAGGCCGCGCTCCTGGAGTTCGCCCGCAAGCACCGGATTGCAGTGGTGGAAACGCAGGCCGGGAAATCGGCGATTGATTGGCAAGAGGGGCTCAACTTCGGCTCGGTCGGCGTGACCGGAACCGATGCCGCGAATGCGCTTTGCGCGCGGGCCGATGTCGTGATCGGGGTCGGCACGCGGTTTCAGGATTTCACCACCGGCTCGTGGTCGGGCTTCAGCAATCCTAACCGGCGGCTGATTTCCATCAACGTCACCGGCTATGACGCAGGCAAACACGGGGCGACTGGCCTCGTCACGGATGCTCTGATCGCGATTGAGCAGATCAGCGCGGCGCTTGGCGATCAGATCTTCCCCGAGCCGGATGCGCGCCTGCGCGACGATTGGTATGCGCTATCGGATCGCGCCATGGCCGCGCCCAATCAGGCGGGGCTGCCCTCGGATGCGCAGGTGATCGGCGCGGTGCAGCGGCAGGCGGGGCCGGAGACCGTGGTGATGTGCGCGGCAGGGACGATGCCCGGGGCGCTGCACACGCTTTGGCGCGCGGCTCCGGGCGGCTATCACATGGAATATGGCTATAGCTGCATGGGCTATGAGATCGCGGGGGCGCTTGGCATCAAGCTCGCGCGGCCCGAGGCGGATGTGATCTGCATGGTTGGCGACGGCAGCTATATGATGGCCAATAGCGAGCTTGCGACGGCAGTGATGTTGCGCCAGCCCTTCATCACCGTTCTGACCGACAATCGCGGTTACGGCTGCATCAACCGGCTGCAACAGGGCTGCGGCGGGGTCGCGTTCAACAACCTCTATGCCAGCTCGAACGTCGTCGACCAGCCGCAGATCGACTTCGTTGCCCACGCATCGGCGATGGGGGCCCATGCCGAGAAAGTCGGCTCGATCGGCGATCTTGAAGCGGCGATCCGGGCGGCGCGGGCACGCGAAATCCCCTCGGTCATCGTCATCGACACCGAGGCCGAGACCGGCGCGGGCATTGGCGGCGGCTGGTGGGACGTGGCTGTGCCCGAGGTAGGCGAAACCGAGAAACTGCGCGCGGCGCGTGCGGAATATGAAACCAGACAGGCCCTTCAGCGGCTGGTGAATTGAGGCAGTACGATGATCCTTTTCGGAACCAACCCCATCGCCTGGTCGAATGACGACGACCAAACCATCGGCGCGCATCTGAGCCTCGACGATTGCTTGAGCGATTGCCGCAAAATCGGCTTCGACGGCATCGAAAAGGGCCATAAAATGCCCAATGACGGGGCCGAGCTGAAGGCGAAGTTGGGCGAATATGGGCTGAAATTCGTCGGCGGCTGGCATTCGACCAATCTGCTCACGAATGACGTCGAAACCGAACTGGCCGCGATGCAGGGCTTTATCGATATGCTGAAGGCGGCGGGCTCAAAGACGCTGATCGCGGCGGAATGCTCGAATACGATACACGGCTCGGAAGGGATCGGGATCCTCGACCGGCCGGAGATGAAGGGCGATGAATGGGCGCGCTTTACCAAGGGGCTGACCACGCTCGCCGAAGAAGCCGCGCGTCAGGGCATCGAGCTTTGCTATCACCACCATATGGGCACGGTGATCCAGACCGAGGGCGAGATCGACCGGCTGATGGCGGAGACCGGCAAGGCGGTGAACCTGCTCCTTGATACCGGGCATTGCTATTTCGGCGGCGGCGATCCGGCGGCTTTGGCTGCGCGACATATGGGGCGCGTTCGCCATATCCATTGCAAGAACGTCCGGGCCGAGGTGATGGAGAAGGTGATCTCGGAAAACATGTCCTTCCTCGACGGCGTCCGCGGCGGCGTCTTCACGGTTCCGGGCGATAGCGAGGGCGCGGTCGATTTCCCGCCGGTGCTGAGCGAGGCCGCACGCGCGGGCTATCAGGGCTGGCTGGTGATCGAGGCCGAGCAAGACAGTCTGATCCGCGATCCGCTGCGCTATCAGTCGATGGGCTATACCGCGCTGAAGCAAATGGCGGCGAGCGCGGGGCTGTCCTGACATGGGTATTTTGATGATGAAGAAAAAGGCGAGGCTGACATGAGCTTGCTGAGAAAGCCGAATGGCGCGCGCGGATTGGTCCATCAGATCACCCCCGAAAGCGCGGGCTGGGGCTATGTCGGTTTCGATCTCTGGCGGCTTGCGCCGGGTGAAGAGGCGCGTGGCGTGACCGGGGATCGCGAGGTCATTCTGGTCGTGGTCGAGGGCAAGGCACGGATCGAAGGTGCCGGTCAGGATTGGGGCGTCATGGGCGAACGGATGAGCGTCTTTGAAAAGACGCCGCCGCATTGCCTTTACTTGCCCAATGGGTCCGAGTGGCGGGCTGTGGCGGAAAGTGATCTGGTGCTGGCAGTTTGCTCGGCCCCCGGTTCTGGCGGCCATTCCGCACGGCGGATCGGACCGGAGGGGATCACGCTGACCCAGCGCGGGATCGGCGCGAACACCCGCTTCATCAACAATATCGCGATGGAGAATGAGGATTACTGCGATTCACTGCTGGTGACCGAGGTTTTTACGCCGCATGGGAACTGGTCCTCTTATCCGCCCCATCGCCATGATGAGGATGATTTCCCGAATATGACCTATCTGGAGGAGACCTATTACCACCGTCTCAATCCGGCGCAGGGTTACGGCATTCAGCGGGTCTTTACCGAGGACGGGACGCTTGATGAGACCATGGCAGTCTCGGATGGCGATGTTGTTTTGGTGCCGAAAGGGCATCACCCCTGCGGCGTGCCCTATGGCTATGAGATGTATTATCTCAATGTCATGGCCGGGCCGCTGCGCAAGTGGCGCTATAACAACCACCCCGACCATGACTGGATTTGGCAGCGAGATAACGGGTGAGAAAGGGGCGCTGCAAATCATTGGCCTTGGCATCGGCCCTTCAAAGGCAGAAACCTTCTGGACCGATTTCCTGCGCTCGCTGCGCGCCCGCGGATTGGGCGGGGTCAGGCTGGATGGGCGTCCCCGCGCCGGAGACCTTTCCGGCAACGCTCTTCGCACGTATCCGCGCAAACGCTGTCCGGGCCGAAGCCAGCGCGGCACAGATCTACCCGGACCCGCGCGGCGAGCTCGCGCTCCGGCGAGAGATCGCGGG
>NZ_DATMFA010000075.1:0-15376 GCF_035556475.1 Paracoccus sp. (in: a-proteobacteria) | reverse complement strand
CGGTTCCCCGCGAGGGTAGCCAAATGCCCGACGAGCTTGGCCGAGACCGTGACGACCGCCCCGCCGATGGTGATGCTGGGGATGTTGATGACCATCAGCCGGGCCTCCGTCGCATACCAAAGCTGCGTTGAAATTCTTTGTCCAAGGCTCCGGTCGAGACCAGCGCCCGCACGCGATCCCGGATAGTGACATCAAGGAACCTGCTGCCTTGGCTGTCCGTCCGTTCCTCGGCGGTGACATCGGTCGCGGAGTAGTTGTTGATCTGGACCTTGAAGCCGCTTTCCGCCTGCGCCGTGGCGCTCGGGACATAGCCGGGCGTGACGACTGCATAGGGTGAACCGCCCAGCCCCCGAGACGCGACGGACGGCACCGAAGGTGCGGCCAGCCGCATCATCGGGGCAGCGTTCACATTCGCGGCGCTGGCGGTGCTGGGGGTGCCGGTGAAGCTGCCCACCAGCAGGGACGCGAATTCCTGAAACTGCTTCTGCGCGAGGAAAATCGCGAGTTCTTGCAGCATCTGGTTCAGCATGTCGGACCAAGCTTCACCGGCACTCTTGGTGCCGCTGATCAGGTCGGTGAACAGGGACGTGAAACCGTCGCCCAACGTGTCCTCGACCTGTTCGGAAAGCGTCTTGGTATCCCGCAGCCCCTGATTCAACTGTGCGACGGCGCGGGCGTAAAGCTCGGTCTGTTGCGGGTTGAGCTTGACGCCCTGCGCGTTCAGGTCGGCCACCAGCTTGTTCAGTTCGGCCAGATCGGCCTGTGCCTGTTCGACGGGCGTCATGTATTCAGCCAAGGCGCGGTTCAGCGCGTCGGTGGCCTTGGTGATCGCGTTCGTCGCCTCGGTGGTGGCCTTCCCGGCCCCGCCCATGGCCTTGGCGGTGGCACTCGCAGCCTTCGCAGCGTCGGCCTGCGTCTTCGCGTTGCGGCGCTGCGCTTCGGTATGCCGGTCAATCGCGGCGTTGTGCTCGTTCAGTTCGGCGATAGCTTCCTTGCGGATCACCGCGTCCGACGATTCCAGCGCCGGGCGCAGTTCCTCGCGCTTGGCGGCTTTGGCGGCTTCGCCCCGTGCTTCCCAAGCGTCAGCCCCGCGCAGAATGGCGGCGGTCTCGATGTCCAGCGCCATGGTGCTCAGGTTCAGCGAACTGGTCGCACGCATGATGCCGGTGATCGCGCCTGCCGCCGCAGTCAGGGCGGCAGTCAGTTGCGCGGCCTGTGCCGTGGTGCCTGCCAAGGCGCGCGTGGTGCCGCCTGCCGCGTCGGTGATCTGCTGTTGCAGGTCCAGCGAACGGGTCTGCTGCTCGCTGAACCGCAGCGCCTCGGTCAGGATGTTGCGCTGTTCCTGCGTCAGGACTTTCGCGGTCCTGTCCCATTCCAGCAGGCCGGTGACGATGCCCGAGATTTCCTCGGCAGGGCGTCCCTCGGTCAGGGCATGGCCCAGCCGCGCGAAGGCTTGCCCGACATACTGGCTCTGCGCCAAGGTGCCGGTCAGCCCCTCGCGGATTTCGGCGATCTGGGCATTGACGGCCTCTAGGTTGCTGCCGCCGCTGGGATCGAAGTTCAGCAAGTCCTCGCGCTGCTGTTCCAGCCGCGTCCAAGCGAGGGCCTGCGCGTCGATGGCCTTGGTCTGGCTCTCTATCGCTGACAGCGTAGACGCCTGCTGCACGGCCACGTTCGCCTGACTGAGGGTCAGCATGGCCTTGGATAGCTCGCGCAGGCCCTGTGCGGCGGCAACGGTATAGGTGCCCCATTGGTCGAGCGGCTGGCTGGCCTGCTGGAACGCGCTGCGGGTGGCCTCGACCGAAGCGGCCAGCGCGTCGGTGGCCTCGGTCAGGTTTACCGTGGCTTCTTCGGCTTCAAGGAAGTTCCCGGCCAAGGGCAGCGCGACGGCGGCAACCAGACCCAAGAGCGCGCCCAAGGGGCCGAAGCTGTCCAACAGTTGCGGTGCCTGCTGCCCCAGCGCCTTGAACGCGCTGGTGCCCATGCTGACCTGAACGGCCACGTCCTGCGCCTGCCGTCCGAAGTTCTGCAAGGCCGCGCCGTGCTTGCTGAACGTCGCGCCCAGACTGCTCAGCCGGGCGTTCTGGTTCGCGGCGGTGGCGGTGGATTTGGCAAGCTGATCGGTGGCGCGGGCGAGGCTCTGGCGCTGCTTCTCGGCGAGTCGGGCTTCCCGCGTCTCGGCGGTCAGAGCCTTCTGCATCATGGCTTCGGCGCGGGTGGCATCGTTCAGGCTCTTGATCAGCGCCGTGAGAGATTGCGTGCCGGTCGCATCGACCCGGACTTCGTATTGGGTGCTGCCGGTCATTGCCATGGTCAGGCCCTCCGCCTGCGGGTGCGCTTGCGCGACTTCCGGGCTGCCGTGGCGATCCGGGAACCGCCAGACCCGGCCACGGTGACGACAGGCAATGCGTAGATCGCCGGTTGCCCGCTGGTGCCGCCTTGGGCCTGTCCATAACGCAAGCCGATCTGATCTGAGTTCAGCCAGCCGAACTGAATGCTGATCGTCGGAAACTTGGCAATGGCCTCGCGGGCGATCCCGGCCAGAATGTGCCGGTCAGCTTCCAAGACAGGGCTATGCGGCGCGGCGTTGATGATCTGAAAGACATCCTCGGCGGCGATCTGTTCGACCGGGGGAACGGCAGCGATCTGCCGCCCGTCGCGATAGATGCGCAAGCTCTTGGCGTAGCGCCAAGGATGGCTTTTCACGCGGTTGCCGCGCGGGGCCTTGGCGTTGAAGCTGGCGATGACGAAATTCATCGCCTCGGCGATCAGGTCAGGCTGCGCGCCGTCGCCGGTCGTGATGGTCTGATACGGAACCAAGGGCCATTGGTTGATCCCGCGCCAGTCGCCGTGAACCTGCCGGATGGTCGAGCCGACGATGATGCGGCGGGTCAGGTGGTCGGGATCTAGGTTCCCGGCCTTGACGGCTGCATCGGTCAGTCTGGTCTGCTGGGCGCTGACCTCTTGCCCCACGCCCGAACGGATCAGTTCAGGGACGGCGAGGCGAGGATCGGGGCCGATGCGGGTGATGGTCAGCATGGTCACGGCCCCGTCATGGCAGCGGCCAATTGGGCCGGGTCGAGGTCCAGCATGTTGCGGCTCGGGGCCTGTGCGCGGGCTGCGCGTTCGGCGTCGGCCTGCCAAAGTTCGGCCATCAGATACACCTCACGGGCATAGAGCCGGGAAGCGGCTTCGAAGGGTGCGAGGTTCAGGGCGGCGGCGCAACGCATGACCAGTTCCTGTGCCGGACTCAGCCCGCCTTCCGGGCGGGCCTCTGGACGTTTCCCACGTCCGGGGCCTCGTCCTCGGGATCGGCGGCTTGGCCGAACAATTCGATATTCAGCTTCCGGACCACGGGCAGCAGGACGCGGATCGCGAAACCGGGCAGCGCCTTGGCTTCCTCGAAGCCCAGCAGCAGGCCATCGGGGCCGGTGACGGCATGGGCGATCAGGGTAATCGCGCTGTCCTGCGGCTCGCTGCTTTCCAGCGCGATCAGGCCATCCGCTTTGATTTCGCTGACGGTGAATACCTGATCGCGGATGGTGACGGTCTCGGTCTGGGGGCTGAAATAGCGGCTCATGCGGTGCTTTCTCCAAAGGATCGGATGCGGCGGCGGGTTTCAGACACGATGTCTGAAAGCTCGGCCAGCAAGCGGACATATTCACGCGCCGTCTGATTGGCCTCGCGCTGTGCGCGTCGGCAATCTGCGGCCAGCCGGTAAAGCGCGAGTTGCCCGGAAATAATTTCCAGCAACTCGCGCTCGGTAAACTGTGGGGGATGTTCAGGTTCACGCGCCGGTTCGGCGTCTGGGGGCAGGGAACCGGGGAAGTCTGACGAGCGCATGTGCGGCTGTCCATGAATGAAAACCTGCCAAAGGATAGGTTTTCTCGGGCCACGTGGCAAGGATTTGTTGAGTCAGGTCAGTGTATTACGGAAAAGGATAGTATCCTTTGCGTATTTCCAGCGGTTCAACCGGAGCGGGTCAGTTCGTCGCGACTCAGCGATCCAGCAGGTTTCCCCAACGCGCTTCACTGGCGCTGGCTGCGCCCTGTTCCGGGTCGGTGGCGTGCGCTTCCTTCCGGCGCTTCTCGGACAGGGCACGATGACTGCCGGTCAAGCCCAGCGAAGCGAGGGTAGCGCGGGCAGCACGGGACTCGCTCTGCGCCAACCTCACAAGCGCGATGTATTCATCGGCAGCGCCGATCTCCATGGCCTTCGCGGCCAGCTTGCGGGCATTGGATTCGCCGTGCAGCGCCAGCGTGGCGGCAATCAGCATCTGCCGGTCGGTCGAGGTCATGCGCTGCCGAACGGTGCTGATCTCGTGCGCGGCTGATCGGAAATACCTGTGCCAGACCTCGGGAAGCCCGGCCAGCGCGTCGGGCACCGGATCGGGCAGGGTTTCGACGGGCTGGACGGGGGAAGAGTTCGGTTCGGCGCGGCGTGCCATGGGGAAGGCTCCTTTCAGGCGGTGGTCGTAATGCGGTCATGTCGGGTCGTCAGGAACATTTTTTCCGGGAAGCCGGGCGGTTTCTCCGGCCAGAAAATCGCGCGGACGGCTCCCGAGTGCGGTCAGCGGGGTCGGACCCCCAACATTTTGGGTGCCCCCGCGCATTACGGTTGACCGCCGCCTTGGGCGTGCCGTGCCGTAATGCGGAATCGCCAGCATGGGTCTATGCCTTCGGGTCGAGGGGTGCGGGGATGGGGATCGGCTGGGCGCTAGCTCGTGCTGAGGCCGTGACCATCATCGCGCGGGGCTGGCCTTCGCGCAAGAGATATGGGCTGGCTGTCAGCCGGGGGACTGCCTACCGTCCCGCAGGATGCGTGCAGGTCGGGGGGAATCGATGCGCTGGAAGATGGAACGTAAAGACCTGCGCAAAGTGATGATTACCCTAGCGATCAGTGTGGGGGTGCTGATGGTCACGTCCCGCGATGGATGGAACTCGTTCGACCGCATCTTGCTCGTGCTGATCATCGTCTATGCCGTCAAGGCCGTGATGGTGTATCGGCGCAAGGAATAAGCCGGGCGTCGTCTTGCCATGATTTGTGAGATGGCTTTCAGTGACGGCGAGCAATGCAGGGGAACGGATGATGGCCTACGTCGCGCTGGTCGTGTTCTTTGCAGCGATGGCGGGTCTGGCCGTCGTGGCAGTTCTGATCTTCTCGCGCAGTAGCGATATATTCCGAGCGAAGAACATTACTGAGATGGACCTGTTCGCGCGAGGGCGCATGAAGCTGTTCGGCTGGTGGATTGCGCTGATCATAGTCGCAATCGTCTCCGGTGTGCTGGCATCCTTGCTCAAAGCTTGACCGGGGCAGACTTAGAGCAACGATCCCTCGACTGAATTGCGAAGCTGGTTCAGCGCCTCGGCCAGTGACGCCCGCGAATAGCCGAACTGGCCGGAGCGGGGCACCCGCCAGTTATAGGACGCATCGCCACCAGCGGTGCTGTATTGAACGTGCCCGATGACTTCACCATCGCGGCGCACAATCCACGATGAACCTGTCGGCCCGTCGTAGGTGACGCTGCGCTCCGAGGCGTATGTCCATCGGTGTTCCATGATAAGAACAATAATAGAACATCCGCAGGTGGGCAACTAGCCCGCCGTCACCCGTTCTGCCGGGATACGCTTCACCCGGACGCTGCGCCGGAAAGCGCGGGGTATGCCGCGCGTCTCCATGATGCCCAGAGCTTCCAGCCCGGCTGTGGCTAGGTCAGCGTTCCCGAGATTGTAGTGCCGGGCCAATCGGTCATCGAAGGTCAGGACGGCGAAGTGCAGGCCGCTGGCATCCCAGACCAGACCAGCGCGCCGGAAGTCGGCACCGTGCCAGCACAAGGCGTGCCAGCACGGGACAGGCAGGGGGGATACCCAGCGCGGGGCGAAGCCGGTCAGGCGTGTCACCTCGGCAGCGCGGGTGTCAGGGAGGGGCAAGAACCCATGCAGCGCCATAATGATGATCCCTTGGTTCGCGGGAATACCTTGCTTCAACTTAATTCAAAAATACACTGCGCCTATCAAATCAGAAAAGGGGACAGCATGACACCCGAGGAAGTGCGTAAGGCCGTTTGGAGGCTCTGCATGCCATACGCGATGGACCGGATAGAACAGGTTCGCAAGAGCGGAACCAAGTTTGTTCACTACACGAGCGCGTTTGCCGCACTTCAAATTATAGAAAAAGAGAAAGTGTGGATGCGAAACGCCCTCGTCATGAATGACTTTTCAGAAGTCCAACATGGTGAGCGGTGTCTGGCGCAAAGTTGGCATGATGAAAAAGTCGGCGGAAAGCTGCGAGAAACATTAAGCAAGTTAGACCCGGGACTAGTTAAGGTAATTACCGAAAACTTCGATAGCCGGGCGATTGATCGCGAGGATTTCAGTTATCTAATATCTATCAGCGAACATGGGGACGATAAACTGAATGAAGACAAGTATGGTCGGCTTTCCATGTGGCGCGCGTATGGCGGAAGCACTAATGTCGCGATGGTTTTCAACAATTTCCCATTCGTTAATGAATCGACCGCATTGAACGCATATACAAGTCCCGTTTTGTATTGCGACGAGGAAGAATTTAAAATTCACTTCGCTTCAATGGCGGCTGGACTGGAACAGAATTTGGAACTTCTGAAGACTGCTGGCGCAGAGATCGTGGGCCACGCGTTATTTATGGCATTCCACTTTGCAGCACTTTCCACAAAGCATCCGGGATTTAGTGAAGAAAGGGAATGGCGCGTGATACATTCTCCCACATTGCTTCCTTCAAATAAATTAACTTTTGACACTGAGACCATCGACGGCGTTCCTCAAAGGGTCTGCAAGCTTGAACTGAAGAACTATCCAGACGAGGGATTTACGGGCGCGACATTGCCTGAACTTTTGGAAGAAATAATCATTGGACCGACTCAATATCCTTGGCCGATCCAAGATGCCCTTGCGCGGAAGCTTGAAGAAAAACAGGTCAAAGACCCTTGGTCTAAAGTTCGGGTATCCTCAATCCCGTTGAGACGCTAGCGCGCTAAGGGTCAGTCCCGCACTCGCCCGTCGGCATTCGACTCGCCCGCGTGTGGGTGCGAGTGAACGGAAATATACCTGTCTTAAGAACCTGTGCGGGGCCTCTCATGGCCTCCCGGACTGCGCGCGCCATCGCGCTTAAGGGTGGGCAAACCCTCCGTATGCGAGGTTGCACCCCGTTCGCGTATGCGCGAGCAAACGGGGTGCACCCTCGTTGAGGGTTTTCCCTTAAGGCGAAACAGCAAACAGGGTAACGGTTTTTGGGCCTGTTTACCCCGTTCGCACCCCGTTCGCGAAAATGCAGCGAACGGGGTAACTTTTCAGTCCTCATCGACCACCTCCGGTGCCGCCGCTTCACCCCGCGCAAGGAAGGTGAGACTGCGCTTTCCGTCCGGGGGCACCGGCACCATTTCCGTGATCAGTAGCCCGCGTTCGAGCCAGCCGGTGATCTTCGCGCGGGCCTTCTTCAAGGACAGGGTGATGTCTCGTTCTTTCAGGAATGCGCGCAGCGCCTCGGCGGCGATGGTGTGGTTCTTGCCGACCTGAATGCGGGCTTCCAGCGGCCCCGTCATGGATTTGCGGACAAGGGTCAGGAACGCGCCGACGATGACGGGCGTGAGCTTGTGCGCGTCATCCTCGAACGTGTGCTGGATCAGGACGCCGACATTCTCGCTATTACTCAGAGCCACGTTCTGCCGCTTATACCAGACAGGCGCAGGACGCCTTTCGTGGTTGTTGCCCTTGGCATCGTCCCGCCGCGCATACCTGTGCATCTCATCTTCCGGGACATTCAGGTCTTCGGCCATTTTCGCGTCCATGCTGGACAGCGTGACCGCGATCTTCACCTCGCCACCCACGGAACTGCCCCCTCGTGCCGCCATGAGGTTGCCCGCGACCTCGACGCCCTTGGGGGTATGGTGGGCGATCACGATGGCCGTCCGCGTGGCCTGCGCCAGCATCGTGAGCCGCTGCATCACGATCTTCATCAGGTCATTCGAGTTTTCCTCGACCCCGTGCAGCTTGCCCAGCGGATCGGACAGGACGAGGCCGATCTCCTTCATCCGAATGAGGGCTTCGATGTCTGCCAGCCCGGCCACGTTCTCGACATACTCGCGGCCCTTCATGCTGCCGATCCGGAACACCCTCGCCTCCGACATCGACATGACGAACAGCTTCCCGCGCGTATCCTCGAACTTGATGCCGAAGGTCTTCCGCACCGCCGCCACGCGAAGGTTGATCTCGTCCTTGTCTTCCTCGGCCAGCACCAGCAGCACGTTGCGCGGTTCCTCGTCCGCGACCAGTTCGAGGTCGCCATAGGACTTGCCTGCCGCCGCGTGCAGGGCCATGCCGATCAGGAAAGTCGTCTTCGACACGCCGGGCGGGCCGATCAGCAGCGACAGGTAGCCACGCAAGGCGAAGTTCCGATAGAACCATGGCCGCGTCGGAATCTGGTCCTCGGGTATCTCCGGCAGTTCATATGCCAGGGTGTCGATCCGGGCACGCTCGGCCTCGATCTCGGCTTCCTCCCTCTCGATCCTGCGCCGGACCTCGGAATCGATACCTTCCTGCTTGTGGAAGTCTGCCCGCAGCACGTCAGCCATGATCTCGTCTCCCAGCACTTCGGCTTCTGTCAGGCCCTCGGCCTCGCAAAACTCCTTCACATAGGCAGCGAAGCCCGCTTCCTCGTCGGTCTGATCCACGGCGGCACCGTCCACCGTGACCAGTCGCAACGTGTAGCTTTCCAGCTTCTGCCTGACGCCTTGCAGCCTCTGGGGGCTGATGCTCTCGGGCCGGAAGCCTTTGCGCTTCCTGATCCATGCCAGCAGGCCCGGAATCGAGGTCATGCGCCCGTTCCAGCGGTCTGGCTCCCGGTGCTGGGCCGCGCTGTGGTGGAACAGTTCCCACGCCCGTTCCTCGGCCAAGTCGATGGGCATCACCCGCACCGCGCGCACCAGCCAAGCCGACAAAGCCGGGTGCAGCGCCGCGCCGCTGATGATGTCCTCGGCCGCGAGGGCCATGCCCTCGGCCCCGCTGGGGTAGCCGTCGCTCCGGCTGTCCGGGGTCCAAGGTCGTGCCCCGGCTTCGGTCCAGCGTTTCAGCAGCATCTCGGCCACTTCCTCGGACATGTCGGTAATCGGCGCGATGTTCCCGGCCCCGGTCAGGGTCAGGTAGCGGTTCGATTCCTGCCAATAGATACCGACCTTGCCGCGCTCGACGCCGTTGAACATGGGCATCAGAAAGCTCGGGACCGACCGATACAGCACCCGCATCCCCGATCCGCCCGGCGAGCGTTCCCAATAGGTGCCCGCCGCTGCACGCTCGGCCCAGCCTGCAATGCGCATCTGGCCGTTCATCTGGATCACGCCGTCGAAGTCTCCCCCCGGAAAGCCCAGCCGCGACGGCATTGCCCCTAGCCCGGCCTCGTGCCCTTCTCCCTGCAACCGCTCGACGGCTTCCTGTGCCTCGTCCAGCGTCATGATCGCGCGGGCAGAGGCGGTATTCGGCTTCCTGAAAGCCCCGTCCAGCGGATCGCAGGGAATCTTGTCGAAGCCGATGCCCTCGTCCTTCTGGCGGGGCTTCCAGACCAGACAGGCGCGGCGGTCTCGGGCTTCTCTCAGCACCTCGCGCAGGACGTAGAAGTCAGGCCGGATCAGGCCGGGAAACTTCGTGGGCTCTTGCCCCGTTGGTTGTTCATGCATTAGGGTTTTCCCTAGGTTGTGATTGATCTGGGGCCGGTTAAAACCCGGCCCTCTTTCTTTCGTGGTCCTGATCCGTCTGCATTCTCAGGCTCGACCGTCACCCCCCAAGACATGCGTCAGGAAGTAATCTGCGCGCTGGCGCACGGTCAGGCCGTTCAGCGGCGCTAGGGATAGCCCCACGGGCCAATGCCTGACCCCAGCCTTGTGCAGCGCGCGGGCAGGCATGACCCATTCCCCGGTCAGCCAATCGAATATCCAGCGCGCGGTCGCCAAGTCCGGCAGGTTATCCACGATGCCGTAACCTTCCCAGAACTCGACCTCCTTCGGCGGGCCGAACCGCTCGCGCAGCGCGGCGTGAAAGGCTTCCTCCGTTTCCAGCCAGCCCCGGTCCAGCCACATGCGGTCAACCGGCGTGCAATACAAATCCCAGCGCACGGCGAACTTGCCGTTCTGCCGTGCCGCCAGCGTGACGCCCTTGACGTTCGCTGTCGGCACCGTCTCCGCGCGCAGGATACGGGACCGACCCGGCGCGATGGTGTGATAGAGCCGCTTTCTCCGGTCGGGGGTGATCTTCCGCCGCTTCATTGCGGCATACCCAGATGCGCGTGACGGTCCTCGACCAACTCTGCGATGCGCTCGTTCATCAGATGCAGCATTTCCTCTGCATCGACCAAGAGGTTCAGGGCCTCGGCGATGACCACCTCTGCCCTTTTGCGGTCGGGAAGGTGTTCATGGTCATCGCTCAGGCATCCAAGCTGGTTTGCGATCTGGGAAGCAAAGCAGCTTGCCGCCTCGTCGATGAACTCCACGAAGTCAAGATCGTCATCCGCCGTTTCGGCCCGGTCCAGCGAGTCGGTGACATAGGCGGGCAGACCGCCCCACCGATCCAACCAAGGGTCATAGGGTTCCGGGACGGCCCGCTCTGCCGCAATCCGTTCTGCCTCCCCATTCTCCCGCAGGGCGTCGAGCATTTCGTCAGTCAGCTTGCTATTCATCAGTTCCTCCCTCGCGCTTCTTTCACTCGCGCGTGCCATCTTCATTTCGTGCTTGGCTGAGGGAACGTTCTGTGCCAATTTTGGCGCAGGCTGTTGCGACCAGCCGATTTCTAGGGGCCTCGCTTTGCAAGAGCGGGGCCTTAGTAATTCCAGAGATTGCCGATTCCAAAGGCATGAGTCCAGCGGTTTAAATTATCCGATTTCCTCGCCATATGGTTGATCGTAATACACTTTCTGAACGGAAATTCTTTCCGATCAGTTATCTGATTTACGAATAGAGCCAGCAATCCGTAATACATGAGTCCAGATTTATTTCCCGATTTCACCGAGTTGAATTAATCGCGCGCAACTGGTCCGAAATTGATTTCCGACCGGCTCGCCATTCACGAGTTATTCCAATTCGCGCAGGCTCCCGTTTTTCGCCCGTAGAGCGGCCTTAGCGGTCGGCGGGTGGGTGGACATAGGCGATGGGCGAGATAGCCCCGTGGCGCGGCTCCTACGGGCGCGGCGAATAGCGAACGGCCCCCGCCTTTCGGTGGGGGCCTCTTTCGTCAAGCGCCGGTCTGTGCCGTCACTTCTTCTCGCGGGCCTTCATGGTCGCCATCCCGTCCCGAAAGCCAGCCGCATAGTCCTCCATGCTCCCGCCGTCTCCCGCCTCCACGTCGAAGAACTCGCACGCGTCCTCGAACTCCATGCCAAGATCAAAGGTCAGGTGCCCAAAGGCGAGGGAATCGAGCATCTCGCCCAAGCAATTCGCCTTTCGGAAATGATTATCCGTGATCCCGCTTAGCCCGTCGAAATAGGTGGCGATGCTGGCCTCGATCTCTGCACGCGTCCTGCCCCCGTAGGTGCCTGCCGGTGCAGGCCGGGGTGCCGGTGGCGCGGTATAGGAAGGCGGCTCGCTGACCCGCTCAGCGGCTGCTGGGGCGGGTCTGGCCGCAGGCTGGGGTTGAACCAGTCGCTGCACGTCCGAGGCCGTCAGCGTGCCGCCTGACGTGACGTGCTCTATCGCCCGCGCCCGGATGTCCTCGGAAGCCGTGGCGAGCATGGCACCGTTCTTGATGCCGATGCGCAGGACCGCCGCGATTGGCAGATGGCCGAAGGCGTCGAACAAGGCGCGATACCGATGCGCCATGCGGATGTTGATGCTTTCGGACACGGTGTCCGAAAGCCATTTCCCGAATCTGATATTCGGGTTCCCGCCCTCGATTCCGCAGTCGGCAGACTCGCACAGCGCCCGCCCGGCTGACAGGATCGCCCCGACCTCCAAGGCGAACCTGATCCTTTGTTCGGCGTGCCGGGCCGTGACGGCGCGCAGGGCCTCGGCCAGTTCCGACAGCGACTGGCCTTCCGGGCGCAAGATGAACTCGTTCATCGTGCAGGCCCCCTTAGTAGATCGACCAGTCGGACACGCGGTCGTTCGCGTCGAACCAGACATAGGTGCCCGTCCCATATTCATACATCGTATCGGTGAAGCTGCTGACATGCGCGATGGTGCCCCTGCCTTTCAGGCAGTCGAGGAATTGCTTGCGCGCACCTCTCCTGATCGCGCTGCCTTTCCCTTCCGGGTTGGCGATCCAGTCCAGTTCAGAGGCGGTGAACCCCCGCCTGCCCAACTCGCTTAGACCCCGCGCAGCCGCAACAGATGCAAGTTGATAATCTTCTTCGGACGCGATGCCCAACTTCATGTCCAATTCCTTCGTCTTCTGTTCGAAGGTGGCGGTTCGTGATCCCGGTGCGCCTCGATGGCTTCGGCGATCAGCCTCTCGGAAAGCATCGCAGACCTGCTGCGTCGGCACCCCCGCGAGGTCGTCCCGCATCAGTAGCAGCGTGGAACGGTTGGCGGGCTGGCTCGACGCTTGTGGCTGGGTGCACCCCGCCAGCACAGCCAAGAGGCAGGACGCAGTCAGGACTGCGGGGCGTTTCGTGAATCGTGTCATGATCATTATCCCTGTTCTTAGTCCTCGACCCGATACCGGACATTTCGACCGAACCGTTCGAACGGCACTTGGGGGTGTGCGCTCGCGCGGTCCTTCTGTAGCCAAGACATGCTCACGCCCAGCCGCTCGGCCATTTCCCTCTCGGTCAGCCAGCGCGGTCCTCTCCGCACCCCCGCACCGGCAGCAGCGGGCGCAGTCGCGCCCCCTGCCCCGTCCTCTGCCATCGTGACCAGTTCGAGGATCAGCGGGTCAGTGACAGCGTGCAGCGTCCCGAGGTCCATCCAGACCCCGCCCTCGGGGTCGATCTGGTAGCGCATCCCGGCAATCTCGATCCGTCTCATGCCGTCACCTCGCCCAGCAACTCGTCCTCGATCATCACGGCGTAGCGCGGCAATTCGCTGACGATGCCCCTCGCGTAATCGCTATGCACGTCGCCGACGCTATGCGCCGTCAACAGCCGCGCCGCGATCCCCGGCACCCCTGCCATCTCGGCGGCGATGACGTAGCCGCGCCGCAAGTCGTGGGGCGTCAGTCGCCGCCCTTCCGCCAGCACGGCCTTGCTGATCTCGTCCACCGTCTTGCGCACGTCACCCACGGGCTGAAAGCTGCCATCACCGGCAGCAACCCGGCTCGGAAAGACCCAAGCCGAGTCCTCCTGCCACAGCTTCTGGTGCCGCAGGATTTCGCGAAGGCGCGGGGTGATCGGTCGGACCAGCGGCACGTCGGCTTTCATGCGTCCTGCCGGGATGACGATTTCCTCGCGCTCGACCTCGGCCCAAGACAGGTCCAGCACTTCGCGCGCCCGCATCCCGGTCAGGGCCAGCATCGCCAATGCCCCATAGGTGCCGCCAGACGGCCCCCTGCGCCGCATCCGGGTCAGGGCCTCATTGATCCACGCGGCCCGCTCGTCGGGCAGCAGGGCATTCGTGCGCACCGGAGTCGGGGCCATGCGCTTGCGGGCACGACGCCCGTCGCCCTTGAACTCCTTGACGGGGTTATCGGTCGGGCGCTTCTCCTTCGGCTGGGCTTCGGCCCAGCTAGACCAGAGCGCGGCCAGACTCCTGATGGTCAGGTTCGCCGTGGCGGCGCTGTGGCTCGCCAGCAGGCCGGTATAGGCGTTGCGGACATGCACGTCACTCGTCGCCCCTACCCGCTTCGGGAACTCGTCAGGCAGGCGCTGGACCGCGTAGCGGTAACTCTGGATCGTGGTGGCACGGGTCAGCGGGTTGCGCTGGGCGTGCAGGTCCACGACCTCGGCCCACGTCATGCGCTTGAACTTGTCATCCTTGGTGCGGGTGGCGTCACGCTCGGCCTTCGGAACGTGTTCACCCTTCATCATCGCGACCATGATCGCCTGCGCGTCCTCGCGCAGCTTGGCGACGTTGCAGTCAGCCGAATCGTAGATGCCCAGCGACTCGCGCCGCAGCGTGCCCCGGATGCGGCGCTCGACTCCGAAGACCCACTGCTTCTGCTGCTTGCGGCAGACCAGCCCCGTGCAGCCGGTATCGCGCAGAAAGACCTGCATCGTTCCTGCTGCCTCGTGGGCGGCAATCGCCTTTTTCAGGGCGGTCTGGGTGAAGTTGAACGCGCGAGGTGGTTCCTCGGCCTTGGGCGGGGCCTTGGGTGCGCGGGTGTTCAGGGCTATGATGTTCGTGGTCATGGCGGCTCCATCGCTGTGATCCGGCCTCGTGCAGTTGGCGCTGCGCGGGGCCTTTCGAATTAAAGACCACTTGACCGAATACCCGTCAAGTGGGCTTGCAGCAGTCTCCTAGGAGACTGTTTCGCTGCAAATCAGTGCGAATCGGAGCCTGTGCTGTTTTGCAATAATTCCGTTAAGATACTGTATTACAGTAATAAATATGACTCTGTGCGAGGCCCTGCGAATCGTCCTCAATGGACTGTTAATCAATTGGTCCTAGGTTCGATCCCTACCGCCGGAGCCAATCAATCCATACGGCATTGATTCTGCTACGATTTTCGTAATCTCGCTTCGGCGTGTCACACATCAGTGTCACACCGCCGTCGATAGGTCCGAGGGTCGCCCGCTTAACGCGAGGTCGATCGAATTGGTAGCCACACCCCATATCCTCCAACGCGGTCACAGCTATCACTGGCGGCGACGCCTGCCTCGGTTGTCCACAAAAAACGGCGTCCTGCAGGTGCCACTTCGTACGACAGATCCCACGCATGCCCGTATAATCGCTCGCAGATTGACTGCAGTGAGCGACCGAATGTTCGACGACATCCGCAACGAAACCCTGAGCCTCACCGACGCTGCCAAATGGCTGCGCCATGTCGTCACGGATGAAATGGCGCGCATCCAGCGAAATCGGGCCATCATATTCGCCGATGGCGGCCCTAACCCACGCGCGGATTGGGCGATGGCAGAAGCCTGGAAGATTCTTGCGAAGCGTGGTCCTTGCGCAGCCCTGCGCCAGGAGGATCACGCTACTCTTGTTGCCGCTGGCCATTCGAATGCTGATATTGAGCAGCTCACCGTCTCCTTGGAAATGCTGTCCTCGGATCTGTGCAGCACTGCCCATGTTAACCGGATGACCAGGTCATTCAGCGATATGACCGGCAGATCTGATCGGCCCAGGCTCCAGACCCATTGATTTCGTGCCTTTGGCGTGTTTCAGGCTCCGCAAGGAGAACTGACCGATGGGCAATTTTTTCTGGCTGAGCGAGGCGCAGATGGAGCGGCTAAGGCCCTTCTTTCCCAAGAGCCACGGCAA
>NZ_DATMFA010000074.1:0-110725 GCF_035556475.1 Paracoccus sp. (in: a-proteobacteria) | reverse complement strand
CATCAGCGCGTCCTGCAGCGGCGTGACGGCATTGGTCGCGCCGGGGCCGGAAGTGACCAGAACGACGCCGGGCTTGCCGGTCGATCGCGCATAGCCCTCGGCCATGTGGACCGCGCCCTGCTCATGCCGGACGAGGACATGCTTGATGTCGTTTTGCTGGAAAATCTCGTCGTAAATGGGAAGTACCGCGCCGCCCGGATAGCCGAATACGGTGTCGACGCCCTGATCGCGCAGAGCTTCGATAACCATTCTTGCACCCGTCATGCTTCGGGACATACCCATTCTCCTTGGTTGACCTCTGACGCCTCGCCCTGTCTTGGGACTCCTCCGGCGCCGCGCCGCCGGAAACTATGGGCCTAGCCCGGCAGGGTCAATGCCGATTATCCAATAAAGTGACCATGATTTGCCAATTATTGTAATTTTATTTCAATTTTTGGAATTTTAGAGAAATTATCGGGGTCGGTGGGGCAGGGTGATCCGAGCGACCTGCTCGACGATCGGATCCACCGAAAGCGGGTGGATGTCGGAATTATGCTGCTGGGGATCGCCGATCGACTGCCAGACCCCGCCCTTGTAGATCTCGAGCGCCGAGAACTTGGCCTTGTATTCCATCTTGCGGCTGCCGGGCACCCAGTAACCGAGATAGATGAAGGGCAGCCGCGCGCCGCGCGCCAGTTCGACATGATCGAGGATGATATAGGTGCCGAGGCTCGCCGCCTCGAAGCGCGGGTCGTAGAAGCTGTAGACGAGGCTCAGCCCGTCATCCAGAACATCGGTCAGACAGACCGCGACCAGCCGGTCATCCTGCGAGGGCGAGGCGCCCGGCTCGGTCAGGCGATATTCGACGACCCGCGTGCGCACGGGCGTTTCCTCGATCATCGCGGCGAATTCGAAGATGTCCATGTCGGCCATGCCGCCATCGGCGTGGCGCATGTCCAGATAGCGGCGGAACAGCTCGAACTGCTCCTCGGTCGCCCATGCGCTGGTTGCGAGGCGCCTTATGCCCTCGTTCCGGCGCTGCACCCGGCGTTGCGAGCGCGAGGGCTGGAAGTCGGCCACGCGGATGCGCGCGGACATGCAGGCCACGCAGCTTTCGCAGCTAGGTCGGTAAAGGACGTTCTGCGACCGCCGGAAACCCTGACGCGACAGGGCATTGTTCAACTCGTTGGCCGAATCTCCGGCCAGCGCGGTGAACAGCTTGCGCTCGGCCCGGCCATGCAGATAGGGGCAGGGCTGGGGGGCGGTGACGTAGAACTGCGGCGCGTGGGGGACGGTATGCCGCATCAATCGCGCCCCGCCTCAGCCGGGCCGACGCTGCCATGAGGATGGAACTGTCGGAGCCTGATCAAAGATGCGCGCATCGGCAATGGGCGACCAATCGGATTTACTCTGAATTGCGGTGGAGCAAAGCCTAGCAACAGTTGCCGCCAAGGCCAAGCACGGAAACCGTGCCGCAGGGTCGCAATCTCGCGCCTGTCACGATTGACCTTGCCGAACCGCCGGATAGGTTTTGCAAATGACATTCGCCGCACGCATCACCCGCCTTCCGATTCCAGCCGACATGGCGAGGGGGGAGGCCGCCCTGCAAAGGCTGGGCCCGATTTCCCCCAAGGTCGACGACCTGATCCGCGGGACGGCGGGTTGCAGCCCCTATCTCGCCGGTCTGATCGAGCGCGAGGCGGACTGGCTTGCCGCCACGCTTTCGGATCCCGCGGCGCCGGACCGCGACCTTGTCGCGCATGAGACCGCCGGGTGGGAGACGCTCTCGCCCGAGGCGCTGGGTCCGGCCCTGCGCGGGGCCAAGCGGCGCGTCGCATTATGGACCGCATTGGCTGATCTGGGCGGTGTCTGGCCGCTGGAGCGCGTGACCGGAACCCTGACCGACCTTGCCGACCGGGCGACCGACCTCGCCCTGCGCGCCCATGTCGCGCAGGAGGTTGCGCGCGGCAAGCTGCCCGCGACTGCTAGCGATGCCGGCGGGATCACCGCGCTCGCCATGGGCAAGATGGGCGCGGGAGAGCTGAACTATTCCTCGGATATCGACCTGATCGTGCTTTACGACGATGCAGCCTATGCGCCCGACGACCAGTTCGAGGCGCGCGCCGCGCTGATCCGCGCGACCCGGAAGGCGGCGGCGACCATTTCGGACAATACCGATCAAGGCTATGTCTTTCGCACCGACCTGCGGCTGCGTCCCGATGCGGCGGTAACGCCGGTCTGCATCTCGGTCTCGACGGCGCTTGCCTATTACGAGGCCGAGGGCCGGACATGGGAGCGCGGCGCCTATATCAAGGCGCGGCCCTGCGGCGGCAATCTGGAGGTCGGAGAGCGGTTCCTGCGTGAGTTGCGGCCCTTCGTCTGGCGCCGGCATCTGGATTTCGCGACGATCCAGGACACCGACGACATGCGCCGCCGGATTCGTGATCACAAAGGGCTGCATGGCCGGATCGGGGTGCCCGGGCATAACATGAAGCTGGGGCAGGGCGGCATTCGCGAGATCGAGTTCTTCACCCAGACCCGCCAGCTGATCGCCGGCGGGCGCGACCCTGACCTGCGCGTGCGCGGCACGGTCGAGGGTCTGGCCCGTCTGGCCGAAAAGGGCTGGATCCCCCCCGAGGTCGCCGCCGAGCTGACCGAGCATTACCGCGAGCATCGCGAGATCGAGCACCGCATCCAGATGGTGAACGACGCGCAGACCCATCTGGTCCCGGCTTCGGCCGAAGGGATCGCGAATATCGCGCTGATGATGGGCGAGGCCGATCCCGCTATCTGGTCCGCCCGCCTTGAAGGTCGCCTTGAGCGGGTCGAGGCGCTGACCGCAAGCTTCTTCACCCCGGCCGAAAAGCGCGAGATGCCGCAGCTTTCCCCGCAGGCGCTGGCGATGATCGAGCGCTGGCGGGCCTATCCCGCGCTGCGATCCCAGCGCGCGCGCCAGATCTTTGCCCGGATCGAACCCGAATTGCTGGCCCGGTTGAGCGTCGCCGCCCATGCCGAGGAGGCGCTTTCCCGCTTCGACGCCTTCCTTGCGGGGTTACCGGCAGGGGTGCAGCTTTTCTCGCTCTTCGAGGCCAACCCGCAGCTGATCGACCTGATCGTCGATATCTGCGGCACCGCGCCCGGCCTTGCCGCCTATCTGGCGCGCCATGCCGAGGTTCTGGACGGGGTGCTGGCCGGCAGCTTCTTCGCCGCATGGCCGGGGGTCAATGAGCTGCGCGCGCAGCTTGACGAATCGATCGCGCAGACTCTCGCCGCCCCGGATGGCAGCTATGAGGGGGCGCTGGATGACGCGCGCCGCTGGGCGCATGAATGGCAGTTTCGCACCGGCGTCCATCACCTGCGCGCCCTGATCGGGGCCGAGGAGGCGGGCGGGCAATATGCCGACATCGCCGACGCCGCCGTCGCCGCGCTTTTCCCTGTCGTCACGGCCGAGTTCGCGCGCCGCCACGGTCCGCCTCCGGGCCGGGGTGCAGTCGTTCTGGGCATGGGGTCGCTGGGGGCGAGGCAACTCAACGCCGCCTCGGATCTGGACCTGATCGTCATTTATGACGCCGACGGAGTGGAAAGCTCCGAGGGGCCGAAGCCTCTGGCGCCTCGGGCCTATTACGCACGGCTGACGCAGGCGATGATCACGGCGCTTTCGGCGCCGACCTCCGCCGGCAGGCTTTATGAGGTCGACATGCGCCTGCGGCCCTCGGGGCGGCAGGGGCCGGTCGCGACCTCGGTGCAGTCCTTCCGGGCCTATCAGATGGAGGAGGCCTGGACCTGGGAGCATCTCGCCCTGACCCGGGCGCGGGTGATCGGCCATTGCGGAACCGAGGGCGGAATGCTGGCCGAGGAGGTCGAGGCGCTGCGGGTCGAGGTGCTGAAAGCCCGCGGCGGCGATCCGCGCGTCATGCCCGACCTTGCCGAAATGCGCGCTCGCATCTTTGCCGCCAAGGCCCCCGATGGCGCATGGGAGGCGAAGATCGGCCGCGGCAGGTTGCAGGATATCGAATTGCTGGCCCAGTCCTTTGCGCTGAGAGCGGGGGCGCCGGGTCGTGCGCCAGCCGCGCAGATCCGCGCGGGCATCCGCGCCGGGCTGATCCCGAAGGGCGAGGGCGAGACGCTGGCTTCGGCGCGCAGGTTCCTCTGGAGCCTGCAATGCTCCGGGCGGCTGCTGACCGAAAGGCCGCTCGACATGGAGAATATCGGCAAGGGCGGGCAAGCCTTCCTGCTGCGGGAAACCGGAGTCCAGTCCCTTGACGAGCTTTCCGCGCGCCTCGCCGCCACGATCGCGGCGGCGCGGGACATCATCGACGCGGCGCTGGCCGACCAGCCCGCGCCGGCCTGAAGGCTGCGCCTCAAGGCGGGCTAACCGACCTCGCCCACCAGCGGCAGGATCCGCGCCGGCCGCGCGACAGGCGTGCCGGTCATGCGCTCCGCCGCCTCGCCACGGATGGGCAGCAAGGCCGTGGTTGGGGCGGGTTCCCCGACCTCCTCGCTCGCGGGATCGAAAAACCCGTGCTGGGTCTTGTCCCAATAGAAGGGGCGGCACACGATCTCGTAGACCGCCTTCCAGCCGGCGAGGCATCCCAGAGGAAAATAGAGATGCATGGTCGGCACCCATGCCAGCAGATGGCGATGGGCCGTGCCCCTGACCGCCCAGGCGGCGACCGCCATGTTGAGGAGCTCGGAGACCACGAAAAGCCCGATCAGCGCCGGCAGCGCATAGCCACCCAGCCGCCCATCGAGCAGGTCGCGCATGGGATGGGGCAGGCCGAGGCTCAGCAACCAGAAGCTCCAGAGCACCGGGGCCAGCAGATATTGCGAGACCGAGGCCGCAAGCTGGACCTGCAGGGCGAGGAAGCGGCGCGGCCCGAGGTCGTTCCAGAGCGCGCGGGGATCGCGCATGTGCACGCCCCAGGTCATCGCAAAGCCCTTGAGCCAGCGCGAGCGTTGCTTGACCCAGGGCAGAAGGCGGCAATTCGCTTCCTCATGCGTGACGGTGTCGAGCATCTCGGTCCGGTAGCCGCGCCGCACCAGCCGGAGGCCCAGATCGGCATCCTCGGTCACGTTCCAGGCATCCCAGCCCCCGACCTTTTCGAGGATGTCGCGGCGGAAGAACAGCGTGGTCCCGCCCAGCGGCACGACCAGATTCAGCGCCGCCGCACCGGCAAGGGTGCCGCGGAACCATGCGGCATATTCGATGGTGAAGGCGCGGGCGAGCCAATTGCTGCGCGGATTGTAGTAATCGAGCACGCCCTGAAGGCAGGCGACCTCGGGCGCGGCAAAGTGAAAGCCCCGCGCGACCTTGTGGAGCTGGTCAGGCTCGGGCCGGTCCTCGGCGTCCCAGACCCCGATGATCGAGCCGCGGCAGAAGCTCAGCGCATAGTTCAGGGCGCGGGGCTTGGTGCGGACCGGGCCGTCAGGCACCTTCACGACGCGCATCCAGCGCGGCAGTTCGGCATCCTCGAGCGCGGCGAGGGTCAGCCGGTCGCTTTCCTCGACCACGATCAGGATGTCCATGAGTTCGCGCGGATAGTCGAGCCGCCCGAGCCGCCCGACCAGCCGGTCGGCAATGTCGGCCTCGGCGAAAAGCGGCACCATGACCGAGATCACGGGCAGTGGCCCCGCCATCTCGCGCCGGGCGAGGCGGCCGGAGGCGACCGCCCGTTCCAGCACGCGGTCGCCGGATCGTTGGCGCAGGATCGCCGCGAAGGAGATCAGCTTCAGGATCATCGAGGCGAAAAGCGTCAGGACCGCCCAGCCGGTCAGCAAAGCGATCACCGGGATGGGTGCCAGCATGAGGCCCATCGCGGCGAGGCAGGCAAGCGCGATGGCGATGCGCCCGACCCTGACCTCGTTCCGGGTGCGGCAGCTTTCGCCGGCGGGGACGCGGGTTTCCGCCTCGCGGATGAGGGCGGTGCGGCGCGTGCCGAGGATCGCCTCCCGCGCCGCGTTTTCCGAGCAAAGCAGCATCCTGACCGTGCCGAACCCGGCCGGGAAGCGCGGGCGCAAAGCGTTAAACAGGTCAGGGCGCGCAGTTGCGACATAGGTGACGCCGCCGACGCGCCGCCAGGGCACGATCCCCTCGGCAAGGCAAAGCGCCGGGCCGAGCGCGTCGATCAGGCGCGGGTCGGGGGCAAGTTTCGCGAGGTCGATGACGGAACTGCGCCATTGCCGGGAGAGGGCGCGGGTCAGCGCCTCCTCGGTCACCCAGCCCTGAGCCAGCAGGATTTCACCAAGGCGGGCGTCCTGGCGCTTACGCATCGCGACAGCGCGCAGCAGGTCGCGCGATTCGACTGCACCATCCTCAAGCAGGATCTGGCCCAGAGGCCGCAGGTCGCGATCCTCGATCACCCGCGCTTTCGGCGGCGCGGATGCCGCGCCACCCTTCGGATGGTCCCGTCGGAAGATGCTGAGCACTGGGCTGCCGGTCATGCGCGAATCCCTTCCTTTGGCCCTCTCTCGCATGAGAGAAGTTAAGGAGAGATTAACCGGCGCCCCTTGCGGATCAGGCGCGGCGCGCGCGCATCGCCTCGGTGAAGCGGTCGAACAGATAGGCGCTGTCCTGCGGGCCGGGGCTGGCCTCGGGGTGATATTGCACCGAGAAGACCGGGCGGTCGGTCATGCGCAGGCCGCAATTCGAGCCGTCGAACAGGCTGACATGGGTTTCGATCACGCCCTCGGGCAGGGTCTGCGCATCGACCGCGAAACCGTGGTTCATCGAGGTGATCTCGACCTTGCCGGTCTCCTTGTCGCGCACGGGATGGTTCGCGCCGTGATGGCCGTGGCCCATCTTCACCGTCTTGGCGCCAAGCGCCAGCGCCAGCATCTGGTGGCCAAGGCAGATGCCAAAGATCGGCAGATCCTTTTCCAGCAGGGTCTGGATCATCGGCACGGCATAGGCACCGGTCGCGGCCGGGTCGCCCGGGCCGTTCGAGAGGAACACGCCTTCGGGATCATGCGCCAGCACCTCGTCGGCGGTGGCGGTGGCGGGCAGGACGATCACTTCGGCACCGCTGCTGGCAAGCGAGCGAAGGATGTTGCGCTTGGCGCCGTAATCCAGCGCGACGACGCGGAAGGGCTTCTGCTCCTCGGACCTGCCGAACTCGCCCGGCCAGGCCCAGAGGCCCTCGTCCCAGCGATAGCTTTGCCGGCAGCTCACCACCTTGGCGAGGTCGAGGCCGACGAGACCCTTCCAGTCGCGCGCCCTGGCGACCATCTGGGCGATGTCAAAATTGCCTTCCGGGTCGTGGCGCAGCACGACATGGGGCGAGCCCTGCTGGCGGATGGCGCGGGTCAGGCGGCGGGTGTCGATGCCGCCGACGCCGATGCGGCCACGGCGCTCCATCCAGCCGACCAGATCGCTGGTGGCGCGCCAGTTCGACGGCTCGGTCGGATCCCATTTCACCACGATGCCCGAGGCGACCGGATCGGGCGCCTCGTCATCCTGCTCGGTCACGCCGGTATTGCCGACATGCGGGAAGGTGAAGGTGACGATCTGGCTTGCATAGGAGGGATCAGTCATGATCTCCTGATAGCCGGTCATGGCCGTGTTGAAGACCAGTTCGGCAACAACTTCGCCGGTCGCGCCGAAGCCCTGTCCGTAGAATACGGTGCCGTCTGCAAGCGCAAGACATGCGGTCGGTTTCTGGGCCATCGTCATCTCTCCGGGTAAATCGGCGGGAACCTATGGGCAGCGCCTGTTGCCGTCAAGGCTGGAAACGGTCCCGCGACCTCGTGGAACCGTGACGCATGGCCACGGGTTGACGCCGGATGCGAAGCTTAGGACAAGCGCCGACAAACCACCAGAGCGAGGATCACATGGGATTGCGCGAACGTATCAGCGCCGACACCAAGGAGGCGATGAAGGCCAAGGAGACGGCCCGCCTTTCGACGCTGCGGCTGATCTCGGCCGCGATCAAGGACCGCGAAATCGCCTTGCGCGGAGAGTTGGGCGACGAGTCCGGCCTTGGCGATGCGGAGCTGACCGCAATCCTGTCGAAGATGGTCAAGCAGCGCCAGGAATCCGCGAAAGCCTATGAGGAAGGTGGCCGGCTTGAGCTTGCCGAGCGCGAGCAGGACGAAATCAAGGTGATCCAGGCCTATCTGCCGCGTCAACTGTCGGCGGAGGAGACGCAGGCCGCCATCGACAAGGCGATCAGCGATCTTGGCGCCACCTCGATCCGCGACATGGGCGCGGTGATGGCCGAATTGCGCAGCCGCCACGCGGGCCAGATGGATTTCGCCGCGGCGGGTCCGCAGGTCAAGACCCGGCTTATGGGCTGACCGGGAAGGGGCGGAGGGGACTATACCCGCCTGCCGCCCACCCAGGTCTCGCCAATCACCGGATTGCCGCCGATCAGGCGGAAGCGCATCAGGTCCGCGCGGAGGCCGGGGGCGAGGATGCCGCGATCGAAAAGCCCGGCGGCCCTCGCCGGGTTTGCCGTGACCGTCGCGATTGCACGCGGCAGGTCGTCCCAGATTTCCGCGAGGATCATCGCCCCGCCGATCAGGCCCGAGGGCACATAGTCCGAGGAGAGGATGTCGAGAAGCCCCGCCCGCGCCAGCTCGGCGGCCGAGACATTGCCGGAATGCGATCCGCCCCGGATCAGGTTCGGCGCACCCATCATCACCATGATGCCGTGTTCGTGGCAGGCCCGCGCGGCCTCGGGCGTGGTCGGAAATTCGGCCAGACGCACGCCATGCCCGGCAGAACGGGCGACATGTTCGGCGGTGGTGTCGTCATGGCTGGCCAGCACCGCGCCCAGACGATGCGCGACCTCGACCGCCGCCGCCTCATGCGCGTCGCCATAGCGGTCGCGTAGCGCCTTCATCCGGGCGACATGCTCGGCGAATTCGGCATCCGACAGCTTGTAGCGGCCCTGCACATATTGCGCGAGCTTCGAGAGGTCGCGGAACTGGCGCTGGCCCGGCGTGTGGTCCATCAGGCTGATGATGCCGACGCGGTCGCCGGGGCCGAACTCGTCAAGCTCGGCGATCAGGGTTTCCGAGCAGACCTCGGCGCGCAGATGCAGCAGGTGGCTGATGCGCAAAGCGCCATTCCGGCGCAGGTCGATCAGCTCATGCGCGAGTTCGCGGGCATATTTCTCGTAGTCCTGATCCGGGCCGTCGCTCACGACCGAGCCGACGCGCATGGCGTCGAACACGGTGGTGATGCCGCATCCCGCCAGTTCCGCATCATGGGCGATGATCGCCGCGGCATGGGGCCAGTCGACGCCGGGGCGCGGGCGCATGTGGCGTTCGAGATTGTCGGTATGAAGCTCGACCATGCCGGGCGCGAGGAAGTCGCCGCCCATGTCGAGGGCGCCTGCGGGCACCGCCTCGCCCGGCAGGATCTCGGCGATCCTGCCCTCGTCGATCACGATTGCGCCGGTGACCACCTGATCGGGCAGGATCAACCGGGCATTGGCGAGGATGGTCTGGGTCATTGCGGCCTCCTTGGGAGGCAAAGAGGTGGCCCAGACGGCCGGATTGGTCAAGCGCCCTCGGGCGGGCAAAGCTCGGCGACCCATGCCGGCACGACAACGGTTGCCGGTCCGGTCCGGTGCTGGTCGAAATCGCGGCTGACGGCCGATGCCTCGAGGTTCAGCTCGACCGTCAGGGCGCCGGCGCGATGGGCCTGCTGCGCCAGTCCGGCGGCGGGATAGACCTGCCCCGAGGTTCCGATGGCGGCGAAGATCTCGGCCTCCTCGACCGCCGCCCAGATCTGCTCCATGTGATAGGGGATCTCGCCGAACCAGACGATGTCGGGCCGCATCGCGGGCTTGCCGCAGCCGGGGCAGGGGTCGATCGAGCGCATCACCAGTGTCGCCGGAAAGCGCCGGCCGCAGGCGGCGCAAAGCGCGCCGAGCAGGCTGCCATGCATGTGGATCACCTCGGGCGAGCCGCCGCGCTCGTGCAGGTCATCGACATTCTGGGTGATCAGCGTGACGTCGTGATGCTTCGCCAGCCGCGCAAGCGCGCGATGGGCGGCATTGGGCTGGGCGCGCGCGGCATCGGCGCGGCGCATGTTGTAGAAGCGATGGACCAGCACCGGGTCACGGCGGAACCCCTCGGGCGTCGCCACGTCCTCGATCCGGTGTTCCTCCCACAGGCCGTCGGTGGCGCGAAAGGTCCTGATGCCGCTTTCGGCCGAGATTCCGGCTCCGGTCAGGACGGTGATGCGCATGACGGGCTCAGTTGGCGCAATAGGCCTCGGCCGTGGCGGCGAAGTTCTTGTAGCGGTTCCAGAAGGCGTTGTCCGCGTCGGTTTTCGACATGCGCACGGCCTGGGCTTCCTCGGCATCCTTGAAGAAGCGGGCGGCGCGGCGCTGGTCAGAGCGCGACAGCGTCATGTCGGCGACCTGCTGGATGCAGCCGCAAAGCGCGCCGCTGCGGGCCTTGCGCTCGGATCGGATGCAGGCGGAATCGATGGGGCCGGCAACGGCAAGCGGTGTCGTCAATACGACCGCGGCCGCGGCGATGATCAGGCGGTTCAGCATTACTGTCTCCTCGGCTTCAGCCATGCGGCGGGGCTGGACACCCTCACGAGGCCGCGTGTTATGGCCGCCAAGGTAGCAGAATCCGCACCCCCGCTCAATCACGCGGGCGAGAGACCATAGCTGGCAGCGCCGCGCGCGCACCGCGCAAGATGTGCCTTTTCCCGCGCATCCGACCGGCATTTGCTGGGCGAATCACCCCGAGGGCGGTTTCCTGCCGAGGGTCGCCGGAATGGCCCCCGGCATGGCCCGCGACCCACCTTTCGTGGCATAAAGGCGATGCAGGCGGCCCGCTTCCATACCAAAGCGCGCGCCGGCTGCTTTCCATCTGGACCGGCCGTCACTTGCAGCATATGGCGAGGGCTGAACTCCCGATATAGAGGTCCGGTCCGATGGGCGGCGAGAATTTTCGTGCGGCGATGCTGATGCTTGTCTCGATGGTGCTTTTCGCCGCCGAAGACATGTTCATCAAGCTGCTGACCGTCGAACTGCCCTTTGCCGAGGTTCTGGCCATGGTCGGCCTTCTGGGCTGGCTGTCCTTCTGGCTGATGCTCAAGCTGCAGGGCGGGCATTTCTGGACGCGCGAGTTGCTGCGCCCTTCGGTCGTGGTGCGCAACCTGGCCGAGATCGTCGGCTCGATCGGGATCGTCGTGGCGCTGGCCCTGACCGATCTTTCCTCGACCGCAGCGATCATGCAGGCGCTGCCGCTGGCGATCGTGCTGGGCGCGGCGCTGTTTCTGGGCGAGCCGGTCGGCTGGCGGCGCTGGACGGCGATTGGCGCGGGGTTCGTGGGCGTGCTGCTGGTGCTGCGTCCGGGCCTTTCGGATTTTCAGCCCGCCTCGCTGATGGCGCTGATCGCGGTGATCGGGCTGGCCGCGCGGGATCTGGTCACGCGGCGCATCCCGTCCCATGTCCATTCGCTGCAACTGGCGGCCTCGGCCTTCCTCGCAATCCTGATCGGCTCGATCGCCATGGGGGTCGTGCTGGGTCAGGAATTCGTCGTCCCGACCCCTCGCCACGCCTTGCTTTTCCTTGCCTGCATGACGGTCGGCGTCGCGGGCTACGCCCTTCTCGTCATCGCGACCCGTCTGGGCGAGGCGGCGGCGCTGGCCCCCTTCCGCTATGCCCGGCTGGTCTTTGCCCTGACTCTGGCCGTGATCGTCTTCGGCGAACGTCCCGATGCGATCACCCTGACGGGCGCCGCGATCATCGTCGGTTCGGGCTCTTATGCCATGTGGCGCGAGGCGCTGCAGCGCCGCCGCGCGCTGCGTGCCGCTGGATGCGCGCCACTTCGCGGCTAGGACCGTCGCGATCCCCCTTTCCGCAAACGCAATTCCCCAGTATAGCCCGGCCATGACCGACCTTGACCTCATCCGCAATTTTTCGATCGTGGCCCATATCGACCACGGCAAATCCACCTTGGCCGATCGGCTGATCCAGATGACGGGCACGGTCGCCGAACGCGACATGAAGGCCCAGCTTCTGGACAGCATGGATATCGAGCGCGAGCGTGGCATCACCATCAAGGCCAACACCGTGCGCATCGAATATCCTGCCAAGGACGGGCGCACCTATGTGTTGAACCTGATCGACACGCCCGGCCATGTCGATTTCGCCTATGAGGTCAGCCGCTCGATGCGCGCGGTCGAGGGGTCGCTGCTGGTCGTCGACGCCTCCCAGGGGGTCGAGGCGCAGACGCTGGCGAACGTCTATCAGGCGATCGACGCCGGGCATGAGATCGTGCCGGTGCTGAACAAGATCGACCTGCCCGCGGCCGAGCCCGAGCGGGTCAAGGAAAACATCGAGGACGTGATCGGCATCGACGCCCATGACGCGGTCGAGATCTCGGCCAAGACCGGCCTCGGCATCCCCGATGTGCTGGAAGCCATTGTCACCCGCCTGCCTGCCCCCAAGGGCGACCGCAATGCGCCCTTGAAGGCGATGCTGGTCGATTCATGGTATGACGCCTATCTGGGCGTCGTCGTCATGATCCGCGTCATGGATGGCGTGGTCCGCAAGGGCGACCGCATCCGCATGATGCAGACCGGCGCGATCTATGGCATCGACAAGCTGGCGGTGCTGAAGCCCGCCATGATCGACATCGCGGAACTGGGACCGGGCGAGATCGGCGTGCTGACCGCCTCGATCAAGCAGGTGCGCGACACCCGCGTCGGCGACACCATCACGCATGAGAAGAAGGGCACCGACACGCCCCTGCCGGGCTTCAAGCCGGCGCAACCGGTGGTGTTCTGCGGCCTCTTCCCGGTCGATGCCAATGATTTCGAGGCGCTGCGCGACGCGATCGAGAAGCTGGCGCTGAACGACGCCTCCTTCAGCTACGAGATGGAGACCTCGGCCGCCCTTGGCTTCGGCTTCCGCTGCGGCTTCCTTGGTCTTCTGCATCTCGAGGTGGTCCGCGACCGGCTGGAGCGTGAATACGACCTCGACCTGATCACCACGGCGCCCTCGGTCGTGTTCAAGTTGCACATGAAGGACGGAGAGGTGCGCGACCTGCACAACCCCGCCGACATGCCCGATCTGACCTACGTGGACCATATCGAGGAGCCGCGCATCAAGGCCACGATCATGGTGCCGGACGAATATCTGGGCGACGTGCTGAAGCTCTGCCAGGACCGGCGCGGCATCCAGATGGACCTGACCTATGCCGGGAACCGGGCGATGGTGGTCTATGACCTGCCGCTGGCCGAGGTGGTCTTCGACTTCTACGACCGCCTGAAATCCGTGACCAAGGGCTATGCCAGCTTCGACTACCAGATCAGCGAATATCGCGAGGATTTCCTGGTCAAGATGTCGATCCTGGTGAATGACGAGCCGGTCGATGCGCTCTCGATCATGGTCCATCGTGACCGTGCCGAAAGCCGCGGCCGGGTCATGGTCGAGAAGCTGAAGGAGCTGATCCCGCGCCACATGTTCAAGATCCCGATCCAAGCCGCCATCGGCAGCCGCGTCATCGCACGCGAGACGCTGTCCGCCATGCGCAAGGACGTGACCGCGAAATGCTATGGCGGCGACGCGACCCGGAAAAAGAAGCTGCTGGAGAAGCAGAAGGCCGGCAAAAAGAAGATGCGCCAGTTCGGCAAGGTCGAGATCCCGCAGACGGCGTTCATCCAGGCGTTGAAGATGGATGGGTGAGGGGTAGGGCTGTCGCGCAAGGATTTGGGTGGGGTCCAGTCCCACCATTTCCTGCGCCGGCCTGTCCCAAACGACATGTTCGCGGTGCCGGGGAACTTTGTTAACCAAGGTTAACGAATTTCCTTATCTCAGGTTAACCATGCGAATTTTAGCTGCTGCTCTTTCGCTGGCCGTCTTTTCGCTGGCCAGCACCGCCGACGCACATGGCGGCGGTTGCCGCAAGTCATCGCCGCCGGGCAAATGCTGCCACATGGACAACAGCGCAGGCTCCGTCCACTGCCATTGAGGCGGGGGGCTCGGCCTTCCTCTGTCACGCTATTTTCCGGCTCGCTACGCTTGGATGTCCGGCGTCTTGCCGTCGGGCCGGTCAGGATAGGCGAAGCCCGACAGGGGCGGTGCGGAAAGCTCCGCCGCCCCATTCCCGTGTATCGGTGGAAAGCCTCAGTAAGGCTGCGGCGTTACCACCGGTGCGGCATAGGGATCGGTCGGGGTCGCTGTCGGCGCATAGCCCATCTGGGTCTGGCTGGTGGCTGCCTGATCGGTCAGCATGGCGCCGGCCGTCTGCATGTCGCGTCCCGCTCCCTGCACCGTCTCGCACGCGCCGAGGGCCATGAACCCGAGAAGCGGGGCGAGGCGCAGATACTGTCCCATGTTCTTATCCTTCCGTGACTGCTCGTTTTTCCGGGAAATCTAAAGCAATTCCGGCCGCCATGCCGCTCACGGAAGCGCGAGTCGGCGCTTTCTGGCGAAAATCGGCGGAAACTCTCTCATCTGCGGGCAGTGTCACCTGCGCCCGCGAGGGTGATTACATGCCGCTTGTCTGGACTTTCTGGCTTTCGCGGGTCACGGCCTGCCCGGCGGCCTGCATGTCCCGTCCGGCGCCCTGCACCGTCTCGCATGCGGCGAGGGCGATCAGGGCAAGAACAGGGGTCAGCTTCATCAGTCGGCGCATGGCAGGGCTCCCGCAGGCATGTTTTTATCAACGAACTGGCGGATTAGAGACAGGTTCCCGCGCTGTTAGCAAGCCGTTAACCGATGCCGGGGCAGGATCCTGAGGATGAGATCCGCCTTGATCCTTCCGCTGCTTCTCTGGGCCTGCGCGTCGCCCGCGCCGGGGTATTTCAGTGTCGCGCGGCAGGACATTCGTGTCGGGGACATGGATTTCGCCGTCTTCGTCAAGGAGAACGAGGCTGAGGTGATCCGCCTTGGCTATGCCTCGCGCAAGACCCGCGACCGCCTGCCCGCGATGATGGTCGAAGCGGCGGAGCGGGCGAGCGGCTGCGGCGCGATTCCCTTCAGCCTCAGAACCCGCATCCCCGGCGATACGGGCGAGGCGCGGATCGGGCTGGATTGCTGAGAGATCAGCCGAGGAAATCCGCCACGGCCTCGGCCGTCTCGGCAGGGCGATCCGCGTGCAGCCAGTGGCCGGCCCCCGCGAAGAAGCGAACCTGTGCCTGGGGGAAATACCTGCGGATCGCCTCGACCGCCGCCGGGCTGCAATAGTCGGATTCCGCGCCGGCGAGGAACAGGGCCGGGCCGTCGAAACCGCCGGGGCGCGCGTCCTTGGGCCAGCCGACCAGCAGCGGCATCTGGTCGCGCAGCGCGGGCAGGTTGAATTTCCAGCGCGGCGGATCGGATTTCAGGTCGAGCGATTGCAGCAGGAAGGCGCGCACCCCCGGTTCGGCCACATGTTCGGCCAGAAGGCGATCCGCGGCCGAGCGCAGCTTGAGCCCGTCAAGATCGACGGCTTCCATCGCGTCGATCAGCCCGGTCTGGCTGTGGGAATAGGCATAGGGGGCGATGTCCAGCACCACCAGCTTGCGCACCAGCGCGGGCTGGGTCAGCGCCAGCATCATCGCGGACTTGCCGCCCATCGAATGACCGACGACATCGGCGCGTCCGCCCTCGGCCCCGATCACCTCTGCGAGGTCGCCGGCAAGGGCGGCATAGCTGTGGTCGGGATCGTGGAAACTGTCGCCATGATTGCGCATGTCGACCGAAACGACGCGCCGCGTCTCGGCCAGACGCCGCGCCAATCCGCCAAGGTTCTTGCCCGATCCGAACAGCCCATGTGCCAGAAGCACGGGCGGCTGCGACGAATCCTCTCCGGTCACGGTCACGTTAAGCATCATGCGGCGGAGCCTAGCGAAGCTGGCGAAAAGGTGCCAGAGGGGTTAGCCTGGTTCGGCGAGGGACAAGACAATGGATATCGGAAACATCCGGCCAATGGCGGACGAGGTCGCAAGCCTGATGGCCATGCGTTTTGGCGGCCTGCGGCGCGGGCATCATGCCGATCTGGAACATATGCTGAAGCGGCGGGGCAGGGCGCTGCCGCGACGGCTGCGACGCGAGGCGCGGCGTCTGGCCGAAGCGGACCGCGTGGCCTGTCAGCCGCGGCTGGCAAGGCAACTCGACCTTGCCGCAATCGACCATGCCCATAAGGCGCTGACGGGCTATCTGCGCCCGCTCGGGCAGGGCGCGCGGCTGCGGGGCGGAATGCTCGGCAGTGCGGCGAGCCTGCTTATGGGGCTGTTGATCCTTGCTGCGATCGCGCTGTGGATCATGAAGGAACGCGGGCTCGTCTGAGCCCGCGCCCGTAGGTTCTTACATCCCGTTATAAAGCGGGAAGCGTGCGCAAAGCGCCTCGACCTCGGCCTTGACCTTGGCCTCGACCTCGGCATTGCCTTCCTCGCCATTGGCGGCGAGGCCGTCGACGACCTCGACGATCCAGCGGGCGATCTGGCGGAACTCCTCCTCGCCGAAGCCGCGCGTGGTGCCTGCCGGCGCGCCAAGGCGGATGCCCGAGGTCACGAAGGGCTTCTCGGGGTCGAAGGGCACGCCGTTCTTGTTGCAGGTGATATGCGCGCGACCCAGCGCCGCCTCGGTCGCCTTGCCGGTCACGCCTTTCGGGCGCAGGTCGGCGAGGCAGAGGTGGTTGTCGGTCCCGCCCGAGACGATGTCGATGCCGCCCTTCATCAGTTCGTCGGCCATGGCCTGTGCGTTCTTGACGACTTGCGCGGCGTAATCCTTGAAGTCGGGGCGCAGCGCCTCGCCGAAGGCGACGGCCTTGGCGGCGATCACATGCATCAGCGGGCCGCCCTGCAGGCCGGGGAACACCGCCGAGTTGATCTTCTTCGCGATATCGGCGTCGTTGGTCAGCACCATCCCGCCACGCGGACCGCGCAGGGATTTGTGGGTGGTGGTGGTCACGACATGGGCATGGGGCAGCGGCGAGGGGTGTTGGCCGCCAGCGACGAGGCCCGCGATATGGGCCATGTCGACCATCAGATAGGCCCCGACCTCATCCGCGATCTTGCGGAATTCGGCCCAGTCCCAGACGCGGCTGTAAGCGGTGCCGCCCGCGACGATCAGCTTGGGCTTATGCTCCAGCGCCGAGGCGCGGATCGCTTCCATGTCCAGAAGCTGGTCCTGTTTCCTGACGCCATAGCTGACGACATTGAACCATTTCCCGGACATGTTGACCGGCGAGCCATGCGTCAGGTGCCCGCCCGAGTTCAGGTCGAGGCCCATGAACGTGTCGCCCGGTTGCAGCAGCGCCAGAAACACCGCCTGGTTCATCTGGCTGCCCGAGTTCGGCTGGACGTTCGCGAAGCCGCAATCGAACAGCTTCTTCGCCCGCTCGATCGCCAGATCCTCGACGATGTCGACATATTGGCAGCCGCCGTAATAGCGCTTGCCCGGATAACCTTCGGCATATTTGTTGGTCAGGACCGAGCCCTGCGCCTCCAGCACCGCCTTGGAGACGATGTTCTCGGATGCGATCAGCTCGATCTCGTCACGCTGGCGACCCAGCTCCTTGCGGATCGCGCCAAAGATTTCGGGATCGCGGCTGTCCAGCGTCTCGGTGAAGAATCCGGTGTCGGTCATCTGGTCCTCATATGAAGCGGCTTGCGGGCCTCATAGACCCATTTGGCGCGGCCCGCTAGGACGGATGCGACGGGCGTACGGTAGAACCTGCCGCATGACAGGGACTTGCGCCGCGCGGAACTGACGCCATGATACGCGCCCATGAAGATGCATTTCATTTCAAGCGGTACCGAAACCGCCGTGACGGCGGCCGAAACGCTCTCGGAACTCTATGGGCAAGCGCCGCTGCGCGAGGCCGAGGTGATCGTGGCCTTGGGCGGCGACGGCCTGATGCTGAACGTGATGCACCAGAATCGCGGTCTGCCGGTCTATGGCATGAATCGGGGCACGGTCGGCTTCCTGATGAACACCTATTCCGAGGCGGACTTGCCCGAGCGGATCGCCGAGTCCGAGGAAACCGTCACCAACCCGCTTGCGATGACCGCGGGGACGACCGACGGGCACGAGCATTGCGCCTTGGCCATCAACGAGGTCAGCCTGCTGCGCGCCGGCCCGCAGGCGGCGCGCCTCAGGATCTCGGTCAATGGCCGCGTGCGGATGGAGGAGCTGGTCTGCGACGGCGCGCTGCTTTCGACGCCGGCCGGGTCCACCGCCTATAATTATTCGGCCAATGGCCCGATCCTGCCGCTTGGCTCGGACGTGCTGGCACTGACGGCGATCGCCGCCTTCCGGCCGCGGCGCTGGCGCGGGGCGATCCTGCCCAATTCCGCCACCCTACGCTTCGACGTGCTGGAGCCGGACAAGCGCCCGGTCATGGCCGATGCGGATTCGCGTGGCGTCGACTCGGTCCTCTGGGTCGAGATCCGCTCTGAAACCTCGATCAGCCACCGGCTGCTCTTCGATCCCGGCCACGGGCTGGAGGAGCGGCTGATGCGTGAACAATTCGTTTGAGGCCGCCGCCCCGGCAGGGTAAAGGGCCGGGCATGAGCAACCGTCCCGAACTTCCGCCCGAAATCGCCCGCCGCCGGACCTTTGCGATCATTTCGCATCCCGACGCCGGCAAGACCACGCTGACCGAAAAGTTCCTGCTGTTCGGCGGCGCGATCCAGATGGCCGGTCAGGTCCGCGCCAAGGGCGAGGCGCGGCGCACGCGTTCGGACTTCATGAAGATGGAGCAGGACCGCGGCATTTCGGTCTCGGCCTCGGCGATGAGCTTCGAGTTCGGCGAATACCGCTTCAACCTCGTCGACACGCCCGGCCACAGCGACTTCTCCGAGGACACCTATCGCACGCTGACCGCCGTGGATGCGGCGATCATGGTCATCGACGGCGCCAAGGGCGTCGAGAGCCAGACCCGCAAGCTCTTCGAGGTCTGCCGGCTGCGCGACCTGCCGATCCTGACCTTCTGCAACAAGATGGACCGCGAATCCCGCGACACGTTCGAGATCATCGACGAGATTCAGGAGAACCTCGCGATCGACGTGGCGCCCGTCTCGTGGCCCATCGGCATGGGCCGCGATTTCATCGGCGCCTATGATCTCCTGAACGACCGGCTGGAAATCATGGACCGCGCCGACCGCAACAAGGTCGCGGAATCGATCCAGATCTCGGGTCTCGACGATCCGAGGCTGGCCGATCACGTTCCCGCCGACCTGCTCGCCAAGCTGCGCGAGGAGGTCGAGATGGCGCGCGAGTTGCTGCCCGCCTTCGACCGCAAGAGCTTCCGCGAGGGGCACATGACGCCGATCTGGTTCGGCTCGGCCATCAACAGCTTCGGCGTCAAGGAGCTGATGACCGGCATTGGCGAATTCGGCCCCGAGCCGCAGCCGCAACACGCCGCCGAACGCGAGATCGAGCCGGAGGAGAAGGCGGTCACCGGCTTCGTCTTCAAGGTTCAGGCCAACATGGACCCCAAGCACCGCGACCGCGTCGCCTTCGTCCGCCTCGCCTCGGGCCATTTCGAGCGCGGAATGAAGCTGCTGCATGTCCGCTCGAAAAAACCAATGGCGGTCACGAACCCGGTCCTCTTCCTCGCCGCCGACCGCGAACTGGCCGAGGAGGCATGGGCGGGCGACATCATCGGTATCCCGAACCACGGCCAGCTTCGCATCGGCGACGCCCTGACCGAGGGCGAGACGCTGCGCTTTACCGGCATCCCGAGCTTTGCGCCCGAACTTCTCCAGACCGTGCGCGCGGGCGATCCGATGAAGGCCAAGCATTTGGAAAAGGCCCTGATGCAATTCGCCGAGGAAGGTGCTGCCAAGGTCTTCAAGCCGATGATCGGCTCGGGCTTCATCGTCGGCGTGGTCGGCGCACTGCAATTCGAGGTGCTGGCCAGCCGGATCGAGATTGAATACGGCCTGCCCGTGCGCTTCGAATCCTCGCAATTCACCAGCGCACGCTGGGTGGCGGGGCCGAAGGACAAGGTCGAGGCTTTCGCCAATGCGAACAAGGGCCACATGGCGCAGGACCATGACGGCGATCTCGTCTACCTGACCCGCCTGCAATGGGACATCGACCGCGTGCAGCGCGACCATCCCGACCTGAAGCTGACGGCGACGAAGGAAATGATGGTCTGAGGCTGGAGCGATCCGTTTGCGCAGATGCCTGTTCCTTCGAAAGGAACGCGCATGTTCAAGCTTTGCAAATCGACCTCCGAGAATATCTCCCGCTTCATGGGTATCTGACGCAGGGCGGTCGATGCCACGCATGGCCATCCCTCGCCCGAAGATCGCGCGGCGATCGAGGGCGAGGTTGCATCCTTCCTTCCCTTGGTCAGGCTGCTTCCTGCGGTGGATGAAACCGATACGCCGCAAAGGCTGCTTGAAGCGCATCCTAAGGCCCTTTTCATCAATCCCGAACGGCATGGCATGGGGTGCCTACCCCTGCCGCGCTGGCCCTGCATCCCGGCCTCGCCGTCGATGTGAACAAGCAGAACAAGGCCCGGGGCTCTTCCGAACATCCGGGGCTTCGAGAGGACCGGTCGCTCGCCCCCTATCCGCTGCTGCATCTGCGCCACCGCCTGACGCCCCCTATGCCAGCAGGGGCGCCGCAGGCTCCGCGCCAGACTACATGGCGGTCGGCCTCAGGCCACCGTCACATCCATCGTGACCTCGGCGTTCAGCACCTTGCTGACCGGGCAGCCCTTCTCGGCCTTCTTCGCGCATTCCTCGATCAGCGCCGGATCGCCATTGCCGTGAACGGTGGTGGTCAGATGCGCGGTCTTGATCGTGAAGCCGCTCTCGTCCTTGGCCAACCCGATTTCCGACTTGGTCTCGATCCGTACGCCGGTGACGCCCGCTTCCTGCAGGATCAGCGACAGGGCCATGCTGAAGCAAGCGGCATGGGCTGCGCCGATCAGCTCCTCGGGATTGGTGCCGGGCAAGCCTTCGAAACGCGAGTTGAAGCCATAGGGCTGATCCTTCAGCGCGCCCGACTTGGTCGAGATCAGGCCCTTGCCGTCCTTGATGCCGCCTTCCCATTTCGCGGATCCGGAGTTCACGATCATGGTCAGTCTCCCTTCGTGGCTGGATGCGCGGCCCAACGCATGAATGGGCGCCGGGTTGCATGACCGGGGAAATGTCACGAAGCCGCCGGCTGACAGCTTTGTCATTTCCCAATCCGCACCATCAGGCGCTTGATATGATAAGCAAAGCAGGAGTCCCCCATGCGCAATCCGATCATCGCCCTGACACTGGCCGGCGTTCTGGCCATGCCCGCCTTCGCCCAGGACCATTCGGCACATGCCACGATGGACCATACCGCCCCCGATGCCTCGCCCTCGACCGCAGCCTATATGGCCGCGATGGAGAAGATGCATGGCGACATGACCATCGAATATACCGGCGACGCCGATGTCGATTTCATGCGCGGCATGATCCCGCATCATCAGGGCGCGATCGACATGGCCAAGGTCGTGCTGGAGCACGGCAAGGATCCCGAAGTGCGCAAGCTGGCCGAAGAGGTCATCAGCGCGCAGGAAGCCGAGATCGCCCTGATGGAGGAATGGCTCGCCAAGCACGCCAAGGCCGAGTGATCCTTCACCGTTTCGGAAATACCCTCGGGGGTGCGGGGGCAGACGGCCCCCGCCGGCTTCATTTCAGTAGCCGCTCCGCTTCCTGAATCGCGAAGCGGTCGGTCATGCCCGCGACATAGTCGAGGACGACGCGGGCCCGCCCCGTCTCGTCCACGGCCGCCGTCGCCGCGGCGAACCAATGCTCGGGCATCTTCGACGGATCCGCGAGATAGAGCGGGAAAAGGCCATTCAGCATCTCGGTCACGCGCTTGCGCTCGACCACGACCGAGGGCGCGCGATACATGCGCTGGAACAGGAACAGCTTGATCGCCTTCAGGTTCTGGTAAAGCGGCTTCGAGAAGCGGATGATCGGGCCGTCCATGTCCCGGATCTCCTGCGCGCTTTGCGGCTGAAGGCTGGTCAGGCGGTTCTGCGCCACCGCGATCACATCCTCGACCATCACGCCAAAGACGCGGCGCAGCGCCTCGTGGCGCCGCCGCATCGGGTCAAGACCGGGATGCAGGCTGTCGACCTCGGCGAAGGCCTCGCCAACGACGGGAAGCTCGGAAAGATCCGCCTCGCTGAAAAGCCCGGCCCGCAGCCCGTCATGCAGATCGTGGTGGTTATAGGCGACGTCATCTGCCACGGCCGCCACCTGCGCCTCGGCGCTGGCGTTGGTGTGCAGTTCCAGATCCCATTCGGCATTCACATCGGCCAGAGCATAGGGCAGGGGGCCGGTGACGGGGCCCCCCGTCGGGCTTGTCCCGACAAGCGGACCGTTATGCTTGGCGATCCCCTCGAGGCTTTCCCATGTCAGGTTCAGCCCGTCGAAATCGGCATAATGCCTTTCCAGCTTTGTCACGATCCTGAGGGCCTGCGCATTGTGGTCAAAGCCGCCATAGGGCGCCATCAGCGCGGCCAGGGCATCCTCTCCGGTATGGCCGAAGGGCGGGTGGCCAAGGTCATGGGCCAGCGCCACCGTCTCGGCCAGATCGGCATTCAGGCCCAACACGCCCGCGATGGTGCGCGCGACCTGCGCGACCTCGATCGTGTGGGTCAGGCGGGTTCGGTAATAATCGCCCTCATGTTCGACAAAAACCTGCGTCTTGTGCTTCAGCCGCCGGAAGGCGCTGGAATGGATGATCCGGTCGCGGTCGCGCTGCCACGGGCTGCGGAAGGTGGACATCCGCTCGGGCCAGTGGCGGCCGCGGCTTTCTTGGGGCTGGCAGGCATAGGGCGCCGTCATATCGTGCTGCATTCCTTGCGGGGTCTCTCTGCGAAGCCTATATTCCAGTTCCAAGGACGGAAACGGGAACGCCCCATGAACGTGGAATTGAACCTGCCCCCAAAGGTCACGCCTCGCGCCTTCGCGCGACTGGCCGAGATCAATGCCAAGGGCCCGGCCCGGCCGCTGCGTGTCGCGGTGGCGGGTGGCGGCTGCTCGGGCTTTCAGTATGACATCCGGCTGGACGACCCGGCCGAGGATGATCTGGTCCTGCAGGGCGAGGGGCAAAGCGTCGTGGTCGATCCCGTCTCGCTGCCCTTCCTTGCCGGAGCGGTGATCGACTTCACCGACGAGTTGATCGGGGCGCGTTTCGTCATCGACAACCCGAATGCCAGTTCGTCCTGCGGCTGCGGCACCTCCTTCTCGATCTGATCTGGCCTTGGGCGCGGCGGGCGGCTAGTCTCGCCGCCATGAAGATCGCGACATTCAATATCAACGGCGTCCGCGCCCGTATCGAAACCCTGACCGGCTGGCTTTCCGAAGCGCAGCCGGACGTGGTCGTGCTGCAGGAAATCAAGACCCAGGACGAGGGGTTTCCGACCGAGCCGGTGGCCGACCTCGGATATAATATCGAGACGCATGGCCAGAAGGGCTTCAACGGGGTCGCGATCCTGTCGAAGCTGCCGATCGAGGATGTGATGCGCGGCCTGCCCGGCGACGACACGGACGAGCAGTCGCGCTATATCGAGGCGACGGTGATTGGTCAGCGGGCCGTCCGCATCGCTGGTCTTTATCTGCCGAACGGCAACCCGCAGCCCGGCCCCAAATTCGACTACAAGCTGGCTTGGATGGAGCGCTTGCGCGCCCGCGCCCGTGCACTTCGCGCGCTTGAGATGCCCGCGATCATGCTGGGCGACTATAACGTCATTCCCGAACCTCGCGATGCCGCCCATCCCGAGAAATGGCTGGATGATGCGCTGTTCCAGCCGGAAAGCCGGGCGGCGCTGCGGCGCATCCTGAACGACGGCTGGACCGATGCCGTCCGCCTGCGCGACCCGGACAACCAGCGCGGTCCCTTCACCTTCTGGGACTATCAGGCGGGGGCATGGCAAAGGGACAATGGCATCCGCATCGACCATGTCCTGCTGTCGCCGCAGGCGGTTGATCTGCTGATTGATACCGGCATCGACCGCGACGAGCGGGCCAAGGACAAGCCCAGCGACCACGTCCCGGTCTGGGTCGATCTTGACGCCTAAGCGCTAGACGCGCCCGGTCCGGTCCCCATCGTCCGGGATCTCGTCGTCGTCGCCGAAACGGGCATCGTCGTCATATTCGTCCTCGCCCTCGCCGACATATTTGGCCGAGAGCGCGATGGAATGGTTGTCATGCGTCGGGTCCATCACGATGTCCGACGGAATCTCGCCTGCCAGCCACTCGCGGACCTCGTCCCTGGTCTCGTCGAGTTCCTGGCCGGTGACTTCGGCGATGTAGCGGATGAAGGCCCGCTGCTCGCCGTCGATCTCGTCAAGTTCGGCCTCGTCAGCTTCGGGCCATTTCTCGATGATCGCCTCGATAAAGGCAGACCAGTTCTCCTGAACATGTGACCATTTCATCAATAACCGCCTCCTCCACCGATATTGCCCTGCGTCCAACGGGACGCGCCGCTGATGTCCTCGCCGACGCCGGCAATCGTGTTGCATCCGGCCAACGCCAGAAGGACGACAAGGGTTGCGATAAGCCTCACGATCAATTCCTTTCTTCTTGCCACCAGGTTTCCGGCATGAATCCAGGCCAGTCACCATAAAGTGGAGTGTTTTCAGGATAATGCAGGTTGGCCTTATGGGCCAAGCGGGAAATCCGGGCATAGCTGACGGGTATGACATAGCGCCCGGCGGTCAGAATTCTGTCAAGCGCCCGGACCGCGGCGCGGTAATCTTCAAGCGTGGTGGCGTGGCCCATCTCGGCGATCATCGCCTCGGCCGCGGGAGAGTTCATGCCCATCCAGTTCTTCGTGCCCGGCTTTTCGACCCCCGCGCCGCCCCAGTAGAGAAGCTGTTCGTTCCCCGGCGACAGCGACAAGCCGCGCTCATACCAGGTCATGTCGAACTGATAGTTGTTTGTCCGCTGCACATATTGGGCCGAGTCGAGCAGCGTGACATTCGGTCGGATTCCGAGGTTTCTGAGCGATTCGGTGAAGATGTCGACGATCTGCCGGGTCTCGGCGCTGGAGCGCATGGCGCTGCCCGACTGGTTCAGCAGGATCTCGAAGGTGAAGGGCTGGCCCTGGGCATTGCGCAACTCTCCCTGCTGGACGGTCCAGCCGGCCTCAGCCAGCAGTGCCAGTGCGGCGCGGATGCCCTTGCGGTCGATATGACGCTCGCCCCCTTCGGGCAGGGAATAGCCCTCGATCGTGCCGGGGGGCAGGTCGGCGGCGAAGGGTCGCAGCAACTCCGCCTCCCGCCCGGTCGCGGGACCGGGTTCCATCGCGAGGTCCGAGTTCGAGAAATAGCTCGTGATCCGTGGATCCTTGCCGCCTGAGAGCGTCATGTTGATGAAGCGATAGTTGAAGGCCTGGATCAGCGCCTCGCGCACGCGCCAGTCGGCAAAGACCGGATTGCGCGTGTTCATCACCAGACCCATGATCCCCGAAGGGCGGCCGTTCGCGATCTCGGACTTGACGATCCGGCCCTCGCGGATGGCGGGAAAGTCGAAATCGCGATCCCAGCGCGCGGCGACCAGCTCGCGCCAGACATCGGTTTCCCCGGCCTTGAACGCCTCGAACATGGCATTGGCGTCGCCGAAATAGTCGAACCGGATCTCGTCGAAATTATTGAGCCCGCGGTTCACCGCAAGATCGCGCCCCCAATAATCCGGGTTGCGGCGAAAGCTGATCGCGCGGCCCGGATCGACCTTGTCGATGACATAGGGGCCGGACCCGATGGGCACCATCAGCCCCGACTGGCTGAAATCACGGCCCTGCCACTGCGCCTTTTGCAGGATCGGACGCATCCCCATCAGCATGGCAAGCTCACGGTCGGCGGTGTTGAAAGTGAAGCGGACCGAGCGGGGGCCGGTCTGCTCCATCTTCGCGACCTTCGACCAGACGGCGGTGTAACGCGGATGGCCCTTGGTCCCGAGCGTCTCATAGGACCACATCACGTCCTCGACGGTGACGGGCGCGCCGTCCGAGAACCGCGCCTCGGGCCGCAGGGTGAATTCGACCCAGCTCCGGTCGGGATCGGTCTCGACGCTTTCGGCCAAGAGGCCGTAGAGGGTGAAAGGCTCGTCGATCGAGCGCGTCATCAGCGACTCGGTCAGCAACCCCGGCTGGGTGAAGATCGGCCAGACCGGATTGCCCATCAGGACCCACGGGTTGAGCGAATCGAAGCTGCCCGACTCGGCCAGTCGAATCGTTCCCCCTTTGATCGCATTCGGATTGGCATAGGGCAGGTGCGAGAAACCGGGGCCGAGCGCGGGTTCTCCATACATTGCAATGGCATGCACGGGTTCGGAAGCACTTGCCAGCGGCATCGTTGCAACACAGGCCGCAAGGGCGAATGCGCGCCAGATCGCGGATTCGTTAGCAAATTTGAAGAATCGCATGCTCGATCGCCCTGTTTTCCGGGTCGCTGGTTTTCCGATGGCCGACCTTAGCGCCCCGTTCCGCATGTGGCAAACTTACCCATTGGACTCATCTTGGGAAAAGCGTATAGATGAAGCACTGCTCGATAGGTTTCTTGCCTGTATGAAACCTGCCTCATGACTAGCGCCCGCCTTGTGCGGGCGTTTTTTTATGGGCTTTGCAGGCCCTCGATCCGGGCCTTTCACTCCACGCCCGGCTCACGAAGAAATGTCCCGGCGGGGTGATGCGCCCCGGGCTTGTCTCGCCCCCGCTTTTTCCACATCCTGCCGCCGAAACGACAAAGCAGGTTCAGGAGACGGCGATGTTCGAGACGTTTTTGAAGGGCAAGACGGCGGTGGTGACGGGGTCGAACTCGGGCATCGGGCTTGGGATCGCGATCGAGCTGGCGAAGACAGGTGCCGATCTGGTCCTGAACAGCTTTACCGACAGTGACGAGGATCACGCCCTTGCCGCGAAGCTGGCCTCCGAGCATGGCGTGGCCGTCCGCTATCTTCAGGCCGACATGTCGAAGCCCGACGATTGCCGCGCGCTGATCGAGAAGGCGGGGCGCTGCGATATCCTCGTCAACAATGCGGGCATCCAGCATGTCGCGCCGATCCCGGAATTCCCGACTGAGAAATGGGACGCAATCATCGCGATCAACCTGAGTTCCGCCTTCCACACCACGGCGGTCGCGCTGCCGATCATGCGCGAGGCGGGCTGGGGCCGCGTCATCAACGTCGCCTCGGCGCATGGCCTGACGGCCAGCCCGTTCAAATCGGCCTATGTCGCGGCCAAGCACGGCATCATCGGGCTGACCAAGGTGACGGCGCTTGAAACCGCGCGCGAGGCGATCACCTGCAACGCGATCTGCCCCGGCTATGTCCTGACGCCCATCGTCGAGAAGCAGATCCCCGACCAGATGAAGACCCATAACATGAGCCGCGAGGAGGTGATCGCCAAGGTCATGCTGGACCGCCAACCCTCGGGCGAGTTCGCGACGGTCGAGCAGATGGGCGGCACGGCCGTCTTCCTCTGCTCGTCCGCGGCGGACCAGATCACCGGCACCTCGATCTCGGTCGATGGGGGCTGGACGGCGCTCTAAGCGGGACGCCCGCGGATCAGCTCGCGCAGTGTGCAGCGGGGCGCCTCGCCCGGCAGCACGCGGCGGTCCAGCTCGATCCAGTCGGCCTCGGCGAAGGCGGGGAAATGGGCATCGGCATTGTCGATTGTCAGATCGACCTCGGTGATCAGGAGGCGCTGCGCCAGCGGCAGCGTCTCGCGATAGATCGCCTCGCCGCCGATGGCATAGATGCGGTTGTAACCCTGCGCCCGCGCCAGCCCGATCGCGTCAGTGACCGAGGCGGTGACATGTTCCGCCAGCGAGGGATCGCGCGAGACGATAATGTTCAGGCGGTTCTTCAGCGGCTTGACCGGCAGGCTCTCCCATGTCCGGCGTCCCATGATCACGGCCCCGCCCAGCGTCTCGCGCTGGAACATCCGCAGATCCTCGGGCGAGTGCCAGGGAATCAGGTTGTCCTTGCCAATGGCCCCGTTGCGGGCGCGGGCGACGATCAGGCTCAGCATCAGACGGCCACCGGAGCCTTGATCGCCGGGGCGGGGTCGTAGTCGAGGAACTCGAAGTCGTCATAGCGGAAATCGAAGATCGAGCCGACCTCGCGCGTGATGCGCAGCCGGGGCAGGGGGCGCGGTTCGCGTTCCAACTGGGTGCGTACCTGATCCAAATGGTTTGAATAGATATGCGCGTCGCCCATCGTATGGATGAAATCGCCCGCCTCATAGCCCGTCACATGGGCGAGCATATGGGTCAGCAACGCATATGAGGCGATGTTGAACGGCACTCCAAGGAACATGTCGGCCGAGCGCTGGTAAAGCTGCAGATGCAGCTTGCCCTGCTGGATCCGCACCTGCCAGAGCGTGTGGCAAGGCGGCAGCGCCATCTGGTCAACCTCGCCGGGGTTCCAGGCCGAGACGATCAGCCGGCGCGAATCCGGGGTCTTGCGGATACGCTCGATCAGTTCCGCGATCTGGTCGACCTCACCGACCACGACGCGGCCATTCTCCTCGCGCACGGTCGGGAAATGGCGCCATTGGTGGCCATAGACCGGGCCAAGATCGCCATTCTCATCGGCCCATTCGTCCCAGATCGAGACGCCGTTTTCTTTGAGGTAGCGGATATTGGTATCGCCCGACAGGAACCACAGCAGCTCATGCACGATCGAGCGCAGGTGCAGCTTCTTGGTGGTCACCAGCGGGAAACCCTCGGCCAGCGGATAGCGGCACTGCATCCCGAAATGCGAGATCGTGCCGGTGCCGGTCCGGTCGGTCGAGGGCGCGCCCTGTTCGAGAACGGTGCGAAGTGCGGCGAGATACTGGCGCAAGATCGGCTCTCCGGTTTGGAAGGGGTGGCCCCGGTCAGGCCGCTTTGGCCCCGGCTTATCAAGGATCGATCGCCGCGCAAAGCGTGATCGGGTCTGTCAATAAGCGATATTAACGATAATCTATATCGTGTATAATGAGACTGCGGAAACGAACCGCGCTGCATCGAACGGGGATAGGGCGATGCTTCTCGCGCATCGAACGGAGGAATCCCGGCCGGGTCTGGGCGAACGCCTTCTCGATCTGCTGTTTCTGGCGACGACCAGCGCCGGGGACGCTGACCGGCTGCTGCCGGCGAGCCGTTGGCAACAGGTCATCCGCGCATCCAACTGGAGCGTGCGGGTCGCGGGGCCGCGCTGGTTCATGATCTGGAGCGGCGATCACGCCCGCCTGTCGCGGCGGCATGTCGTCCTGTTGCTGCGGCGCTGGGTCGGCCTGACACGAGCCGAGAACCTTGCCCTGGCGCAGGATCAACTCGCCCGGCATCAGGCGGAATTCCGGGGGGTCCGGCCCGGCCTTGTCCTGCGCGAGGCGCAGAGGCGGATCAGCCGGGCGCTGGCGCGGCACTGCTGACCGGCCAATTTGGGCGCGGCACGGATTTGCTGCCCGGCACGGGCTTTGGTGATAGCCTCTCCATGTCCGATTGTGGAGTTTCAAAGCCATGCGTGCCACCCTCGCCCCCCTTCTTCTCATCACGGTTGCTGCTTGCGATCCGGTGCCGGATCAGGTTCCCGACCCCGCGGACCTCCGTTCGCGACAGGAGGCGGCCTGCACGGCCACCATCGCCGCGCATGTCCGCCGCCCCACTTCGGAGGTATCCTCGCGCTGGCTGTCCGAAGCTGACGGGATGGCGCGCGTCGAGGCGAGGGATGGCAGCAGGGTGCATATCTGCGAGGTGAATGCCGCGGGGCAGGTACTGCGCTATATCCATCCCTGAGCGCGTGATTGTCGCATTGATTTAATAATTGCATTTTATGGCGTCATGATGCATTAAAGGGTCAGTCGAACACGACGACCCACGGGAGGAAATCATGACATATCTTCGCTCCAGGCTGGTTTCAGCCTGGCTGATGGCGGCTGCCGAGATCCTGACCTTTCTCAGCTACACCATGGAGCGCAAGCTGGCGGGGAAACCCGAGGAATTCGGCAAGGGCGCGATCAAGGGCGTGGCCGGACCCGAGGCCGCGAACAATGCCTCCGCCGCCGGAACGCTGGTGCCGCTGGTGCCGCTCCTGACGCTGGGCCTGCCGGGCTCGGCCACGATGATCGCCATTGCAGCACTCGCCCTGATCGCGCCCTTTGCCTTCAAGGGATTGGCGAAGTTCAGGCAGGACGAGGACTGAACCCCCGGCGATGGCGCGGCGGAAGGGCCGCGCCACTTGCATGACCTCGCCCCGGCCCCGATACTCTGGGCAGTTTCAGGAGATCCCATGGCGCGTGTCAGCCTTTCCCCCCAGATCATGGCCCGGATCGTCGATCACGCGCGGGCGCAGAACATGCAGGCGGGCCAGCACCTTCCCGCCCAGCTTCTTGCCGACAGCTTCAAGGTCTCGCGCCAGCCGATCGTCAGCGCGCTGAAAAAGCTCGAGGATATGGGCATCGTCCAGTCCGCGCCGAACCGCGGCTATTTCCTCGCCTGCAACGCCGATGACATCCCCGAGATGGACGCGGACGCTGCCGGCGATGACGAGGTTTACGACCGCATCGCCGCCGACCGCATGGCGAACCGTCTGCCGGACCGGCTGAGCGAGAACGAATTGATGCGCCTTTACGGCGTGGCGCGTGGTCGGCTTTCGCGCGTGCTGCACCAGATCGCCGATGAGGGCTGGATCGAACGCCTGCCCGGTAATGGCTGGGAATTCCGCGAGATCCTGACCTCGCGCAAGGCCTATTCCGACGCTTACCAGTTCCGCGCCGCGATCGAGATGCAGGCGCTGCTGCTGCCCAGTTTCCGCATCGATGAGGAGGGCTTTGCCGCCGCCCGCCGCCATCAGCAGGAACTGCTGCAAAGCTATGAAAGCGAAAGCCGCCAGAAGGTCTTTGGCACCAATATCGAGTTCCACGAGATGCTGATGACCTGCGCGAACAACGATTTCTTCCTCGATGCCGTGCGGCGGATCAACCGGGTCCGGCGGCTGATGGAATATTCGATCACCCATGACCGCACGCGCCTGCCGCAGCAATGCCGCGAGCATTTGCAGATCCTCGATCTGATCGAGGAACGCGACATGCAGGCCGCCGCAACCTTCCTCTTCCGCCACATCCGCGAGGCCGGAAACATCAAGGCGGCGCTGATTGCCTGATTGCATTTCATAATCTGAAAATGCTATTTATCTCCCGACCAGCAGGGAGAGAGCCTATGTCATTCACCGCCGCGTTCCGGGGCCGCAAGATCATCGATCTGCCGGCCGCAGCCGGGGCCGACCTTTCCCGGATGCCGCATATCCACCGCCTGCTGCTGGAAAACGTGCTGCGCTCCTCTCATGCCCCTGATGAAGCGCGCAAGGCGTTTCTTGACTGGCTCGCGACAGGGCGCAGCGAGGCCGAGATCCCCTTCCTGCCCGGTCGGGTGCTGATGCATGACACGACTTGTGGCCCGGCATTGGTTGATATTGCCGCCATGCGCTCGGCGCTGGCTGAGGCGGGACATGATCCGGCGCTGCTCAATCCGGTGCTGCCCGTCGATGTCTCGACCGACCATTCGCTGGCCGTCGATGCCTATGCGATACCGGGCGCGATGGCCCGGAATATCGAGAACGAATACCGCCGCAATGCCGAGCGTTACCGCTTCATGAAATGGGCGACGAACAGCCTCTCGAACTTTCGCGTGCATCCGCCGGGGACCGGCATCATGCACACGCTGAACCTCGAACGCCTCGCGACCGTGGTGGCTGAGCGTGACGGCTGGTTTATGCCCGACACGCTGATCGGCACCGACAGCCACACGCCGATGATCAATGGTATCGGGGTGTTGGCATGGGGCGTCGGCGGGATCGAGGCGGAGAGCGTCTTTTTCGGGATGCCGGTCATGTTGCGCGTCCCCGACGTGGTGGGCGTGCGCCTGACCGGCCACCTGCGCGAGGGGGTGACGGCCACCGACCTTGCCCTGACCGTGACCGAACGACTGCGCCAGATTGATCTTGCCGACCGTTTCGTCGAGTTCTTCGGCCCCGGCGTCTCGACCCTTTCAGCGGGGGACCGCGCGGTCGTCGCCAATATGACCCCGGAGTTCGGTGGCAATTCCGGTTTCTTCCCGGTCGATGCCGCGACCATCGCCTATCTGCGCCGGACCGGGCGGACGACAGAGCATTGCGAGTGGGTCGAGGATTATTGCCGCCGTCAGGGCTTGTGGTTCGACCCCGAGGCGCGGCCGGTCTTTACCAGCCTTGCCGAGCTTGATCTGGGCGAGGTCGAGGTCAGCGTCGCCGGTCCGCGCCGTCCACAGGACCGCATTCCGGCCTCGGATACCGCACGCGCCACCGCTGCCATGCGCGGTCATGCCCCGCTGCCCGCGCCCTTGGGCAAATCGCCCGATGGCGCGGTCGCCATTGCAGCGATCACCAGTTGCACCAATACCAGCGACCCGCGCTTGCTGGTGGCCGCCGGTCTGGTCGCCCGCAAGGCGCGCGCGCTGGGGCTGAAACCGCCCCCGCATGTCAAGACCTCGATGGCTCCCGGTTCGCCCACCGCGCAGCGTTATCTGGAGCGCGCGGGCCTTCTCGCGGACCTCGAAGCGGTGGGCTTCGGCATCGTCGGCTATGGCTGCACCACCTGCATCGGCAATTCTGGCCCCTTGCCCGACAGCGCCATCGCGGCGCAGGCCGAGGGCAGGCTTCAGGTCGCGGTCCTTTCCGGCAACCGCAACTTTCCCGGCCGCGTCCATCCGCAGGTTGAGGCCGGGTTCCTTGCCTCGCCGCCCCTGGTCGTGGCCTTCGCGCTTGCCGGCGATGTCGAGCGCGACATCCTGTGTGACGAGATCGCGCCGGGCGTGCGCCTGTCGGACCTCTGGCCCAAGGGGGAGGAGATCGACGCGGCGCTGGCGCGGGCAGGGGATGCGGGCGACTTTGCCGCCGCCTATGACCGGGCCGAGGCGAGCGAGCTTTGGCGTGACCTCGACGCCCCCGACACGGCGCTGTTTCCGTGGGATCCGGCCTCGACCTATATCCGCCGCCCGCCCTTCGCGGATTTCGCGAGGCCGCGTGCGCAGCGGGTCATGGCGGCCCCGATCCTGGTGCTGGGCGATGACATCACCACCGACCACATCTCGCCCGCGGGGGCGATCCCGCGCAGGGGCGAGGCCGCGGATTACCTGATCGCGGGCGGAGATCCGGTGGATGACCTGAATGTCTTCTCGTCCCGTCGCGGCAATTGGGAGGCGATGCGGCGCGGGCTATTTACCAACAAGTCGGTGCGGAACCTGCTGGCCGACGGCATCCCGCCGGGCAGCACCATCCTGCCCGACGGCTCGGTCCTGCCGCTCTGGCGCGCGGCCGAGCATTACCGCCAGGCCGGCGTTCCGGTCGTGATCCTCGCGGGCGAGCGCTATGGCATGGGGTCATCGCGCGACTGGGCGGCCAAGGGCGCGGCGCTTCTCGGCACGCGCGCGGTGCTTGCGGTCAGCTTCGAGCGTATCCACCGCTCGAACCTGATCGGCATGGGCATCCTGCCGCTGCGCCTGCCCGAAGGCGTGACCCCGGAAACCCTCGCTCTTTCCGTCCGTGACCGGATCGAGATCGGCCTTGACCCCGCGCGGCTTGGCCCGCGCGCGACTGTCGAGGTCCGGGTCCACCGAGCCTCGGGCGGGGTCGAACGCCTCGACGCCATCGCGGCCATCGAAACCAGCCTTGAGGTCGAGACGCTTGCCAAGGGCGGTCTCATGCCGCTGATCCTCGATCGGGTGATCGCGCGGATGCCCGAGGTTCCGGCCGCCTGACGGCGCGGGCCTTCAACTCATCAGCAGCTGGATGGCGGCATTGAAGGCCGCCTGCGTCATGTTCGCCTGCTGGAAGTTCGAGTTGATCAGGATGGCGTTGGTCGCCATCGACCGCGCGGCGATGATGTCGCGCAGCGCGATCCCTTGCAGCGCCATGACCTCGGCCTGCAGGGCATTGCCGGCACGATAGGCATTGTAATCCACGCCCTTGTTCACGCGCACCAGATAGACATGGCCATTCGCGCCCGCGAACCCCTTGGCGACCCGGATGTCGCGGGTGCAGGACACCAACTTCGACGGGTTTCCGAAGGCCTGATGATTGTCGGGATGATAGGGATTGTTGGTATAATCCGTGGGAAGGGAGGGGCCGCGATGCCCGCCCGGCTGCGGTCCTGCCGCCCGCGCCAGATTGGGGGTGGTCGGCAGGGCATGATTGCCGAGGTGATGGGAAAAGAGCCCACCTGCCGCGTCGATCTGGGCCGGTGTGCGGTGATCGCCCCGCAGCGCAACCTCGCTGCCGGTCGCGGCGGCCATCGGCACCGCTTGGGTGGGCTGCCGCGCGGTCGCAATCGCGGGGGACCAACTTCGGCTGTTTGGTGGAACGGGCGTGGCGGGAGGGTTGTTGACGGTCGTCATCGCCCCGGCGGTGGGCGTCACGGCGGGAGCCATCGGATGCCAGGCCATATCGATTCCCCCTGATGGGATGCGATCATAGTCCGGCCGGAGGCGATCCCCTGTCAAGCGTCCGGCAGGGTGCGGAGGCCTTCGCGCGCCGATCGAGGCGCGCTGGAGGTTGTGGCAGAGCGTATGCCGGCTGGTCCACGATCCCCAGGGTTCACGCACCTGTTCCAGGCTCGAAACATCATCCAAATTGGATCATAAGCTGCTTATATGAAAGAGGATTAAACTCGCCGCATCCTGCCAAGAGGATACAACCACAAGTGGCGGAGAGGGTGGGATTCGAACCCACGGAACCCGTGAAGGCTCAACGGTTTTCGAGACCGCCCCGTTCGACCACTCCGGCACCTCTCCGCGCTCTTGGGTGGTGGCGGGGATTTAGACGGGCCGGGGTTGAAGCGCAAGGGGCTTCGGGCGAAAAAAGCGCGAAACTTTTCGCTTCCTTTTCATCAGGTGACAGATGAGACCTTTTGCAATCGTGACGCGCCGGGACGGCGCAGGCCACAGGGGCGCGCGATGCCGATCCTGATCGGGCCGCTGGCGCATCCGCTTTTGCGCGCAAGGCTGGCTCCCTGCGCGAAGGAGGGCGAAGCGCTGCGGGGCCGGCTGGTCGGGGGCCGTGACGCGGGAATCGTTCCGGGGGGATTTCCGGCCCTCAAGCCGGGCGATGACCTGATTCCGGCATGGGAAACGGATTGGACCCCGGCGCTCGAGCGTTATGCCGCGATTTTCGGCCTCGAGGTGCAGACGATTGGCGGGCGCGAGGTCATGGGAACCGGCACCGGCGGTGCCGAGGGCGCATGGCAGCCGGAGCTTGCCGCCGGGATTGCGGATTGGCTGCTCGGGCGTCAGGCGGACCGTCCCGTCGAAGCCCTGCGCCGCAGGCTGCCTCTGATCGCAGGTTGGGTCGCCTCGCGCCTCCGCGCCGGGATCGAGACGGCGGATCTGCCGCAGCTCGGGCCGGAGGGAGAGGAACGGGTGCGGCTGGTCGGCTGGCACGAACCCTATGCCGAGCATTTCTCGGTCGAATCGCTGGTTCTGCGTCAAAGGCGGCATCGCGGCGACTGGTCGCCCGAGATGGAGCGGGCGATTTTCGTCTCGGGTGACGCAACCGTCGTCCTGCCCTGGGATCCGGCGCGCGATCGGGTGCTGCTGATCGACCAGTTCCGCCCCGGTCCCGTCGCAAGGGGCGATGCGCAGCCGTGGCTTTACGAGACGGTCGCGGGCCGGGTCGATCCGGGCGAGACGCCGGAACAGGCGGCGCGGCGCGAAGCCGTCGAAGAGGCGGGGATCACCCTCAGCCGGCTGGTTCCGGGGCCGCATCATTATTCCAGCCCCGGCGCGATGGCCGAATATCTCTATCTCTATGTCGGCATTACCGACCTGCCGGATGAGGTGGCCGGATTCGGCGGGCTGGATAGCGAGGACGAGGACATCCGGTCGCATGTCCTGCCGCGTGCGGAACTGGCGCGGATGGCGCTTGCGGGCGAGATCCGAAACGGGCCGCTCTTGACGCTTGCACTGTGGCTGGAACTCGGTGCCGCGCGGATTCGCGCGGAACTCGGGCTGGCCCAGACCGGTTGATGATGGGATCGGGTCGCCCCACGGGCTTGTCGCCCTGGGGCGGCCGCGTGTAGACCGGGGGCGATCATTTCGCGAAAGGCCCGCCATGCGCATCTGCCCCGACCTCGCCTCTGCCATCGGCAATACCCCCCTGATCCGCCTGAAACGTGCCTCGGAAGAAACCGGCTGCGAGATCCTGGGCAAGGCCGAGTTCATGAATCCCGGCCAGTCGGTCAAGGACCGGGCCGCCCTCTATATCATCAAGGACGCCGTCGCGCGGGGCGAGTTGAAGCCCGGCGGCACCATCGTCGAGGGCACGGCCGGGAATACCGGCATCGGTCTTGCGCTGGTCGGCGCCTCGATGGGCTTCCGTTCGGTCATCGTCATCCCCGAGACGCAGAGCCAGGAAAAGAAGGACATGCTGCGCCTTGCCGGGGCCGAGCTGGTCGAGGTTCCGGCGGCACCCTACAAGAACGCGAACAACTATGTCCGCTATTCCGGCCGCTTGGCCGAGGAACTGGCGCGGACCGAGCCGAATGGCGCGATCTGGGCCAACCAGTTCGACAATGTCGCGAACCGTCGCGCCCATATCGAGACCACCGGCCCCGAGATCTGGGAGCAGACCGGCGGCAAGGTCGACGGCTTCATCTGTTCGGTCGGCTCGGGCGGGACGCTGGCCGGCGTCGCGATGGCCCTGCAGCCGAAGGGCGTCAAGATCGGTCTGGCCGATCCCGAAGGCGCGGCGCTTTACAGCTTCTACACCGAGGGCGTTTTTGAAAGCCCCGGCTCTTCGATCACCGAGGGGATCGGGCAGGGCCGCATCACAGCCAATCTCGAGGGCTTCACCCCCGATTTCTCGTATCGCATCCCGGATGCCGAGGCGCTGCCGGTCATTTTCGACCTGCTGGAATATGAAGGGCTCTGCCTTGGCGGCTCCTCGGGGATCAATGTCGCCGGTGCGGTTCGGATGGCGCGGGATATGGGGCCGGGACATACCATCGTCACCGTGCTCTGCGACTATGGCACGCGCTATCAGACCAAGCTTTTCAACCCGGAATTCCTGCGCGCCAAGGGCTTGCCGGTCCCCGAATGGCTGACCCGCAAGCCCGCCGGTCTTCCCGAAGTGTTCGAGGACTGAGAGCTTGGGGATGCAGCGCCTGATGGTCCTGATCGCGGCTTTGCTGCTGACCCTGTCGCTTGCGACGGGGTCTGCGGTCATGGCGCAGGAGCAGCCGCCCCAACCCGATTACGATGCGTGGATGAAGCAGGCCGATCAGGCCGAGGAGTTGCTTGAAACCGGAAAGGCCGATGATGACGCCCTGCAGGGGTTGCGGGAACGGGCGGTGCAGTGGCGCGAGACCTTCCACGCGGCGCAGGGCACGAACTCGACCCGGATCGCGACGCTGAAGGACCAGATCGCCGCGCTTGGCCCGCTGCCGGCCGAGGGGCAGACCGAGTCGGAGGATGTCGCCGCCCGGCGCAAGGATCTGAACACGCAGCTTTCCGAGCTTCAGGCACCCGGCCTGAAGGCGGTCGAGGCCTATGGCCGCGCGGACGGGATCATCCAGCAGATCGACCAGACCATCCGGCTGCGGCAGGCCAATGCCCTGATCCGCAGGACGCCCACGCCGCTCAATCCCGCGCATTGGGGGACCGCGCTGAAGGAAGGGGCGGACCTTGCCGGCAAGGTCTATGCCGAGGTCAAGGAGAACTGGAAATCTCTGGGCAGCGGACAGGACCGGATCGAAAGGCTGCTGGTCACCTCTGCCTTCCTGATCGCGGCGCTGCTCTTGCTGTCGCGCGGGCGGCATTGGGTGGATTCGCTGCCCTCGCGCCTTTCGGCCCGCGCCAGCGACCGCTCGCGCGCGGCGCTGATCTTTGCCGTCTCGCTCGGCCAGATCGCGATTCCCTTCCTTGGCGTGCTGCTGGGCATCGCGGCGCTTGTCGCGACCGAGCTTTTCCGCGACTGGGGGCGTCCGCTGCTGATGGCGATCCCGGCGGCGAGCATGACCTTCTTCGGCGGCTTCTGGCTGGTCCGGCGCATCTTCCCCGAACCGGGAACCTCGACCTCCCAGCCGCTGCCGATGACCGAAGATCTGCGCCGGATGGCGGCGTTCCGCGCGACGATGCTGACATTCGCCCTGGCGATCCATCAAGTTGTCGCGCGCCCGGTGCTGCCATTGTCGGGATTTCCCAGCCAGAACCCCACCGAAACCGTGCCCGAGCAACTCAGCGAGGCCTCGGCCGGGGTCTGGCACCTGCTGATCATCCTTCTGGGTGCCTTCTTCCTCTACCAGCTTTGCAACGTCCTGCGGCGCTTGAAGCCGGAAGGGGGCAATACCCCGGATTACCGCACCCGTATCGTCGTCTATCTGGGCATGGCGGGACGGCTTGTCGCGCTGGCCGCGCCGCTTCTGGCGATGGCGGGATATGTGACGGCCGGGAACGCCTTCCTCTGGGCCACGACCATGACGCTGGCGCTGGTCGGCCTGCTGATCGTGCTGCAGGACTTCATTGCCGACCTCTATGCGATGGCGAAGGGGGGCGACCAGTCGGCGCGCGACGCCTTGATGCCGGTCCTGATCAGCTTTGCGCTGGTCGTTCTGTCGCTGCCTCTCTTCGTCCTGATCTGGGGCGGGCGCGGCAGCGATCTGGGCGAGGCGTGGAAAAGCATCGAGGAAGGGTTCAGCTTCGGCGGCGTCCGGCTGTCTCCGGTCGCGATCCTGACCTTCCTGATCGTCTTCGGCGCGGGCTATTCGCTGACCCGCTTCATTCAGGGCGCGTTCAGAAGCTCTATTCTGCCCAAGACGCGGCTGGACGCCGGCGGGCAGAATGCCGTGGCCTCGATGCTGGGCTATGTCGGCGTCGCGCTGGCGACGGTGCTGGCGATTTCCTCGGCCGGGATCGACCTCTCGTCCCTTGCCATCGTCGCCGGTGCGCTGTCGGTCGGTATCGGTTTCGGCATGCAGCAGGTGGTGTCGAACTTCGTCTCGGGCATCATCCTGTTGGTCGAGCGTCCGATCGCGGTCGGCGACTGGATCGAGGTTGGCGGCAAGCAGGGCACGGTCAAGAAGATGTCGGTGCGCGCGACCCAGATCCAGACCTTCGACCGCAACAACGTGATCGTCCCGAATTCGGACCTGATCACCCAGCAGGTGACGAACTGGACGCGCGGCAGCCTTCAGGGCCGCATCATCGTGCCGGTGGGCGTCGCCTATGGCAGCGATACGCGCAAGGTCGCGAAGATCCTGATGGAGATTGCCGAGGACCAGCCGACGGTGCTGATCAACCCGCCGCCGGCGGTGCTGTTTCGCGGCTTCGCGGCCGACAGCATGACATTCGAGATCCGCGCCGTCCTGTCCGACATCAACGGCGGGGCAGGCGTGACCTCGGAGATCAACCACGAGATCGCGCAGCGTTTCGCCCAGGAAGGGATCGAGATCCCCTATGCGCAGCGCGACATCTGGCTGCGCAATCCCGAGGTGCTGGCCCTGCTCGCCGCCGGTGCGGCGAATGCCGCGGCCGAGACCGGGGCGACGCCGCAGAAGCCCGAGGCCCCGCCCGCCGCGGCCACACCCAAGGCGCCGCCGCTCCATCGCGACGAGGCGCCGGTCTATGACGATGATGCGGACGGGGATGGCGACGCAGACGGCGACAATGACGGGGACAGCAGGGGCTGATCCCCCGCCTCAGCCGCGCAGCCGCGCGTGCGGGGGTTCCTGCTCGGGCAGCCCCTCGTGCGAGATCATGATGGCGAGCGGCCTCAGCCACGGGATATGGGCGCAGACGATCATCAGCGCCACCATGATCGGCACGGCAAGGAAAGTGCCGGCAATGCCCCAGATCGCGCCCCAGAAGGCCAGCGACAGCACGATCCCGAAGGATGAGAGCCGCAGCGTCTGCCCCAGCAGCATCGGATCGAAGATATTGCCGATCACGAAATGCACCGCCGTGCAGGCGCTGCCAATCATCAGCGTCGTCGTCGGGTCGCCGGTCTGGGCCAGCACAACCGCAATCGCGATCACGGCCGCGATGATCGAGCCGATGGTCGGGATGAAATTCAGGATGAAGGTGAAGGTCGCGACCGCGCCGGAAAGCTCAAGCCCCGCGCCGCGAAAAATCCCCCAGATCAGGCCCGCCGTCACGAAGCTGATCGCCGCCTTGACGACCAGATAGCGGTTAACCCGGCTCATGATGCTGTAGATGATGCGCAGCACCTCGCCCGCGCGCGCGGGGTTGCCGGTCAGCCGTTCGATCTTGATCGGAAACCAGATGCGTTCGGCGAACATGAAGCCCACGAAGGTCAGGACCAGCACCGAGCCCGAAATCAGGTTGGAGGCCTGCGAGGCGGCGGAACGGGCCCAGCCCGCAAAGTCGATGCTGCCAAGGAAGGTCACGATCGATTCCTGCACCCGCGGTCCCCAGCGTTGGCTGAGATTGGCCAGCGTCGCCTGCGCCCGGTCGGCATAGAGGATCGAGGTCGTGACCACCTCGTTCACCTGCGCAACCACCGTCGTCGCGGCCCAGAGCAGGCCGATCGCAATGGCGATCAGCGCCAGCGTCGTCGCCAGCCAGTTCGGCACCTTAAGCCGCGCAAAGGCCGAAATCGCCTCGCTGGTGAGCGAGAAGATGATGATTGCGAAAGCAAGGCAGATCAGTATGAACCGCGCCTGCGTCAGCAGGAACAGGATCAGCGCAAAGGCGATGACGCCCAGAAATCCGGTTTGCAGCCGCTCGCTGAGCTGCGAGTCATTTGCGCTCAAGACTTCCCCTTACCCCTTTGCCCGAACCGGGACGCGGCCGGGGCTGCTCACCCCGGCGCTGGCTCAGGCCTCGGCCTCATCCTCGCCATTCTCGGCGATGCGGGCAACAGAAACCACGAATTCGCCGCTTGCCGTATTGAAGACGCGCACGCCGCCAGCAGAACGCGACCGGAAGCTGATCCCGTCGACAGGCACGCGGATCGACTGGCCGGTCGAGGTTGCCAGCATGATCTGGTCGTCGCCCTCGACCGGGAAGCTTGCCACAAGATCGCCGCCGCGCATCGCCTTGTCCATGGCCATGACACCCTGGCCGCCGCGCCCGCGCACCGGGTAGTCATGCGAGGAGCTGATCTTGCCCGAGCCGGTGGCGGTGATGGTCAGGATCAGATCCTCGGCCGCCGACATCTCGGCATAGCGTTCCTGGGTGATGCTGCCTTCGGCCACCGCATCCTCGTCCTCATCGGCCTCGGCGCCGTCATCGAGCGCACCAGCGACCGCGCGGCGCATCTTCAGATAGGCGGCACGCTCGGCCGGGTCGGCCTCGAAATGGCGGATGACGGACATGCTGACGACCTGATCGCCCTTGCCCAGTCGGATACCGCGCACGCCGGTCGAGTTGCGGCTTTGGAAGACGCGCAGGTCGGTGGTCTGGAACCGGATCGCGCGGCCCTTGGCAGTGACCAGCATGATGTCGTCGTCATCCGTCGCCATGCGCACGCCGATAAGTTCCACCCCTTCGGGCAGCTTCATCGCGATCTTGCCATTGCGCATGATGTTGGTGAAATCGGACAGCGCATTGCGGCGAACGTCGCCTTCCGATGTGGCGAAGACAACCTGATAGTCTTCCCAGTCCTTCTCGGGCGCGTCCATCGGCAGCAGCGCCGCGATCGAGACGCCGGGCTGGATCGGCAGGATATTGACGATGGCCTTGCCCTTGGCGGTCCGGCCCGCCAGCGGCAGGCGCCAAGTCTTCAGCCGATAGACCATGCCGTCGGTGGTGAAGAACAGAAGCTCGGTATGGGTATTCGCGACGAAGAGGGTGGTGACGAGGTCGTCCTCTTTCGTGGCCATGCTGGACAGGCCCTTGCCGCCGCGCCGTTGGCTGCGGAATTCGGCCAGGGCGGTGCGCTTGATATAGCCGCCCGAGGTGATGGTGACGACCATGTCCTCGCGCTCGATCAGATCCTCGTCGTCCATGTCACCGGCCCAGTCGGTGATCTCGGTCCGGCGCGGCACGGCGAACTGCTCCCTGACCTCGCGCAGCTCGTTCGAGATGATGGCCATGATCCGCTCACGCGAGGCGAGGATGGCGAGGAATTCGCGGATCGAATCCGCAAGCTTCTTCAGCTCGTCCGTGACCTCCTGAACGCCAAGCTGGGTCAGGCGCTGCAGGCGCAGTTCCAGAATGGCGCGGGCCTGCGTCTCGGAGAGGTTATAGGTGCCGTCCTCGTTCACCGGATGCAGCGGGTCGTCGATCAGCTTCAGGTATTCGACGATCTCATGTGCGGGCCAGCGGCGCGACATCAGGCGCTCGCGCGCCTCGGCGGCATCGGCCGAGCTTCGGATGGTCGCGACCACCTCGTCCACGTTCGAGACGGCCACGGCAAGGCCGCAGAGGACATGCGCGCGCTCGCGCGCCTTGCGCAGCTCATGCGCGGTGCGCCGGGCGACCACCTCCTCGCGGAAGGTCAGGAAATGGGTCAGGAAGTCGCGCAGCGCCAGTTGCTCGGGCCGGCCGCCGTTCAGCGCCAGCATGTTGCAGCCAAAGCTGGTCTGCATGGGCGTAAAGCGGAAAAGCTGGTTCAGCACCACCTCGGCCGTGGCGTCGCGCTTCAGTTCGATCACCACGCGGACGCCGACCCGGTCGGATTCGTCCTGAACATGGGCGATGCCCTCGATGCGCTTTTCCTTGGCGAGTTCGGCGATCTTCTCGATCAGGCTGGCCTTGTTCACCTGATAGGGGATTTCGTCCAGCACGATCAGCTGGCGGCCATTGCGGCCTTCCTCGATCCGGGTCTTGGCGCGGATGATGACGCTGCCACGCCCCTCCAGATAGGCCTTGCGCGCGCCCGAGCGGCCAAGGATGATCCCGCCGGTCGGGAAATCGGGGCCGGGCACGATCTCGAGCAGACGCTCGGTCGGAAGGTCGGGGTTCTCGATCAGCGCCAGCGTCGCGTCGATGACTTCGCCAAGGTTGTGGGGCGGGATATTGGTCGCCATGCCGACGGCGATGCCGCCCGCGCCGTTGACCAGCATGTTGGGGAAGCGCGCGGGCAGGACGGTCGGCTCGCGGTCCTTGCCGTCATAGTTGTCCTGGAAATCGACGGTATCCTTGTCGATGTCCATCATCAGATAGGCGGCGGGCTTGTCCATCCGCACTTCGGTATAGCGCATGGCCGCGGGGCTGTCCCCGTCCATGCTGCCGAAGTTGCCCTGACCGTCCAGCAGCGGCAGCGACATGGAAAAGTCCTGCGCCATCCGCACCAGCGCGTCATAGATCGAGGCATCGCCATGCGGGTGATACTTACCCATCGTGTCGCCGACCGGGCGCGCCGACTTGCGATAGGGCTTGTCATGGGTGTTGCCGGTCTCGTGCATGGCGAAAAGCACGCGCCGGTGCACCGGCTTCAGCCCGTCGCGCAGGTCGGGAATCGCGCGGCTGACGATGACCGACATGGCATAGTCGAGGTAGGACGAGCGCATCTCGCGGGCGATGTCGATCACCGGCCCGTCATGGGCCATTACCGTGCGTTCGGGTGCGCGGTTCTCGTTGGTGTCGTCATCGTCGTGATCGGGGGTATCGGACACTGGATCGCCTCAACATTTTGTTGATGACGGTCTATCCCATACCAGTCGCGGGCGCAATCTTGACGGCCGGGAAAACGGCCCTCAGGCCAGTCCCTCGACCCTTTTGCGCCCGCGCAGGCAGGCCGCCCAGAGCGCGGCGAGCCCGGCCGAGCAGATCGCGTTCCAGCCCGCCATGGAAATGCCGAAGAGCTTCCAGCTCACTTCGTCGCAGCGCACGACCGGAGCCCTCTCCAGCGCCGCCATCAGATCCTGCGTCGACATGGTGGCAAGGCCCGAGACGCCGCCCGAGCAATGCTGCGGACCCAGCCACAGCTTCAGTTCGACCCCGCTGTGATAGACGGCGAGGCCGAATGCGGTCAACGCTGCGATCAGCCCGAGGAGCGCGAGCCAGCGCCGCCAGCCCAGCACCCAGATCAGCGCGCCAATGATGGCGGCGGCCAGATGCGGCCAGCGCTGCAGGATGCAAAGCTCGCATGGCGCATAGCCAAGGCTCTGGAAGGTCAGCGCGGCGGCGAGCAGCGCGGCCGATCCGGCCCCGGCCAGCATCCCGATCTGTTTGTGGGTCATCTGGGTCATGCCGTCCGGTTAGGGCCGCCCGGCCCGCCGGGCAAGTGCCGTTTGCGTGATCTCAATGCGGTTTCCACGTGAACACGCGGTAGAGATAGACCACCACCACCACCGCGACCACCAGCTTCGACAGCGGATCGACGTAATCGGCGACCAGCGCGTAATTCTCGTGCAGGATCAGGCCTGCGACGGTCAGCATCCCGGTCCAGAGCGCGCTGCCGAGGGTGGTGAAGATCAGGAACTTGCCGAACGGCATCGTCGAGAGCCCCGCCGGAACCGAGATCAGCGTGCGGATCGTCGGCAGCATCCGTCCGAAAAAGACCGCCGCAGTCCCGTGCCGGTCGAACCATTCCCGCGCCTTGTCGATATCCGAGGGCGAGAGCGTCAGCAGCCGCCCATGCCGCGCCGCAAAGCGCTTCAGCCGCGCCTCGCCGATCGCCTTGCCGACGTAATACCAGAAAAGCGTCCCGATGACCGAGCCGACCGTCCCGGCAAGGATCGTCAGCGCCAGCGACAAATCGCCCCGCCCGGCGAGGAAACCCGCCAGCGGCATGATGATCTCCGAGGGAATGGGCGGGAAAAGGTTCTCTGCCACCATCAGCAGCAAGACGCCCAGATAACCCCAGCCCTCGATCGTCGAAACCACCCAGTCGAACATGCGTTACTCCAAATGCCTTGGGGCTTGCTGAAGATCGCGGGCGATGCTGTCAAGTCTCTGGGGAGTATTGTGGATCGAAGCTTTTGGAGTAGCCTGAGCGTGTCGGGCTGGGGCGAGGAGGGATATTCATGCAATGGCGGGGCAGGCGCGAGAGCCGGAACGTCGAGGATCGTCGTGGGCTGACGACGGCGGGCGCCGGAGGAATGGGCGTCGTCGGCGTCCTCGTGGTGCTGGCGGTCGGTTATTTCTTCGGAATCGACATTTCGCCCATCATCGGTGCGATGGATCAGGGCCAGCAGACCGGCGAGACGCGCGAGCTGACCCCGGAAGAGCAGGAGATCGGGCAATTCGTCTCGGTCGTGCTGGCCGATACCGAGGAGGTCTGGAGCCGGGTGCTGCCCGAGCAGGCGGGAGTCCAATATGTCGACCCGACGCTTGTGATGTTCTCGGGCGCGGTGCAATCGGCCTGCGGCGGCGCTTCGGCCGCGATGGGGCCGTTCTATTGCCCGAATGACCAGAAGCTTTATCTCGACACCGATTTCTTCACGATCATGCAGAAGAAGATGGGGGCGGGGGGCGATTTCGCCTATGCCTATGTCGTGGCCCATGAGGTCGGCCACCATGTCCAGAACCTGCTGGGCGTCCTTGGCGAGACGATGAAGCTGCGCCAGCAGGTGGGCGAGGCCGACGCCAACCGCATCTCGGTCCTGACCGAGCTTCAGGCCGATTGCTTCGCCGGGGTCTGGGGCAAGAACGCCAGCGAGCAGTTCGGCACGATCGAGGATGGCGATATCGAGGAGGCGCTGAACGCCGCCTCGGCCGTGGGCGACGATACGCTGATGCAGCAGGCCGGGCGGGCGGTGCGGCCGGAAAGCTTCACCCACGGTTCCGCGCAGGACCGGATGACATGGTTCAAGCGCGGCTTCGATTCGGGCCAGATCGCGCAATGCAATACGTTCAAGGAGGCGGGGCTTTAGCCGCCGCGCTGGATGAGGTCACGGCCGGGGCAGGTGCATGCCGCGCGGGCGATCCATGGTCGCCCAGTCCGGCCACATGCCGAAATGCTCAAGCCCGACCAGCACCGCGCAGATTGCAAGGACGGCGAGAACCAGCTTGACGCGTTTCGCGCTGGGCGGGTTGCGGGCCCAGCGTGAGGCCCGGATCAGCCACAGGAGGTTGTTCATTTGCCCGTTCCTTTGCTAAGTGCTGCCCGAAACGGAACAAGCTCCGGGACTATCTCTTGCCTCACCACAGCGACAGCCGCATCCTGCCCTATACCGCCGACCAGATGTATGCGCTGGTCGCGGATGTCGAAAGCTATCCGCAATTCCTGCCCTGGAACAGCGCGGCCCGTATCCGGTCGCGCAAGCCCGGCCCCGAGGGCAGCGAGGTGATCGAGGCCGATCTGGTGATCAGCTTCAAGGTATTCCGCGAACGCTTCGGCAGCCGTGTCACGCTTTGGCCGGGCAAAAGCCGCATCGATACCGAATATCTGGACGGTCCGTTCAAATATCTCAAGAGCGGCTGGACCTTTGCCGACCTGCCCGAGGGCGGCTGCCGGATCGAGTTCTTCGTCGATTTCGAGTTCCGCAACGCGATCCTCGGCAAGGTCATCGGCGTCGTGTTTCATGAGGCGATGGTGCGTATCGTCCGCGCGTTCGAGGAACGGGCGAAGGTGCTTTACGGCGCCGCCTGACGCGCCGACTGCCAGACCTCGGTTTCACGCGAAAGTGCTGCGCGTGCCCAAGCCTCGACCTCGGGGTCGAGGTCGGTCGCGGCGCGGGGCGAGACATTGCTGCGGGGCAGTTCGATCGGCGTGCCGAGCCTTTGCGACAGGAACTCCACCAGCGCCGGCAGGGCCTCATAGCGATAGAGATGCTCGACCCGGATTTCTCCCTTGCCATTGGCGAGGAAGTCGGATTGCCGGTTCAGCCGCGCATAGGCCGGGCGCTCGCCCTCGGACAGGTAATCGCGCAGGAAGCGCTCGAAGGTGATATGCGCGGTGCTGTTCGGATGCCCGATCAGCCCGTCGCGGGCGCGAAAGCGATACCAGCTGCGCAGCCAGTCCAGCGGCTCGCGGATGACGGCCACGCGCTCGAAGGCGGGGCGGCCCAGCGAAGCGAGCAGCGGCTTGATCTGGGCGATGTACTGGCGATGGTTGATATGCTTGATCTCGGGACGCGAGCGGAACGAGATCTCGGCGCGCGGTGCCAGCGCCTGTTCGAGCGCGGTGGTGCCGGTCTTGGGCACGGAAAAGAGAACGAGGCGCGGTTCCAGGAAAATCAGCATCTAAATCAAACAAGAATGGCTCTGATACCGGGATTAGCGGCATGGGGCCTTGCTTTCAAGCAATGCCCGGCGCGGGGGCGGTCAGCCGCTTATTCCGGGCACGAGATGGCGGGCGAGGAAGTCCGCCATGTCGCCAAGCACGCGCTCGCCCCCGAAGGCGCGGGTGCCATGCCCCTCATCGGCCAGCAGTTCGAAGTCGATCGGAGCGTGCGGATCGACCCGGTGCCAGGCATTGCGCAGATGCTCGGCCTGATGGCCCGAGACGATGGTGTCCTGCATCCCGTGGCGGATCATCAGGGGCGGCAGCCGCAGACCATCGGACATGGCGGCGAGGCGGCCGACCGGGCCCATGGCCGTCGCCTCCCGCCGCTTTTTGCCGACCGCATAGCCGACCAGCAGCGACTCGACGCTTTCGGCGGAATCCGCCGGCGGGCGCTTTACCTGCAAACCCAGTCGCGCCATGTCCGCATCCATGCTGCCGAAATCCATCGGGCCATAGAAGTCGATCACCGCCGCCGGGGGCCAGCCTGCCTGCACCATGCTGAGCGCGGCCGAGACCGCGAGGAACGCCCCGGCCGAGCGCCCGCCGATCGCCAGCCGGTCGGAAAGGCCCAGTTCGCCCGCATGTTTCAGCAGGAAGGCCGCGGCGCTCAGCGCATCCTCCTGCTGGGCGGGCCAGCGCGCCTGGGCCGAGAGGCGGTAGTTGATCCGGGCGATGGCGATGCCGCGATCCAGCACCTGCTGCGGCACCTTCAGGTCGCGCTTGTCGCCGGTCCGAAAGCCGCCGCCGTGAATGTCGAGCAGCACCGGGAAGGGGCCATTCCCCTCGGGCCGGTAGATGTCGAGGGTGTTTCGCGTGGACCGATCGGAATAGGCGAGGTCGAGCAAGCCCGGCGCAGCCGTCGGACTTGAAAGCGCCGGCGTCGCCAGCGCGGCGGCGATGGAGACGAGAAGCGTGCGACGGGTGATCATCGGGTCTTGGGCCTTGGGGATCTGCGCTGAGTTTAGACGCTAACATCTGTGGCGCAGCGGACCAACTGCCGATTTTTCGGGGCCGGGGGATGGCGTGGCAAATTGCCCGCGGATGTGACATTCGGGTTCCAGTTGTCCCGATCGCGCGGCAGCCTTGGCGGCTCAGTCCTTGAGGAGCAGTAGCAGCGCCGCGCCGGTCGCCGCGATGCCGGGCAGCAGCAGAAGGCCCGGCAGCCCATGAGCCAGTCCCGATTCGATCACGATTACCCAAACGGGCGTCAGATAGGTATAGGCCATGACCTTGGCGGACGGCAGCCGCATCGCCGCATATTGCACCAGCGCGGTGGTGATGGCGCTGGCGAAGATCGCGACATAGAAGAGCGTGATCCAGACGATGGCGGGAAGGTTCGCCCAGTCGGTCTCGACGATCGCGCGCCAGCCCCAGATCGCGAGGATCAGCGCACCGGCGAGCAGCGTGCCGAAGGTCGAGACCAGCGGATGCTCGCCCCGGTTCAGGCGGCGCACCATCGGCGTGTAAAGCGCATGGGCGGCGCAGCCGACCAGATAGATCGCCTCGCCCCGGCCGAATTCCAGCCGCAGAAGCGCCGCCGGATCGCCCCGGAAGATCACCCAGAGCGATCCCGCCGCGCCAAGCGCCAGTGCGCCCGCCATGCGCGCGTTCATGCGCTGCCGCATCAGAAGCCAGGCGAAGCCCGCCGTCATGATCGGTGTCAAGGTGAAGACCGCCGCGGCGGAAACGGGCGGCGCGGTCTTCAGCCCCTCGAACATGAGGACGAAATAGGCCCCGAAAAGCCCGCCGAGGACAAGGTAGCGCCACGGCGCGCGGAACGAGCGGGCGGGCAGGCCCGGCCCGGCCAGCGCGACCGCGCCGATCACCGCCGCCGCAATCACGAAGCGCGCCGCCGAAATCGCCGCCGGGTCGATCAGGTTCGCCGCCCGCGCCCCGAACGAGAACGAGCCCGCGATCAGCAGCGAGAAGCCGAGCATGGCCGCGTGGCCTTTCAGCGCCTCGTGCGAGAGGTGCCGGTGCATTCCTATTTCCGCCATTTCAGCAATCTTCCGTCAATGAGCATCAGCCCCGCCGCGATCAGCGCCATGCCGAGCACATGGGCCGGGCCAAGCCTCTCGCCCAGAAAGAGCCAGCCGAGCAGGATGGCCGAGACTGGAACAAGAAAGGTCACGAGCGAGATATTCGTCGCCCCCGCCCGCGCGAGGATGCCGAAATAAAGCAGATAGGCGAGGCCGGTGCAGATGACACCCAGCGCAATCGCCGCCAGCCAGTGTATGGCATCGGCTTGCAGCGGCAGCCCGTCCGTCGCCAGCGCCACCGGGGTCAGCATCAGGGCCGAGGCCGTCACCATGCCCGCCGCCGCGACCTCGGGGCGGACGCCCATGCGCGCGAAACGACGGCCATAAGCGCCCGAAAGCGCATAGCAGACCGCAGCGCCCAGCACTGCGAGCTGATGAAGCAACCCGTGACCACGCCCGGCAAGCTGGTCCAGCCCCATCATCACCGCCACGCCGAACAGGCCCAGCACCACGCCGGCAAGCTTTGTCAGGTTGGCGCGCTCGTCGGCCAGCACGGCGGCGCTGACCAGCACCGTGAAAAGCGGCGTCGTCGCGTTCAGGATCGAGGCGAGGCCCGAGGGCACTTCGGTCTGGGCGAATGCGATCAGCGAGAAGGGCAGGATATTGTTCAGAAGCCCCATGACGGCGAAGGAAAGCCAGGTTCCCGCGTCGCGCGGCACGCTCAGCCCACGGGCCAGCACGAAGATCCAGAGGACCAGCGCCGCGACGCCCACGCGCAGCGCCACCAGCGTCAGCACCGCGAATTGCTGGACCCCGATGCTGATGAGGAAGAAGGAGCAGCCCCAGATCGCCGAGAGCAGCAGCAAGAGCGTCCAGTCCCGCGCTTCCATCCGGGTCGAGATTGCGCCGTTCATGTCGCGGTCCCCTTTCGCCGGATGCCGCGTCTGGGCGGGCATCCGTCTCTCCGTTATTCGGAAAATCCGGCAGGAGCCTTGACCGCAAGTCCCGGCAGGGTCAACTGGTATGGCGCGGCGGATGGGGGATTTCCCCGGAAAACCGGCCCTCGGCTTGACTTGAGGGGGTATTCGGCCTATCCACGCCCGGATTCCCGGAAGGACCGCCCTTCCGGTCCCCGCGCGAGTCGGGGATCGCCCCCCGTCAGCGCGTTGCGCCCACGGGGGCGTTACTGCTTATCATGCGCCCCTTCGGGATGCGCGCCAGAATGAAACCGACCGGCAACGACCTATGGAGGGCCGCCGATGTTTGAAAACCTGTCCGACCGCCTTGGCGGTGTATTCGACCGGCTGACCAAGCAGGGCGCTCTTTCCGAGGATGACGTCGCCGCCGCCATGCGCGAGGTTCGCGTCGCGCTGCTCGAGGCCGACGTTTCGCTGCCGGTGGCGCGCAGCTTCGTCAAGGCGGTGACCGGCAAGGCCACCGGCGCGGCGGTCACGAAATCGGTCACGCCCGGCCAGCAGGTCGTGAAGATCGTCCATGACGAGCTGATCAAGGTCTTGCAGGGCGAGGGCGAGCCGGACGCGCTCAGGATCGACAACCCGCCCGCGCCGATCCTGATGGTCGGCCTTCAGGGCTCGGGCAAGACGACGACCACCGCGAAGTTGGCGAAACGCCTGAAGGACCGCGAGAAAAAGCGCGTGCTGATGGCGTCGCTCGACACCAACCGCCCGGCCGCGATGGAGCAGCTTGCGATCCTCGGCCAGCAGGTCGGCGTCGATACCCTGCCGATCGTTCCGGGCGAAAACGCGGTCCAGATCGCGAAGCGCGCCAAGCAGCAGGCGACGCTGGGCGGCTATGACGTCTATATGCTCGACACTGCCGGCCGCCTCCATATCGACGAAGTCCTGATGGACGAGGTGCAGGCCGTTCGTGACGTGGCCGCCCCGCGTGAGACGCTGCTCGTCGTCGACGGCCTGACCGGTCAGGACGCGGTGAACGTCGCGACCGAGTTCGACGGCAAGGTCGGGATCTCGGGCGTGGTGCTGACGCGGATGGACGGCGACGGGCGCGGTGGCGCGGCGCTTTCCATGCGTGCCGTCACCGGCAAGCCGATCCGCTTCGTCGGCCTTGGCGAAAAGATGGACGCGATCGAGGTCTTTGACGCGCAGCGGATCGCCGGCCGCATCCTCGGCATGGGCGACATCGTCGCGCTGGTCGAGAAGGCACAGGAAGTGCTGGAGGTCGAGCAGGCCGAGCGCATGATGAAGCGCTTCCAGAAGGGTCTGTTCAACATGAACGACCTTCGCAGCCAGCTTGAGCAGATGATGAAGATGGGCGGGATGCAGTCCATCATGGGCATGATGCCGGGCATGGGCAAGATGGCCAAGCAGGCCGAGGCCGCGGGCCTCGACGACAAGGCGCTGAAGCGCCAGATCGCGCTCATCAACTCGATGACCAAGAAGGAACGGGCCAATCCCGACATGCTGCAGGCCAGCCGCAAGAAGCGCATCGCGGCCGGTGCGGGCATGGACGTGTCGGAGCTGAACAAGCTGCTGAAGATGCAGAAGCAGATGGCCGACACGATGAAAAAGCTGGGCAAGATGGGCAAGGGCGGGATGCTGAAGCAGGCCATGCGCGCCATGTCCGGCAAGGGCGGCGGCCTGCCCGATCTGGGCAATGTCGATCCCGCGAAAATGGCCGAAGCGACCAAGATGCTGCAAGACCCCAAGGGTCTCGGCGGTCAGCTTGGCGGCATGAACCTGCCCGGCGGGCTGTCGGGTCTGTTCGGTAAGAAATAATGATCCGCAGGACCGAGGCCCTCAGCGTGGATGTGCCGGTGATCGAGACCGATCGCCTGATCCTGCGCGCGCCGAGGTTCGAGGATCTGGAAGCGATCACCGCCTTTGGCCTCTCCGAGCGTTCGCGCCATGTCGGCGGGCCGATGAACGACTGGCAGAGCTGGGCCGCGCTGACCGGGATGATCGGTCACTGGATCATCCGTGGCTTCGGCTGGTGGATGATCGAGGAGAAGGCGACCGGCCTCGTCGCGGGGCGCACCGGCGTCGGCCATCACATCGACTGGCCCGAGCCGGAACTCGGCTGGCATCTCTATGACGGTTTCGAGGGCAGGGGCATCGCCTTCGAGGCGGCGCTGGCCGCGCGCGAACATGCCCATGCGGTGATGGGGCTTGGCCCGCTGATCTCGCTGATCGCGCATGAGAACATCCGCTCGCGCCGCCTTGCCGAGCGGCTGGGCGCGGCGCCGGAATCGGAAACCGTGATCCGCGGCACGCCCTGCCTGATCTTCCGCCACCCGATGGGGACGGCGTGACGATGACCCATACCCAGCACCTCTTCCAGCCCGCCCGGTGCATGCGCCGTGCATCCAGCCCGGAGACCTGAATGACTGAGCAGACCGCCCGCGCCGCAAGCCTGTTGAAAGAGCATCGCGCCAGCATCGACCGGCTGGACGCGATCCTTGTCTATACGCTGGCCGAACGGTTCAAGCACACCCAAGCCGTCGGCCGCCTCAAGGCCGAACACGACCTTCCTCCGTCCGATCCCGCCCGCGAGGCCTGCCAGATCGAGCGGTTGGAACGCCTCGCGCGCGAGGCCGATCTCGACCCGGAATTCGCGCGCAAATTCCTGAACTTCGTGATCTCGGAAGTTATCCGGCATCACGAGCAATTCCAGAAGTGACGGCGGATCAACCCCGCCAATCCCGCCATTTGTAAGGAGAATCTCAATGGCTATGAAAATCCGTCTGGCCCGTGGTGGCTCGAAGAAACGCCCGCATTACGCAATCGTCGCGACCGACTCGCGCATGCCGCGCGACGGCCGCTTCCTCGAGAAGCTGGGCACCTACAACCCGCTGCTGGCCAAAGACTCGGAAGACCGCGTCAAGATGGACATCGAGCGTGTGCAATACTGGATCGGCCAGGGCGCCCAGCCGACCGACCGCGTTGCCCGCTTCCTGGAAGCTGCCGGCGTGACCCCGAAAACCGAGCGCAAGAACCTGAAAAAAGGTGAGCCGGGCAAGGCCGCGAAAGAGCGTGCCGAAAAGCGTGCTGCGCGCGTCGCCGCCGCCTCCGAAGAAGCTGCTTCGGAATAATCCCGATGGCCGAGCGGATCTGTGTCGGCGCAATCGCGGGCGCCTTTGGCGTCCGGGGCGAGGTGCGGCTGAAAAGCTTCACCTCGGAGCCCAACGATATCGCCGCCTACGGTCCGCTCTGGTCCGAGGATGGCAAGCGCTCGTTCACCGTGCGGCTGACGCGGCCGGTGACGGGCGGGCTTGGCGCCCGGCTTGCGGGCGTCGAGACACGCGACGACGCGGAGGCGCTGAAGGGCGTGACGCTCTGGGCCGATCGCGACAAGCTGCCGGCGCTGCCGGATGACGAATTCTACCACACCGACCTGATCGGCCTTTCCGTCTATGACGCGGGCGGCGTGCTGATCGGCACGGTCCGCGCGATCTATGATCACGGCGCGGGCGATATTCTCGAGATTTTCGGACCCGGACGGAAACAGGCGTTGCTGCTGCCCTTTACCCGCGCCTTCGTGCCGACGGTGGACATCGCGGCGGGACGCATCATTGCCGACCCGCCCGAGGAAGAGGAGCAGGAATGATGCATCTTGCCTTGCTTGCGCTGGGTTTCATCCTGATGCTGACCGGCCCCTTCCTGCAGGGGCTGACGGGCAGCGACAATCCGAATGCCTATATCTTCGCCCCGGTGATGCTGGCCGGGCTGATCCCGTCGCTGGCGGGGCGCAATCTGTCGCCCAGCCCGAGGCTGATGGCGCAAGGCATCCTGATCTGCGGCGCGCTCTGCCTTGGGGCGTGGTATCTTGGCGGGCTTCTCGACCCGAGGCCGCTGCCTGCGGCTGCACCCATCGGCTGCGCGATTGCCGGTGCGCTCGTCACCGCCGCCGCGAATTTCCTGCGGCCCCGCAAGGCATGAGCGGGCCGTCGAAATCCCATGGCAGGCTCTCGATCCGCGAAAGCCTGCAACCGCGCGACCTGATGGCCGAGCCGCAGGTGCGCGGCGCCTGGACCGCGCAGATCGTCACCCTGTTCCCCGAGGCGTTCCCCGGCATCCTCGGCCTCTCGCTGACCGGCAAGGCGCTGGCCGAGGGGCTGTGGAACCTGCGCACCACCGATCTGCGCCCCTTCGGCATCGGCAAGCATCGCAATGTCGACGACACCCCGGCGGGCGGCGGCGCGGGCATGGTGATCCGCGCCGATGTGATGGATGCCGCCCTGCGCGAGACGGGCAGCCACCTGCCGGTGATCTATCTCTCGCCGCGCGGCAAGCCCTTCACGCAGGCCCGCGCGCGTGAGTTGGCGAACGGTCCCGGCATGACGCTGATCTGCGGCCGGTTCGAGGGTGTGGACCAGCGCGTGCTGGACGCCCACGCCGTTGAGGAGATCAGCATCGGCGACTATGTCCTGACCGGCGGAGAACTTGCCGCACAGGTCTTGATCGACGCGACGGTTCGCCTTATACCGCGCGTGCTGGGGAATCAGGACTCTCTGGCCGAGGAATCCTTTTCCGACGGCCTGCTTGAACATCCTCAGTATACGAAGCCCGCCCAGTGGGAAGGCCGCGCGATCCCGGAGGTTCTGCTGTCCGGTAATCACGCGGCTATTGCCATGTGGCGACGCGACATGGCCGAAAGGCTGACAAAGGAACGCCGCCCCGACCTGTGGCGGGCATATGAGCAAGCTCATATGGACCCGACAAAGGACCGACAGCTCTCGGGCGCATCAGACCAATCGCGGAACTACCGCGAGCAACAAGAGGATCAATAGCGATGAACCTGATCGCCCAACTCGAAGCCGAGCAGATCGCTGCGCTCGGCAAGGAAATCCCGGATTTCAAGGCCGGCGACACTGTTCGCGTCGGCTATAAAGTGACCGAAGGCACCCGCACCCGCGTGCAGAACTACGAAGGCGTAGTCATCTCGCGCAAGGGCGGCGGCATCGGTGCGTCCTTCACCGTTCGCAAGATCTCGTTCGGCGAGGGTGTCGAGCGCGTCTTCCCGCTTTACTCGACCAACATCGACTCGATCACCGTCGTGCGTCGTGGCCGCGTCCGTCGCGCCAAGCTGTACTACCTGCGTGATCGTCGCGGTAAATCGGCCCGTATCGCCGAGGTCACCAACTACAAGCCCAAAGCCGAAGCCAAGGCTTAAGGAGACGCGCCATGAAAGCAGAGATTCACCCCGACTACCACGTCATCGACGTCAAGATGACCGACGGCACCGTCTATCAGGTGCGCTCGACCTGGGGCAAGGAAGGCGACGTGATGTCGCTGGACATCGACCCGACCGTGCACCCGGCATGGACCGGCGGTTCGGCCAAGCTGATGGATGCTGGCGGCCGCGTGTCGAAGTTCAAGAACAAATACGCCGGCCTGGGCTTCTGAGCCCTCCGTCATCGGCAGACAAAGGAAACGCCGCCCGAGATGGGCGGCGTTTCGCGTTCCGGGCTACGCCTTCGACACGGTGGGCATGGCCGAAGGCGGGGGAGGCGCCCGGTTGCTGGGACAGGCCCCCGGCGGTCTAGATCATGCCGGCGAAAAGCGGCGACCAGACCGGGGCATCTGCCGGTCCCGCTGCCAGGGGCCTGCCGGTCAGGGAACCCCGACCGGTATCTATGGTGACGCGCCCGTCGCGGTAGCGCTGCAGGACCGGGCCCTGCACGCTTTGATGGGCGGAAAGCGGGATGGTCGCATAATTCGGGACCGGGGCGCGGGCGCGGGCCAGCGCGGCAAGGCTGAAACGGATCATTGGCGGCTTCCCTTTTCGTCCATGCGTTCGATGAAGGTATCCCAGCGCATCGGGTCGCGGTTGCGCATGAGTTCGCGCGAGGTTTCGATCGGTTCATGCGTGATCAGGACCAGCGGGATCCCCGAGATCCTGTGCGGCTTGCCGGAGCAGCGATCAATCAGCGACACCGCATAGCTGGGCACTGCGGACCGGGTCGTGCGGTCGGCGAAAGCCGAGAGATGGTTCAGCATGGTCATCCTTGGCCCCTTTCTGGCAAGAAACGCGCCGGAGCTTTGCCGGCAGGTTTATTACGACACAGTTGATCGTGTTTTGCAAGAAAAAACTCTATCTGATAAATCGTGTTTTATTGCTAGCGATTTCAGTATGTTGTTTTATTCAGACGGCGATCCGGGCTTGTTTCCCTTCTGCCGCACCCGCATCGCCTGACCGCGAGGGAATGCTTTCCAACCCCTCGGTCGCCTCCTATTCTTGGGCCGCAAGGGCAGAGCCGGGCAGGGGGAATCGTGGCGCATATCATCGTGGTCGGGAACGAGAAGGGCGGCTCGGGCAAGTCCACAACCTCGATGCATGTCGCGACGGCGCTGGCACGGATGGGCCACCGGGTCGGGGCGCTCGACCTCGACGTGCGGCAGAGAAGCTTTGGCCGCTATCTGGAGAACCGGGTCCATTTCCTGAACCGCGAAAGCCTTGACCTGCCGACGCCGCTGCTCGGCCATCTTGCCGGGGAAAGTCACGGGGTCGATCCGCTCTCGCAGGCGATCGAGCAGCTTGAACCGGAATGCGATTTCATCCTGCTCGACTGTCCCGGCTCGCATACCAAGCTGAGCCAGATGGCGCATACGCTGGCCGATACGCTGATCACGCCGATGAATGACAGCTTCATAGATTTCGACCTGCTGGCGCGGATGTCGCCGGATGGCAGGATCCTCGGCCCGTCGATCTATGCCGAGATGGTCTGGGGCGCGCGCCAGCTGCGGGGCGAGGCGGGGGCGGTACCGATCGACTGGCTGGTGCTGCGAAACCGGCTGGGCACGCAGCAGATGCACAACAAGCGCAAGGTCGGGGGCGCGCTGGAGGCGCTGTCGAAGCGGATCGGCTTTCGCGTCGCGCCCGGCTTCTCGGAGCGGGTGATCTTTCGCGAGCTGTTCCCGCGCGGATTGACGCTGCTCGACCTCAAGGACATCGGCACCGATCAGCTCAGCATGTCCAACATCGCCGCCCGGCAGGAGCTACGCGACCTGTTCACGGAATTGCGCCTTCCCGGCGTTTCCGTGACGTTCTAAGCCACGCGTCGAACCATTGTTGCGGGCGGGGGTTGTCCCTATCCTTGCCGCACATGCCGGAGGAATTGAATGTCAGCAAGCGGCAGGCTCATCACCGCCCTTTGGGCCGGTATCGGGACGGCTTTTCTGCTGGCATCGCCATTGCGGGCCGAGGAGGCGGGGGCCGCGACCGTCACGCAGGAGGTGCCGGTCGTCACCACGGCTCAGGCGACCCGCGAGGTGATCGAGGCGCGTGTGCCGGTCACCGGCTCGCTGGTCGCGCGCCAGCCGGTGCAGATCCACGCCAATGTCGTCGGGCGCGAGATCCGCGAGATCGCGGTCGAGGTCGGCGACAGCGTCAAGGCGGGCGATGTGCTGGCGCTTCTGGATGACGAGGCATTGGGCGCGCAGCTGGCGCAGGCCGATGCCGAGTATCAGCGCGCGACCGCCGCGGTGCGGCAGGCGGAAAGCCAGATCACCAGCGCCGAGGCGACCTTGCGGCAGGCCGTTCTGGCGCTGAACCGCACGCGCAGCCTGCGCCAGAGCGGAAGCGCCGCGCAGGCCGCCCTGGACGAGGCCATCGCGACCGAGGCCTCGGCGCAGGCCGCCGCCGCTTCGGCTTCGGACGGACTTGGGGTCGCCAAGGCGCAGCTCGCGCAGGCCGAAGCCGCCCGTCACATCACGCGCCTCGATCTGGACCGGGCGCGCATCCTTGCCCCGGTCGACGGGCTTGTGGTCGGGCGCAATGCCGAGATCGGCGCAATCCCGGCCGTGGGTGGCGAGCCGCTGTTCACCATGATCGCCAAGGGCGAGATCGAGCTTGCCGCCGATGTGATCGAGACCGCGCTGATGCAGATCAAGCAGGGCGACCCGGTCGAGGTCGAACTGGCCGGGGGCGTCGTGATCCCCGGCAAGGTCCGTCTGGTGCCCGCCGCCGTCGATCCGGTGACGCGGCTTGGTCAGGCGCGGATCTCGCTTGCCCCCGATAGCCGGCTGCGCGTCGGCCTTTTCGCGAGCGGCTGGGTCATCACCGACCGGCGCGAGGCGCTGACCGTGCCCGCGACCGCGATCCTCGCCGATGACGAGGGCGAGCGGGTTCAGGTGCTGCGGGACGGCATGGTCGAGACCCGCCCGGTCAGGGCCGGGATCACATGGCAGGGCCGGCGCGAGGTGCTGGAAGGGCTGGAGCCCGGTGATGAGGTGATTGCGCGGGCCGGAGCCTTCTTCCGCTCGGGCGACCATGTGCGCGCCGCGCCGCCCGCCTCGGGCAAAGCGCCATGAATTTCGCCACCTGGTCCATCCGCCGACCGGTCCCCCCGATCGCGGTCTTTCTGGTCCTGCTTCTGGTCGGGCTTTACAGCTTCAGCCGGCTGGCGGTGACGGCGATGCCGAATATCGACCTGCCGCTGGTCAGCGTCACCGTCAGTCAGCCCGGCGCCGCGCCCTCGGAACTGACGCGGCAGGTGATCCAGCCGATCGAGGATTCGATCGCCTCGATCACCGGCGTACGCCATATCAGTTCGACCGCGACCGACAGCTCAGCCTCGATCACCGTCGAGTTCGAGTTGGAGACCGATACCGACCGCGCGGTGAACGACGTGAAGGACGCGGTCGCGAATGTGCGCTCGGACCTGCCGGAATCCATCCTCGAGCCGCTGGTCAAGCGCATCGACATCAGCGGCATGGCGATCCTGACCTATGCCGTCAGCGATCCGGACAAGAGCATGGAGGAGCTGTCGAAATTCGTCGATGACGTGGTTTCGCGGGATCTCTCGACCGTTCCGGGCGTGGCCAGCATCACCCGCATCGGCGGGGCGGATCGCCAGATCAATGTCGAGCTTGATGCGGCGCGGATACAGGCCTTCGGCCTGACGGTCGCCGATATCTCGGACCAGTTGCGCCAGAAGAACATCGACATGGGCGGCGGCCGGGGCGACATGGCGGGAACGGAATATTCGATCCGCGCCCTCGGATCGGCCCCCGATGTCGCTCGCCTTGCCGCGACGCCGATCCTGATCGGGCAGGGGCGGACCGTCCGGCTGGACCAGCTTGGCACCGTCACCGACGGGCCAAGCGACGAGCGCAGCTTTGCCCTGCTGAACGGCCAGCCCGTGGTCGCCTTCGGCGTCTTCCGGGCGAGCGGGGCCTCCGACCTCGTGGCGGGGGATGGGACCAAGGCGCGGATCGGCGAGATCCTCGCGCGCAATCCCGGCATCCGGTTCGATCTGATCGACGACGCGACCACCCATACCGCGGCGAGCTATCACTCGGCCATGGACACGCTCTATGAGGGCGCGGCGCTGGCCGTGGTGGTGGTGTTCCTGTTCCTGCGCAACTGGCGCGCGACGCTGATCGCGGCGGTGGCGCTGCCGCTGTCGATCATTCCGACCTTCTTCGTCATGCATATGCTGGGCTTTACCCTGAACGGGGTCAGCCTGCTTGCCATCACGCTGGTGACGGGAATCCTTGTCGATGACGCCATCGTCGAGATCGAGAATATCGTCAGGCATATCAACATGGGCGTCCCGGCCTATGAGGCGAGCATGGAGGCCGCGAACGAGATCGGGTTGACCGTGATCGCGATCAGCTTCTCGATCGTCGCGGTTTTTGCGCCGGTCAGCTTCATGAGCGGGATTGCCGGGCAGTATTTCAAGCAGTTCGGGCTGACGGTCGCGGTCTCGGTCCTGTTCTCGCTGTTGGTGGCGCGGCTGATCACGCCGATGCTGGCGGCCTATTTCCTGCGCGACAATACCCATATCGCCGAGGGGCGGGACGGCCCGCTGCTGCGGTTGCTGATGCGGATCCTTGGCTGGACGCTGCGCCACCGCCTGCTGACGCTGCTGATGGGTCTGGGGGTTTTCGCGGGGTCGATCTTTTCGGCGACGCTGCTTCCGACCGAATTCGTGCCGTCGCAGGATGTCGGGCGCAGCCAGATCTCGGTCGAATTGCCGCCGGGATCGACGCTTGCGCAGACCGAAGCGGCGGCGCGGCAGGTCTCGGACCGGGTGGGGCAGGAGCCGGAGGTGCGCTCGGTTTTCGTCAATGGCGGGAACGGGCAGGTGACCGACGCCACGATCCTTGTCAATTACGGCTCGAAGGACGAGCGCGAGCGGTCGAGCTTCGAGATCGAGGAGGTGCTGAAGCGCGACCTTGCCGAATTGCCCGACCTGCGGCTGAACTTCCTGAACGAGGCCGGGGCGAACGATTTCGAGATCTCGGTCCTCGGCGTCACCGAGGATGGCGCGGCGGAGGCGGCCGAGCGGCTGATGGCCGCGATGAAGACCTTGCCGAGCCTTGAGGACGTCACCTCCTCGGCGGCGCTGCAGCGGCCCGAGATCCAGATCCATCCCCGGCAGGCGGTTGCGGCGGAACTGGGGGTCACGGCCAGCGCGCTGGCCACCACGCTGCGCATCGCGACGCTGGGCGATACGGAATCGAACCTCGCGAAGTTCAATACCGGCGAGGAGCAGATCCCGATCTTGGTGCGCCTGAACGAGGCGGCGCGCCAGGACGTGATGATGATCCGCGACCTGCGCGTCCCAAGCTCGGCCGGGCAGGTGCCCCTGGAGGCGGTGGCCGATGTCGCGATCTCGGCCGGGGCGACCGAGATCGGCCGCTATGATCGCCGCTATCGCACCACGGTCTCGGCGAACCTGGCCGAGGGCGCGCTGCTTGGCCCGGTGAATAGCGAGGTCGCGGCGCTGCAACAGCAACTCGACCTGCCGCCGGGAACCGAGATCAAGCCTGCGGGTGACGCCGAGATCATGGCCGAGGTCTTCGAGGCCTTTGCCGTCGCCATGGTCTCGGGCGTGATGCTGACCTATGTGGTGCTGGTCCTGCTGTTCCACAATTTCATGACGCCGGTGTCGATCCTGATGTCGCTGCCGCTGGCCATCGGGGGCGCGATCCTCGCGCTGTTCCTGACCGGGAATTCGATCAGCATGGCGGTGGTCATCGGCTTCCTGATGCTGATGGGGATCGTGACCAAGAATGCGATCATGCTGGTCGAGTTCGCGCTGAGTTCGATCGACCGGGGCACCCCGAAGCGGGAGGCGATCCTTGATGCGGTCCACAAGCGCGCGCGCCCGATCGTGATGACGACCATCGCCATGACGGCGGGCATGGTGCCCTCGGCCATCGGGACCGGCGAGGGGGCGGAGTTCAGCGCGCCGATGGCGATTGCGGTGATTGGGGGCCTGCTGCTGTCGACGCTGTTGTCGCTGCTGTTCGTGCCCTCGCTCTTCTCGGTCGTCCATGGCGCGCAGATGCGCGCGTCGCGCTGGCTGAAGCGGCGGATCGGGCTCAATACCGCGCCGGAAGTGGCGGGCGAACAGGGCGGGGGCTGACTGCCCCCGCACCCCCGTGGGTATTTTCGAAACAGTGAAAAAAGGGGGCCGGAATGGCCCCCTCTCATGTCTTTCGGCTCTCTCGTCCGGTTCAGGCCAGCATGCCCATCGGGTTTTCCAGATGGCGCACGATGGCTTCGAGAAGCTGTGCGCCAAGCGCGCCGTCGATTACCCGGTGGTCGACCGAGAGGGTCATGGACATCACGTTGCGGATGACGACCTCGCCATTCTCGACAACCGGGGTCTGGATGCCGGCGCCGACGGCGAGGATTGCGCCATGCGGCGGGTTGATAACCGCGTCGAAATTCTCGATCCCGAACATGCCGAGATTGGAGATCGCGAAGCTGCCGCCCTGGTATTCATGCGGGGCGAGCTTTTTCGTCTTGGCGCGGGTGGCGAGGTCCTTCATCTCGGTCGAAAGCGCCGACAGCGTCTTTTGCTGCGCGTCCTTGAGGACCGGGGTGAAGAGCCCGCCTTCGATCGCGACGGCGACCGCCACGTCCGAAGGCTTCAGCTTGAGGATGCGGTCGCCGGCCCAGACCGCATTCGCATCCGGCACTTCCTGCAGGGCCAGGGCGCTGGCCTTGATGATGAAGTCGTTAACCGAGAGCTTGACGCCCCGCGATTCCAGCTGCTTGTTCAGGAGCGCCCGGAACTCCATCAACGCGTCGAGCTTGGCCGAGCGGCGCAGGTAGAAATGCGGGATGGTCTGCTTGGCTTCGCTGAGGCGGGCCGCGATGGTCCGGCGCATGCCGTCGAGTTGAACCTCGGTCGTCTCGCGGTCGGCATACATCTTGAGGACGGTTTCGGTGGACAGACCCGCCGGGGCGGGAGCGGCTGCTGCGGCGGCGGGGGCGGCGGCACGGGGCGCCTCGGCCGGTTTGGCCGGGGCGGGTTTCGCCCCTTCCAGATCCGCCTTGACGATACGGCCATGCGGGCCGGAACCGCTGATGGTCGCGAGGTCGATGCCCTTTTCCGCGGCGATGCGACGGGCGAGGGGCGAGGCGAAGATGCGTCCGCCATCCGCCGATTTCGGCGCGGCCGGGGCGGGGGCAGCGGCGGCTGCCGGGGCGGCTTCGGCCTTCGGTGCCTCGGCTTTCGCCTCGGCCTTGGGGGCGGGCGCCGCGCCGATGTCATCGGCGCTTTCGCCTTCCTCGAGAAGGACGGCGATCGGGGTGTTCACCTTGACCCCGGCCGATCCTTCGGCGACCAGGAGCTTGCCGATCTTTCCCTCATCCACGGCCTCGAATTCCATCGTGGCCTTGTCGGTCTCGATCTCGGCGATGATGTCGCCCGACTTGACCTCGTCGCCTTCCTTCACCAGCCATTTGGCCAGCGTGCCTTCCTCCATGGTGGGGGAAAGCGCGGGCATCAGGATTTCCGTTGGCATCTCGCTATCCCCTTACTTGTAGGTGACTTTTTTCACCGCCGCGACCACCTCGTCCGAGGTGATCAGGGCATGTTTTTCGAGATTGGCGGCATAGGGCATGGGCACGTCCTTGCCGGTGCAGTTGATCACCGGCGCATCGAGATGGTCGAAGGCGTTTTCCATGACATAGGCCGAGATGTGGTTGCCGATCGCGCCGACCGGGAAGCCTTCCTCGACGGTGACGAGGCGGTTGGTCTTCTGGACCGAGGCGATGATCGTGCCGTAGTCGAGCGGGCGCAGGGTCCGAAGGTCGATGACCTCGGCGTCGATACCCTCGGCCGCGAGCTTATCGGCGGCCTCGAGCGCATGGCTCATGCCGATGCCGAAGCTGACGATGGTTGCGTCCTTGCCCTCGCGCGCGATGCGGGCCTTGCCGAAGGGGATGGTGAAGTCCTCAAGCTCCGGCACCTCGAAGCTGCGGCCGTAGAGGATCTCGTTTTCAAGGAAGATGACCGGGTTCGGGTCGCGGATCGCCTGCTTCAGCAGGCCTTTCGCATCGGCCGCCGAATAGGGCATCACCACCTTGAGACCGGGGATCTGGGCATACCACGCGGCATAGTCCTGGCTGTGCTGGGCGCCGACGCGGGCAGCCGCCCCGTTCGGCCCGCGGAACACGATCGAGCAGCCCATCTGGCCGCCCGACATGTAGAGCGTCTTGGCCGCCGAATTGATGATGTGGTCGATCGCCTGCATGGCGAAGTTGAAGGTCATGAACTCGACGATCGGGCGCAGGCCGGCCATGGCCGCACCGGTGCCGATGCCGGCAAAGCCCATTTCCGAGATCGGGGTATCGACCACGCGGCGCGGGCCGAACTTGTCGAGGAGGCCCTGGCTGATCTTGTAGGCGCCCTGGTATTCGCCGACTTCCTCGCCCATGAGGAAGACCGTCTCGTCGCGGTTCATTTCCTCTTCCATGGCCTCGCGCAGCGCTTCGCGCACGGTCATGGTCTTCATCTTGGTGCCTTCCGGCCAGTCGGGCGAGCGGTCGGCCCTGGGTGCGACGGGCGCGGCGGCGGCGGGCGCTTCGGCCTTGGCTTCGACCGGGGCGGCCTCGGCTTTCGGTGCCTCGGTCTTGATGTCGTCGGCGCTTTCGCCTTCCTCGACCAGCACGGCGATGGGGGTGTTGACCTTCACGCCCTGCTCGCCCTCGGCGATCAGGATCTTGCCGAGGATGCCTTCATCGACCGCCTCGAATTCCATCGTGGCCTTGTCGGTCTCGATCTCGGCGATGATGTCGCCGGCCTTGACCTCGTCGCCTTCCTTTTTCAGCCATTTCGCCAGCGTGCCTTCCTCCATGGTCGGCGACAGGGCGGGCATCAGGATTTCCGTTGCCATCTGTTCTACTCTCCCCCTCAGGCGTTCTCGGTGGCCGAACCTTGCGGCAGGTCGGCGGCATAGATGTCTGTCCACAGCTCTTCGAGCGCAGGTTCGGGGCTTTCCTTGGCAAACTCGGCGGATTCGTTCACGATGTCCTTGATTTCCTTGTCGATGGCCTTCAGGTCATCTTCGGTCGCGTGCTTGCCGGTCAGCAGCAGGTCGCGCACATGTTCGATCGCGTCGCGTTCGTCGCGCATCTTCTGCACTTCCTCGCGCGAGCGGTACTTGGCCGGGTCGGACATGGAGTGGCCGCGATAGCGATAGGTCATCACCTCGAGGATGTAGGGGCCCTTGCCAGCGCGGCAATGCGCGACGGCCTTGGCGCCTGCCGCGCGGACCGCCAGCACGTCCATGCCGTCGACCTGCTCGCCCGGGATGCCGAAGGCGGCGCCGCGGCCGAAAAGCGAGGTCGACTTGGTCGAGCGCTTGACCGAGGTGCCCATGGCATACTGGTTGTTCTCGATCACGAAGACGACCGGCAGGCTCCAGAGTTCGGCCATGTTGTAGGTCTCATAGACCTGGCCCTGGTTCGCCGCGCCATCGCCGAAATAGGTGAAGGTGACGTTGTCGTTGCCAAGATACTTGTCGGCGAAGGCGAGGCCCGCGCCGAGCGGGACCTGCGCCGCGACGATGCCATGGCCGCCGTAGAAATGCTTCTCGCGGCTGAACATGTGCATCGAGCCGCCCTTGCCCTTGGAATAGCCGCCCTCACGTCCGGTCAGCTCGGCCATCACGCCCTTGGCGTCCATGCCGCAGGCCAGCATATGGCCGTGGTCGCGATAGGAGGTGATGCGCTTGTCGCCTTCCTTGGCGACCGATTCCAGCCCGACGACGACCGCTTCCTGGCCGATATAGAGGTGGCAGAAACCGCCGATCAGGCCCATGCCATAAAGCTGGCCGGCTTTCTCCTCGAATCGACGGATCAACAGCATGTCACGGTAGTATTTCAGCAACTCGTCCTTGGATACGTTGGACGTGCTTTCCGCGGCTGCGGGCTTTCTGACCATGGGTCCTCCTCCTCGGCGCAGGAATAGTTCAGCGTTAAACTACTTCTAGGCCGGAGTTCCGGGAAAAGTAAACCTGCGATCTGCGAGCCGCAGGATTCCGGCAATGCGTCGATCCGCGCCTGCCCGGAATCCGGTCAGCGGATGATGATCTCGTCCGGGCGCATATAGCCAAGGACATCGCGGGCGCGTTCGTCCAGCAGGTCCATGTCGAGGTAATCATCCGAAAGGCGGCGGGTCAGGTTCTTCATCCGGTCGACCTCGGCCTGCAACTTGTCGCGCTGTGCTGCGAGGTCGCGGGTATCGGCCTTGATCTGCTCGCGCCGCAGGACGCCCGAGGGGCCCTGGACGGCGGCGAAGGCGAAATAGGCCCCCATCAGGGCCATGACGACGAAGAAGACCAGGGCGCTGATCGACAGGCGTTCGGACATCGGAGCTTTTCCTCGTTTTCCGGGATGATGCCACAGCGGGGCGAGATGGGGAATCCCAAAGGCGGGTGATTGACAGATCCCGCCTGCCGCCCTTCCATGGCGGGATGAGCCTTGCCCAGATCCTTCGGGAAAGATCCTGACATGATGGCCCTGATCCGGCTGATCGGCCTCGTGCTGGCCGTCGAACTGCTCTTCTATGTGCTGCTCTCGATCTATATTCGCAGCACCAGGCGCGAGGCGCTGGAAAAGGAATGGGACCGGCGCCACCCGGAGATCGCCGGGAACTCGCCCCTGCGGCGCGAGTTCGTCCGCCGGTCGATGATCGGCTTCGGCAGGACGCTCCGCGCGCGGTTGGTCGGGCTGGTCCTTGTGCTTCCGCTGGTCGCGATCGTGGTGATCGTGATTCTGGTGAACTATGATTGAGGGGGCGCCATGCGCTGGTTTCTGACAATCCTTGGTGTGACCTTCGGCGTGGTCGTGTTCCTGTTTCTCGATTATGCGCTGCCGTCGAAGCAGACGGTTCGGATCACGAACACCTATAACCGCCTGACGGATATCGGCGCGAACTCGATCTTCTTCGCCTCGCCCGATACCGGGACGGTCCAGAATGCGGCCGGGCAGCGGGACGTGCGCTTCATCGACACCGTGCGTCCGAATGGCAGGCCCTATGTCTATCGGAACGAGGATACCGGCTGGATCTGGCCGCCCTATTTCAAATATGACAGCTCGAACCTCCATGCGCGGGCGACCGACCTGAAATCGACCGCGGCCGATCCAGACTGGGTCAGCGTCACCTCCTATGGCTGGCGGGTGTCGTGGCTGTCGATCTATCCCAATGCCATCGCGATCCGTCCGGTGGCGGGGCCGGATGTGCGGCCCTTCAACTGGCCGGCGACGATCATCCTGCTGGTCATGGGGCTTTTGCTGTTCCTGATCTGGCGGATGTGGAACCAGTTCCGCGAGCGCAGCATAGACCCGGCCCTGCGCTCGGCCGACGAGGCATGGGACCGGATCGATGCGCGCGCCGATGCGGCGCGGGACCGGGCGCGCAGCCGCATCGGCCGCTGGTGGCAGGGTATGCGCGGACGTTGAGCTTGCCGCAAACCGCGCCGGCGACTAGCTTGCGCGGACCCACGAAAGGGGAAGCGATGAAGGATTCCGGTCGCCGCAATCCCGGCACGCCGCTGCAACTCGACTGGTTCGAGGGGCTGCGGATCAACACCCCCGCGAGCGAGCGGCGGGCGGCCAGCCTGACCCAGCGCCGCAGCCTCAAGAAGGAATGGCAGGCGGCGTGGCTTCTGAACGCGGTCCGCTGCATCGACCTGACGACGCTGTCGGGGGACGACACCCCGGACCGCGTGGCCCGGCTTTGCGCCAAGGCGCGCGCCCCGATCGACGCGGGGCAACTGGCGGCTCTTGGGATCGAGAGCCTGACGACGGGCGCAGTCTGCGTCTATCCCACGATGGTTTCCGCGGCCAAGCGCGCGCTGGAGGGATCGGGCATTCCCGTCGCCTCGGTCGCGACGGGCTTTCCGGCGGGGCTCATGCCCCTCGACCTGCGGCTGGCCGAGATCCGCTATGCCCTGGATCAGGGCGCGGACGAGATCGACATCGTGATCAGCCGCGCCCTTGTGCTGCAAGGGAACTGGTCGGCGCTTTATGACGAACTTTCAGCCATGCGCGAGGCTTGCGGCGATGCGCGGATGAAGTCGATCCTCGCGACCGGGGAACTCAAGACGCTGGAAAACGTCGCCAAAGCCAGCCATGTCGCGATGCAGGCGGGATCGGATTTCATCAAGACCTCGACCGGGAAAGAGCCGGTGAACGCCACCCTGCCGGTCAGCCTGACCATGCTGCGCACGATCCGCGACTATCGCGACCGGACGGGCTTCGCCGTCGGCTTCAAGCCTGCGGGCGGACTGCGGACGGCCAAGGACGCGCTGAACTGGCAGGTGCTGATGGCCGAGGAACTGGGCCGCGACTGGCTGCGTCCCGACCTGTTCCGCATCGGGGCGTCGTCGCTGCTGGGCGATATCGAGCGGCAGATTTCCCATCACGTGACGGGGCGCTATGCCGCCTCGCACCGTCTGGCGGCAGGATAGGCGAAGATGCCAAGCGTAGGCGAGATCATGGAAAGCATGGAATACGGCCCCTCGACCGAGGACGCCTCGGCCGTTCGCGACTGGCTGCGCGAACGTGGCAGCTTCGGCCATTTCATCGCGGGACGCTTCACGCGACCGGGCGAGACCTTTGCCACGCGCGATCCCTCGACCGGCGAGGAGCTGGCGCGGGTCACCCAAGGCTCGGGCCGCGACGTGGCCAAGGCGGTGCGCGCCGCGCGCCGGGCGGCGCGGGGCTGGGGCGCGATGGCGGGGCATGACCGGGCGCGGTTCCTCTATGCCATTGCCCGCACGATCCAGAAGCGCGAGCGTTTCCTTGCTGTGCTGGAAACGCTCGACAACGGCAAGCCGATCCGCGAGAGCCGCGACATCGACATTCCGCTGGTCGTGCGCCATTTCTACCACCATGCCGGCTGGGCCGAGATCGCGGCGAGCGAGTTTCCCGAACATCGCCCGCTTGGCGTCTGCGGCCAGATCATCCCGTGGAACTTTCCGCTGCTGATGCTGGCATGGAAGGTCGCGCCTGCGCTCGCCGCCGGGAACACGGTCGTCCTGAAACCCGCCGAATACACCCCGCTGACCGCGCTGGCCTTCGCCGAGATCTGCGCCCATGTCGGCCTGCCTGCGGGCGTCGTGAACATCGTCACCGGCGATGGCGAGACCGGGGCGGCGCTGGTCTCGTCTCCGGTCGACAAGATTGCCTTCACCGGCTCGACCGAGGTTGGCCGGTCGATCGCCCGGACCCTCGCCGGGACGGGGCGCAAGCTGACGCTGGAACTGGGTGGCAAGTCGCCCTTCGTGGTCATGGCGGATGCCGACCTGGATGCCGCAGTCGAGGGCGTGGTCGATTCGATCTGGTTCAATCAGGGGCAGGTCTGCTGCGCCGGCTCGCGCATCCTCGTCGCCGAAGCGGTGGCCGAGCGGTTCGAGGCCCTGCTGAGCCGCCGGATGGAGAAGCTGCGCGTTGGCCCGCCGCTCGACAAGTCGACCGATATCGGCGCGATCGTCGACCCGGTGCAGAAGACCCGCATCCTCGACCTTCTGGCCGAGGCGACCGAAGCGGGGGCCGAGCTGGTCGGCGGCGGGGCGGGGCAGGGATGCTTCATCGCCCCCGGCTATCTCAGAAACATCGCCCCGGCCAATCCGGGGATGCGGAAGGAGATCTTCGGCCCGATCGCCACGCTCTCGACCTTCCGCACGCCGGACGAGGCGGTCGAGCTTGCGAACAACACGGCCTATGGCCTCGCCGCCTCGGTCTGGTCGGAAAGCGCTACGGTCGCGACCGATCTGGCGCAGCGGATCAAGGCGGGCGTGGTCTGGATCAATTGCGCAAACCTCTTTGACGCGGCCGCGCCTTTTGGCGGGGTGCGCGACAGCGGCTATGGCCGCGAGGGCGGGCGCGAAGGGATGCTGGACTACCTCGCATCGCCCGCCGGGGCCGGAACGCGCAACCCGCCGCCCGCGCCGATGACCGTCGCGCCCGGGGGCGATCAGGCCGAGATCGACCGGACGGTGAAGCTCTATATCGGCGGCGCCCAGAAGCGCCCGGATGGCGGCGCAAGCTATCTCGCCCAAGGGGAGCTGATCCCGCTTGGCGGTCGCAAGGACATCCGCAACGCTGTCGAGGCCGCGCAGGGTGCCTTGGGCAAATGGCAGGCGTTGGGCGGACATGGCCGGGCGCAGGTGCTTTATTTTCTGGCCGAGAATCTGGCGCTGCGCCGCTCGGAATTCGCGGGCTATGCCTCGGCCGAGGAGGTCGAGACGGCGATCCGGCGCTGCTTCTTCTATGCGGGTTTCGCCGACAAGTTCGACGGCGGCACCGTCTCGGCAAAGGCCGGGCACCTGACGCTGGTTCAGCCCGAGCCGCATGGCGTGATGGGGATTGTCGCACCGAATGCCGCGCCGCTGGCCGGGCTGATGTCGCTGATCCTGCCCGCGATTGCCCTTGGCAATGCCGTCATCGCGTTCCCCTCGCAAGACCAACCGATGGCGGCGCTGAGCCTCGCGCAGGTTCTGGCCTGTTCGGATGTGCCGGGCGGCGTCGTCAACCTGATCACCGGGCCGCAGGACATGCTGGGCGAGGCGCTGGCGGCGCATGACGGCGTCAACGCGATCTGGCATCCCGGCCCAGCCTCAGCGATGGCGGGGGTCGAGCGTGCGGCGGCGGAAACGCTGATCCCGGTCTGGTCGCCCGAGGCCGTGGACTGGTCCGCGCCCGAGGCGCAGGGTCGCCATTTCCTGCGCCGCGCCAGCCGGACCAAGACGATCTGGCTGCCCTATGGCGCGCTGCCGGCCGGCAGCGGCGGCTCGGCCTATTAGGCCGAGCGAAGCCAGGCGACGCCCGATTCGGTCGACGATTGCGGCGTGTATTCCGCGCCGATCCAGCCGTCGTAATTGCTGGCCTCCAGCGCCCGGTAGAAGCTGGAGAAGTCGATTACCCCGACGCTCGGCTCATGGCGGCCGGGACAGCCTGCGACCTGGACATGGCGGGTGATCGGGGCAAAACGCTCCCACAGGGTCAGGATCTGGCCGTGGATCATCTGCGCCTGATAGGCGTCGAATTGCAGCCCCAGATTGGGGGCATCGACCTCGGCCAGGATCTCGGCGGCAAGGTCGAAGCTGTTCAGGTAATAGCCGGGATTGTCGCTTGCGTTGATCGGCTCGATGGTCAGGCTGAGATGGGGCGCGCGCGCCGCCGCCCATTTCAGGTTCCCGACCAGCGTGGCCCGCGCCGCAGCCCCCTTGGCGCGACCGGCCATGACATGGACATGCCGGACCTTGAGGGTATCTGCCAGCCGCAGCGCACGGTCGAAATCGGCGCGGAACAGCGCCTCGTTGCCCGGCTTCGCGGCAAAGCCGCGCGGCCCACCGGCCCAGTTCGGCGGCGGTGTGTTCAGCAGCACGAATTCGAGGCCGGCGGCCCCGGCTGCGGCGACCAGATCCTCGCAGGGCAGGTCATAGGGAAACAGGATCTCGACCCCGTCGAAACCGGCGCGCCGCGCGGCGGCGAATCGCTGCTGCATCGGCAGTTCGGTGAAAAGATAGGTCAGGTTCGCGGCAAATCGGGCCATGTCAGGGCTCCAACGGAAAGGTGGCGCCCCCCGAGCGCAGGACAAGGTGACCGTCGCGGTCAGGCATTGCGGCCTCGGCAAGGCGATAGAACGTCTTGCGGTCGATCAACGCCTCTAGGCCGCGGCGCACATGGACATAGGGACGCGGCATGTCGGGGGTGCCGCGCATCGTTACCGGATTGTCGGGACCAGCGATCACCTGATCGCCCATATTGGTTACAAAGGTGATCGTGTCCGCCTCTGGATCGATCAAGGCATCGACGGCAAGGAAGGGGGCATCAACCACGCGGATGCCCACCTTTTCGACCGGAGTGACGAGGAAGTAGGCATCCCCTTCGCGCTTGAGGATCGACGCGAAAAGCCGCACCATCGCCGGGCGACCGATCGGCGTGCCCTGATAGAACCATGTCCCATCGGCCCGGATCTCCATGTCGAGATCGCCGCAGAAGGGTGGATTCCACAGATGGACCGGCGGCGGGCCTTTTTTCGCGGCACGCGCGGCGACTTCGGCCAGCCCCTCGGCGCTGCTCACAGGATTGTCAGTCTTTGCACCCATTACCAGTGGAGCCTTTTCCAACCTCATCCTATGCTGTCCTAGAGCAGAAAAGAGGCATTGTCATGACCACGGACGATCAACTTGTCGCTGATATCCAGTCCCTGACATCCCGTCTTGCGGAAGCGCGAGGCAGCGTCGAGCGCCGCTTCGTCGGGCAGCATGACGTGGTCGAGCAAGTGCTGTCGGCAATCCTCTCGGGCGGGCACGCGCTGCTGGTCGGTCAACCGGGCCTCGGCAAGACCATGCTGGTCGACACGCTCTCGACCGTCCTTGGCCTCGACAGCGCGCGGGTGCAGTTCACCCCCGACCTGATGCCTGCCGATATCCTTGGCTCGGAGGTGCTGGACCTGCTGCCCGACGGCACCCGCGCCTTCCGCTTCATCGAGGGGCCGGTATTCACTCAGCTTCTGATGGCGGACGAGATCAACCGGGCCAGCCCGCGCACCCAGTCCGCGCTGCTGCAAGCCATGCAGGAGGGCGAGGTGACGATCAGCGGCGAGCATCGCCCGCTTGGCCGTCCCTTCCATGTCCTCGCGACCCAGAACCCAATCGAGCAGGAGGGGACTTATCCCCTGCCGGAGGCGCAGCTTGACCGGTTCCTTCTGCAGATCGACGTCGATTACCCTGACCGCGAGACCGAGCGTGCGATCCTTCTGGCGACCACCGGGGTCGAGCAGGGCGCGGCGCATCCGGTCTTCGATGCCGCCGGACTGGTCGCGGCGCAGGCCCTGATCCGCAGGATGCCGGTGGGAGAGACGGTGCTGAACGCGATCCTCGATCTTGTCCGGGCCGCGCGGCCCGGTTCGGCAGAGGCGCCGGGCTGGATGTCCGACATGCTGGTCTGGGGGCCGGGTCCGCGCGCCGCGCAGGCCCTGACGCTGGTGACGCGGGCGCGGGCCGCGCTGAACGGGCGCTTTGCCCCGACGCTCGAGGACGTCGAGGCGATGGCCGCCCCCGTGCTGCGTCACCGCATGGCGCTGAGCTTTGCCGCCCGCGCGCGCGGCGAGACGATCGAGGGGCTGATCGAGCGCCTTCTCGGCGACCGGATGCAGGCGGCGGCGTGAACCGCAGGGCCGCCGAACTTCGCGCCGATGCCGAAGCCGCGCTGAGCGCGCTTCCGGCCCTGATGCTGTCCGCCGAACGTCTGGCCGCCGCGGCGACCTCGGGCCTGCATGGCAAGCGCCGTCCGGGCACCGGCGAGGATTTCTGGCAATACCGGCCCGCGACCGCAGGCGATACCGCGCGCAGCATCGACTGGCGCCGGTCGGCCCGGTCCGACGCGCAATTCGTGCGCGACCGCGAGGCCGAGGTGGCGCAATCGGTCGTGCTCTGGGTCTCGGGCGCGGCGGGCATGGATTTTTCCGGCGCCCCGGCGCGGCCGACCAAGACCGACCGCGCCAACCTGCTGGCGCTTGCCCTTGTGCTTGCGCTGCTGGGCGGGGGCGAGCGGGTGGCACTGGCCGGTCAGTCGCCGCGACCGGGCCGGGCGCAGGCCGATCGCATCGGCATGGCGCTCCTCTCACGCGCCGCCCTGACCGTGGACGAGGACATGCCCCCGCCCGAGAGCTTGCGGCCGGGCCAGCGGGTCATCCTGATCGACGATTTCCTTGGCGATCCCGCGCCGGTGCTCGCCTATCTGGAGCGCGCGGCCGCCCTCGGGATCGAGGGGGCGCTGCTGCAGATCCTCGACCCGGACGAGGAGAGCTTTCCCTATTCCGGCGCGGTCCTCTTTCGCTCGGGCTCGGGCGCGCTGCGCCATGACACGCGGGACGCGGGCGGATTGCGCGCCGCCTATCTCGCGCGGCTGGCCGAGCGGCGCGAAAGCCTCTCGCGCGCGGCAATGCAGGCGGGCTGGCATTTCGGCACGCATGACACCGCCGCGCCGCCGGCGCAGGCACTGCTCTGGCTCTGGTCGGTGCTGGAGGGCTGATGCTGGTCCTTGGTCCCCTCGGTTTCCTGACCCCCTGGCTGCTGGCGGCGCTGGCGGCGCTGCCGGTGATCTGGCTGATCCTGCGCGCCATGCCCCCCTCGCCGCGCTTGCTGCGCTTTCCGGGCACGCGGCTTCTGCTGGGGCTGAAGGATCCGCAGCCCGTGGCCCGGCACACGCCATGGTGGCTTTTGCTGATCCGAGTGCTGGCCATCGCGGCGCTGATCCTCGCCTTTGCCGGTCCGATCTGGAAACCGGCGCCGGATCAGGCCGGGCAGGGGCCGGTGCTGATCGTCATGGATGGCGGCTGGGCCGCTGCGCCCGACTGGCCCCAGCGCCAGGCCCGCGCGCTGAGGGCGCTCGACCGCGCGGCGAGCGGCGGGCAGCCGGCGGCGCTGCTGGTCGCCGATGGGACGGCCACGGGCGCACTGCCCTTCCAGCCGGCCGAGGAACTGGCCGCGCGTCTGCGCGCCCTCCAGCCCGCCGCGTGGGAGACGCGCTATCCCCGCAACCTCGACGAGGTGCTGTCGCAGCTTCCGCCTTCGCTCTCGGTCCTCTGGCTCAGCGACGGGCTGGACCATCCCGGTCGTGGCGAGTTGCTTTCGGCCCTGCAAGCCCGCGCGGCGGTCACGGTGGTTCCGCCGCAAGGCCCGCGCGTCGCGCTGGAATTCGTCGCAGGCGAGCAGCCGGCCCTGCGGCTGCATATGGACAGCGCCGGGGCGGCACCCGCCGTTCTGGCCGTCGGCCTCGATCCGCAGGGTACGCCCCGGCAACTGGCGCGGCTGGAACCGGGCGAGGCCGAGGCCGCCTCGCAGGGGGTGACAAGCCGTCTCGTCCCGATTTCGCTGCCTTCGGAGCTGCGCAACCGCATCTCGCGGTTCGAGGTCGAGGGGCAGGAGGTGGCGGGGGCCGTCGTGCTGGCCGATGACAGCCTGCGCCGCCGCAAGGTGGCGCTGGTCGGCGACGACCGGGCCAGCGAGGGCCAGCGCCTGCTGCTGCCGCTGCATTACCTACGCCGGGCGCTCGCCCCGCGCACCGATCTGATCGAGGGTGGCATCGACGACGTGCTTCAGGCCTCACCCGATGTGATCGTGCTGGTCGACCAGCTCTCGCTGCCCTTCGACGAGGCCTTGCAGGACTGGGTCGACAAGGGCGGCCTCCTTATCCGGTTCTCGGGGCCGCGCATGGCCGCGTCCGAACGTCTCGCCGACGAGACGCTGTTGCCCGTGCGCCTGCGCGCCGGGGGGCGGGACATCGGCGGCGCGCTGAGCTGGGGCGATCCGCGCGGCATCGCGCCCTTCCCGGCCGAAGGGCCGTTTGCCGGGCTGGCGATCCCGCCCGACGCCATGGTGCGCGCGCAGCTTCTGGCCGAGCCCTCGCCCGACCTCGCCGCGCGGACGCTGGCGCAGCTGACGGATGGCACGCCGCTGATCACCCGCGCGCCGCTGGGGCAGGGGCAGATCGTTCTGTTTCACACCACGGCCAATGCGGAATGGTCGAACCTCGCGATCTCCGGCCTGTTCGTGCGGATGCTGGATCGGCTGGTCCAGACCGCTCGGGCAAGCTCCGAGGTGCCCGAGGTCGAAACGGATGCCAGCACCTTCTGGACGCCTTTGCAGGTCCTCGACGGTTTCGGGCGCTCGGCCGATCCGCAGGATCTGGTCCCGATCGCAGCGGCCGATTTCGCGCGAGGCCCGGCCCCCGGCGCACCGGCTGGGCTTTACCGCGCGGGCGAGCGGGTGCTGGCCCTGAACGCCGGCGGGCCCTTTGCCCGCGCCGTCTGGCCGGGCGCGCATATGGAAACCGTGACCGCGGCGCCGGGCATCGACCTGCGCGGCTGGCTGATCGCGCTTGCCGCACTCCTTTTCGCGCTGGATGCGCTTGGCAGCGCATGGCTGGCCCGCGGCAGGCAGCGCGCCCCCGGCGGGAGGGCCGCGGCATGAGGCTGGTGCTTGCCCTGCTGGTCATGGTCGCCGCCGCCCCGCTGCGCGCGCAGGATCCCGACCCGCAACTGATCCGCGCCGCGGATGAGGTGGCGCTGGCCTATGTGATCACAGGCGACGCTCGCATCGACGAAACCTCGGCGGCGGGGTTGCGAGGCGTCTCGCAGGTGCTGACCGACCGCACCACGGTCGAGCCGGGCGAACCCATCGGCATCGACCTCGACCGCGATGATCTCTCGCTCCTCACCTTCCTCTACTGGCCGGTGACCGAGAGCCAGCCGCTGCCGACGCCGCAGGCCTATATCCGGCTGAACCATTTCCTGCGCTCGGGGGGGATGATCCTTTTCGACACGCGCGACGGCGATATTGCGGGGCTTGGTGGACCGGACGGGGCGGCGGCTTTGCAAAGGCTGGCCTCGCCCCTCGACATTCCGCCGCTCGCGCCGATCCCGCGCGACCATGTCCTGACCCGCAGTTTCTATCTGCTGGACGATTTCCCAGGCCGCTATCAGGGCGTCGATGTCTGGGCCGAAGCGCCGCCCGCCGGGGCCGAGGCCGCCGAGGGCGTGCCGTTCCGCAACCTGAATGACGGCGTCTCGCCGGTGATCATCGGCGGCAATTCCTGGGCCGAGGCCTGGGCGGTGGGCGAGAATGGCCTGCCGGTCTATACCGTCGGCTCGGGCCTTGATGGCGAGCATCAGCGCGAGATGGCCTATCGCTTCGGGGTGAACCTGATCATGTATGTCCTGACCGGCAATTATAAATCCGATCAGGTGCATGTGCCGACGCTGCTGGAACGCCTGCGGCAAGAGGAGGTCATCCAATGACCGGCCTCGTCTTCGATCCCCTGCTGTCCTGGCCGCTGGTGGCGGCGGTCGCCGCGCTCGCGGTGCTGATCGCGGTCTGGTCATTCTGGCGCGGCTTGCGCGGCTGGCCGCTGCGCGGATTGGCCGGGCTTGCCGCGGCGGCGGCGCTGGCCGGCCCGGCGCTGGAAAGCGGCATCAGGAACAAACTGTCGGATATCGTGCTGCTGCTCGATGATCGCAGTGCCAGCCAGTCGCTTCCGGGTCGTGCCGGGCAGACCGATGCCGCGATCGATAACCTGACCCGCCAGCTTGCCGCCCTGCCAGATACCGAGATCCGCAGGATCAGCGTCACCGACGACCCGGACGGCACGCTGATCGGCGCCGCCCTGTCGCGCGCATTGGCGGCCGAGCCGCAGGCCCGCGTCGCGGGCGTCATCGCGGTGACGGACGGGCTCGCGCATGACGGGCCGATGCTGCCCGCCGACGCCCCCGCGCCGGTGCATCTGCTGCTGACGGGCCAGCCGCAGGACTGGGACCGGCGGCTGGTGATCGAGGAGGCCCCTGCCTATGGCCTGATCGGCCAGCCTGTGACGATCCGCCTTCGGATCGAGGATCAGGGCGAGGTGCCGCCCGAGGTCGCCGCAAGCCCGGCGCGGCTTCGGGTCACCGTCGATGGCGAGCCGAGCCGCAGCCTCGACCTGCCGCCCGGCGTGACGCTGGACCTGCCGGTCGTTCCCGAACATGCCGGGCAGAACGTCGTCTCGATCGGCTTCGACGCGCCCGAGGCCGAGGTTCCCGAACTGACCGAGCGCAACAACATGGCCGCGCTGCAAATTCAGGGGGTGCGGGACCGGCTGCGGGTGCTTCTGGTCTCGGGCGAGCCGCATGCGGGCGAACGGACCTGGCGCAACCTGCTGAAATCGGATGCGAATGTCGACCTGATCCATTTCACCATCCTGCGTCCGCCGGACAAGATGGATGCGGTCCCGGTGGACGAAATGTCGCTGATCGCCTTCCCGACCCAGGAATTGTTCATGGAGCGGATCCGCGATTTCGACCTGATCATCTTCGACCGCTATCGCGTGCGCGGCATTCTGATGCCGCAATATTTCGACAATATTCGCCGCTATGTCGAGGAAGGCGGCGCGGTCCTCGTCTCGGCCGGGCCCGAGATGTCGACCGTCGAAAGCCTGAACCTGTCGCCCTTGGGTTCGATCCTGCCGGCGCGGCCGACCGGACGCATCTATGAGGAGCCGTTCCTGCCGCGCCTGACCGATGACGGGATGCGCCACCCCGTCACCGCCGGCCTGCCCGGCGCCCCGAGCGATGACAGCGAGACGCATTGGGGCCGCTGGCTGCGCATGTCGCAGGTCCTGCCCGAACGCGGCGCGCAGGTGGTGATGACCGGGGCGAATGACCAGCCCTTGCTGATTCTCAACCGCGTCGGCAAGGGGCGGGTCGGGATGCTGACCTCGGATCAGGTCTGGCTCTGGGGGCGCGGGTTCGAGGGCGGGGGACCGCAACTCGAACTGCTGCGCCGCATCGCGCATTGGTCGATGAAGGAGCCGGAGCTGGAGGAGGAGGCGCTGCTGGCCGATGTGGCGGCGGGGCTGACCGTCACGATCACGCGGCGGACCATGGCCGACACCGCGCCGCCGGTGCGGATCACCGGCCCCGACGGCCGGACCGAGACGCTGGCGCTGACCGAGGAAGGGCCGGGGCGGCATTCGGCCCGCTGGACCGCGCCGGAACCGGGGCTTTACCGCCTGACCGATGGCGATATCACGCGGGTAATCGCGCTCGGCCCAGCCGCGCCGCGCGAGTTCGAGGAAACCGTGGCCTCGCCCGCGGTCCTCGGCCCGCTGGTCGAAAAGACCCGGGGCGGCGTGATCCATCTGTCACAGGGCTTGCCCGACCTGCGCATGGTGCGCGAGGGCCGGCCCGCGCATGGGCGCGGCGTCGCGGGCGAATGGATCGCGATCACGCCGCGCGGGGCCGCCTCGACCTCGGGGATCATGCATCGGCCGCTGTTGCCGGGATGGGGCTGGCTGCTGATCGTGGCGGGATTGGCGCTGGCCGGCTGGCTCAGCGAGGGGCGCGGCTGGCCGCGGCGGCGCGCGGCCTGACCGCCGGCAAACTTGCCAAGCGCGCGCCTCGTTGCTAGGCAAACCGAAACAGATAACGAGGACCGCTCATGTCCACTGACGCGACCCCCTATATTCCGCCCACCGAAGTCGATCTGATGGCGATCAAGCGGATCCTGCCGCATCGCTATCCCTTCCTGATGATCGACAGGGTGCGCGACATCGTGCCGAACGAAAGCTGCGTGGGCGTGAAGAACGTCACCGCGAACGAACCGCATTTCGAGGGGCATTTCCCGCAGGAGCCGGTCATGCCGGGCGTGCTGATCATCGAGGCGATGGCGCAGGCCGCCGCGGTGCTGGTCGGCGTCACCCTCGATCTGGCAGACAAGGGCATGGGCACCTATTTCATGTCGATCGACAAATGCCGCTTTCGTGCGAAGGTCGTGCCCGGCGATGTGCTGGAGCTGCACATGAAGACCCTGCGCGGCGGCGGCAAGATCTGGAAATTCGAGGGCCGCGCCATCGTCAACGGCAAGCTTGCCGCCGAGGCCGAGGTGATGGCCATGCTGAACCGTGGTGACAATGGCTGAGACCCAGATCCATCCGAGCGCGATCGTGGACCCCGCCGCCCAGATCGGCGAGGGGTGCCAGATCGGCCCGTTCTGCACCGTCGGGCCCGAGGTCGTGCTTGGCCGGGGCGTGGTGCTGAAATCCCATATCGTCATCGCCGGCGATACGGTCATCGGCGACGAGACGCAGGTGTTTCCCTTCTCCTCGATCGGCGATCTGCCCCAGGATCGCAAGTTCAAGGGCGAGAAGACGAAGCTGGTCATCGGCGCGCGCAACCGCATCCGCGAGCATGTGACGATGAATCCGGGAACCGAGGGCGGCGGCGGCATCACTCGCGTGGGCGATGACGGGCTCTTTCTGACCGGATGCCATGTCGCCCATGACTGCCAGGTCGGCGACCGCGTGACCATCGTGAACCACGCGGCCCTTGCCGGTCATTGCATCGTCGAGGATGACGTGACCATCGGCGGGCTCGCCGGTATCCACCAGTTCGTCCGCATCGGGCGCGGCGCCATGATCGGCGCGCTGACCATGGTGACGGCGGATGTGATCCCCTTCGGGCTGGTGCAGGGCCCGCGCGGCCATCTGGACGGGCTGAACCTCGTCGGGCTGAAACGCCGCGGCGCCTCGCGCGAGGAGATGCACGCGCTCCGCGACATGCTGGCGAAGCTTTCGGGCGGCAGCTTCCGCGATACCGCCCGCGCCATGGCCGAGGGCGAGAACGGGCCGATGGTGCAGGAAGTCCTCGACTTCATCCTCGGTCCTTCCGACCGCAGCTTCCTGGCGCCCCATCCATGAGCCGGATCGCCCTTATCGCCGGCGAGGGGCGCCTTGCCCCCGCCATCGCCGCCGCGCTGGACGCGCCGCTGGTCTATGCGCTGGATCATCTGAAGCCCGAGGTCGAAGCCAAGCCCTTCCGGCTCGAGCGGCTGGTGCCCTTTCTCGACGAATTGTCCGACCAGGGCATCGACCGCGTCGTATTCGCCGGCGCGATCCGCCGCCCGAGGATCGAGCCCGATCTTTTCGACCAGCGCACGCTGGCGATCCTGCCGCGCATCCTGATGGGGATGCAATCAGGGGATGACGCCGCCCTTCGCGCCGTCCTCGACGTATTCGAGGAAGCGGGCATCGCCATCGCCTCGGTTGACCAGATCCTGCCCGAACTCGTCCCCGCTGAGGGCGTGCTGGTGGGCGAACCTTCGGCCCGCGACCAGAAGGACGCCGCCCGCGCCGCCGAGATCGTCAGGGGCCTGGGCGCGCTCGACATCGGGCAGGGCGCCGTCGTGGCCCAGGGCCTCTGCCTCGCGGTCGAGGCGCTGCCGGGGACGGAAGCCATGCTCGAATTCGCCCGCCTCCATTCCGGGCTGAAACCTGATCCGAACGGGGCCGGGGGGGTTCTCTACAAGGCCCCGAAACCGGGCCAGGACCGCCGCATCGACCTGCCGACCATCGGACCGGATACCGTGCGGCAGGCGGCGGCGGCAGGTCTTGCCGGCCTCGTCTGGGAAGCGGGCAGCGTCATCCTGCTGGAACGGGAGGAGGCAATCGCCTGCGCGAAATCCGGAGGTCTGTTCCTGTGGTCGCGGGCGTGAATTGGGTATTTGGAAAACGGTGAAAGCCCAATGCCTTTCATCGTTTCACAAATACCCATCTGCGGCGGCGCAAACGGAGTGACGCGATGAAGTTCTTCCTGATCGCGGGCGAGCCCTCCGGCGACAATCTGGGCGGGCCGCTGATGGCGGGGCTGAAAGCCCTTGATCCAGAGGCCGAGTTCCTGGGCGTCGGCGGCCCGGCCATGGGCGGGCAGGGGCTCGAGAGCCTTTTCCCGATGGAGGAGCTTTCGGTCATGGGCCTTGTCGAGGTCTTGCCGAAATACCGTCAGCTCAAGGCCCGGATCCGGCAGACGGCAGAGGCCGTGGTCGAGGCGCGACCGGATGCGCTGATCACCATCGACAGCCCGGATTTCTGCCTTCGCGTCGCCCGGGAAGCGCGGGCCTTGATGCCGGAGCTGAGGACGATCCATTATGTGGCGCCATCGGTCTGGGCCTGGCGCTCAGGTCGTGCGCGCAAGATGGCCAAGGTGATCGACCATGTCCTTGCGATCCTGCCTTTCGAGCCGCCCCTGATGCAGGCGGAGGGGATGAGTTGCGATTTCGTCGGTCATCCGATCGCCGCCGAGCCGGTCGCTTCTTCTGCCGAAGGCCTTGCCTTCCGGGTGGCGCATGGGATCGGCGAGACCGATCCGCTGATCCTGTGCCTGCCGGGTTCGCGGCGGGGCGAGGTGGCCCGGCTTGGTCCGCGCTTTGACGAGGCGCTGATGCAGCTCAGGGATCGGATGCCCGAGATCCGGGTGGTGATCCCGACCGTTCGCGGTGTTTCGGGGCTGGTCAGGGACATGGCGAAGCGCTGGCCGACCGCTCCCATCGTGGTCGACGGGGTCGAGGAGAAGCGCGCGGCCTTTGCGGCGGCGGATTTCGCGCTGGCGGCCTCGGGGACGGTCAGCCTCGATCTGGCGGCAAATGACGTGCCGATGGTGATCGGCTATGACGTCGCCCCGCTCAGCCGGATGCTGATCGGCCTGCTGCTGAAGACGGATACGGTGACGCTGGTGAATCTGGTCAGCGAAACCCGTGTCGTGCCGGAATTTCTTGGCCGCAAATGCCAGCCCGCGCCGATGTTCAAGGCGCTGCTCGACCTGATCGAGAATCCGCAGGCGCAGGAGGCGCAACATGCTGCGATGGCCCTGACCATGGAGCGGTTGGGGCGCGGCGGCGAGGCTCCGGGCCTGCGCGCCGCGCGCTCCGTCATGGCGGCGCTCAGTTCTGCGCGGCGACCACGATGACCTCGACCTTGTAGTCGGGGGTGGCGAGGGCGGATTCGCCCGTGGCCCGTGCGGGCGCGTGGCCGGCCGGCACCCAGGCGTCCCAGACGGCGTTCATCTCGGCGAAATCGGCCATGTCGGCCAGCCAGATCTGTGCCGACAGGATCCGGGTCTTGTCGGAGCCGCATTCGGCCAGCAGCCGGTCGACTTGGGCCAGGGCCTCGCGGGTCTGCTCGGTCACGCTTGCGCCGGGCTTGGCGACCTGGCCGGCCAGATAGGCGAGGCCGTTATGGCAGACGGCCTGGCTCATGCGGGGGCCGGTCTCGATGCGTTTGATGTCGGACATGGGATTCCTTTCGGTTTGGGCCGGCGGACTGGCATCAGCCGCCTGAGGCGTGCCGCCCTCATGCCAAAGGCGGCGACGGCGATCAATGCCCGCGAGGGCTATTCGCGACGCCGGGCGCCCGGCAGCGGGGACTGCCGGGCGCTGCGATTCCGAAGGGGGAACATCGCCCCCGGATCATGCCTTGGCCGCGCAACGGAACTGTGACGCTCCGCCGCCTTGCGGGGGCCGTGGATCAAAGGTCGAGCCACGTCTTTGGCGCTGCCTCCAGCAGCCGGGCGTCAAATTCGGCGAGGCTTGCCGCAAAGTCGTCGTCGAACCCGTCGGGAACAGCCTTGCCCGAGCCCTTCGATATGGTCGTTCCCTTCTGGGAATCCTCGGCCATGATCTGGCGCAGCGTCGTGGAGGAGAAGGGCTTTCCCGAGATCTCGCAGAGCCTGCGGAACACCGGTTCGGGGTCTTGCACCATTTCGTCATAATCGATGACCTCGATCGCCATACCGCTCTGGCGGGCTTCGCGTGCGCTCCGGGTCATCTGTTCCAGTCGCATCGCCGATTTGCGCGGCGGATATTTGAAATGGGAATGGAAGGAGCGCGCCCATCTGGTCGGGTCGCGAACCAGGAAGAACGAGATCGCGCCCGGCGCCACCCGATTGATGGAGGCGCAGATGCGCGTCACCTCGGAGCGCATCTTGACCACGAAATGCGTGGCCTGATCGGATTGTCGCGCCTTGAATGCCAGCGCGTTCAGCGCCACGCGGGTCAATTGCTCGCGCCGCCCTTCGTCCAATGCGATTCTTTTCGGCCAGGCGAGGTTGGTGAAGGTGTCAGGCTCGGACCAGGTCGGAAGGCCCGCGGCCTCGGTCAGTTTCGAGAAAAGCGTCGAGCCGCATCGCCCGATCGAGAAGACAAGGATCGGCGTGGCCGGAATATCCGTATCCCAGGGCGTGAGGTCGTCGAAATCCACGCTCACGCTCTCGGCCGCATTGCTGCGGATCGCCTGATAGTAGAAGGGCGCCCGGCGCGGATCGCGCGAATCCTTGAGCTTCAGCCAGACGGCCTCCGACCGCTCGCCGTCGAAGTGATGCAGGTGGAGGTCAAGGAAATCGTCCAGTGCAAGCAGGTCGTCGGTCGCCTCGCCGAGGCTGAGGCAGGACCGCTGGGCCATCAGGGTAACGCCGCCCTGCCGCGCCAGAACGGGGGATCTGCGAACGGCGATCTGGTCATTCATCAGGGCGGGCTTCCTTGTCGGTGATTCATTGGCGATGATGCCGAACTTGCGCTGTTTCGTCGTCGGTGTCAGCGGCTTTGGCCGCCTGTCCTGCGGATGCGCGGGCAAATGCCGGTCGGCGCCCTTCTCGGGGCGCCGTCGGGGCCTTGCCAGACGAAATCGTCGCGGCCGAGCTGATTGAGGCGGATGTCCTCGATAACCAGATGGTCTGTCCCGGCCCGGATCACGACGTCATTTCCGGTCTGGCTCGCCAGCTCGAAATCGGTGATCCGGTCGCGGCCATTCCAGACGAAGGTTTCGCCGCCTGCCGGAATGAGCGACCGCTCCGGCGCGGAATATTGCCCGGGGCAATCTGATCACCGAATGTGGGAATGAAGCGGCCAAGTCGGCCGCTTTCGGCCGCGGGGTTGTTCCCCGGAACTTCCCCCGATTTCAGCACGCCGGCCGAGGCGAGGGAAATTCCGGCGCCGATCCCCGATGGGGAAGGGCAATCCCGTCAGCTCAACAATTCACGACCCGCCTGCATATGACGATGCGCGAGTTTCCTCGCCCTGCGACCGGAGGGAATCTGCCGCGCGGGATCGGACCGATATTCGGGACTGGCCAATTCAGGAAACAGTGCGAGGATTTCGGCGTGAGCTTCCTTGCTGACCGACTTGAGCGCCTGCGGGCCGGTATACAGGCTTTCCGTTTCCGCGCCGTTGGAAATCACCACTTCATGCCGATCGAGCAGGAAATGGAAATACTCCACCGTTTGAAGATCGGTCGCCTGGTCGATGCCGTCGATTTGCAGCAATTGCTTGGCCGGAACCAGAACCTCCATGGCGCCAAACATCTTCAGCGCAATTCGCGAGCGGACAAGAACGCGGTGCTGCGGAGAAACGAGAAGATCGGCGGCCGGCATATCCTGACCCAGCGCCCCGGCGCTGATCCGAATGGGGCAGAGCCTCGGGAAAAGCGCGAGCATTCTGGCGGAGAGCCGGGTCGAGCCGATCCATCTGATCGGCTGATAGCCGTTGTCGCGGGTCAGAACCTCGTCCCCGACCTTCAGATCCTCGACGGCGACGGGGCCGGACCGGGTTTCGATCAATGTTCCGGCGACAAAGCAGGTTACCTCGGTTTCATCAAGTTCCAGAGGCGCGGTTCCGTTGGTGTCGACACTCACGACGACGGTGTCGAGAGCTTGCTGAACGGGCGACAGAATCGGGCTCAGCGCGCCCGTAAGCGTATCCGCCAGCTCCGAGATCGGCACGGTCGTGTCGAGAAGTGTCGTCCCGAGGGAGGTGACGTTCAACGTCACGTTCAGCCGATCCTCGTCAAGGGGTTCGTCGGTGATGAAATAGGCATTGCCGCTGTCATCGACCATGAGAGAACCGCTGATGCTGTTCACCTGCGCCGTCACCGCCAGCAGGCCGACATTCAGTCCGGCAGCCGCAGTTGAAAGCGTGGCGGCGCCGGCATACTGGCCTCCGACCACTTCATTCCCATTGGCGTCCACCGTCGAAAGATTATCGCCAGCGTTCAGCGTCCTCGCTCCGGGACCGCCGACATCATAAAGTTCGAATTCTTGCGAGGTGTAAAGTTCGTTCAAGAGAAGCGTATTGCCAAGCGTCAACACCGGCGTTCCTGTGGACAGGTCGATCGTGGCATCGGGAATCTGGGTAATATATGGCATCACAAGTCCTTATCAGAGGGGCCTGAAATCACAGGCGCGTTCGCAGGATCAAGATGCGGCGGCAGGCGGCCGACCGTAGTACCATCTAGTTACAAGATCGTGATCTTTGCAATTGAAAGTTGTTAATACTTAAATACTAGCCCGATGCTGCAACTGCGAGGATGTCTTCTGCGCCAGCAAACAGCAGAAACCATCCAGAAGCGCACGGGCTAATGCGGGACGACCGAGACAGCCTTTCAGTTGGAATGCGCGTCATAACGGATATGTTTGCGGCCCGCGAACGTCGCGCCTTTGGAAATGACTATCCCGCGCATCGGTGGCATCGGCAGGAACGAGGCCACGACCCGATCCGGTTTGCAGATGCGTCCGGTCGAAGGGATCTGGCTGCGGTGCTGGATCACCCGGCCTGCAGAGGGGGTAGGGAACCTGAACGGCAGGCCGGGTGTGGAACTGTGGAGTAGTTCAACTCCTCCGATAGCGGGTCGCTTTGGTTCGATCTGTGCGCTGGCGCACAAACCGCCCGATGGTTCGCGATTTGATCCTGATGACAGAAACGGCGGCGCTGCTTCGGGCAAACTCTGGACTTCCTGCGGCTCAGCTCATGCTCAGCCAGGCGCTGAAACGCTCGGCCAGTTCGGTCTCATGGTCGATCCAGAACTCGTAGGATGAACCCAATGCGTTCGTCATATTCGCCGTATTGGTCGGCATATGGGGCGCCATTTCGGTCTTGCCGTCCTGATAGAGGCCGACGAGCCCTGCGGATGACTTGCGGGCTGGCCCGTAGCTGATCCATTTCGCCTGATCCGCCAGCCGCTGGGTGCCGGTGGCGAACTTGATGAACTCCAGCGCCTGTTCCTGCTTTTCCGCCCCTTTCGGGATGACGAACAGGTTGTATTCATAGACCTGTCCATCCCAGACGATCTCGAAAGGTTTTCCCTCGGAGATGGCGGCGCCAAAGATCCGGCCGTTATAGGCCATGGTCATCGCAACCTCGCCATCGGCCAGCAGCTGCGGCGGCTGCGCGCCCGCTTCCCACCAGACGATGTCTTTCTTGATGCTGTCGAGTTTTGCAAAGGCGCGGTCCACGCCCTCCGGGGTCGAGAGCAGCGCATAGACCTGATCCGCCGGCACGCCGTCGCCCATCAGCGCCATCTCCAGCACGGCCTTCGGCACTTTCTTGATGCCGCGCTTGCCGGGGAATTTCTGCGTATCGAAGAAGTCGGCGATGCTCTGGGGTTTGGCACCGGGGAACTTGGTCCTGTCATAGGCGAAGATCGTCGAGAACACGATCGAGCCGACCGCGCAATCGCTGAGGCCCTGGGGCAGGAAATCCTCGCTTGCCGGGGTGCCGTCGGGCGCGGGCGGCAGGATCGCGGGGTCGATCGGCTCGAGCAGGCCCTCGTCACACAGCCGGATTGCGTCGGCATATTCGACATCGGCCACATTGGTGGTGACATTGCCCGCCTCGACCTGCGCCTTGATCGGGATCGCCGGATTGTCGCTGTCGAGCGAAACGATCTTGATGCCGGTCTGGGCGGTGAAGGGCTTGTGATAGGCCTCGACCTGGCTCAGGCCATAGGTGCCGCCCCAGGACATGACATTGATCTCATCGGCCGTGGCCGTGGTGGCGAGAAGCGTCATCGCGGTGGTCAGAATGATCTTCGTCATGGGTGTCTCTCCTGTTGGTTGTTGTTGTTTTGGATCCTACTGCGACCGAAGTGGTCGGTATGGTGGCGTCGGGTGTCGCCGCCCGTGCAGCGACACCCTGCCGGCAGGGACGCGGGCTCAGGCGGCCTTGGCCTTGCCCTTCACGATCAGATGCTCGGGACCATAGGGGAAGCCGGTGATATTGCGGTTGCCCTGTTCCTCGATCACGAGAATATCGTGCTCACGATAGCCGCCGGCGCCCGGCTGGCCCTCGGGTATGGTGATCATCGGCTCCATGCTGACGACCATGCCGGGCTCCAGCACGGTGTCGCAATCCTCCCGCAGCTCCAGCCCGGCCTCGCGGCCATAGTAATGCGACAGCACGCCGAAGCTGTGCCCATAGCCGAAGCTGCGATATTGCAGCAGGTTCTCGGCCGCATAGATCTCGTTCAACTCGGCCGCGATATCCGCGCATCTGGCCCCCGGCACCAGCAGTTCTTTGCCGCGGTCATGGACCTTGCAGTTGAGCTCCCACAGCCGCAAATGCGCGTCGCTTGCATGTTCCGCAAAGAGGGTGCGCTCCAGCGCGACGTAATATCCCGCGACCATCGGGAAGCAGTTCAACGACAGGATGTCACCGGCCTCGATCCTGCGCGAGGTGACGGGATTATGCGCACCGTCGGTGTTGATGCCCGACTGGAACCATGTCCAGGTGTCCAGCAGCTCGCCCTCCGGCCAGGATTTCGCGATTTCGCGGATCATGGTCGCGGTCGAATGCAGCGCGACCTCGTGTTCCGGCACGCCCACGGCGGTTGCCTCGACGCAAGCCGCGCCTCCGATATCGGCGATGCGGGCCATCTCGGTGATATGCGCTATCTCCTCGGGCGACTTGATCATGCGCAGGCGCATGGCCGGGGCCGCGATGTCCACGAACGCGACGCCGGGAAATTCGGCCTTCAGCAGAGACAGCAGGTCGATATTGACGTGGTCGAACTCGATCCCGATCCGCTTTGCGCCGCCGATGATCTGGCGAATGGCGTGGAAGTAATTGTCCTTTTGCCAGTCGGTATAGGTCAGGTTGTTGCCGCCAAAGGTCCGCCGCCAAGGCTGGCCGCCGTCGATACCGGCGCTGATCGACGTCGCCTTGTCCTGATCGACGAAAAAGCCATAGCGTCGCCCGAACTGGCAATACATGAAGTCGGCGTAATAGTTGATGTTGTGGTAGGAGGTGAAAAGCGCCGCATCAATGCCGCTCTCGGCCATGTGTCGGCGGATGGCATCCAGCCGGCGCTGCATCTCGCCCGCCGAGAAGGTGCCTTTCGCCTTCTCGCCATTACCGGCAAAGTTCTGCAGTCTCTCGCGCTCGATCATCGAAATCTCCGTGGGTTAGATTTCGTTCAGGTTGCGGCTGGTGAGTTGCAGGCGTCAAAAGAGGTTTTATAATCGGATGATAAGTTTTCCTCATCGGTAAGGCACATGACACAGCCGCCGCTGAATGCCCTTCGCGCCTTTGAGGCGGTTGCCCGGACCGGAAGCTTCCGCGCGGCGGCGGACAGCCTGTTCGTGACGCAGCCGGCAATCAGCCATCAGATAAAGCATCTGGAACAATGGCTTGGCGTGCCCCTCTTCGATCGCAGCGGCAGGGTGCCCAAGCTGCTGCCGCGAGGCGCATCGCTGGCGCGAGACCTGACCACGGCATTCGATGGCATCGACGCTGCCTGTCGCCGGGCGCGGCCAGCGACATCGGATGGTGCGCTGGTCGTGGCGGCCATTCCCTCCGTGGCGATCTGCTGGCTGATCCCGCGATTGCCGCGCTTTCGGGCATTGCATCCCGAAATTCAGCTGCGCGTGATCTATGCCCATCATGGACATGACATCGACTTCATGGCGACGGATCTGGCATTCACCTTCGCCGATTCGTGTCCTGCGGGCGACGGCATCTCGTCCGAGCCGTTTCTGTCAGGGCGCAGCGTGCCGGTGGGCAGCCCCGCTCTCGTCGGGTCGGCACCCGCGCAACTGACATCGCGATGGCTGCTGAAGGTCGGGCTCTTGCATGACAGCGATGTTGGCGGCTGGCATACATGGCTCGGCCGCGCGGGCCAGACCGTGCCGGACCGGCTGCCCGGCGCGATGTTCGAGGACTTCAACCTGCTGCGCGCCGCAGCACTTGCCGGACAGGGCATCGCGCTCTGCTCGCTGGCGATGGTCCAGCCGGATCTGGCCGAGGGGCGGCTCGTCCAGCTCTCTGAGATCTCGGTTCTGGAGGACTTCGACTATTACCTGACCGAGTCCAGCATGATCCCCATCGATGCCGCGCGGCGGCGGGCACGACAGGCCTTCCTGTCCTGGATCCGCGCCGAGCGGGCGGCGGGGTAGCGGTCTCGGGAAAGGCGGCCGGTGCCGGTGCTTGCGCCGTGGGGGGCGACACGAAGCGGTGTCCGGCGCTTTCTTGAAAAATTGACAAGTTGAACGTGATTTGTTCCACTGCAATTCTATTGCCTGAGGATTTTCGATGACGCTCCCGCAGATCATCGGATTTGGTGCCCAGAAAGCAGGGACCACCTGGCTGTTCGATAATCTCGCCACCAATCCCGGCATCTGGCGGCCTCCGCTTAAGGAGATGCATCTCTTCAACCATCAGCAAGATGGCGGCAGGTGGATGCTGAAGGATCACCGTCAGCGCCTGCGCGAGCAGCGCGAAGCCGCCCTCCGGCGGGGGAAGCGGGGTGTGGCGCGGAATTTCAACAGGCTGCTCCAGATGCCCATGCTGACCGAGGAGTGGTACCGGACGGCATATGCGCCTTGCCCTGAAGGCCTCCAGTCGATCGACATTACTCCCGCCTATGCGATGCTGGATGGGCGCGGCCACGATCATATGGCCAACCTTCTTGGCACGGAATTCAAGGGTATCTATCTCATCCGCGATCCAGCCGCTCGGGCCATCTCCGCGGTGACCCGGGAGATGGTTGGGGAAACCCGGCTGGATGGCTGGATGGAGCGCATCCGCTCACAAACCGTGCTGACCCGAAGCGACTATCGATCCGCCATTCAAATGCTGGATGACCGGCTTGGGGATCGCGTCCTTTACCTGCCGTTCAAGATGGTTAAGGCCGATCCGGTCAACCTCCTGCGGGCAGTTGAACTACATTGTGGATTACCCGAAGGCGAATACAAGGCCGCCGAGAAGGCCAGCCATGTGTCGCCGAGGACGCCCTTTCCCGATGGTCTCTATGACGCGGTTCGGGAACTCCTCCGGGACCAGTATGACTGGCTGACGTCCCGGTTCGGCCCAGGTTATCTGGGGTTTATATAGTCAAACAAGACAAGGCGGCGCGATTCGCTGTCGGCGGCGGGGCAGACAGGTGAGACCGATATTCCGCGTTTCTCCGCGATCCGGTGTGTCCATGGTGTGTCCAAACCAAAATCACCGGCAAGTCCGACGAAGCGACATGGCTTGATTTCTTCAACAATTTCAGGTGGTTTTGATGGTGCTGCGAGAGAGGATTGAACTCTCGACCTCACCCTTACCAAGGGTGTGCTCTACCACTGAGCTACCGCAGCGCCGGTGGAGGGGCGTTTAGACCGACTGGTCGGAGCGTGCAAGGGGGCATTCGCGAAAAAATGGATTTCACCTTTCTGCCGATCCGCCACCGGATCCATGGCCCGATGCTGGACGCAAGCGCACTCAGGCGCTAACAGGGGCGAATGACGAAGGAACCCCGCCAGCCGGATGCTGCCAAGGATCGTGAGGCACGACTGAAAGCCGCGTTGCGGGCGAATCTCGCACGCCGCAAGGCGCAGGGTCGGGCGCGGGCCTCTCTGGACGTTTCCCTCGATCAGGACGCATCCCCGCCGCGGGCGACAGAGGACGGGCAGACGCCCGAAAACGAGGAATAGATGGATCAGATCATCGTAAGGGGGAACGGGCCGCTCCATGGCGAAATCCCCATCGCCGGCGCGAAGAACGCCTGCCTGACGCTCATGCCGGCGACGCTGCTGACCGACCAGCCGTTGACCCTCACCAATGCGCCGCGCCTTTCGGATATCCGCACCATGACGGCGCTGCTGCGCTCGCTCGGGGCCGAGGTTGCGAGCTTGCAGGACGGGCAGGTGCTGGCGCTTTCCAGCCATGACCTGAACAACCACACCGCCGATTACGACATCGTGCGCAAGATGCGGGCCTCGATCCTGGTTCTCGGCCCGATGCTGGCGCGAGACGGTCATGCGATCGTCTCGCTGCCGGGGGGCTGTGCGATCGGGGCGCGGCCGGTCGACCTCCACCTCAAGGCGCTGGAGGCGATGGGGGCGGAGCTTGACCTGCGCGATGGCTATGTCCATGCCAAGGCCCCCGCGGGCGGGCTGCGCGGTGCGGTGATCGACTTCCCGGTCGTCTCGGTCGGCGCGACCGAGAATGCGCTGATGGCGGCCACGCTGGCCCGCGGCACGACGGTCCTCAGGAATGCGGCGCGCGAGCCCGAGATCGTGGATCTGGCGCAATGCCTGCGCCGCATGGGCGCCCATATCGAGGGGGAGGGCACCTCGACCATCACCGTCGAGGGGGTGCAGACGCTGGGTGGCGCAACCCATCCGGTCGTGACCGACCGGATCGAGCTTGGCACCTATATGCTCGCCCCGGCGATCTGCGGCGGCGAGGTCGAATGCCTCGGCGGGCGTATTGATCTGGTCGCGGCCTTCTGCGAGAAACTCGATGAGGCCGGGGTCGACGTGACCGAAACCGACCGGGGCATCAAGGTGGCGCGCAAGAATGGCCGCGTCCGTGCGGTCGATGTCGTGACCGAGCCTTTCCCGGGTTTCCCGACCGACCTGCAGGCGCAGATGATGGCGCTGCTCTGCACGGCCGAGGGAACGTCTGTCCTCGAAGAACGGATCTTCGAGAACCGCTTCATGCACGCCCCGGAACTGACCCGTATGGGCGCCAATATCGAGGTTCATGGCGGCCAAGCCACCGTCAAGGGCGTCGGCAAGCTGCGCGGTGCGCCGGTCATGGCCACCGATCTGCGCGCCTCGGTCAGCCTGATTCTCGCCGGTCTCGCGGCCGAGGGGGAAACCATCGTCAGCCGGGTCTACCACCTCGATCGCGGCTACGAGAAAGTGGTGCGCAAGCTGCGTGGCGTGGGCGCCGATATCGAACGCATCAAGGAGGCACCCGCCGATGAATGACGCGCGTTTCAGCGATGCCGATCCCGCGCCGCTGGCGCTGGCGGCGGCCGATACCGATGACCTCACCGTCATCTCGACCCTGGTTCAGGATGCCGTCCTGCCGATCACCGAGATTTCCTATGATCTTGGTCATCGCCAGCTTGCCCTGCTGCTGAACCGCTTCCGCTGGGAGGATGCGGATCGCGCCAAGGCCGAGGATCGCCCCTATGAGCGGGTGCGCGCGGTTCTTCTGGTCTCGGATGTCCTCGCCGTGCAAAGCGATGGCATCGACCGGGCGGATCAAGACCTGATTCTCGAACTGCTGGCGCTGAAATGGCAGCCGGGTGCGGACGGGACAGGCCGGCTGCTGCTGGAATTTGCCGGTGACGGCACCGTGGCGGTCGAGGCTGAATGCCTGAATGTTGAGCTGCATGACGTGACGCGCCCCTATATCGCGCCCTCGCGCCGCGCGCCCGAACATCCCGAGGGGTGAGCGGGCCGCCCGCTTTCCCTTTCCAATAACCATCTGGACCTGTCACCTCGCGGGGTGCGCGCCATGCCGCGCCTCTGGCCGCTTGAGCCCCCGCGCGGCAGAAGTTAACAAGGTCCAACCAGTGCGAGCGTGACCATGCCCATCCACCTCTCGACCGCCGATTCCGATTTCGAGCAGCGCTTCCGTGCGATGCTGTCGATGAAGCGCGAGGATTCGGCCGATGTGAACGATGTCGTGGCGGCGATCATCGCCGATGTCCGCGAAAGGGGCGACGAAGCCTTGGTCGACCTGACCGGCCGCTTCGACCGGATGGAACTGACCCCGGAGAGGCTCGCCTTCGGCAAGGCCGAGATCGAGGCCGAGGTCGCAAAGGTCTCGGACGAGGATCGCGCCGCGCTGACGATGGCCGCGAACCGGATCCGCGCCTATCATGCCCGCCAGATGCCCGATGACGTCGAATGGACCGACCCGGAGGGCGCGACGCTCGGCTGGCGCTGGACGCCGGTATCGGCCGCTGGCCTCTATGTGCCGGGCGGGCAGGCGAGCTATCCGTCCTCGGTCCTGATGAACGCCATTCCCGCCCGCGTCGCCGGGGTCGAACGGCTGGTGATCTGCGTGCCGACGCCCTCGGGTCAGGTCAATCCGCTGGTCCTGCTTGCCGCCCAGCTTGCCGGCGTCGACGAGATCTATCGCATCGGCGGCGCGCAGGCGATCGCGGCCATGGCCTATGGCACCGAGACGATCCGGCCGGTCGACAAGATCACCGGTCCCGGCAATGCCTATGTGGCGGCGGCCAAGCGCCATGTCTTTGGCCGCGTCGGGATCGACATGATCGCGGGCCCGTCCGAGGTGCTGGTCATCGCCCAGGGCGCGCAGAATTCCGAATGGCTGGCCCTCGATCTGCTGGCGCAGGCCGAGCATGACGCGGATGCGCAGTCGATCCTGATCACCCCCGATGCGGCGCTGGCAGCCGCTGTCGTGGCCGAGGTCGAGCGTCTGCTGCCCACCCTGCCGCGCGCGGCCGTCGCCGGGGCAAGCTGGCGCGACTATGGCACGGTGATCGTGACGCGCGATCTGGACGAGGCCGCGGCGCTCTCGGACCGCATCGCGCCCGAGCATCTGGAGCTTTGTGTCGACGACCCCGAGGCGCTGGCCCGGAAGACGCGCCATGCCGGGGCGATCTTCCTTGGCGGCTGGACCCCCGAGGCGGTGGGCGATTATGTCAGCGGCCCGAACCATGTGCTGCCGACCGCGCGTTCGGCCCGCTTTTCCTCCGGCCTCTCGGTCATGGATTTCCTCAAGCGCACGACCATGGCGCGGCTGACGCCCGAGGCGCTTGCGGCCATCGGACCCGCGGCGGTTCGCCTCGCCGCCTCCGAGGGGTTGTCGGCGCATGGCCTGTCCGTCGCCTCGCGCATCAGCGCCCTGAACGGGTCGCGCGAATGACACGGATCGCGGTGACGGCGCGCCTCTGCCGGATCGAGATCGACGACAGCGCGCTGCCGCCGCCCTCGCCCGAGATGGAGCAGGACCGCCGCGTCGCGGTCTTCGACCTGCTCGAGGAGAACAGCTTCGGCGTGCCCGGCCGCGAGGGGCATCCAGCCCCCGCCGGCCCCTATGCGCTGGTGCTGGCCCTGCGCGAAAAGCGCCTCGTCTTCGACATCTCGACCGAGGGGGGCGAGAAGGTCGCCGAGTTCCACCTTTCCATGGGGCCGTTCCGCCAGACGGTGAAGGATTACTTCCAGATCTGCGCCAGCTATTTCGACGCGGTGAAGCGCCTGCCGCCCGCCCAGATCGAGGCCATCGACATGGCGCGGCGCGGCATCCACAATGAGGGCGCGCGCACCCTGCGCGAGCGGCTGGAGGGCAAGGCAGAGGTCGACATGGACACGTCGCGCAGGCTTTTCACCCTGATCTGCGCCCTGATCCCGGAGTGATCCGTGGCGGGGCCGATCCCACATTCGATCCTGTTCTGCTGCGACCATAACGCGATTCGGTCCCCGATGGCCGAAGGGATGATGAAGCACCTTTATGGCCGCGCGGCCTATGTGCAATCCGCCGGCGTCAAGAACGACATGGAGGTGGACGGCTTCGCCATCGCCGTCTGCAAGGAAATCGGGGTCGAGATCTCGAAGCATCGCTCGCGTTCCTTCGCCGAGATGAAGGAATGGGGCGATGACCTTGGCAGTTTCGACCTCGTGGTGGCGCTTTCCCCGGCCAGCCAGCGGCAGGCGCTGGAGCTGACGCGGGTTTCGCATCTCGATGTGGAATATTGGCCGATCATGGACCCGCTGGGGCTTGCGGAATCGCGTGACGCGAAGCTGGCGATCTACCGCATGATCCGCGACCAGATCCGCGAGCGTATGGTCGACCGTTTCGGCCCGCCGACGCAGCCCGAGGCCGCGGCGGGCAACGCCTGAGCCCCGCCGTCAGACGACGACCGCCGCACCTTCCGTCGCGGGGCTGACATGGGCGCGGAAAGCGCGGAAGAGTTCGCGCCCCATCCCCTCGGCCGAGCTTGCCGGATCGAAACTCGCATTCTCGCGCGCATCAAACCCGGGGGTCAGGCATTCGAGGGTTCCTGCCACCGCGTCCAGCCGCAGAATGTCGCCATCCCGGAGCCGGGCGAGGGGGCCGCCATCCGCCGCCTCGGGCGAGACATGGATCGCGGCCGGCACCTTGCCCGAGGCGCCCGACATGCGCCCATCTGTGACCAGCGCCACGCGCAGCCCGCGATCCTGCAGCACCGCCAGCGTCGGCGTCAGGGAATGCAGTTCGGGCATCCCGTTCGCGCGCGGGCCTTGGAAACGGACAACGACGATGGTGTCCTCGGTGAATTCGCCGCGCTTGAAGGCGGCCTTGACCTCCTCCTGATCGGCAAAGACGCGGATCGGAGCCTCGATCACATGGCGTTCGGGCGCCACGGCCGAGACCTTGATGACGCCCCGGCCAAGATTGCCGTCAAGCTGCTTCAGCCCGCCCGTCACGGCAAAGGGATCGCTTGCCGGACGCAGGATCTTGTCGTTCAGCGAGGCGCGCGCGCCCTCGACCCAATGGACCTGACCGTCGCGCAATTGCGGCTCCTGTGCATAGAGGTCGAGCCCGCCGCCCGCGATCGTCCTGACGTCCGGGTGCAGCAGACCGGCCTCCAGCAATTGCCCGATCATGAAGCCGAGCCCGCCCGCGGCGTGGAAATGGTTCACATCCGCCAGCCCGTTCGGATAGACCCGCGCCATCAGCGGCACTGCCTCCGACAGGTCGTGGAAATCCTCCAGATCAAGGATCACGCCCGCCGCCCGCGCCATGGCGGGAAGGTGGATGATCAGATTGGTCGAGCCGCCCGTGGCCATCAGCCCGACGATGCCGTTGACGAAGGCGCGCTCGTCCAGCACCTCGCCCGCGGGCAGGTAGTCGTTGCCAAGGCGCGTGATCGCGGAGGCGCGCTGCACGGCGGCGGCGGTCAGCGCGTCCCGCAGGGGGGTGTTCGGGTTCACGAAGCTTGCCCCCGGCAGATGCAGGCCCATGAACTCCATCAGCATCTGGTTCGAGTTCGCGGTGCCATAGAAGGTGCAGGTGCCGGGGCTGTGATAGCTGGCCATCTCGGCGGCCATCAGCGCATCGCGCCCGATCTCGCCGGCGGCAAATTGCTGACGGATCCGCGATTTCTCGTCATTGGGCAGGCCCGAGGGCATCGGCCCCGCCGGCACGAAGACCGCCGGGATATGCCCGAAGGTCGCGGCGGCGATGACAAGGCCCGGAACGATCTTGTCGCAGACGCCCAGATAAAGCGCCGCGTCGAAGGTGTCATGGGACAGCGCCACGCCCGAGGCGAGGGCGATGACATCGCGCGAGAAAAGCGACAGCTCCATCCCCGCGCGGCCCTGCGTCACGCCGTCGCACATGGCGGGCACGCCGCCCGCGACCTGCGCCGTCGCGCCCGCCGCATGGGCGGCCGTGCGGATCAGGCCCGGATAGCGTTCATAGGGCTGATGCGCCGAGAGCATGTCGTTATAGGCGGTGACGATGCCGATATTCGGCTTGCGCGCGGCGGCGAAATCCTCTTTGTCGGGCATGGCGGCATAGGCATGGGCCTGATTGCCGCAGGAGAGATGCGCCCGTCGCGGTCCTTCCTCGGCAGCGCGCGCGATCTTGGCCTCATAGGCGGCGCGGGTGCGGGACGATCGTTCGCGGATTCGGTCGGTCACTCGGTCGACGGTGGCGTGCAGGGTCATGGCTAGCGTCCTCCTGATCCGTTAATATAGGCCGTTAGCGATAACGGTTCAACCGCGTGACACTTGCTCCGCACGCCGGGTCGTGGCAATCCTCGGCCGTTCGAACGAGGCCCGAGAATGACTGTTGATCTGCCCACCATCCGACTGCGTCCCAAGTCCAAGCCGCAGGCGATCCGCCACGGCTTCCCGTGGGTCTTTGCCGACGAGCTGGTGACGGACCGCCGCACCCGCGCGATTGCTCCGGGCAGCTTTGCCATTCTCGAGGATGCCGAGCATCGCCCGATGGGTCTGGTGACGGTCAACCCGAATTCCAAGATCATCGCCCGGATGATGGACCCCGATCCCGAGGCGCGGATCACCCGCGACTGGCTGGCCGAGCGTCTGACGCGCGCGCTGGCGCTCCGCGAACGGCTGTTCGACAAGCCCTTCTACCGGCTGGTCCATGCCGAGGCCGACGGCCTGCCGGGCACCATCATCGACCGTTTCGGCGATGCCGCCGTGATCCAGCCCAACGCCGCATGGGCCGAGGGTATGGCCGACGAAATCGCCGCGGTCCTGCGCGACGTGACCGGCGTTTCCACGGTCGTCCTGAATGGGCAGGGCCGGGCGCGCGGCCTCGAGGGCCTGACCGAGCGGACCGAGATCCTCAGCGGCGACGTGGCTGGCCCGGTGGAAGTGTCGATGAACGGCGCGATCTATCTTGCCGACCTGATGCAGGGGCAGAAAACCGGCATCTTCTATGATCAGCGCCCGAACCATGCCTTCGCGCAGCGCCTCGCCAAGGGCCAGCGCGTGCTTGACGTCTTCTCGCATGTCGGCGGCTTCGGCCTTGCGGCGCTGGCGGCGGGCGCGTCCCACGCCACCTGCGTCGACGGCTCCGCCGCTGCACTGGAACTCGCCCGTGGCGGGGCCGAGGCGATGGGCGCCGCCGACCGCCTGACCACGCGGCAGGGCGATGCCTTCGCGCAGATGGAGGCGCTGGCGGCCGATGGGGCGCAATTCGACGTGGTGATCTGCGACCCGCCCGCCTTCGCGCCCGCGAAACCCGCGCTGGAGGCCGGTTTGCGCGCCTATGAGCGGGTGGCGAAACTGGCCGCCCCGCTGGTCGCGCCGGGGGGCTATCTGGGCCTCTGTTCGTGCAGCCATGCGGCCGACCTGACCTCGTTCCGCAACGCAAGCGCGCGCGGCATCGGTCGCGGCGGGCGGCGGATGCAGCTTCTCCATACCGGGCAGGCCGGGCCTGATCACCCGACGCTACCGCAACTGGCCGAGACCGGCTATCTCAAGGCCCTGTTCTTCCGGCTCGACGGATGAAGGTGGTCCTCGACGCCTGCGTTCTCTATCCCACCATCCTGCGTGAGATATTGAGCGATGTGGCGGCGGCGGGTCTGTTCCAGCCGGTCTGGTCGCAGCGCATTCTTGACGAATGGCGCCTCGCGGCCGATCGGCAGAACCTTGCCGCCGGAGTCGAGATCGCGTTGCTTCAGGATCGCTTCCCGCAGGCGATGGTGCTGCCCTCCGGCGGGGCCGAGGGGTTGGACCTGCCCGACCCGGCCGACCGCCATGTGGTCGAGGCCGCATTGGCCGCAGGTGCTGCGCAGATCGTCACCGCCAATCTGCGCGACTTTCCGCGCGGGACGCTTGCCTCGGTCGGCCTCAGCGCCGTCCATCCCGATGAATTCCTGCGCGATCTTTTCCTCGCCACGCCTGATCCGGTGCTTGCAGCCGTTGCCGCGACCGAGGTGCGTGCCCGTCTTGCCGGCAGCGCCCTTACTCGCAAGGAGTTGATGCGCCGCGCAAGACTTCCGCGTCTTGCCAAATCCATCGAGCGGCTGGCAGGGTCCGGTGTTGCAGCGCAGGCAAGTTCGGGCGAGGGTTGGCTTCGATGACGGCAGGGTTGATGTTATCGCTAACGGGCGATAGTCCCAAGCCAGGAAACGAGGAGGGCTTGATGGTTTCGCGCATCATTCCGGTGGAGGAGTTCGACCTTGTGGTGTTCGGCGCGACAGGTGATCTCGCGCATCGCAAGATCCTGCCGGGACTTTATCGACGCTATATCGCCGGGCATATTCCGGGTTCAGCCCGGATCATTGGCGCCGCGCGGACGAAACAGGACGACGCGGCCTTCCGGGCCGAGGCGCGCGAGGCGATCACCGAATTCACCACCGCCAGCGAGGACATGTCCCGGCTCGACGATTTTCTGGCCCATCTCAGCTATGTGCCGATCGACGCGCGCGGCACCGACGGGTGGGAGGAGCTGAAGGCGCGGATCCGGCCCGGCACCGTCCATGCCTTCTATTTCTCGGTCGCGCCGGCGCTGTTCGGCGATATCGCCCAGCGTCTTGCCGATTACGGCATCGCGGATGCGCAAAGCCGGATCGTGGTCGAAAAGCCCTTCGGCCGCGACCTTGCCACCGCGCGTGAGCTGAACGCGACGCTGGCGCGGCACTTCGCCGAGAACCAGATCTATCGGATCGACCATTACCTCGGCAAGGAAACCGTCCAGAACCTGATGGCGGTGCGCTTCGCCAATATCCTGTTCGAGCCGCTCTGGAACGCACAATATGTCGATCACGTCCAGATCACCGTCGCCGAGACCGTAGGCGTGGGCGGGCGCGGCGAATATTACGACCATTCCGGCGCGATCCGGGACATGGTGCAGAACCACATGATGCAGCTTCTGTGCCTGATCGCGATGGAGCCGCCCTATCACTTCGACCCCGACGCGGTCAGGGACGAGAAGCTGAAGGTGATCCGCGCGCTTGAACCGCTGGCCCCCGACGACATCGTGCGCGGCCAGTATCGCGGCAATGGCGCGGATTACACCAAGGATGTCGACCACCCCGACTCGCGCACCGAAAGCTATGTCGCGCTGAAGGTGAACATCGCCAACTGGCGCTGGACCGGCACGCCCTTCTACCTGCGCACCGGCAAGAGGCTGCGCGCCCGCACCAGCGAGATCGTGGTGACCTTCAAGGCGCCCCCGCATTCGATCTTCGACGAGGCCGAGGGCCCGCGCTCGAACCAGCTTGTCATCAAGCTGCAACCGAACGAGGGCATGGACCTGACCGTCATGATCAAGGAGCCGGGGCCCGGCGGGATGCGACTGGTGCAGGTGCCGCTGGACATGAGCTTTGCCGACGCGCTCGGCGCGAACGGGACCGACATGCCCGACGCCTATGAGCGGCTGATCATGGACGTGATCCGCGGCAACCAGACGCTTTTCATGCGCGGGGACGAGGTCGAGGCGGCCTGGGCCTGGACCGATCCCATCATCGCCGAATGGGAGGCTGGATCGAAACGCCCCGAGCCCTATGATGCGGGTTCAAGCGGTCCCGAGGAGGCGCTGCGCCTTCTGCACCGCGACAACCGCCGCTGGAGGGAGATCAGGCCATGACGCTGGAATTCATCGAATATCCCGACCGCGAGATGCTGGCCCTGTCGCTGGCGCGCAAGATCTCTGGGCAATTGGCCCAGCATTTGCGCACGAATGAGACCGCAAGCCTCTGCGTCCCCGGTGGCAGCACGCCTGGCCCGGTCTTTGACACGCTCTCGGGCAGCGACCTCGACTGGCCGCGCGTCAGCGTCTTCCTGAACGATGAGCGTTGGGTCGGGCGCGACCACGCGCGCTCGAACAGCCGCCTCCTCCACCGCCACCTGCTGACCGACAAGGCGGCAGGCGCGCGCTATATCGACCTCTATACCGGCGATGCCGAGCCCGAAGCGGCGGCCGAGGCGCTGTCGGACCAGATCGCGCCGCTTCTGCCGATCACCGTCCTGCTGCTGGGGATGGGCGCCGACATGCATACTGCAAGCCTCTTTCCCGGCGCGCCCGAGACCGCGCTTGCCCTCGCGCCCGACGCGCCCCTGGTCATGGCGGTCCGCAGCGTCAGGGACGAGCCGCGGATCACCCTGACGGCACCCGCCCTGCAGAAGGCGATCTCGACCCATCTGATGATTACCGGCGCCGAGAAGCGCGAGGCGTTGACCCGCGCCCAGTCTCTCGATCCCAAGGACGCGCCGATCCGTGCTTTTCTTGGCGATATTTGCGTGCATTGGGCAGAGTGATTTTGACATGAGCGATATCTGGAACCGGCTGGCCGAATACCGGCAAAAGCAGGGCGACCTTCGGATCGAGGCGCTTTTCGCCGCCGATCCCGACCGCGCGACGGGCTATGCGACCGCGGCCGAAGGGTTGGTCCTCGACTGGTCCAAGACCGCGATCGACGCGGGCGCCCGCGACCTGCTCCTCGAACTTGCGGCCCCGGTCGCCCGGCGGCGCGAGGCCATGTTCGCCGGCGCGCGGATCAACGAGACCGAGGATCGCGCCGTCCTTCATACCGCGCTGCGTAATCTTGACGGCAGCGTCACGGTCGACGGGCGCGACGTGATGCCCGAAGTGCGCGAGATCCATCAGCACATGCGCGATTTCGCGGCGCGGGTCCGCAGCGGCGAGTTCGCGGGGCAGGGTGGCCGCTTCACCGATGTCGTGAATATCGGCATCGGCGGCTCGGATCTCGGCCCGGCCATGGCGGTGCGGGCGCTCGCGCCCTATCACGACGGGCCGCGGGTGCATTTCGTCTCGAATGTCGATGGCGCCGATATCGCCGACACGCTGAAGGCCCTCGATCCCGCGACCACGCTGGTCATCGTGGCCTCGAAGACCTTCACCACGATCGAGACCATGACCAACGCCCAGACGGCGCGGGACTGGATGGCGCGATCGGTGACGCTCCCCGCCGCGCAATTCGCGGCGCTCAGTTCCGCGCTCGGCAAGACCGCGCAATGGGGGATCGACGCCGACCGCGTCTTCGGCTTCGAGGATTGGGTCGGCGGCCGCTACTCGATCTGGGGGCCGATCGGCCTGTCCCTGATGATCGCGATCGGCCCGGATGCCTTCGACAGCTTCCTCGCCGGCGGGCTGGCGATGGACCGGCATTTCCAAACCGCCCCCGATGACCGGAACCTGCCGATCCTCCTCGCGCTGGTCGGGATCTGGCACCATCAGGTCTGCGGCTATGGCACGCGGGCGGTGCTGCCCTATGACAACCGGCTCGGGCGGCTGCCGGCCTATCTCCAACAACTCGAGATGGAATCGAACGGCAAGCGCGTCGCAATGGATGGCAGCGACCTGACCCTGCCCTCCGGCCCGGTGATCTGGGGCGAGCCGGGCACCAACGGCCAGCACGCCTTCTACCAGCTGATCCATCAGGGCACCGAGATCATCCCCTGCGAATTCATGCTGGCGGCCCGCGGCCATGAACCACAACTTGCCCATCACCACCTGCTGCTCGCCGCGAATTGCCTCGCCCAGTCCGAGGCCTTGATGCGCGGCCGCAGCCTCGACGAGGCGCGCGAATTGATGCGCGCGAAGGGCCTCGAGGGCGCCGAACTCGAACGGCAGGCCCGCCACCGCGTCTTTCCGGGCAACCGCCCCTCGACGACGCTCCTCTTCCCCGAGCTTACGCCCTTCGTCCTGGGCCAGATCGTGGCCCTCTACGAGCATCGCGTCTTTGTCGAGGGCGCCATCCTCGGCATCAACAGCTTCGACCAATGGGGGGTCGAACTCGGCAAGGAGCTCGCGCTCAAGGTCGCACCTCTCCTCGAGGGAGAAGCCGCACCGGGCCACGATCCCTCGACCGAGCATCTCGCCGCCCTGATCCGGGAATTGCGCGGCTAGCGCGCGCTTTCACCGTTTCCCAAATACCCATCCGGTGCCCGCGCCACCCGCGCGGCGCCGGGGATTTTTCTTCCCCGTTGCCAGTCCCCCCGGCCTGCCCCTACTCTGCGCCCGAACGACAGGAGGATTGACCATGTCCGAGAACTGGGGATTTGACACTGCCTCGATCCATGCCGGTGCCGCGCCGGATCCGGCGACGGGCGCGCGGCAGGTGCCGATCTATCAGACCACCGCCTATGTGTTCAAAGACGCGGGCCACGCCGCCCGCCTCTTCGGTCTGCAGGAACTGGGCTATATCTATTCGCGCCTGACCAATCCCACGGTGGCGGCGCTGCAATCCCGCATCGCCGCGCTCGAGGGCGGGGCGGGGGCGGTCTGCTGCTCTTCGGGTCATGCCGCCCAGATCCTCGCGCTCTTCCCGCTGATGGGGCCGGGCCGGAATGTTGTTGCCTCGACAAGGCTTTACGGCGGAACCATCACCCAGTTTGGCCAGACCATAAAACGCTTCGGCTGGGGCGCGAAATTCGTCGATTTCGACGATCTCGATGCCCTTCGCGCCGCGATCGACGATGACACCCGCGCCATCTTCTGCGAGTCGATCAGCAATCCCGGCGGCTATGTCACCGACATTCCGGCCGTGGCGAAACTCGCCGAGGAAGTCGGCCTGCCGCTGATCGTCGACAACACGCTGGCGACGCCCTGGCTCTGCAAGCCGATCGAGATGGGCGCGACCCTCGTGGTCCACAGCCTCACGAAATACATGACCGGAAACGGCACCGTGACCGGGGGCGTCGTGGTCGACAGCGGCGCCTTCGACTGGTCCGCCTCGGGCAAGTTCCCCAGCCTGTCCGAGCCCGAGCCCGCCTATCACGGGCTGAAGTTCCACGAGGCCTTCGGCAACCTCGCCTATACCTTCCACGGCATCGCGATCGGGTTGCGCGATCTTGGCATGACCATGAACCCGCAGGCCGCCCATTACACGCTCATGGGTATCGAGACGCTGGGCCTGCGCATGGCTAAGCATATCGAGAATGCCGGTATCGTCGCGGAATGGCTGGAACAGGATCCGCGCGTCGCCTCGGTCTCCTATGCCGGGCTTCCCTCCTCGCCCTGGCATGTGACCGCGCGCCGGGTCTATCCGAAGGGAGCGGGGGCGCTTTTCACCTTCTCGATCAAGGGGGGCTATGACGCCGCCGTCAAGCTGGTCGACAACCTGAAGCTCTTCAGCCATGTCGCCAATCTCGGCGATGCCCGTTCGCTGGTGATCCATTCCGCCTCGACCACGCATAGCCAGCTGACCGACGCGCAGAAGATCGCGGCGGGGGCGGGACCGGATGTGGTGCGCCTCTCGATCGGGATCGAGGATCCGGCGGATATCATCGCCGATCTCGATCAGGCGCTGGCGGCGGCGACCTCCTGAAAAGGAAAGGCGGCGGAAAGGGTTCCCCCGCCTTCTTCATCTGGTCTCCAGGATCCCGCAGGATCACTCGGCGGGTTCGGGCGCCTCGGGCGCGACCGGCTCGTCGCCCGCGGGCAGTAGGTCGAAGACCGCGCTGACCTCGGCCGTGACCTCCAGCTCGCCCGCCGCGATCGGCGCGCCATCGGCCTTGGCCTCGGCGCGCATCGCCATCATCGGGCGGGGCGGACCCGCAGGCGCGGCCCCGTCCGACAGCATTCGGATCTGGCCCAGCGTCATGCCGGCGGCCTCGGCCATCAGTTCGGCGCGGCGGCGGGCATCCTTGACCGCATCGGCGCGCGCTTCGTCCTCGGCCTCGGTCATGTCCTCGCGCGAGAAGCTGATGCCGCTGATCTCGTTCGCCCCGGTTGAGACGAGGCGGTCAAGCACGGCGCCCAACCCGTCGATGTCGCGGACGCGGACATTCACGGTGTTCTGCGCCACATAGCCCACCAGCTTTGGCGGCTGGTTGTTCTCATAGACCATCTTGGGAGAGAGGTTCAGGCCCGCGGTCTGGATGTCACGCGCCTCGACCCCTTCGGCGGTCAGCGCATCGATCACCGCCTTCTGCCGGCTGGAATTCTGGCTCATCGCCTCTTCGGCGGTCGCGGCCTCGGTGCTGACGCCCAGCGTGATTTGCGCAAGGTCCGGGGCGGCGGTCGCCTTGCCATGGCCGGTCACGCTCAGCTTCGCGGCATGCGGTCCCATCCGGTGATGGCCGGCCCCGGGCGGCGGCGGATCGTTCGGACCGGGTGCGGGGGCCTGCGCGAAGGCGGGCGCGGCCAGCAGCGCAACCAGGGATGCTGCCGTCAGGAAGGGTCGGAAAGGGGACATGTGGTCATCTCCTTGGTGCGGCGAAAAGCGATATCGCCGCAAGGTGTTGCAGTCGAAACGATATAACCACGAGGGACGGTTTCCGATCCCTCACAAAAAGGTGTTCTGCTTTTCACGCGGCCCGTTCTGGGGTAGTTCATGCAAACGATTTGTTTGCGCGCCACGGCGCCCGGAACCGCAAGGCAAAACCCATAGATGTCGCTTGATTCCGTCTCCGAATATGCCCTGTCTTTCAGCGGCGAGGCCGTGCATCTGCAAAAGCGTGATGTTGCTGCCCCGGAGGGATCGGACCAGTCGCAATCCGCCTGGCGGCATCTGGGTTCCGTCGATTTCGAGGAGCCGGAGTTCCGCGAGATGCTGGGCCGGCTCAGGATGATGGCGACAGGCGAGGGGCAGGAGGTTCCGCTTGCCGTCACCCTCGTCATTCCCGACGACCAGATCCTTTATACGACGCTGACCATCGCGCCTTCTGGTGATCGCGAAGGGGCCGTCGCCCGGTCGCTCGACGGGTTGACGCCCTATCCGATCGAAGAGCTTTCCTTCGACTGGGAGGGGGATGGCGACAGCGTGCGCGTCGCCGCGGTGGCGCGCCAGACTCTGCGCGAGGCGCTGGAATTTGCGCGCGACTACGGGTTCGAAGGGCAGCGTTTCTGCGCCGCCCCCGAGGGAGAACAGTTCCGCGGCGAGCCGGCCTTCATCCTCTGCATCCCCGAGCGCCGCCGCCCCCGGATCGACCCGGCGCAGGCCAGCGTGACCGCGGCCGAGCTGATGCTGCCCGCGGATGCCGATGAGGACGCGCCTGATGAGGCGCCCGCCGCTCTTTCCGAAGACCAGCAGCCCGAGGTCGTGAGCGAGCCCGAGGCGGAGGGTGAGAAGGGGGCCGAGGCGGCCGAGGCCGCCGCATCACCGGAGCCTGACGCATCACCCGAGCCTGACGTCGAGGAACTGGCCAACTCCGCCTCCGCGACCCTCTTCGCGCCCGAGCCTGTCGCGGCGCCCGAAGCCGAAGCGCCCGCCCCGCAACCCGCCGGGGCCGAGCCTGCCGATCAGCTCAATCCCCGCGCCCGCGCGGTCCATCAGCGCGCATCGGAGGCCCGGCAGGCGCGTCTTGTCGGGGCCGCCCCTTCCGCACCGCCGCGTCCGCAGCCTGTCGGCTATCGCCGCAGCCATTCGGGGTTGGTGGCGATGCTGGTGCTTCTGCTGGTGGGACTGGTTGCCGCCTGGGCCTTCCTCACCCCCGGTGCGCGCGATGTTCCCGTCGCCAGTTCCGCAGCCGATGCTGTGGCGGTTTCGGTGGGTCCGGTCGCCGGCGAGCCGACCCGAGAGATCGCCCCGGACCCGGCTGCCGAGGGTGGTGAGAGCGTGGCGGCCTTGCCGCCCGCAGCCGATGATGCCACGGTCGAGCCTGCCCCTGAAATTGCGGCGGCCGAGGTTCCGGTTGTGGAAACCCCGGCGGAGGAGACACCCTCTGCCGAACTTCCTGCCGCTGAAACTGCCGCCGGAGAAATCCCGGTCGCCGAGACCCCGGCCATTCCCGCAGAGATGCCGGGTCAGATGGACACGGCGTCAACCACCCAGCCTGAAACGGCCTTGCCCCCCGCGGCGGCGACCAGTTCCGATCCCGCATTGGCTTTCGAACCTGAAACCGCGTCGCCGCTGAGCATCGCGCAATTGCCTCCGCAGGAAGCGCGCCGGGTGCTTGTCGCCGCAGCCGCGGTGGCCGCGGCGGTCGTCCCGCCAAGTGCCGCGCCCGTGGAGGCGGCGACTGCCCCCGCAGCCCCGACACCCGCCGCGCCTGTCCGCGAAGCCGCGCCCGCGCCGCAGGCCGCTTCCCCGGCGCGCGCTGCCCCGTCCCGCCCCGCGACGGCCGCTGCCGCTGTCGTCGCGCCGAAGGTGGCGACGGCCCCGCGCGCCCAGCCTCGGCCCGAGCGTCCGAGCAGCGCCGCACCCGTGCGGGAGGTTGCGCGCGTGGCTGCGCCCGATCCGCAGCTGACCAGTTCGGCTCGGCCGCAGCTTTCGCCCCGGCGCAGCACGCCCCGCACCTCGGTTCCGCGCGTCGACGAGCCGCCCCGGGTGCCGTCGGATCCGATGTCCTATGCGGCCAGCCAGCTTTCGGCCCGCCCCCCGACCCGTGCCAACGCCCCCCGCGTGACCGAGCGCGCGGTCCCGGCGAGCCTTCCGGCCCCGACCACCAGCCGCGCCGGACGCCCGCCGCAGCGGCCCGAAGGCTCGGCGCCGGACCTGATCCAGCCCGAGGGGGATGAACTGCTTCTGGATGACGCCGATCGCCGCCAGCTTGCGGCGCTGGCAAGGGACTTGCGCCTCCGTGGCCTGCCCGCGTCCTTGCCGGCCTCCTCCGGCGCGCGGCTGGCCGAGGCCCGGCCGCAGCGCAAGCCTGCGGGCGCTGCGACGGTCAGCGACGCGGTTTCGCCCTCTGCGGTTGAAAATGCCCTTCGTTCCGCCGCTGAGGCCCCGCCGGAACGCCCCGCCCATGTCGAGGCGAGCGCCGCGCCCGCGCGCGCGAGCGGTGGTTCGGCATCGCTGCGCGGCTCCTCCCGTCCCGCGGCACGGCCTTCGGGCGGCGCCCGCATCCAGGATGCCGCGGTCGAAAAGGCGATTGCGGCGGCGGTCGATGCCTCGCCTGCGATCCCGAACGCCAAGCGGCTGTCGTCCCTGAGCGCATCATCGCATCCGCCCCGCCGGTCGGACCGTAATGCAGCAACGTCCGATACCGCCGGCGCCGCCGCGCCGGCTGTCGTCGCGGCTGCGGCCGCCGCGCCCGCCGGACCCAGCGAGGCGGAACTGGCCGCCCGCCGCGCGTTGGACGAACAGCTGCAGGCCCAGGCCGAGGCCCGCATCCGCGCCCGTGCCCAGGCCGATGCCGCCGCCGAGGCGCAGGCCCGCGCCCAGGCCGAGGCCCGCGCCCGCGCCCAGGCCGAGGCCGAGGAACGCACCGCCCGCGCCCGCAAGCAGGTCTACAAGCCGCCAGAGGTCGATGACGAGCCTGAGCTTGCCGCGAATATCTCGCGCGGGGGCACCACTGCGGCGAATGTCGCGAAATCCGCGACCCAGTCCCGGGCGCTCGACACCGGGCGCACCACGATCATCGGCATCATCGGGGCCGGGAATGCCAGCCGCGCGCTGATCCGGCTGCGCAATGGCCGCGTGGTGACGGTCCGGCTGGGCGACAAGATCGACGGCGGCACGATCAATTCGATCGGTGATGGCCGCGTCACCTATGTGAAATCGGGCCGGCAACGCGAATTGCGGATGCTGGACGGCCGCTAGGCGAAAGCGGGTAGTCCGCCATCCGGGCGAGATGCCCGCGATCCCGCCCGCGGCCCTTGCGAGGCGCGCCCCAAGCGCCTAGAAGGTCCAGCAACCTCGCCAAGGGAACCGCCATGCTTGACCATCTGACCTATACCGCCCCGGAACCCAAAGTCATTTCGGGCGCCAAGCAGGACTGGGAACTGGTCATCGGGCTTGAGGTCCATGCCCAGGTCTCGTCGAACGCGAAGCTTTTCTCGGGCGCATCGACCGGCTTCGGGGCCGAGCCGAACAGCCATGTCGCCTTCGTCGACGCGGCCATGCCCGGCATGCTGCCCGTCATCAACGAATTCTGCGTGGCGCAGGCGGTCAAGACCGGCCTTGGCCTCAAGGCAGGGATCAACCTGCGCTCGGCCTTCGACCGCAAGAACTATTTCTATCCCGACCTGCCGCAGGGCTACCAGATCAGCCAGCTCTACCACCCGATCGTGGGCGAGGGCGAGGTGATCGTGGACATGGCTCCCGGCGTCGCCCGTCGCGTCAGGATCGAGCGCATCCATCTTGAACAGGATGCCGGCAAGTCGATCCACGACATGGACCCGAACATGTCCTTCGTCGACCTGAACCGCACCGGCGTCGCCCTGATGGAGATCGTGAGCCGCCCCGACATCCGCGGCCCCGAGGAAGCGGCCGCCTATGTCGCCAAGCTGCGCCAGATCATGCGCTATCTCGGCACCTGCGACGGCAACATGCAGAACGGCAACCTGCGCGCCGATGTGAACGTCTCGGTCTGCCAGCCCGGCGCCTATGAGCGCTATCAGGAGACGCAGGATTTCAGCCATCTCGGCACGCGTTGCGAGATCAAGAACATGAACTCGATGCGCTTCATCCAGGCGGCCATCGAATATGAGGCCCGCCGCCAGATTGCCATTCTGGAGGATGGCGGCAGCATCGTGCAGGAAACCCGCCTCTATGACCCGGACAAGGGCGAGACGCGGTCGATGCGCTCGAAGGAAGAGGCGCATGACTATCGCTACTTCCCCGATCCCGACCTGCTGCCGCTCGAGATCGAGCAATCCTGGGTCGACCACATCGCCACGGAAATGCCGGAACTGCCGGACGAGAAGAAGGCGCGTTTCGTCAAGGAACTGGGCCTTTCGGAATATGACGCGGGCGTGCTGACCGCTGAGGTCGAGAACGCCAACTATTTCGAGGCCGTGGTGAATGGCGGCGACGCGGGCGGGCGCGACGGCAAGATGGCCGCGAACTGGGTCATCAACGAGCTTTTCGGCCGGCTGAACAAGGAAGGCCTGACGGTCGAGACCTCGCCCGTGACCGCCGCCCAGCTTGGTGGCGTGATCGACCTGATCGCCAAGGGCGAGATCTCGGGCAAGATCGCCAAGGACCTGTTCGAGATCCTCTGGACCGAGGGCGGCGAGCCCGCCGCGATCGTCGAGGCGCGCGGCATGAAGCAGGTCACAGACCTCGGCGCGATCGAGAAGGCGGTGGACGAGATCATCGCCGCGAACCCCGCACAGGTCGAGAAGGCGCGCGCCAACCCGAAGCTCGCGGGCTGGTTCGTCGGTCAGGTGCTGAAGGCGACCGGCGGCAAGGCCAACCCCGCCGCGGTGCAGGAACTGGTCGGCAAGAAGCTCGGCCAGTAAGCCTCGTAAGGACAGGAACGCGGCGCCGCCCGGTCGGAAACCCCGAAGGGCGGCGTTCCCATTTGCGCTGTCCCGCGCATGGTCCGCATGGATGATGCGGCGGAACCGGAATCGGTGGTATCATCCCGCTTCAAAGGGGCGTCCCTTCCCCCCTGATTGTCGAGGAGGGCTGGCCAAATGGCGCCGCAGATCCCCGGACAGGCCGAGATCGTGTCCTCGCTCCACAGGGCCGCGCTCGATCCCTGCGGCTGGGGCGATGTGTTTTCCTGCATCAGGGATCGCCTCGACGGCGCGAAACTCTCGCTTCATGGCCATGACCAGCGCACGGGGGCGATCTTTCTCTCCGGCGCAAGCGGCTACGAGCCGGAGTTTGCCGAGGGTTATCTCAGCTATTACCACAGCATCAATCCGTTCGTTCCGAAATCCGAACTCCTGCCGCTGGGCGTCGCGCGCCCGTCGAATGCCGACATTCCGCCCGAGGAGTTGTTCCGCTCGGAATTCTACAATGACTGGATGCGCCCGCAGGAGGATCTGGTCGGCGCCGTCGCGATCCGCACGCGTCCGGTCGGCAGCCGCAGCTGGGTGCTTTCGCTGAATATCCGCAGGCGCGACTGGTCGAGGCTCGAGGGCAGGGCGCTCCGCCTCCTCGACGCGCTCGAGCCGCATCTCTCCCACGCCTTTCAGGTCAGCGAGGTAATGAACCGGCTGACCGGTCAGATCGTCGCCGCCACGGCCGATGCGCTGCAGCCCGGCATGTCCGGGGGCGTCATCGTCACCGATCACAAGCGCCACGTCCTCTGGGCCGATGACGGGGCGATCCGGCTGCATCCCTCGCTCCTGCGCATCGACGTGCTGGGACGGCTGCGCTTTGGCGATGAGCGGGCCGAGGAATGGGCCGAGGCCGCGCTCGGCCAGCAGCGCAGGATCTCGGGTCGCGCGCCCTTGGGCGTCACCTTCAATCAGGGCTCACAGATATGGGATATCCTCGCCGTGAAAATCCTTGATCCGAACCTTCCGATCCCGCAATTCCCCGGCGGCCAGCAGAATCCATGGGCCTCGACCGAACGGACGGTGTTCCTCATCTCGCGCCGCTCGGGCATCGCGCCCCCGGAACAGGCCTTGGCACAGGCCTTCGGCCTGACCGCGGCCGGGATCGCGCTGACGATCTGGGACGGGGCCTCGACCTCCGACATCGCCGATCAGCGAAAGACCTCGCTCAATACCGTTCGCAACCAGATCCGCGCGGTCCTACACAAGACGGAGGCAAGGCACCGCGCCGACCTCGTGCGGATCGTGGCCCATTGCCTCGGATCACGAAGGATTGCGACCGGCCGCGCCGCGATGGCCCATGCCGCGACCATGGCGATCCTGCGCGCGGCGGGGCGGTCTGCCTAGAGGACGAAGTCCGAGGCGGTCGCCCTTCGCACCGCCTCGCCGATCCTTGACCGGCGCGACGTCATCCGCCATTTCAACGCGATGGCCCAGTCTGCGAGAGATGACATATTGCAGCGCGATCAGGACCAGCGCCGGGCGATGCCCGA